>JBGSJV010000035.1:0-5151 GCA_041741535.1 Pirellulaceae bacterium
TTATACACGAGATTAAAAACGCTAGCTAGCCCTATCTGGAAAATTCGTGGCAACAAATCTGCATTTTGTTTTTAGCCATAAATACCGTCTTTTACGGACTCAAGTGCTCATTTTTTGACTGTTTTCCGTTCCAAGTCAGGTTTAGCTGTTCGGCAATTTCATCCGTCGCAAAGTCCGATAAGAAAGCTCGGGTCGCCAATCGCTGCCGATCGGTCAGCTCGGTCTCGATCAACGATTGGAGGAGACTGAGAATCTTCGCCCGAGATTCTGTATTTGACAGAGTCGGCTCGTCGAAGACCGGTATTTCGATCGAATAGCCATCCGCCGCACTGAATGGTTCCAGCGAAACATCTTGGTGATACTTTCGCCGCAGGGCGCTGATGCCAACCCGCGTGGCGACGGTCATCGCCCAGGTCGTGAATTTGCTCCGGCCTTCGAAATTGTCCAGCGAATGCAGGACCTTCATCAGGGCCTCTTGCACGATGTCTTCGGCATTGAAGGGCTGGCCATAGCGATGGTTGAGCGATTTGCTCAGCCCGCGCAGGAGAATCGCCCGCAATTGGGAAATGGCTCGGTCCCGCGACGCTCCGTCGGCCTTGATGAGCGTGAACAGCTCGTCGTCATCCATCCCAAGCCTTTCCGCAATGGTTCCGATTTCCCTGTCTCATAAGCCGGCATCTCCCATCCCAGGAATGTTCTTGTGTTTCGAGGTCATTCGGTGATCCTGATTGTGGATTCGTCGACTTTGGCGTCACGACCTCTATCCCCGATAAGTCCAACACATCACGGCCTCGGAAAATAACGCGGATTCCACAAGGCTCGGTCCGAAAAGGGGTCTGACCCTCTCCGGTCATGCGTTTTTGTCCAATATGTATGCATGCCCTCCAAAGGGTCAGACCCCTTTTCGGACAGATCATAGGACGCGGTCACCCGACGTGCGCTTACCGACTTTTTCGATTTTGGAGCATCGATTTCGCAGAAATCGCGTTCCTTTCTGTAAGGAATCAACCGTTTCGGATACTAATTTAGTCCTTTCGAGGAACCTCCTGTGACCACAGACGATCAAGATGCTCAATTTCAGCGATGGATTCAGAATCACCTGGGCCTCATGGTCAAGGTCGTGCGATCCTTCGTGGACGGAGCGGCGGACCAAGACGATCTTTTGCAAGACATCTTGGTCAATCTTTGGTCCTCGATCCCTAGTTTTCGCGGCGAGGCCAAAGAAACGACCTGGATCTACCGCGTCTCTATTCAGACAGCCATGGTATGGCGGCGTGGCGAGCGGCGTCGAGAAAAACACCAGTCGAGTTACATGCAAGAAGTCATGGCAGTGAAATCGCACGGCGTTGACAGCGAAGGCGGTGACGACGAACTCATCGAACGGCTGTACTCGGCAATCCGGCAACTGCCCAAAGTCGACGCGTCGATTGCGCTCCTGCATTTGGATGGACTTACGTATCGGGAAATTTCCGAGGCACTGGGCATTTCAGAGAACTACGTCGGCGTGAAGCTGAGCCGAATCCGTAGTGTACTGACGGAACGACTCGGCGGATCGAACCACTGAAGTCGGTGTAAAAACCTGTTTGGGCTCGTACTTAGGCAATGAAACGAGGTGAACGATGAGTTTTGATGAGCTACAGGCAAAATGGCAGGCCCACGATCACGGGATGCGGTTGAATATCGATGCAGACTTGCTATTAAGAGAGGTCCGACGAAATCATCGAGCCTTGGAATTGCAGTTGTGGCAACGCGACTTCGGCGAAGTAACCGCGGCGGTTCTGATCACGGGTGTCTTCGCGACTCTGGCGGTGTTGATGCACCAGTGGACCTTGTTGCTCTGTGCGGCGGGAAGCCTGTTCGTTGGTTTGTTCTTTGTGGTGGATCGGTGGAAACAACGGCGACGAAGGTCCGTGATTGAAAACTCCTTGCAGTCGACCATTGACGCTTCACTCGCGGAAGTCCAGCACCAAATCTGGTTGCTGCGGAACATCTTATGGTGGTATCTATTGCCACTGGTACCTGGGCTCGTCACGTTTTTGGTCACGAACTTCTGGCAATCATCGGAAAAAGAAATTGCCGAGCAAATCGTGATCGCCGTTGTCGGACTCATTTGTGCCGCCGCGTTCTGGAGCGTTTATCGGATCAACCAACGCGAGATCAAAAAGTCTCTTGAGCCACGGCGAAGCGAATTGGAGGAACTGCGATCCCGGCTTGGTCCTTCAAATGCAAACGCGTAAACCTAGCCGTTGAAGATTATTCCTGAGTGCCTACGCGACGATTGATGGAAGAGTCGTCGTCGTTTTTGTCCCTGTCGTCAGCGTCCGTGCTTTGTACCTCGAACTTGCGGATACGAAGGTCGGCAATATCCAATTGGTTGTCGGTGCAGATGTCGGGATGACGATATTGGCCGACTTTCCAAAAATGTTGATAGGCATTGTTCATGTTCGGGCCTTGGGCCGCGAGACTTGGTTCGGAGGCATTGTCGAGGTAAAGTTCGGCGTGCCCGTCTGCCTCGTTTGACCAGTAGATTTCGACAGCCAGATCGTGCCACTTCCCGCGCTCGATCCAGAGCGGTCCAAGCTCCTGTTGACGCTCGGGGCCAGTCGTGGGCCCGTAGCCCAAGCTAATCGCGACTCGGCCGTCCAACTCTCCAACCCCCAGCACGATCGGGGGGCTGCGTGATGGAAACGAGTCCCACGATTCTCCCAGTCGCTGATCTGGCTGATCATGCCATTGGCCGATCACCCACCAGCGATTGGCGGGAGCGTCGGTAACAAAATCGTCGGGGACACGAAAACGCCAGGAATATCGGACGCGTTCCCCTGGTACGAAAGGATAGTCCACGCTGATTTCCGCTCGGACTCCGTTGTTCTTTCGTGTCTGTCCGGGAAAGACCCTCAACCCGAGATAACGATCAGCTCCCTCTTGTCCGACAATCACTGCCTCGCGAGAAGAAACTTCAACGTGCGCAACATCGAGGTGCTCGTCAGGCAACACGACGCGGAGGTACTCGAGTTCCTCTTCCCGTGATCCCTGTTCCCGCTCACCTGTGGTCATTGCCAAGTAGCCAACAACCACAACGGCGACGCACGCGATAAGGACGATTGGAGCTGCTCGCATGGTTTGTTCTGTGGTTTTGCTGCAGACACGAAGATAACGGCCAGCATCCCTCACTGGATTTTGACGCTAGGGCATTGGTTTCGCAGAGAGGATCACTTACGGCCTTGCCTTGGCTTACCGCTACTAGTCGGCCAACGGCTTGACCCAGATATTGCGGAAGCGAACCGGGTTGCCGTGGTCTTGCAAATACACGGGCCCGGGTTCGGGACCTTCGCTCAGTGGGGCGGCGGTGGTCGCATGAGTCAACGCGAGCTTCTCGTGAATGACCACACCGTTGAGCTTGACCGTCATCCAAGCGTCGGTGGTTTTCTTGCCAGTCGCGTCAAACTTGGCGGCATGGAATTCGACATCATAGGTTTGCCAAGTCAACGACGGAAAGCACATGTTGAGCTTGGGCTTGGCGATGGAATACACGCCACCACATTCGTTCTGCTCGCCGGTCAGTCCGAATGAGTCGAGAATCTGAGTTTCGTATCGTCCCTGCATGTAGCAACCACTGTTGCTGCGTCCCTGGCCGCGCGCGTTGGGCATGAACGATAACATAAACTCCAAATGCAACTCAAAGCTCTGGAACTTGTCTTTGCTAGTGACGCCTTGCATCAGCAACTTATTCTCATCCAACTTCCCGTTGTCAAACTTGTCGACGGTGCTGCCATCGAACAACACGACGGCTCCGGCTGGTGCCGGGTTACCTATGGTCGGAGACACTCGCGTTATCTTCGCCAATTCGCCGACGCGAACGTTCTCCGCGGTGATGATTGTCAGACGGCCATTGCGGATTTCTGCGGTGCCCTTCTCCCCTTGCAGAACGCCCATGTCACCGCGAATTTCACCAGTGCCGCGTACCGGTGGATAGTTGTCCCAGCCATCGCCGGGTAAACCGCCCGAATACGCCACCCACGCCAGCTTTCCGCTGCCTTCGGCAATCACTTGCACGCCCACTTTGGTCTCCACTCCGCCTGCTGGGATCACACCCGAGTATTCGCCCTGGATCGCGTATTCGGTTCCCGCTTCCGCAGCATTCAGATACGCTTTGTTGGGATCTTGGGAATCATCCGCGAACAACTCTTTCGACGTCGTCAGGACGGTCAATATCAGAACGACGATCGAAAGTCGGCCGCAAACAGCCCGCTTCAAAAGTTGTCGTTGCAATCGCATGGGAGGCCTTGATTGGTTGTGGTTATAGGAGTGAGCGAAGAAACGAAACTACGATGCCAAATGTTCTGCATCGATGCTTCCAGTATCGCACAAACCCCCGCCCTCTAACAGCATGTTCATGGCTCAAGTTCTTCGCCCCAAGGATCCTAGGCTTGGTCCCAAAAGGGGCTGGCTAACGGATCTTTGCCGCATAAGTACAGAAGTCCGGGTATTTCCTTTGTGGAGTCTTGGGGGAACACAATCACGGTTCGTCGCCCCAATGACACAGCATTTACGGAGCCGGGGATACGGACTCAACGTCGTCACGGTCCCGTACGAATTTCAACGCGGAGGAAATGAAATGTGGGTGATCAAAAATCGAGCTTAGGAATTGTCTGGACATAACTTCCCGATCTGGGAGAGTCCGACCTTGGTTAATCCGAGAATCGCTATCGTCGAATCTGCCGAGACACTAGGCCCGACCCGCCGAATGGCTGAGCCGCAAAGCGGCAAAATGAGAGCGTTTGTTAATTCCCACGGATGGCAAAGCCGAACTGCGGATGAACCGTCCGCGGACACGTCCTTGACCGACAGCAACTTGTCCGACTGCCATGGTCTAACTTCCGAGCTGATATTTTGACGGTCCTCAATTCGATACCGCAGGCCGCGAATGTTTTCATCCGCAGTTCGGCTTTGCCATCCGTGGGAAGTCCGCCAGCTAGGAAAATGATCGTCTTTGGTTCAGATGCGGCTAAGAAATGAGTAATGAAAAATGGAAATTGAAAAATGCAAATTGCTGACAGCCATCGTTTGCTGGCGGAATGCCTGATACTAGACGTTTTTTGGTACCTTTTGAATTTTTCATTCTTCAATAATCATTAATCATTCAAACGC
>JBGSJV010000036.1:0-29383 GCA_041741535.1 Pirellulaceae bacterium
CCACGGATGGCAAAGCCGAACTGCGGATGAACAGTCCGCGGACACTTCCTTGACCGACAGCAACTTGTCCGACTGCCATGGTCTAACTTCCGAACGGATACTTTGACGGTCTTCCATTCGAAACCGCAGGCAGCGAATGTATTCATCCGCAGTTCGGCATTGCCATCCGTGGGAAGTCCGCCAGCCAGGCAAATGATCGTCTTTGATTCACACGCGGCTAAGAAATGAGAAATGAGAAATGAGAAATGGAAATTGAAAAATGCAAATTGCTGACCGCCATCGTTTGCTCGCGGAATGCCTGAAACTAGACGTATGGTACCTTTTGAATTTTTCATTCTTCAATGATCATTAATCATTCCAACGCCAGAGCCAGCGAGAGTCATTCGGGAGCTTTCGACGTTCTAAATCCGGAACTTATTTCGCGACAATTCCTAACCGGTTAACTCGAACGAAAGATCTGCTAACCGGCTAACTCCAAAGAACGCGTAGCGGCGCGTGGTCGGTCGGATGCCCGACCAAACACGCTTTGCTAACCAGTTAACTCTTATGGTTGATTGAGCCCTAGAGAACGAGTCTCGGCAAAATCACTATTGCTGTGCAGCTGACCAAGCCTGAGCTTCTTGCGAACTTTGCTGATGCATGTGAGAGATCTGCAAATAGGTGTCGCGGATTTCGCTGCGGAGGTCCGCCAAACGAGCTTCCAAATTGGCCAAATAATCACTGGCGATCTGCAAGTCACCTTTTAGGTTCTCCTGATCTTGCGACAGTTCGGTAATCTTGGTTTGCCGAATTTGTTCCTGCGCATCCGCAGCTTGTACGGACGTCGTTACACTCGCATTGAGTCGATTGTATTCGGCGATTCGTTCGTCAAAGATGTTTTGTTCAAACTTCAACTGTTCGATTTCGGTCGTGTAATCTCGCAAGCGGCGAACATACAGGCGGTTGACCGCTTGTGATCGACGTTCCTCTTCCCACGAACGAACCTGAGTTCCGTCCTGGCGGGTGTAACCAGCCGATGCGGTTGCTTCGTCGATGAGGACGACGTCACTGTCATCGCCTTCGCGAGATGCGTCGATTTGAGCAGGCTTGCCCAACTGAAGTTCCGGGTCATTCGCTCGACCCAAACTGTCGAACACGCCGCTGGTGACCATATCCTGAGTTCCGTCGACAGTCTCTTCAAACTGGGTCAGGATTCGCGACACAACCATAACTTCTTCCACACCAGGATTCCAAGCCGGTCGACTTGGATCTTGTTTGCTGAGCCAGGTATCGATGTCGGTGACGGCGCGACCATCAAACGAAAAGGCATCCAGCATATCTTGGTACGCCTTGCTCGTTCCGTCCAAGTTAAACGTTTCCGCAGGAAACACCGTTTGAAATCGTTCGCGATATTCGTCGATCGTGGGCTTGGCATCGGCATCAAATCCCAACGCCATGTTCATGACATCGTTGGTATCTTGTGGCGGTCGTTCAAATAGTGCGACGCCGTCACCGATGTTGATCGTGGTTGGCATCGCCGATTGGGCGGTCGCCGTAATCGTGGTACCTGTGGCTGCGGTCACGCGAAACGCACCCATGTAATTGCCCGGAACCGCGACTTGGCGGTTTTCGGCGATCGTGAGTCCAGTCAACTGGAAGGCATAAATTAACGACCCAACCAACGGGTACTCGCCGGCTTCGGGAGCCACTGGAGCTCCCGCCGGGGCGGCATCAGCTGGGGCAGCATCCGCGGCCGCGGCAGCATCAGCGGCGGCATCAGGATTGGCAGCCGCGACTGCGGGGATTTCAAATGTGGCTTCATTGCCATTGCGGCCTTGGAGCAGCGCTTGATCCCAACTTCGGCCTTTGCCGGTGGTCAACAAGCGATAGCGAGACAGCTCGGCCTTGAGAGAACCGTCGCCAAAACCACCGCGAGTCCCCGGTTCGGCGCCGTAGAGCACATTCAGATACTTTGTCCGTTCATTTTCCAAGGACTTGGAAGCCTCGTGATATTCCTTGACGATCGCTTTCCTCGTCTTCAGAACATACGCCATGCAATAATACCCGGGCGCCGCCGTCAAGAAGACCAGCACAACCGCTGTGATATGAGCCCAATGCCACTCGCCTTTTCGCCCAATTAGTACCAACAAAATGACCAGGACGAGGAAGAGCACACCAACAATTATGTAAAACAGCATGGACCTGGACCTACGATGAAGCGAAGGAAGTCCCCGAGAATTCGAAGGACCGGACCTAACTCCCGATGATAAATTGGGCAAGTTGTCGTGTCAATTAAATCGAACCCTACCGCTTGGGAAAGCTGGGAAATTCTTGCCGATTGCTCCGGCACAAACTTGCCAATCTGTATCCAACGGCACGATCCGCTAATTCGTCAAAACCCGAATACCGATCAAAACCGGTATAACTCGGAGTCCCGCGACGGAATTCCCGACACCCGACCGCTACACTGTACTTCAAGAACTAGGAAATCCCGCTCCTAAGTTGAGACAGTGAGTGAATTTTCTCGGTGTTGTGCGAATTTTCGATCCGGCCCCACCTCCGAGCCCCGGCAATCGCCGGGTTATTCGACCCAAGTTTGCGTCAGGAGGCCTTTCCGTGCTCACGAAAAGGAATGTTGTGGTTGGTCGGTGGACTTCATGTTTTTTGCTGGCGGCGTCGGCGTTTACGTTGGTTCAAACGAGCGCTTGCCATCGGAGCTATTACCGCCGGCAAGCGGACGCAGAAGCCACCAAGTTGATCACCGAAAAGGCGACGGATCCTCACTGGGCCCTGCCGGACCGAACTATCGACATTGATCCACGTTCGCGCATGGCGCATCCCTTCTCAGCCGATCATCCGCCAATGCCGCCGGACGATCCAACTTCGGCAGAATTCATGCGTCGAGTCGACGACAAGCCAGGCTATCCCCATTGGGGCGCGAATGGCGAATTGGATCAAGTTGAGAACCCGGAATGGTTGTCGTTTGTCCCGCAAAACGACAAGGGTGAACTGGTCTTGGATATCAATCGAGCGGTGCAAGTCGCCTATTTGCATTCTCCGACCTATCAACAACAACGTGAAACGCTGTATCAATCGGCGCTCGACGTGAGTTTGGAACGGTTTGCATTTGATGCCCAGCTGTTCGCCAGTTACAACACCTTTGCGACAGCGGATGGTTCGATACGTGGCGGTGGAAGTAGTCGAACAACCTTGGAAGCTTCGACGGGCAGCCAAGGCCTGCGCATGCGAAAGTTGGGGATTACCGGTTCGACGATGATCGTCGGCTTGGCCAATACGATGTTGTGGCAATTCGCCGGCCCGACGACCAACTCGACCAATTCCTTGGTCAACGTGTCCTTGATTCAACCGTTGTTGCGTGGCGGCGGACGCGAGCGAATCCTGGAATCGCTGACCTTCGCCGAACGAACGCTGTTGGCCAACGTGCGGCAAATGGAACGATTCCGCGGCGGGTTTTATTTGAGCATCGTTACCGGCCGCAGCCCTGGGCAAGGCCCCAATCTGGGTGGCAATTTCCTGGGGACACCATCCGGGCAAGGAACCGGCGTGGGTGGCGTTTTGGGTCTGTTGGAGGATCGGCAAAACATCTACATCCAAGAATACAACGTCACGCAGTTGCGAAACGCACTGGAGCGCTTTCGGTTCTTGCAAGGGGCTCAGCGGATCAACGCCTTGCAAGTAACGCAGGTTGAGACCCAACTTTATTCGGCTCAACAACAGTTGTTCCGCGCGACAACCAACTACGAGGCTTCGCTGGATCAATTCAAGATCACACTGGGGTTGCCCCCCGAAACCAAAATTGCCATCGACGACCAACTGCTGGACCAATTCGAACTTATCGATACCGATGCGATCCGCTTGCAAGATCAGATGACGAAACTTCGTGAGGAGATCAGTCTCCCGATCGGGGCGCTCAACGATATCATCCTTGAGCGATCCCTGAATGCCGAAGGACAACCACTCGGTGAATTGGATGATCCCGTCGCGTTTACTTGGGACGACGATGTCACGGCTCTGATTCAACAGTTGCCAAGTGTTGTCGACAAAATCGAAGCGGCGCGACAAGCGGTCTTGGGCGCGCAACTACAATCGGTCAAGGAAGACGTCGAACGCCTGCGAACGGAACGCGACGGACGAATTCGCAACCTGGCCAAGCTGCAGGACTTGAACCTTGGCTTCGGCTTGTTGGACGATCCGGAGAATGCCGTGCTCTCCGAAGACTTGGTTGGTGCTGGAGCCGTCGAGGACGCGGACGCCATGCTTCGAGCCGTCGAACTGGTCGTTCAGTCGCTTGAGAGACGGCCCAAAGAAGAACTCGAACTGGTCCGTCAAAATATTCAAACGTTGCTGCAACAACACGACAATAGCCCGGCCACCAAGACACTGCTCAAGGAAGGGGTGCTGGAAAAACTGCCACAAGCGTTGGCGGATGTCGCGGGTTACTCGCTGGAGTTGTTGCTGATCCAAGTGGTCGCTCGCACGGACATGGTCGAACTGCCTGAAATTCGCCTGGACCCCGAAATTGCTCTCCGGATCGCTCAACACTTCCGACACGATTGGATGAATGCACGAGCCAGCTTGGTGGATGCGTGGCGGTTGATTGAATTCCAAGCCGATCAATTGGAAAGCACCTTCGACTTGGTGTTTGAAGGTGACGTTGGAACGGTGGGTGACAATCCGTTGGATTTCCGCACGGCAAATGGTCGAGCCCGCGCGGGCTTCCGTTTTGATAGTCCGATCACGCGGATGGAAGAACGCAACAACTATCGCGCGGCATTGATTCGGTATCAACAAGCCCGTCGCCAATACTACCAATTCCGAGACGAGGTCGCACGGAACCTGCGGCAGATACTTCGGCTGGTGGAACTCAACAAGGTGTTGTTCGAATTGAATCGCCTGCAGATCAAAGTCAATGCCGTCAACGTCGAACAGGCCAATTTTGAAGTTTCACGCCCGGCCCCTCCGGGTGCTCGGAGCGGCAACCCCACGATTGGTCGCGACTTGACCGATGCGATCAATCGATTGCAACAGTCGCAAAGCGCGTTCTTGAGTACTTGGGTCGACTACGAAGTACTCCGCCGGGGCTTGGACTTTGACTTAGGAACGATGCAGTTGGATGAAAACAGCTTGTGGATTGATCCAGGTCCAATCAATGCCGAGTACGTCGAACGACTGATCCAGCAAGACCAACGTCTGTTGGAAGAACTGGGCGGCACCGATTGGTTCAACAGTCAGGAAGAGTTCCTGAATTCAACCGGCCTAGACGTCAAAAACCCAGTCGCCACGGATTCGTCCGTCGGAACGAGCCAAACCGCCGAAGACCTGGAAGCCGACTCGCAACTCGAACAACTGCGTCAACAACTTCGCACGGAGTTAAAAAACGTGTCCTCTCGAATTGCGACCAGTCCAAAGCCAGATTATTCGGATCGACCAGTTCGTGGCACGGAAAATCTTGGGAGCTATGGGACTTTGTCTCCGGCAGGAATGGATTCATCAGCGGGAACAAACACCGGGTTTATTGGACTTCCACCCGTCCAATCAAGTGGTCGCTCAACGCTCCAACTGGATCAACACGATACCCAAAATCGTGCCACCAATCGGAAACTGCCACCCGTGGATGTCACCGCCGCATTCCCAGCTCTGCCGCGAGTCGCGGACACGTTCCCGTCCCCACAATCCGTCGGTGGAACACCGGCTCAACCGGCAGCCCAATCCATGGGAAGGACCACGGAGAGGAATCGATTTGTGCCGGTTGTGCCGCAATAAAATGGAACGAGATTCGAATCAACAAATTCGCTTCCAAGGTTTCGGCTGGTTGATTTACGTGAGGTCCGTCGTCGAATAAAGTAGGAGCCAAACGTCGTCCGATGGATCGCTTGGTGCTGTCCAAAGTTGGGGCGGGCGAAGCAGCAAGTTCGATGTGCGACAATGAGATCTTCCGATGGAACGTGACACCGACGAACTGAGAATCGACGCCATTCAAACTCGTTGGAGTCTGGTGCGGAACGCCCATACACCGGGGGCAGCCCAATCCGCAGAAGACGCTCGACGGTTGTTGGTCATGCGATACATACCGGCGATTCGTCGTTATGTGGGAGCGATTGTCAAAGATGGGGAAGAGGCCGACGATCTGGCTCAGGACTTTGCCATGCGTTTGATGAAGGGCGACTTTGCCGGTGCCGATCCAAATCGAGGTCGCTTCCGCGATCTGTTGAAAATGGCGATTCGCAACATGGTCAAGAATCACTGGGACAAAGCGAACCGCCGCCGCCCGGTCGACGCCGACCTATCCTTGTTCGACGATGCCAGAGCGTCGGAGCAGGAGGCGGAATGGAACGCCGTTTGGCAACGGTCGGTGCTGGATCAAACTTGGAGCCGCATGTTGGCAGAAGACGGTGGCCAACCCAGTCCCGGATATCGGATCCTCAAACTCCGAGTCCAATTCCCGGGCGCGACTTCCGACGAGTTGGCCGAAAAGCTCGGGCAGCAATTGAAGTCCCCCGTCAAACCGGATACCTGTCGCCAAATGCTGCGGCGGGCCAGACTTCGATTTGCGGCTCATTTGTTAGACGAGATCAAAGCGGGACTGGACGACGAAAGTGAAGCCCGCGTTCAGGAAGAGTTAGCGGACCTTGGTCTCCTCGAATGGTTCCGCGATAATCAAGTGTGAAGTTATATTGTCTTCTGCCACTCGACTTGGCAAATCAACCCGATCGCTCCCTACATAGTAGAGCGAGCGCCCCGATCGCTCCCCGGCGGCATTTTGAGTCGCCGCTTCTTAATTCCAATCTTCGATTCAAATCCACTCCCTGTACGATCGGGGTCTCCGGCAAGAAACAACACCTTTCCTTGCAGTCGGACGCGCGGAGCGACGTTGGGCTAGGTCGGATACCCGACCAAGCCCAACTCTGCTCCTGCGGTTAAACAAAATCTCTCGCTCTGCTCCTGCGGTTAAACAAAATCTCTCGCTCTGCTCCCGCGGTTAAACAAAATCTCTCGCTCTGCTCCTGCGGTTAAACAAAATCTCTCGCTCTGCTCCTGCGGTTAAACAAAATCTCTCGCTCTGCTCCTGCGGGTAAACAAAATCTCTCGCTCTGCTCCTGCGGGTAAATAGCGCAGCTAGACGTGCTCAGGCGGTTCAACAAAACGCCTAGCTCCATCGCGAATTTCCAGTCGTAGGGCTTGTATCGATTGTGTCGGCGGCAGAGTTTCGCCAAACAGGAATCTTTACGTTTTCCGCATGAATTACCGGTTCGGCACAATCTGTATCCTACATTTCGGCAACCGCTGAGTAACTCGGCGGGCATCTGGCTCACTGACTTGACCGTTTGGTTGAGACTTAGCGGGCTCGATTGATTGTCACCTCGCTGCCCGTCGGAGGACCACTGACGGGACTCAATTGGTTTTCCGTTGGTCTCAACCAAACTTTCCATACAAGAAGGTAACTTCTCATGAGCAGAATCAATACAAACATCTCGTCGATGGTAGCCCAAAAGAACTTGGCAAAGTCCAACTCGCAGTTGCAAACTTCGCTAAATCGATTGAGCACAGGTCTCCGAGTCAATTCGGGCAAAGACGATCCAGCTGGTTTGATTTCCAGCGAATTGCTCCGCCGCGACGTTACGGCGGTTGGCAAAGCGATCAAGAATAGCGAACGAGCTGGCCAGTTCATTGCGACCGCCGACAGTGCCTTGTCGCAAGTGTCGAGCTTGTTGAACGACGTTCGCGGGTTGGTCACTGAAGCCGCCAATACGGGTGCCTTGAGTGATGAACAAGTGGCAGCAAATCAGCTGCAGATCGACTCGTCTTTGGAAGCGATCGATCGGATCGCCAAGACCACGACTTTCCAAGGCAAGAAGATGCTGGACGGCAGCATGGACTTCCAAGTCACCGCCGGCAACGGTTTCAGCACCGTATCCGATTCGGTCATCAACCAAGCAACACTCGATTCAAATGACGAAATGGACGTCAGCGTCACCATCGCCAATGCCGCTGAAGTTGCTGAGTTGACCGTAGCTGCCAATGCCTTCACCAACGGTGCCTTGAACGACGACTTGGTCCTGAAACTGGGCGGAAAAGATGGCGCCGAAGTCTTCAATTTCGACGCCGGTGCCAGCGTCGATGACATTGCCGCCGCCATTAACTTGGTAACGGACTCGACCGGTATCGAAGCCAGCGTCAATGCCAACGTGTTGACTTTGGAATCCACCGCTTATGGTTCGAAGGCCTACATTGATGCAGAAGTCATCAGCGAAGGCGGCAGCGGTACCTTCGCTACCAACTTGTCGGCCACTCGCGATACCGGTGCGGATATTATCGCCAGTGTCAACGGAGTCCAGGCAGTTGGCGATGGAAACAAGTTGTCGATCAACACCTCGACTTTGAGCTTGTCGCTAACCGTGGACGATGGTTCCAGCACAGCCGTGGCCTTCACCATCGACGGTGGCGGTGCCAAGTTCCAATTGGGTGCCGATGTCGTCGGTAATCAACAAGCACGCATGGGCTTGAAGAGCGTTTTCTCGGGTTCCTTGGGTGGAAGCGAAGGACGATTGAACGAACTGAAGTCGGGCGGTGCCAAGTCGCTGGAAAACGACCCGAACGGTGCAGCCAAAGTTGTCGATCAAGCAATCACCCGAGTCGCTGAATTGCGAGGCCGTCTGGGTGCATTCCAAAAGACGACCATCGACAGCAACGTCGCCGCTTTGAGCGACCTGTCGGTTAACTTGAGCGAAGCTGAAAGCTCGATCCGCGATGCTGACTTCGCCGTCGAAAGCGCGAACCTGACGCGAGCTCAAGTTCTGGTCAGTGCCGGTACCCAAGTCTTGTCGATCGCAACGCAAAATCCGCAAAACGCGCTGCAATTGCTCCGATAAGATCTACCGCAGTAGTCCTCTCTAACGAAACCTGGCTAAGTCTTGCGACCTAGCCAGGTTTTTTATTTGCCCCAAATGGAACGGTAAAGCGCTGAATCGAGGATGAGGTAAACGTTTGCAATTGCGAGGCAAATCGATCATGATGGGCGCTCGGTGTGACCTGCTCGCAGGTCCTGCAGCAGGGATTTTCCACGCTGAGATTTGCCATACACGGACTGGCGGTATTTAACATGATGCGACTCACGCGATTATTTGGGTTATCCTGTCTTTCAGCGTCATTGCTGGTCGGCGTCCATGTAACATTTGCGCAGTCTCCCCCGGACGTTGCGCACAATGAACAGGGACAGGATCCACATGCCGAGTCCTCCGGTCCACTGGCGGGACATTCCTTTCATGCGGAAGTCTTTAATGAGGGGCCCCGGCAAGCGGCTTATTTGATCGCCGGCACGGGAGCGGTCGACTTCCCGGTCTCGACCGAAAATTTACTGGCCCAGCAGTTCTTTAATCAGGGGATCGGCCAGCTGCATGGATTTTAGTACTTCGAAGCAGAACGCTCCTTCCGCCAAGCAGCCGCTTTGGATGGTCGTTGTGCCATGTTTTATTGGGGAATGGCGATGGCCAACCTCAAAAATCCTGAAAGAGCCGCTAAATTCATTGCCCAAGCCAAAGACCGCGTGGATACGGCTTCGGAACGCGAAAAAAAGTGGGTCGCCGCCGTGGAAAAGTTCTGCACAACAAAAGACGCGGCCGAAAAAGATATTCCCTTGGAAACTCGGGCCCAACAATACACTCGCGATCTTGAGGAAATTATCTTTCAGCAACCGTCGGACATTGAAGCCAAGGCGTTTTTAGTTGGTCATTTGTGGGAGAATCAAAGAAAAGAACTTGCGACCGTGTCCCATGTTGCCGTCGATGCGTTACTCCAGCAGATCTTCGATGTGTCGCCAATGCACCCAGCGCACCATTATCGAATTCACCTGTGGGATCAACGGGACGCCAAACAGGCATTGACCAGTGCCGCGATGTGCGGACCTAGTGGTCCGGGTATCGCCCACATGTGGCATATGCCTGGCCATATCTATTCCGGGTTGCATCGTTATTCCGACGCCGTTTGGCAGATGGAAGCGTCCGCACGAGTGGATCATCAGCAGATGCGAAAAGATCAAGTTCTTCCCGATCAAATCCACAATTACGCACACAACAATGAATGGTTGACTCGCAATCTGGCCAAGATCGGACGTGTGCATGACGCGTTGGCCTTGGCGGATAACATGCTGAAGTTGCCACGCCATCCCAAATACAACTCGGGTAGCAAAGGCAGCGGTCATTACGGACGGCAAAGGTCGCTTCAGGTACTTGCGGGTTATCGGATGTGGAGCGAATTGCTGGATCGCGCCGAAAAGATTTTCGGAGACACCTCGGACGACAAGTCTCGGGAACGAGAAAAGCAGCAACAAATTGGTGTCGCAGCCGCCTTCGCGAAGCATTCGGACCGATTGGACGCTGCCCGTTTGTTATTGCAGAAGTCATTGGAATCGGTCAACACGGAACGTTCGGCGAAATTGGCCGCAGCCGAAGCCTCGGCAACCGATTCCAAGTCAGCCACCGATTCAAGCTCAGAAATTGCCGAACAACCTCGCTCCGAAGTGACTTCGACGGAATCAACCGACAAGACAGTCTCGTCCGAGCCAAGTGATGTTTCGCCGCCGGCTCCTCCGAAGATCGACGTCTCCGAATTGGATCGAGAAATCGCGGAGCTAGAAAAAAGTCTGGCAGCGATTAGCTCGGTTGAAGCAGCCGTGGCCGAACGATGGACCGAAGCGTTGGAACTAGCTGAAAAATCTTCTGGAATCGACGGACTATGGAAGGCCGAATGGCAAGCCCATGTTGGACTTGAAAAACAAGCTTGGGAGTCGGTCACTAATGAAGTCAACAATCGGCCAAATGACACGGTTCCTTTGGCAGTGAAGGTTTTTGTCGGGTACGTCTTGTTGACTCGACCCAAAGCGGCCACTGAATCATTCGCGGACCAAACCAACCAAAGTGCCGTGACGGACTCGGTTGAGAATAACTCCCACGATACCGCCGCCGCTCCAACCGGCGAGATTGTGCCCGTGGACCAACCGGTTGAACAAGCGTCTGACCGGATCGTCACCATCAAAATGTTGAAAGCGGATTTCGAAAAGCTACGCTTGGTAGCCGCTCAGGCAGATCTTGACGCTCCTTTATTGACCCGCCTAGAGCCAGTGGCCAGATACTTGGATTTACCATTAGATTGGCGATTGCCACAAGAGCCCGCCAGTGATGTAGGGGAACGTCCGGATTTGGAGTCATTGGGACCGATGCATTGGTCACCGCCGATCGCTTCGGCAATTGCCGTCAAAGACGTTCAAGGTACGGAGACCAATGTATTGGCGTCGACGGGCAAGAGCAAGATCGTTCTGTTTTACTTGGGCTTTGGCTGTTTGCATTGCATGGAGCAACTACAGAAATTTTCGCCCCAAGCCGACGAGTTCTCGCAATATAACATTGAGGTAATCGCGGTTAGCTCCGAGTCCTTAGAATTACTTCAACAAGGACTACAAAACTATCAAGAGCCTTTGAGTATCCCGTTGCATTCAGACGATCAACGTCAAGCGTTCAAGGCTTTCCGATGTTACGATGATTTTGAGAACCAGCCTTTGCATGGCACATTTTTGATTGCCCCTGACGGTCAAGTGTTGTGGCAAGACATCGGTCACGAGCCGTTTATGGATGTCGAATTTCTGAAGAAAGAGTCCAAACGATTGCTTGAGGTTTGGCAAGACAGAGAATGACGATGCCTCGTTGCGGCAGCTAGACCGTCGTGGGATACTTGTTAATGGAGTTTGTGAGCACCGCGTGGTTGCACGAAGGCGTTCACAGTGGATCCGCAGTCAGGTGACTGCGGCAAGTATCGGTTCGTCTTTGGGAGATCTAGTGATGCGGAATCGCAGGACCACGCGAACAGTGGGTTGGATCGGTTTACTGGTAGGGTTGTGTTTCCATTTGTTGACGTCGGCAGCAGACGCTCAGACAAAGTTGCCACAGTTCTTTTCGAATGGCATGGTATTGCAGCGGGATGCAGCGATTCAGGTTTGGGGCTGGGAGACGCCCAAAACGAAAGTGGCAGTGGCACTGGGTGAACAATCCGCGACAGCAACTGCGGACGACAATGGCCAATGGAGCATCTCCTTGCCGGCCCGAGCCGCTGGGGGGCCACTGAAGTTAACGGTCAAGGGTTCACAAACCATCGAGCTAAACGATATTTGGATGGGCGATGTTTGGCTCTGTTCGGGACAATCGAACATGGAATGGCCTGTGGCGGCCTCGGCAAATAAAGATGCAGAAATCGCGGCCGGCAATCATCCAATGATTCGCCATATCAAGATCAACCATCGTCCTTCGGCCACACCGGAGACCGATCTATCGACCGAAGGTTGGAAAGTCTGCACCTCGGAAACCGTTGGGGGCTTCACCGCGGTTGGCTATTTCTTTGCTCGGCATTTGCGCACGGAAGTTGACGTGCCCATCGGCTTGATTGGCAGCAATTGGGGTGGAACGCGAATCGAGCCGTGGACGCCGCCCGTTGGCTTCCAGGGCGTCGAGGCATTGAAGTCCATTTCGGATAATCTGTCGAATCTTCCGGAAAAGAATGCCGAAGGGGCGATCAATCACCAAAGTCCGCTTGCGCTTTACAATGGCATGATTCATCCTCTGATCAAAATGCCAATTCGCGGTGCGATTTGGTACCAAGGCGAATCGAATAATGGCGAGGGCATGCTCTATCGCGACAAAATGGAAGCATTGGTCAACGGCTGGCGCAGCGTTTGGAACCAACCCGATTTGCCGTTTTATTTCGTCCAATTAGCGCCTTACAATTACGGCGGCGATGGCGAACGTTTGGCGAAAATTTGGGAAGCGCAGACGGCCTCCTTGGGGATCAAAAATACCGGTATGGCGGTGATCGTCGATATCGCCGATCTGAAGGATATTCATCCTACGAATAAACAGGATGTCGGCAAACGCCTCGCACTGTGGGCACTGGCGAAAACGTACGGCAAAGACGTTACGTACTCCGGACCGTTGTTTCAAAAAGCAACTGCGGTGGATTCGGCCATGATCGTCGAGTTCGAACACGGCAGCGTTTTGGCCACCAACGATGGCAAACCGGTCCGTGAATTGATGATTGCGGGAGCGGATCGGCGTTTCTTTCCAGCAACTGGAGAGTTGGTCAATGACGGCCAAAAGGCGAAGTTGAAAGTGTCCAGTCCCAAAGTGTCACGGCCAGTTGCCGTACGGTACGGATTCCATCAATTGGCGGAACCGAACTTGGTTGGAAAAGAAGGTTTACCCGCCAGTCCATTCCGTTCGGACAACTGGGATCGCGTGTTCTTACCAGTGTCAGCGGACGCGTATGTTGGTCAATGGACCTTCAAATTCGAGATTCCGGACGGCACAACGATCCAGCATCCAATGACCGTGACCAAAGACGGTGACATGTTGAAGATTGAGATGAGCGACGAAAATGGAAAGTCTCGCGACATCAAGTATGTGGTCGAAACACATGAGCTTCAACTGAAGTTTTCGACGGAACACGACGGTCAATCCGTGGCTTTGACGTATTACCTTACGGCCGATGGGAACAAATTGGTTGGCGACTGCGAATTTGACGCAGGCGGACAAACCGGAGAGTTTCCGATCGAGGCCGTGAAGTAACACTTCGCTTCGATAAGTGGTTTTTGCGGAGCAACCGGTTTGCGGTTGCTCCGTTTCACCGTCATACCGGTCAAATTGTCCCGGCATTATTGGTCACTAACGAACCGGCAAAAGTAGTAGGGTTCTTTTGCAGGGTCGTAGCCGTCGAAATTAGACGAGATCCGAATTGCGATAATCCGAATGGTGGGTGGGCAGCGTTGGAAATGACAATGGAGCTTCGTTCGAGGAGTCGTCTTCCAAGTCTTCCATCATTCGTTGGCATTCGATGCAATTCGGCGCGTAAGGAAGCGCCTCCAATCTTGGCCACGCGATATTCTTGCCGCATTCTTCACATTGACCGTAGCAATTTTTCTTTAGTTTCAACAGTGCCAACTCGATGTTGGCTAACTCGCGACTTTCGGCTTCCGCCAATTGAGTGCTCAGCACTTCCGCCGTCGAATCGCTGGCAAAGTCCACGACATCGCCGCCCGTTCGGCGGATCTCCTGCAACATCGTCAAATCGCCTGTCAGCGCCAAGGTCAAGGCGTCCCGACGGTGCAATAGTTCTTGCTTCAATTGTTCGAGTTGATGCGTACGATTCATGTTCACGTTTCCGTTATGGAGCCCGTCCTAAACGTAGGTCAAGAACCACGGTGGCTTCGCAGAATATCCGGCTCCACCACTCAAATTCTCGGTGGTAGACCTTGCGCAATCACTACATTCGTCTCGCTCCTTTTGATCGTTGTGATGTCATCCCGATTGCTTCACGGTTTCATTGGATCTATTTGCCGGCGATGAAACAGTAGCCTAAGGTTATTCGTCACCGTGATGCTTCGGTACGAACCGCGTGGATTCGGTAACCGGTGATACCACGATGATTCATCGAAGTGCCCCAAAACGGAAGAAAAAAGCGATGGGAACCAGCAACCAAAAAGAGAGCGTCCTTGACGTTTTGAGTCGAATGAAAACCGAACTGAAGTTTGATGTCAACAATTATACCGAAACGGAATCGGCCGCCACTTGCTCAAGTGGCGACGCCGCCAAGAAATCCGCGCCGCCAGCCGCGGCGACAATGGTGAAGGAGCCCGCACCGCCCGTGCAAGATCCAACGCCCAGCGAGAATGTCGACGAGTTGACAAACTACATGGGTAACTTATTGAGTCGCTATGGAAAAGGCGCCGCAGCAGCAGCTGCCGCTGCAGAAGCGACCACTTCGGCGGGGGACGCAAGTTCCAACGTCGAATCCCACTTGCCGCAGCGAAAACCCAAATCTCTCGACGTTGCTCCGCAGCCAACCAGCAAACCAAATATTTTCGCTGCCGAGGCCAACTCTGAGGAATCGGAAGAATTGATCCCTGGGGAGTTCTGTCTCTTGGAACAACGTGATTTCGTTCCTCGAAAAAGAGCCCCCGAGGAGAAAGCTTGCTTGGACGCCATGCGGGAATTGGCGGTCCACTCCGCTCGCAAGGCCATTCAGGTCTGTGACAATAAGAAACGTGGCTTTGATGCCAAACATCGGCTTATGTTGGGCTTTGGCGCATTTGCAACTTCGGGCGTCGCGTTCCTGTTCGCGGAAGCTCCGTTTTCGTTACTCGGTTGCGTGGCGATGTGCGGTATTGCCACCGGATGCATGTTCTTCGTCAACTGGCAAAAGACCGTTGCGTTGGTGAAGAAGTCCAACGCCAGCTGAGAGGCTCAGCGGCTCAGAATTTCTTGAGCCATTCCTGTTTTTGCTCCCGGTCGGTAAGCCGTTGCGCAAGTTGCTTTCCGACCATAGACAGGCCATCGATGGCCTGCGGTCCATGCCGTGAACCATCGATGGCAGTCCTCAACTGATTCAGAGACTTCAATATTTCGGAATCATTGGGTTTGGATCGCAACAGAGAACGCCCCAGGTCAGACCATAGGCCGCTGTCCTTGGACAAAGTGAGCAACTGTTCCATCCGCCCTAGATTATCCAAGAAGGCGGTTAAGTCTTGCTGCTCGACGGCGACATGGTGAATCATCAGGACCGCGTGCACAATGCGCTCGAGCTTATTGGCATCGGCCTCCGCCCAGACCAAAGCTTCCAACTCAAAACGGCTGACCGATTTGTCTTGCATCTTCGCCCGCAAGTCTCGGTTGCTCTTCAGTTCATTGGCTGTGTCACGATAGGTTTTCGCCCAATCGGCAACTGGCACTCGTGGGCTATTTGCGGAAACGGGACAGAGTCGCTCGAAGTCGGCACTGACATTCAGGTAGTCCGCCAAACTTTGCAAGGCAGTAGAGGGATAGACGTTTGACTGATAGTCTGTCGCCAAAAGACTCTTTAATTCGTTCGCCCACTTCAGTTTGGTTTCCTCCGTCATATCCCGTCGACGCAACAAATCCGTCACCAGCCGACGAACTTGATCTTCCGGCGCGTTGGCACCGGTGGTCACTTCCAAAACGCTTCGGGCAAGACTCCACGGTAGCTTATCGGCTTCATATTCGCGACGTTGCCCCGCCGCACGGACAACCAACCCTTGAGCGGACGCGGAGATCAAACTCACCATCGTGTCGTCGACCGGAAGTTCTTCGCGATTGGTCAACAAAGGAACCCGAGCCGCCACCGTCGAATTGATTTCGCTGCGCCACGACATCAACTGCTGTACCAAGCCGACTGCGACCTCGCACTGACCAGAATCTTCAGAAACTTGTTTCGCGCGAAGCATGCAACCGTCCGCCATTTCCGCCTGCCCAGCAGCGATCGCAATCAATGCAAGTTCCAAATGTCGTAAGATGACAACTCGTTGACCGGTCGATAAATCGGACTCCAAAACAGGATTTGCCGGTTCCGAGTCTGGATTTTCATCACCGTCCCCGATCTGTGGGTTGGACTCACTGTCCATCGGAATCGTCGGACCGTTATCGGAGACCACCGGCGGTATGTCATCACCGATATCCGAATCGGTGGATTCGTTGGGCGGAGTGGATTCGTCGGGCGGAGTGGTTTCGTCGGGTGGAGTGGTTTCGTTAGGGCTTGGGGGACGAATCGGATCAGGAGCGACGGTGGGCGGTTGAGTAATGACTGGGTCGTTGGGCTTGACGGTGTTGGTCGGTTCGGAACGGTTCGTGGGCCGCTCGGACTTGAGCAGGTCAGTCGGGGGCGGGGCGGATTGAAATGTCAGCCATGGTTCGTTTCGAAACCAAAACGCTGCCACCGCCGCGCCTGAAGTTAAGAGCAACAAACCACCGAACATCGCCCAGCCTAGCCAGGCGCTGGTCCCGCCGCGTTGACGTCTCTTCGCGTGACTGGCAACCAACGCCACTTCACTGGCGAGCGATTTCTCGGTCGACAAAGGAGTCGCTTCCTCGACTGGTGGGGTCACCACGCGGGCAACCAGTTTGGAAGGATCGATCGGTTTGGCAACCAACTTCGGTCGCGGCGCATCTCCGGCGACAGCCTGATTTGAGTTTGGTGACTCCTCAACCCTTTCGGTCGACTTGGCAGGAGTTGCCGAACATTGGGCCAACAACGTTCGGGCGGTCTGTTTGATAAAATTCGCGGCCAGTTTCCGCTCGGACTCAGAAAAACGATCTTGGACCAACTCCAGTTTCTGAAGAGCGCGCTTGGCGGTAGTTCGGACGTCTTCTGCGGATTGCACCGGTGGTAATAAGCCGAGGAGACTCAGATCGACCGACTCGGCAGTTTGGTCGTACCCCAATAGATACTTCAGCAACTCGATGACTCGTGGATCAGTCATGGATTCCCTCGAACTGAAGACAACTTCGCCAAAAACCTCTGCCTTTTATAGTACTCGCCTTTGCTCAAATCGGATACGCTGGATAGAATCAGGCCTTGACCAACCTATGGTCGGAGCATTTTGGGGCCAGAGCATTTGGGGGTACAGCGGGGTCGGAGACCTTGGGGGTCAGAGACTTCGGGGACAGTCCCTTGAGGGACCGAACCTTCGGAGGCAGTAGAAAATCGAGAAAATCGCATGACAGAAAAAAAACAACCGACAATTGGTGCCCTGGGCAATCCCTATGGAACGGCCGTGCCGGACGACGTCCTGAATTTCTTCGGTGCGGAAGCCCCTGCGGAGCAACCCGCCGTCCGCTGGACCGAGGAACAAGAACTGGCGGCCTTGGAATTGGAGCGGCAAACCGCTGCGGCGCGAGAAGCCGAAATGAAACGGCAAGCCGAATTGGCACGAATAGCCGAAGCCGAGGCGGCTGCTCGGGAAGAGGCGAAACGAAACCAACCGAAAGTCGAACCCCGTGCTGCGGATTTGGAACAAGAATCGATGGGCCAAACGGCGGCCCGTGCCGGGGAAGCCAAGACGTTGGGTCAAACGATCCGATCCCATTGGGATTCTCTAATTGATTCGTTGGGGATCGGTTCAAAAGCCAAAGCCGATCGCACGCGGGCTCGCGAGGAAGCGGACAGCCGCCGAACCGGTCCAACGACCGACGTCCCGGCAACTTCGCACATCGATTCCGGCAACAAGTCGTCCAAGGAACGATCCCCAACGGAAGAACGCGCGGCTCCGGCCAAAGTTGCCAAGCCAAGTTCTAATCCCCCGGTTCCTGTAGAAATTCCGGCTGACGCATTTGGATTTGGAATTTTCGCAAATCCCAAAACGACTCCGTCCTCGAACCCGTTGGATTCACTCTTTGAAACACCCGCTGCCATCGACGAACCAAAAGTGACCGATTCGCGTCGCCGACGCTCCCGTCCGGCTCCCGCTGTCGCTCCGGTTCCCGAACCTGAAATTGAAGCGTCAGACGATGAGATCGAGTTTGAAGTGGTTGATTTGGCGGGAGACGACATCTCGGATTTGTGGGAGGGCGACGCTCGCTCGAACCATGAGACTCGAGGTCGCTCACGGCCCGTCGAACCAGCTCCCCGTTCCGCTCGACCGGATAGTGATAGTCCAGAACGTCAAAGACCGCGAACTCGCAAAGTAGCGCGCGTCGAAGAGGATCTTGAGCAACCCGAAGAAGTCGTCATTCGAGATGAGGTTCGCCGCGAACCTCGCGCGGAGGGGCGACACGATGTTCGTCGCGAACCACGACCAGAGGTTCGCCGCGAACCCCGCACAGAATCTCGTCGCGAAACGCGGGCTGAAGACATTGTCGAAGTTCGTCGCGAGCCTCGCAGCGATGCTCGCCGACCAATACGAGATGAAGAAGATCGAGCAGAACGACGTCCAGCCCGTCGTCCGGCCGCCAGTCGACCAGCCCCGGTCCCTGCTCCGCCGGAGGATGATGACGATGGCTACACCGTCGATAACAGCTGGGTTGCCGATGATCCGCGCGATGCGGACGCGCCAAAGCGAAGGCCTGTTCCAACCTGGCGGAAGGTCGTCGATCACATCGTTGACCGAAATCTGAGCAATCGCCGGGGAGGTGGTGGGCGCGGCCGAACCGGCGGACCTCCGCGAGGTGGTGCCGCACCAAGTGGCAGACCAGAGTTACCGGCCACGCGCGGCAAACGCGAGCATGCGCCAACCTACTTGGATGTGCCTGCAGATGACTTTGAGGAGGCCTTCGACAATGCGTTAATCGACGACCTGCCGACTCGCGGAACGAGTCGCCGACGCGACGAGGTCGAACATCGACAGCCCCCACGTAACCGAACTCCCGAAGTCATTCAACCGTCGGATCGAAGCCGGACCGAGCCAAATCCTCGCGGTGGTCGACGACCGCGTCCTGTCGACGACGAGTTCCTTGATCCACCAACCAGCCGTGAACCTCGTCGCCGAGACGCCAACAGCGATGCCCCGCGTCGCGAGCCTGTGGGTCGAGAACCTGTCGGTCGAGAGCCTGTCGGTCGAGAACCTGTGGGTCGAGAAAGAGTTGTGCGGGAGCGAGTTAGTCGGGACCCCATCGATCGGGAGCCAATGGATCGCGAGCCTCCGCAACCTCGTGGGCGAACGCAACGGCCACCGGTGGACGATGACTTCGACGGCCCACCGCCTGGACGTGGCCGACGACGATATTAATCGTCAGGTAGCAAACGCAGAGAACGGCTTGATGAAGTGAATCATCAAGCCGTTCTCTTTTCGGAACACGCACGGTTATCGCAGGCGGCTGGACTAACGTCGCAAACCGGCATCTGCTTCGGCACTTCGTTGCCCAGTTGGACGAGTATCCGAGATAATCTCATTGCCGTAGAAGCGGGTGGTGCCCTGGGCAATTTCTTCGCAAACTGGATCATCGCCCGTTAGAACGGCTCGGAAGCGATGATTGCCACTGTCGCTCGCAATCGCCTGGACGCGGATGACGATTTCTTGGTCTACATCCAGCGACTCGATTGGCCGGAACGTGATTTGCCCTGGCTCAATATCGAACGATGCACCGGTTGCTCCGACCGGTTCAATTCCTTCGGAGAACTGCATCGCAACTTGCAAGAGCTTCCCGGCACTGGTACCACGATTCTTGACTTTGATCAGGTAAGTAACCTGTTCTTGGATCGGCAAGGGACCTTTGGGCGACTCGACGGAGAGAACCACGTCGGCCAAGGCAGCAACTTGCGTTTGAACGGTATGGGTCGCTGCCAAATCATCGGCGGCACGGACTCCCGTTTCGAATTTCAGATCCCCGGCCTGATTGTAGCTACATTGGATTTCGAAGCTTCGTTCTTCGCCGATTGGCAGGTTGCCGATCGTCCAGCGCAGGCCATTGTTGACAACTTCAGCCGATTCGATTCCACCAATGTACTTGGCGCCAATCGGAAGGACAGCCGCGGCCAGGACTTCACGAGCAATCGCATCGCCAATGTTCTTCACTTTGACGCGGTAGATGCAGGTCGTTCCCGCATAAGCGGCTGGTGGTCCGTCCAACGTGATTTCCAAATCGCCGCGACGGACGATAATTTCTTTCTTCGCGGAATGCTCCAAGGTATCAGCCTTAGCAAACGCCTCTAAGGATAAAGAACCCGCGTCGCCCGGAATCAACTCGACTTCGAAGTTTCGTTCTTCGCCGGGCTGAATGTTGCCGACCGATGCTCGTTGGCCGCCCAGGTCCTCACTTAACATGATCTCTACGTTTTCCGCCGTGCCGGTGCCCGGGTTGCGAATCGTGACGGTATAAATCGCCGTCTCGCCATAGTGAACTTCGGCTGGACCAGCAATTCGCATGTCGAGCTTCGGTTCGGTAACTTGAATGGCCGCTTGACCACGCAACGGATCTGCCGACCATTGAACTTGGAAGTCGAACAATAATGGGCTGCGCGGAATAACTTGCAGCGTCGCGGATTCCGAGTGGCCCGGTGCCAAGTTCTCAATCCGCCATTTCATTCGCGGTTGTCCTGGTTGATTCTGCTGATCGAAGCCGCCGACACTTGGGCGCGCCGCCATCATATCGACAAACTCTGGAAAATTCGCCTCGATGTTGATTCCGCGAGCCTCTTGGGTACCCGAGTTCGTGACTCGAATCTCAAATTCCGCTGGCTTGTTGATCGCAATCGAACGTGGGCCCAAAGTCTCGACTTGAATAGTCGGACCGAGCGTCTTGAAGGAAGTCCGTTCAGGACTCCGAATTGGTTCATTAGCAGCCGTGGCAACGTTCGGGCGAATCGGGCCCTCCCGGCGGCCAGTCGCAGTTAACCTTGAATCTTGATTGGTTGGTGTTTCGTCGGAACTTGGCGGCGTTATGCTCGCGGTCGTTTTCCCGTCCAACCCCAAATCCGCGATTTCCGCAGTCGCCAAAGTTTCTTTGGTTCCGTCGGCCGGACTACTGGGAATCGAAGTCGCTGCAGGGGCAGGTGCCGTGGCCCCCACCGAAACCGCCGTTTCCGATTGCCCGGTCTTCACTCCGGATAAGGCAGCAGGCACAGGCAACTGCCCTAGGTCCCTATTCGTGCGAGCGGGAGCCAAACCCTCGTCTTTCGAGAGAACCGGTGTTCCAGCCTGCGGGGCGGCGGGGACTTGCGCTGCAGGGACTGGCATTGGCCCGCCCACGTTTGTGGCTGGCTTGGGCAAACTCGGTGGTAAATTAGGCAATTGACCCAGGACATCGCCAACCAGCAACATGCTGACAGCGGTCCAACCGACAAAAAACTTACGTAACATGGCGCGTGTTCCAATGAAGTAAGACCTACGAAACGGGTTCATCGTAAGCCATCGTCCATCGTCTCTACCTTTCCCCAGCCGATTGTGCCGAATGGGTAAGATTTTCTGGTTAGAAAAGACCTCCTGACGCTAGCAGACCCATCACAACCGCACACAACAAATGCCCGAACCCTGTTCCGATCTGATATGCATGTGTTGCTAGGGAACGAATGGACCAGAAGAAGAAAACGTGCGACGGGAAGTTGAAGCTGGTCTACGAGGCGGACAAATTCCGAGTTAGCATCGCTTCGCGAATTATCGAACAGAAGGGAACGGAAGGAAACGCAGTTGAAGAGTCGGAATCAAATGCGGACGTGGGCACGTTGTTCGATCTTATTAATCTTAGTCATGCCCAGAATGTGTCGTGGGCTCTGGATGTCTCCGTTGACTCTGTTTCCGCCTGTTCAAAACGTCCTGCCTCTTTCAGCGACGGTGGTCGACTTCTGAGTACGAGGTGGTTGAAATGGAACAGAAGGGAACGCAGTTGAAGATTCGGAAGCGAATGTGGACGTGGGCAAGTTGTTCGATCTTATTAATCTTAGTCATGCCCAGAATGTGTCGTGTGCCCTGGATGTCTCCGTTGACTCTGTTTCCTCCTGTTCAAAACGACCTGCCTTTTCAGCGACGGTGGTCGACTTCTGAGTCCGAGGTGGTTGAAGTGGAACAGAAGGGAACGGAGGAAACAGAGAAATACAATAACGTGTGACAAGGACTTGAAGTCGCAAGGCGGAAAAGTTCTGCGAACTTTGCTTCGGTTACTCCGTTGACTCTGTTTCCTCCTGTTCAAAACGACCTGCCTCTTTCAGCGACTGTGGTCGACGTCTGAGTCCGAGGTGGTTGAAGTGGAACAGAAGGGAACGCAGTTGAAGATTCGGAAGCGAAAGTGGACGTGGGCAAGTTGTTCGATCTTATTAATCTTAGTCATGCCCAGAATGTGTCGTGTGCTCTGGATGTCTCCGTTGACTCTGTTTCCTCCTGTTCAAAACGACCTGTGGTGGTTGACCTCTGAGTACGAGGTGGTTGAAGTGGAACAGAAGGGAACAGAGGAAACAGAGAAATACAATAACTTGTGACAAGGACTTGAAGTCGGGAGGTGGACAAGTTCTGCGAACTTTGCTTCGGTTACTCCGTTGACTCTGTTTCCTCCTGTTCAAAACGACCTGTGGTGGTTGACCTCTGAGTACGAGGTGGTTGAAGTGGAACAGAAGGGAACAGTGGAAACAGAGAAATACAATAACGTGTGACAAGAACTTGAAGTCGCGAGGCGGACAAGTTCTGCGAACTCTGCTTCGCTTACTCCGTTGACTCCGTTTCCTCCTGTTCAAAACGACCTGCCTCTATCAGCAAAGGTGGTCGACGTCTGAGTCCGCGGTGGTTGAAGTGGAACAGAAGGGAACTGAGGTAACAGAGAAATACAATAACGTGTGACAAGGACTTGAAGTCGCAAGGCGGACAAGTTCTGTGAACTTTGCTTCGCTTGCTCAGTTGACTCTGTTTCCTCCTGTTCAAAACGATCCGAGGCTCTTAATGAAGGTGGTTGACCTCCGAGTACGAGGTGGTTGAAGTGGAACAGAAGGGAACGGAGGAAACTGAGAAATACAATAACGTGTGACAAGGAGTTGAAGTCGCAAGGCGGACAAGTTCTACGAACTTTGCTTCGCTTGCTCCGTTGACTCTGTTTCCTCCTGTTCAAAACGACCTGTGGCTCTTAACGAAAGTGGTTGACCTCCGAGTACGAGGTGGTTGAAGTGGAACAGAAGGGAACGGAGGAAACAGAGAAATACAATAACGTGTGACAAGGACTTGAAGTCGCGAGGTGGACAGGTTCTGCGAACTTTGCTTCGCTTACTCCGTTGCCTTCGTTGCCGCGTGTTCAAAATCCCCAGATTCGTCGAATGACAATGCAACAGTTCGACGCTACGCGATCACATCGTGAATGACCGAACCGTGAACATCGGTCAATCTAAAATCTCGACCAGCAAAATGATAGGTCAACCGCGTGTGATCAAACCCCATCAAGTGCAAGATGGTGGCGTGTAGATCGTGCACATGCACTGGTTTCTCCTCAGCCTTGAAGCCAAATTCATCCGTCGAACCATAAACGGTTCCGCCCTTCACACCACCACCGGCCATCCAAGTCGTAAATCCCCAGTGATTATGATCGCGACCGTTGATCTTTCCGGCATTGGCCCCGGCTTGCGGCAATTCAACAACCGGCGTCCTACCGAACTCGCCGCCCCAAATGACGAGGGTTTCGTCCAAGAGCCCTCGTTCCTCCAAATCCTGCAACAAGGCTCCAATGGCACGGTCGCATTCGTTCGCCAGATTTCGATGCCCAACTTCCAAGTCGTCATGATGATCCCAAGGTTGCCCAGCCCCATGCCAAACTTGAACGAATCGTACTCCCCGCTCGATGAGGCGTCGTGCGATCAATATCTGTCGCGATTGGACCGAATCTCCGTAACGCTGACGAACATGTTCCGGTTCCAGTGAAACGTCGAAAGCGTCCGAGGCTTCGGTTTGCATCCGATAAGCCAGCTCAAATCCGGCAATGCGAGCTTCCAAGGCATCGTCGTTGCCACGCTGGTCTCGGTGTTGTTGGTTCAAGTATCTCAGCAGATCCAATTGTTCGCGTTGTTCGCGCAACGACAAATGTTGATTGCGAACATTTTCAATGAGTTTATCGATCTCCTGATGACGAGTGTTGACGTACGTTCCTTGGAACACACCAGGCAAAAAGCCTGACTGCCAATTTTGAGTTTCTAAGATCGGAAACCCATCTGGACACAACGCCACAAATCCTGGCAAGTTCTGATTCTCGGTCCCCAAGCCATAGTTGAGCCATGATCCCATGCTCGGACGTACCAACCTACTGTCCCCACAATTCATCAGCAACAGCGATGGTTCGTGGTTTGGCACATCCGCATGCATCGAGCGGATCACGGCCATTTTATCGACATGTTTCGCAGTGTGTTGGAAAAGCTCCGAGACTTCGATTCCACTTTGGCCGTATCGTTCGAATTTGAATGGCGAAGGAAATGCAGCGCCCGTACGTCGTTCGGTCGCCAAGTTTTTCATAGGCAGTTCTTTGCCTGCCCAAGTCTGCAGCGCTGGCTTCGGATCAAATGTGTCGATGTGCGACGGTCCACCGTTCATGAACAAGTGAATCACTCGTTTCGCTTTAACCGGAAAATGTGGGGCACGTGGCGCCAGCGGGCTGACAAACCCTGATCCTTGATCGTCGGCCACGGCAGGTTGCCCCAAGACCGATGCCAAACCAATTAATCCTAGACCAGCACCGCTGCGACAGAGCATCTCCCTTCGCGAGATACCGGCCCAACCTTGCGAGTTTCCGTGCGGTAACATCAAATTTCGCTTCTTCTAAAGGTGTAGGTCATGGGCTGAACGACTGGCCCGGCAATTGGAGTTCCCTGATTCATGGCCACTAGTGCTTTGTCACCATTTAATTTTGGGGTCGGTCTGGTAAAGGGGTCAGGAGTCAATTGCCGGAACGGCCTTTCGGGTGCTTCGCACAATTGACTCCTGACCCCTTTACCAGACCCTAAGTTTTGGTTGAGACAAAGCACTAGTCCACGAAACAGAACTCGTTGCTCATCAATAACAACTGCACCAACATCTGCCAGCGTTTGGCGAGCTGCTGCTCCATGTGTGCGGCTTCGTCAATGACGATGCCATCCGAGGGCGCTGTCGACGGTAGTTCCAATGCAGCAAGGAATTGCAAACACTGTTCGACTTCGTCAGGAGTCGCGGGACGCAACAAAACTTGGCGGAACAGCGATTGAATCTGTTGTGTCGGATCGGGAATCTCGCGCCATGCATCGTTCGCGACAATCTTGGCGGATAATTCTTGAACCAAGGCCCCGTTCATTAAAAAAAGACTTTGCTGCGGAACGGTCGTTTGCGGGCGTACAGCAATACTCGTGTCGGGGCTGGCGAAGTCAAAACTTCGCAGCAAGTTGGGTAAATCTTGTCGGTCGATCGTCCCGTAAATGCTGCGCCGATTCGAAGTCTGGCTGCGGAACATGTCGGTCGCCGGTCCACCGATGCTCGTCGTATCCAATTGACCGGCCGCCAACAACATGGAATCCCGCAAGGCTTCCCACTCCATCCGGCGACGATTCATTCCCGCGTAATAGCGATTTTCCGGGTCCGTTGTCACAACGTCGATCGGTCGCTGGCTCACTTGGCGAAACGCATGGCTCGTGAGAATCAACCGGTGCAAACTCTTGATCGACCAATCGTGCCGTTGCAGATAGTCGGCCAGAAAGTCCAATAGTTTCAGTTGCAGCGGTGGCTCACAACGGACACCGAAGTCACTCGGAGTCGCCACCAGGGGTTTGCCAAAGTGGTGCATCCAGACCCGGTTCACGATCACTCGGGCGGTCAACGGATTGTCTCGGGAAACAATTTGTTCCGCTAACTCGCGGCGACCGCTTGAGGACTCGGGATAGGGTTCGTGCCCTTTCGAAAGGACCGTCAAAAATCGCCGCGTGGCATCTGGGCCACGGTTGCCTGGGTTGCCCCGCAAAAAAACATACGAATTCGCCGGCGGCTGTCGATCGATCACCGCCATGGCTCGTGGTAATTCTGGAGGAGCAGTCGCTTGGTGTTCCGCAAGTTGCGTTGACTTTTGTTGCAAACTTGCGAAGTCGGCATCCGCCAGGAAGTCGCCGATCTGGTCCGCCGGTACATTCAACGGCGAATCTCCCCGAAAAAGTTCAATCGCAAACCGCAACGATTCTTCAACGTGCAAGACGGCGGAGTCGTTGGCGCCATGGTCCTCAAATGTTTTCCAAACTCCCCGCAATAAATCCGCATAAAACATGGCGACGTCCCGCTTCGACTGCAACTTGGCCGCCTTCAGCTTTTCTAGTACGGGAGCGGCAATGGGTCGGCGATTGAGCCGTCTGCGGGGTTTATCGTCGTTCGCCTCTTCCGACTGGCCGGTCGCGGTTTCACCCGTTCCGTTTTGCTCCACGGACTTTTCATCAGAGACGGTTTCCTCGCGCACGTCCCAATCTTCAGTGCCCGCCCCGGCATCCTCAGGTTGATCTTGCAGAGCTTGCCACTCTTGCAATTGGACGGCAACCGAGTCCTCAAAGTCTTCGTCCGGGAGTGCCATTAACACTCTCAAGGGTCGAAACCAAACTCCAGCTTCATTTCGCGAGCGAGTCATCCGCTCCAGACGATCCTTCCAACGGCGGACCATTGCCGGTCGAAGATCTTCCGCCGCCAGCGATACCCGATCTTTGTTGGCGAGGTCCATGCCGACTGGAGGTTCGTACACCGCCACAAAGTACTCGGGCAAGCGTTCTCTTGTGAACTGTTTGATCGCGGCCACTTGTTGGTTGCGAAAATCATCGAACTCTCGTTGCAGTTCACGTTGCCGCTGCTCATAGGCTCGGCGAGCTTCGACTTGGACCCGCGGGCCAATGGGTGGCTTGTCATCGGCGTCCGGACTGCTGGCCATCACGCCGTGCAACGCGTAATAATCGAGCATCGAAACGGCGTCGTACTTGTGATCATGGCAGCGAGCGCACGACACGGTCAAACCCATCAACCCACGAGTCACCACATCGATTCGATCGTCAAGCGTATCGTTGTAGTCGATAAAACGTCGGCCAACAGTCAAAAAGCCCAACGCCGCTAACGGTGTCAAATCATCACCTAAGTCCATCTGATCAGCCGCCAATTGATGACGGACGAATTGATCGTAGGGCAGGTCTTTGTTGAAGGCTTCGATCACGTAGTCGCGATAAGTGTACGCAAATGGATAACTACGATCCTTGGCGAAAGCATAACCTTGTGTGTCGGCATACCGAGCGACGTCCAACCAATGCCGAGCCCATCGCTCGCCGTATTGAGGTCGAGCCAACAGGTCATCAATCAAGCGATCCCATCGATCGGGCCGAGAATCGTTCAAGTAGGCTTCCAGTTCCGCCCAAGTCGGCGGCAAACCAAGCAACGTGAAGTACGCCCGCTTCACCAATGTCCGATCATCCGCCATTGGGCCAGGTTCCCAGTTGTGTGCGGCTAAGTTTTGTCGCAGCAAATAATCGATCGGCTGCGGTGTCATTTCTGCTTCAGGAACTTCGGGTCGCTGAAGCGGTTGAAATGCCCAATGTTCGGCTTGGTTGTTGAGTACCCGCGCTTCCATCGGGCTGCCAATAACGACCGACTCCGGCCAAAGCACACCTGCCAAAAGCCATTCCCGGAGAGCCGCTACTTCCTCGGCCGGCAACCTTTCGTCCGGCGGCATTTTCAGTTCGTGTTCGTAAGAAATTGCCTGCAACAATAGCGAAGCAGACGGGTTCGCTTGATCGTACGCTGGACCTTGCTCACCACCGTGCAGCAGGGACGCCCGCGAATCCAGTCTCAAGCCAGCTTCCTGAGTGTCCGGGCCATGGCATTCCACACACTTTGCCAACAAAACCGGTCGCACCCGTTTCTCAAAGAAATCCTCGGCCGCTTCTTGGGCCAATCCTGCCGCCGACCACAACGTCACTCCCCAGACAAGGAAACCGAACGCAAAGAATCTGCGAAACTGCAGGCAAGGGAACTGCGACATATTTGATTGGGCAGTCGAACGGAGGGGAGGGCAAAAGCAATTCGGCGGGATTGGCATCCGTTGCCAACCGCACCATTGTACGCGAACTTCACCCCTCTCGCAATAATTTGGCCCGTTGCTGCGACTATTTACTTGATTCTCCTGGTCAGAAAGGTTTCAATAGAAGACTCGTCCGAGCGTTTCCTCAAGCCTTGCCCAAAAAGCACCGATCGATGCAACTGCCCGAAAGCCTGAAACGCGATCCTTTTGTTGGCCATTTGCTGGCATCGATCGCGGAAGTTTACTCAAAACTTGGTCCCGGACTGTTGGTCGATGCTTACCGCGAAGCCTTGACCATGGAAATTCGCTCCAAAGGCATCCCCTTCCAGGTCAAGCCGCGAATTCAAGCCTACTACCACGCTCGGCCCGTCGAAGGGTACTTCTTTATCCCAGACCTCACCATCGCCAATCGGTTTATCGTGGAAGTTCGGACCGACGATTCTCGCCGAGCCAACGATATTCATCGCTACATGAAAACCTACCTGATGATGAGCCAATTCAAACAAGGCTTCATCCTGGACTTTGACGCGCCCAACTTGATCTCCGTCGCCGAATACATGACGGTCGAACACGCCGAAGGACTTATCCGCGGATAGCGATCGACGAGGCTCGCGATACTCGACGAAGTTTGAATTGTATCATGAGGCTTTCGTATTCGCCCATAAATCAGGAGAATCGTGCGGACGAGCGTTGCGTCAAACACCCTCCGCAAGCTCGAAGTGGTGTCTCAAGCAGAAGGGCGATTACTGATCTTTGCCCGCAGGGATTCGATCATCGTTTGCAATTCATCCAGGCTCTTGCCTAAGAACTCTTCGTCGGATGATTCCGATTCACCAAGGATCGATTGCAGGATGCGAATCATCCTGATACTGGCGCGCGTTTCACCTCGAGCTTCACCTCGAGCTTCACCTCGAGCTTCACCACGAGCTTCACCACGAGCTTCACCACGAGCTTCACCTAACGCTTCACCTAACGCAAATCCTTTCGCCTCGCCCTTTTTAATAAGTTGATCGGCGACGGAGCCCGGTTCGGGCTGGACTGGCCAGAATTCAGTTACTAATTCGCTCATTTTTTCTTCTCCCACTACTGGA
>JBGSJV010000037.1:0-25806 GCA_041741535.1 Pirellulaceae bacterium
GCGCAGGGTGGTTGCAATCGTTTGGAAACGAGCGCGGGCGTTGTTACCCACGGTCGTAATCGTACCGATACAAACGATGACGATCAAAGCCAACATAATCGCGTATTCAACTGCGGTCGGGCCACTTTCGTCTTTCAGGAAACGAACGACTTGATTTGTGAAATTCTTCACAGGACTCTCCTCTAGAGAAAACCAACGTTGGAAACTACTACGACCGACACACACGTCAGCCGATGAACGAGGGAAAGTGCTTTGCCCAATCGGAATGACCGGCGACTCTTTCCTTACCAAAACTTAGGTTGCAATCCGGACAACACAAAAAAACTCTAGGCAAACCGAGCAAAAAGCACCAAAATGAACTCACTGGGACTAGTCATCCTCGTCACAATCGACACAGCCTGTACAAAGGATGACCGCGGCTTGTTTCGCCGACTCTTCTGGGCCATGATGAGCGCCCGGTTGTGACGCAGTACCGCTCGCTCCCTGTATGACGTAAACGGTCAAGCAGCGCCGTTCCGCTTGCTTAACGGTATTTCCAAGGAAGACAACTTTGTGGCTCGGTCGAAGCAAAATTCGAACGCAAAATCCCCCGCGAATGGTTCCGCGAATGCCGCAGGACCTGGGGATGCCCGGCCGTCGTCTGAACCGGGTCGTTCAGCGATTCGGGCCCTTGGCGTGGCCGTGCACAATCTGCAACAGTTGGACTTGACCATTCCACATGGTCAATGGTTGACGCTGTGTGGGCGCAGCGGCAGCGGAAAAACCAGCTTGGCGTTGGACACCCTCTACGCCGAAGGGCAACGACGCTACATCGAGAGTTTTTCCGCTTACACGAGACAATATCTCAATGCGTTGGAAAAACCGAACGCCCGAGAAATCACGGGAATCCCGCCGTCGATCGCCGTCACTCGTTCCAGTCGCGGCCTAACCGGTCGCGCCACGGTGGGTTCCAACACCGAAATTTTGGACTACTTGCGCGAAGTCTACGCCAAGTTGTCGGAACCCTATTGCCGCTCGTGCCAAAGTCCCGTGCGAAAATTTAGCACCGACGGGATGGCTGCCGCTGTGTCTCGCTTGCCAAAGGGGACCCGCGTTGCGGCTGGCTTTACTTGGAGCGGACCGGCGGATGCCTGGGAGCAAGTTGCTGCGCATCTGCTGACGAACGGCTTCACCCGAGTCTCCATCGATGGCCAGACTCAAGACTTAGGCTCCGCCACCATGGCAGTCCGCGAAGCGCCTGTGGAGTTGGAGAATGCAGAATTGCCGCTATTGCTGGCACTCGAGTCGTTAGGCTGGCGGAGTGTTCACAACCCGTTGGTAGCCCAACCGCAACTGGAAACGAACCAAACGCCCGACGAACCAGAAGTCGAATCGTTCGAACTTCCCAAACGCGGCTCATCAAAACGAGCGGTCAAGAAGAAGTCGACGTCAACCACCTCCTCCACGAAGCAAAAGGTCTCGACCGGCTCGGTTAAAAAAGAGTCGATGCGCAACAAGTCAATCCAAGACCCTCCGACGCAGCACGTGGATGTCATCGTTGATCGCTGGGTTGTCGGCCAAACCGCGCACGAGCGAATGGTCGAAACTTTGGATACAGCCGTGGCCTTGGGTGGCCGAGCGTTTGTTTGGGTGCCAGACCCGGCGGCAGAAAACTCGGGCATGCAGACGGCGCGGAACTCCAGTTCCCGTGGCGATTCTGATAATAAGACGAGTCCGGAACCTATGGAGTTACCTGACAGCCCGTCGAACAACTTGCCGAACGCCCTGCCCTACCGCTGCCTTGGACAATGGGGTTGGCGTTATCACTTCAGCGAAGGCTGGGAATGCGACGGCTGCAATCAGATGTTTCCGTTGCCCACTCCGGCTTTGTTTAGTTACAACTCGCCGGTGGGCGCGTGCCCAACGTGTGAAGGGTTTGGCAGCGTCTCGCAATACGACATTCGCAAGATTGTACCCAACACGAAGAAGACACTCCGGCAAGGCGCGATTGCTCCCTGGACCACTCCGAAGTATTCGAAGAAGTGGCGCAAAATGATGCCGCAAGCCGCAGCCGCGGGACTGGCGTTGGACAAGCCCTTTGCGGAATTGTCTCCGGCCCAAGTCGATCTACTGTGGCAAGGTTCGCGATCACACAAGTTCCCGGGGTTGAATGGCTTTTTCCGTTGGATGGAAAAACGCAAATACAAGATGCACTATCGCATCTTTATGGCTCGGTGGCGTTCGTACTTCGAATGCACCACTTGCCATGGAGAGCGACTGAATGCCGCCTCGCGCCAGTTTTGTTTGGATGGTCGTTCGTTACCCGATGCGTGTCGGTTGAAGCTCGAGGACTTGAAGTCATGGCTCGAACAATTGTCGTTGACGCCCACCCAGCAACAATCGGTGCGAACGGTTTTGCCGCAAGTACTGCATCGGTTGCAGTACTTGATCGAGGTGGGTTTGCCATACGTGACCCTGGAACGAACACTGCGTACGTTGAGCGGCGGTGAACTTCAACGCACGGCGTTGACGACGGCATTGGGTTCAGCATTGGTAAACTTGCTGTACGTATTGGATGAGCCTAGCGTCGGACTGCACCCCCGGGACATCGAACGACTGTCTCACGCCATTCGACGTTTGCATCAAGCAGGCAACACGGTGATCACGGTCGAACACGAAACTGCGATGCTGCAAGCAGCGGATCGGATTGTCGAAATTGGACCGGGCGCTGGAGCCTTGGGTGGCAAGGTCGTTTTTGATGGCACCTACGCCGAATTGTGTCGAGACGAACATTCACTCACAGCTCGATACTTGCAGCCACCGGAGAACAAGCGACCACGACGAACGCCGACGGGCTGGATCGAATTGCGTGGTGCTCGCGGCAACAACTTGCAGTCGGTGGATGTGAAGTTCCCTACGGGCGTTTTGTGTTTGGTAACGGGTGTGAGCGGTTCTGGAAAAAGCTCCTTGGTGCGTCAAACGTTGGTGCCGTCCTTGCAACAGTATTGGGGTGAGAAATCCGACGAACCATTACCGTTTGCCGAGTTGAGTGTTCCCTCGCAAGTGACGGCGTTGGGATTGATCGATGGCAGCCCCATTGGTCGCTCGCCACGCAGCAACGCGGTAACGTACGTGAAAGCGTTTGATGCCATTCGAAAACTGTTTGCCGAAACGACAGAAGCCAAGAACAAACGACTGACACCCAGCAGCTTTAGCTTCAACGTGGCGGGAGGACGTTGTGAAAAATGCGAGGGCGATGGCAGCTTGTCGATCGACATGCAGTTCTTGCCGGACGTGACCATGACCTGCCCCGAATGCCAAGGGAAACGGTATCAACCCAGCGTGCTGGAAGTCACCGTCAGTGGCAAAAACATCGACGAAGTCTTGCAGCTTACGGTGCGAGAGGCCTTTGCTTTTTTCCGTCATCAACCGACAATTCAGAAACAACTCAAACCACTGCTGGATGTGGGGTTGGACTATTTGCCACTGGGACAAGGAGCCCCCACGCTCTCGTCCGGGGAATCGCAGCGATTGAAGCTGGCAGCGTTTCTCGGTGGGGGGCGGCAAAAACCGACGTTATTCGTGATGGACGAACCGACGACAGGTCTACATCCGGCCGATATCGATGTGTTGCTGAACTGTTTTGATGCGCTGTTGGCCGTCGGGCATTCGTTGCTGGTCATCGAACACAACGTGCAACTGATGCAAGCAGCCGATTATTTGATCGACATTGGCCCGGACGCTGCCGAGCGCGGCGGACAAGTCATCGCGACTGGCCAACAAAAAGATCTCATCCGCTGCTCCGCCAGCGTCACCGGAAAATTCTTACGATAACGTAAATCTCGTGAGTCCGCCGAGTAGCAGTGAGCAGTGAGCAGTGGGTGGTGAGTGGTGAGTGGTGAGTGGTGAGTGGTGAGTGGTGAGTTAACCGGTTGCAGAGCGTACTGAGTTGACTTGGTCGCGGCGTGTAGTGAGCTGCCCCCAGTAGCGGAGCGTGGTGAGCTAAAGCGTGGCGAGTTAACCGGTTAGCAGAGCGTGGTTGGGCGGGTATTCGACCAACCACGCGCCGCTAAGCGTTTACATCCGAGGGCGAATCATCACCTTAGCCTCAAGACAGCCTGATCGCCAACGGACCACCGACTCGACTCCAAGCAAACGCCATGCTCGAGACGCACACGCTTGTGCTGCGTTAACCGGTTAGCAGAGCGTGGTTGGGCGGGTATCCGACCAACCACGCGCCGCTAAGCGTTTACACCCGAGGGCGAATCATCACCCCGGAATCAATACAGCCTGATCGCCAACGGACCAGCGACTCGACTCCAAGCAAACGCCATGCTCGAGACGCACACGCTTAGCGGCGCCAGGTTGGTCGGATGCCCGCCCAACCTGGCTCTGCTAACCGGTTAACCTCGTCCACTCAGCCTGCCCACAACGGCACGAGCAACCACGAACTCACAACACTTCCCAACGTCCTTCGGAGTCGCGATCAACAAGACGCACACGCTTCGCGGCGCCAGCTTAGTCGGATACCCGCTCAGCCTGGCTCTGCTAACCGGTTAACCTCGTCCACTCAGCCGCTACCCCACTACTGCCCGAGCAAACACGAACTCACAACGCTTCCGCCACGTCCTTTCGGAGTCGCGCTCAACAACCTAAAATCCAGGAAACCTCGCCGACGAAGGAAGACCTCAGTCAATCGCTGAGCCATTCGCCGCGCTCCACCAGGCTTAAGGTATCCCATGTCCGCACATGAACCGACCACTCCAGACATTGGCCCACATTGCGAAGTGGCGTCTTATCGCATTGGCCCTGGTCACCCACTGACGTTGATCGCGGGGCCGTGTGTGATCGAAAACCTGGATCTGACTCGGCGGATTGCCGAACAACTGGCCGTAACTTGTCAACGACTTGGGATCCACTTGATTTTCAAAGCGTCGTACGACAAAGCCAATCGGACATCGGTTAGTGGTTATCGCGGAGTGGGGCAAGCGGTTGGCTTGGAAGTTTTGGATCGGATCCGTCAAGAGTTTGGCGTGCCGGTGACCACGGACGTGCACGAAACAATTCAAGTGCCGGCCGTGGCTCAAGTTTGCGAGCTATTGCAGATCCCGGCGTTTTTGGCTCGGCAAACGGACCTGTTATTGGCCGCTGCGGCAACGGGTCGAGCGGTAAACGTGAAGAAGGGGCAGTTCATGGCTCCGGAAGACATGCGTCATGTGCGTGACAAGGTAGTCGCTGGTGGTTGTCACAACGTGCTGCTGACCGAGCGAGGCACGTTCTTTGGTTACGGCCGATTGGTCAACGACTTTACTGGTTTAGCCGTCATGCGGCAGTTTGCCCCGGTGGTGTTTGATGCCACACACAGCGTGCAGCGTCCCAGTGGCATGGGCAGTTCGACGGGTGGCAATCGCGAGTACGTCGCGCCGTTGGCGCGGGCGGCGATCGCATTTGGCATCGACGCGTTGTTCTTAGAAACTCATCCGGAACCAGACCAATCCCCCAGCGACGGACCCAACATGATCCCCTTGGCCGAACTGCCGCAGTTACTGGAAAAACTATTGGCTTTGCGACAAGTAGCTGCGTAATGATTGCTCGGATCGGTACTAAGACTCGATCCAACTGCTGCGCAACAATTCGGGATGGATCGAGCCGAACTTGAGACTTTGCTGACTTTCCGCATGTTCCATCACGATCACGGCTGGGGCAAACAAGCGTGGATCGAGTTTGTAAAAATCGTAACCTGCGGCTTTGAACAAGGCCAAGAACGGCTGGCCGAAACTGGGTGAGTTCTCTGCGGAGACCTGAGCGCCCAACTTCTGCCATGCATCCCAATCTCCGGTCACTTGCCACGTCGCTTGGCCGTGGTAGATGATCGCATCGTTGGTCCAACCGATGGCGGTCAAGCTCTTTTTGGGAATTGGCGGCAGCGGGGCTCGGCCCGTTCCGACTCGAATCGCACCGATGTCGCCACCCAAGACTTCACATTGATGGAGCGAAGTTTCTAACGAGCGAGCGACCACTTGCAGGGTCCCCGCGGGACTAGCGGTTCCAGCCACACACAATACCAATTGCTCGGGCAGACACGAACATTCGCTGGCCATTTGTTGCACCGTTGGTTCGTCCGGCAATTGATCGCTCTCCAGAACCGCGACTCGTTTCACGTCGGCGTGGTTCCGCCACGCATTTGGCACGATGGAGAAGTGCTGGAACATTGGTTCACGGCCACGGGCTCCGCGAATGGGGCCGGAGACCATGGCAAAGTACTTGCCACAACTGAGCGGCCAACCGGCATATTGAGTTCCCAGACAAGTGGCCGCAGGATCGTTGGTTCGAACGAAGACATCCAACGGCCACGATGAGCCTTCGGCGGCTGGAATAAGGGCCACGTCCAATTGGCCTCCGCCCGAGACGCGGGCCAACAAAACGCCGGCCTCGGGAGGGCAAGCGGGGCTGCGAAAATCTAGGACCTCGGCTCCGCCGATGCGGTGGGTTTGGATCGACCACGTGGGAAACAAACTTCGAGCTTCCTCCAACAGAGCCATGGCCTGTTGGTTCAGAGTAACCACCGGCAGCGGTAGCTGGGGTCCGTGTTTTTCAGTCGCCGACGCGGTATCGGTCGCGCCATCAATAGTGGGGTGGTTTTTCATCGGGGAGATTGTCCTCGTGACTGCGAACTCGTTGATCCAACATGCCCCACTGTCGTTCCGTAGCCAATAGCCGCAACTGCAGACGCTCGATTTCCTGCCGCAACGCGATCACGACCTGGTTTAGTTCCTCGATCAGGCGTTGATCGTGGCAGACTGTTTCCTCCAATTGGAGCAGACGGCGATCCAGGTCGGCGGCGGTTCGGGAATCGGTGGCCATAGGAATTTGTCGAAGGGGGTAATTTCTATTTGGCGGATCATTTGTGGGAAATGTCGTGGACCGCTCCGGCGGTCCGGTGTATGTCGTGGACCGCTCCGGCGGTCCGGCGTTCACACGCCGCCTAGTCGCGTACGTCGCTACGCGTGCCAAAGCTTGGTTGAAGCCGGAACAGACTCTGCATTTACAGACTCCGCAGGACCCCAACCCGCTCCATGCACGTTTTGGCAAACGTGGCTACCGTCCCAGTTCGCGAACGTGGCTCGCTCCAAGGGCGTTAAACTAGGGTTCTAGCCGATTGTAGTCCCTTTCGCAGGCGGTCGTCAGGTGTTATAGTGGCGGCTCGTGATAGAAGCTTTTGCTAGTCGAGCCCTGATACTGCCGAGCAGTGGGCTCCACGAGGGGGAGCCGTGAACCGGGTCAGGCCTTAACTGGTGCAGCCCTAAGCGGGGTACTCTTGTGTGGAGTCCTCTGTTCGGCAGTGTAATTCGTGGACCGCTCCGTCGGTCCTGGTATGTCGTGGACCGCTCCGTCGGTCCTGGTAAAATCGGACCGTGGAACGGTCCGCGACCATTTCGGACCGCGGCATGGTCCGCGACCTATAAGGACCCCCAAACATGGCCGAGCGTTCGAAGACCATGGAATCTACGGGGCAGGAATCGTCCGAATCTTACGTCGTGGTTGCTCGGCGGTACCGGCCCCAATCGTTCCAACAGCTGGTCGGCCAGAATCAAGTCGCGCGGGCCTTGGGCAACGCCATCGAAACCAACCGAGTCGGTCACGCGTATCTTTTCACGGGCGCCCGCGGGGTCGGAAAAACATCGACCGCCCGAATTTTTTCAAAGTGCCTGAACTGTGTGACGGGCCCAACGATCACGCCCTGCGGGAAATGTGATGCCTGTGAAGGGATCGCCAGTGGCGAGGACGTCGATGTGCTCGAAATCGACGGCGCGAGCAATCGCGGGATCGATGAGATACGACAATTGAGATCCTTTGCCAGCGTTCGGCCCAGTCGTTCGCGGTACAAGATCTACATCATTGACGAAGTTCACATGCTCACCAAAGAAGCGTTCAACGCTCTGTTGAAAACGCTGGAGGAGCCACCACCACACGTCAAGTTTATCTTCTGTACCACTAACCCCGAGAAGATGCCGATCACGGTTCTCAGTCGGTGCCAGCGGTTCGACTTTGCCCCGGTCGTCGCCGATGAAATCAAAGAACGCTTGCAATTTATTGTGAAATCGGAAGGAGCCGAAGCAGAAGACGCGGCGCTGACGTTGTTGGCTCGACGCGCGGGCGGATCGATGCGAGACAGCCAATCGCTGCTCGAACAATTGCTGGCGTTTTCCTCCGGACAGATCACGGTTGCTGCCGTACATCAAATGCTGGGCACGGCTCCAGGTGGACGAGTCGAAGCACTGGTCGAAGCCATTGCGGATGGGCAGGCGGGCCGAGCCTTGGAAGAAATTCATTCGGCAGTTACCGAAGGAGCGGATGTTGGCCAAGTCCTGGAACAGCTTACCGGCTACTTCCGTGACTTGATGGTTTTGAGCGTCGGCAGTCACCCCGATGTCCTGTTGCAACTAGGGCCAGATCAAGTGTCGGCAGGTCGGGACTGGGCGGAACGCATAGGCACGGTGCGGATCTTGGCAACGATGCAGATATTTGATTGGGCGTTGGCTCGCATGCGTCAGAGCACGCAGATTCGCTGCCTATTAGAAATCGCCGTCGTCCAAGCGAGCAGCCTGGCGGCCATGGCTTCATTGGCCACAGCCATCGATACGGTGGGCAGGTTAGCGACAGGCGCCGGTACAACCGCGACACCAGCGCCGCGCACCAACTCGTCCCCAGCAAGTGGCCCAGCACGGCTCGCGCCGTCAGATCGAGTGCCGCCGTCAGAACGAGTGCCGCCGATCGCAACTCCGGCCCCGAGCAGCGAAAAAAAAAACGAACTGACACCTGAACGTGTGGCGATTCAACCGCCGGTACCGCAGGCTTCTCCGACACGTGACGCGGCTCTTCCTTCGGTCGATAAGCCCGCGGCCGTGGCGAATGCTGCCCCGCAAGAAAACTCGCGACCACCCATCGAGTCTCCAACTTCTAACCAAACAGCCACCGAAGCACCGACCAAACTCCATCGGCCATTGCCCAGCACTTCCGCGGCACTGCCAGGCACACCGCTGCAACAGTATCAAGCCGCGTTTCAAACAGTAGACGGAATGATCCGCGAATTGGCGACGAGCTGCTTGCAGGTCGAAACCATGGGCGATGGACATTGGCGCGTCGTCATGGAGAACGAGTACTTAGCCGAACTTTGCAAACGACAGGACCGACGTCAACAAATCGAGCAGGCCGTTGAATCAGCACTTGGTCGTCGTATCCGCATCGATTTCACGTTTCGCGTGGAGTCCGAATCTCACTTGTCCAGTGCCAAGGCTCAGCCCAAGGCCCAGGTGTTACGCGACTTGCAAGAGAATCCCTTCGTCGCGCGCTTGAACGAAGTATTTAGTACCGAGTGGGTCGAACTGCTGCCTCCGCGGCCGCGCAAGAACACCACGTAATTTGCCCGGAAATTGCCTGTTCCGCGCCGGTCCGACGGCCGTCTTCAACTGCATTGAATAAACTGCCGTTTGAAACAAAACCACGCACTGGGCTGCGCATTTTAGCCCATTGACAGGGGGTAGGTCCTGAATAGAATGCCCCCTACAGGCAAACAGTCTGTACGGTGGTCGCATAAGGGATTGGCCACACGAAAAGCTCGCAGAATTTGAGCAACAAAGTTGCTCGCCGCATTCTGGACCATAGCACCCTGTTCGAACTTGGTGGTTCCTGACCCGAACCGACCTAACCCAAACAGCAGCGTGTTATCCAAGGATCGAGAAACTAGCAAGTACGAATGCTGAAACATCGAACTAGTTGATGTTTTGGTACGTACGGAGTTGATGTCTTGGTCTTCGTGCGCGAGGATTTCGTCAAACTCTGTGTTCGATCGATGATTGTCGTTTTGCGATAACGACTCGAACGAACCTGGGCTCGATGAAATTCTCCGGACGGCACTCTCGAAGTGCTGGCACGTTGCCGGATGGTTTCGGGTTCAGACGGTCTCGGGTTGTATTGGAATCCGGGCATTCGAGCTTTCCTATGGGACTGTGATTTGGCTGTGTTTTGAGACAGTACTTCAGCGTTTGGAGAACTGTTTCGTTGTACCTTTGTTCTCGTTTTTTGGGAGTTTTGTTCATGACCAAACGTTTCTTTGGTTCATTGGTAGCCGCATGCGTTGCATTGTGTGCTTCCATCGCTCAAGCGGATTCGCCTTGTGGCTGCGGCCAAGTTGCGACTCCGGTTTACAGTGGCTGTGCCACTGCCGTTGCTTCGCCTTGCTGCGGAGCTGTTGCTAGTGATTGTGGTGGCTGCGGAGTCACCTACGAAACTCGGACGGTTTACGAAAACCAAATGGTCACCGAAATGAAGACCATCGTAACCACCGAATGCCAACCGGAAACTCGTACGGTTGATGTAACGACCTACACCCGAGTTCCCAAGACCGAAACCAAGAGCCGTACTTACACGGTCATGGTTCCGACCCAACAGGTTAAGGACGTCACCTACAACGTGTGCGTTCCTGTGACCGAAGCTGTGGAACAAAAGTACAACGTGTGCGTGCCTTACACCGAACAAGTCGAACAGACTTACACCGAAAACGTTGTTTCGCAAGAACAAAAGACCGGTACTCGGATGGTTAACGAAAACTACACCGAAACTTTGACCCGTACCGTCACTCGCGACAACGGCAGCTGGCAATGCCAGTCGTACGAAGTACCTGTCAGCAGCTGCAGCACCGCTGCTCCTAGCTGTGGTTCTTCGACCCGTGGTTGTGGCTTGTTCAGCGGTCGTTTGTTCAGCCGTTGCGGCGCTCGTCGCTGCGGTGGATGTAAATCGGCTTGCTCGACTCCATGTGCCTCGGCTTGCAACAGCTGCAGCACTGGTTGCAGCACTGGTTGCAACAGCGGTTGCAGCACTGGCTGTGACAGCGGTTGCGCTCCAGCGACCCGTACGGTAACTCGTCGCGTTTGGGTTCCTAACTGTGTTACGGAAGAAGTTCCTTACACCGTTACCCGTTGCCGTCAAGTTCCTCAAGAGTACACCTACACTGTCAACGTTTGCACGCCAGTCCAAAAGACTCGCACCGTAACCGTTAACAAGACTCGCATGGAAGAACAAACCCGTACCGTTAACGTCACCAAGATGGTGCAACAACAACAAACGAAGCAAGTGACCTATTGCGTAATGGTTCCAGAAACCAAGACCCAAGAATACCAAGTCACGACCTACGAATGTGTTCCTACCACCACCCAAAGGACTGTTACCGTCATGGTTCCAGTTCAAGTGACCAAGGAAGTTCCAGTAACTCGTTGCGTACGCGTTGCCAAGGAAATCCAAGTTCCAGTTAGCACTGGCTGTGGTTGCAACACCGGTTGCAACACTGGTTGCAACACTGGTTGCAACTCCGGTTGCGGTCGCACTCGCGGTGGTTTGTTCTCCCGCTTGGGCTGCAAGAAGTCGGCTTGTGCCGCTCCTGCCGCCGATTGCTGCGTTTCGGCTTGTGACAGCGGTTGCTCGGCTCCAAAGCGTTGTGCACGTCCTCGACGTAGCTGCGGTTTGCTGAGCCGTTCACGTGGCGCTAGCTGCGGTTGCTAAGCAAGGCGAGTCGTTCTACGACTTTGTCGCGTTGCTTTCCAATACGGTTGAAAAGACAAAGGCACCGAACATCATTGTTCGGTGCCTTTTTTTCGGCCCGAAACTAGATAGATCTTCGCGTAGTCCGTAGGAACGTGCGGGAGAGTCCGCGCTTTTTGCACGCAGCATTTCGGACACAAACAAGGTTTCACAAGGAGCACCCAACAACCGCCCCGGAGAAGTGGGCGACCCGCCGCCGCGCTAGTCATCCAAACGTTCACGACCCATGCTGCGTTCCAATTGGCGTATTTGCGAGCGGACGCATTCTAGATTGGGATTGATTCGCAACGCGTCTTTAAATGCTTCCAACGCCAGAATCGATTGATCCATTTGCAGATAACAATGCCCCAACCCCATCGCTGCATTGAAGTGATAGGGATTGATTTCTAGCGTTCGCTGACAATTCAACGCACTTTCTTCGTAATCAAACAAACTGAATTCAGCGATCGCGCGTTGATTCCAGGCCTCGGCCAATAATGGTGCCTCGGCCAACAATTCGCGGCATTGTTCAATAGCCTCATAAAAATGGCCATTGTCGTTGAGCCGCACCAATGCATTAAGTGACTGATAATGATAATCGTTTCCAGCCCGAAACCAGATTTGTCGCAGGCCATGTTCGGCCAACAATCGCACGGCCCGATCGCGATCCCGCAAGGCTCGGCCAACGACTTCGTTGGCATCGTAATTCCCCAAAAAACCTAGGGCCAATACCGCTGCCCGACGCAGCACGCGATTCCCAGCAACCGCCAGTCGCTTTAATGTCTCGTTGGAATAGTGTTCCGAGACGGCGGCGATGAAATCGGCCGATCGCTCGTTTTGCAAGTACTTGTGATAAAACTGTTCCAAGCGAGTCGAACGTTGGCGTTGCACGGACACTGGCAGATCCTTATCTCAACGAGCGATCAACATTTCAAGAACAACCATCGCAGCCCACATGCACGAAATCGCCTCTGGAGCACAGCCGTCAGCCACGGACGCGGGTCAAGCCTGCGTACATTGGCACCGCGTGGTCGGCTAGCGAATGCCATCGACGCACGGTTAAAACACCAGCCGAAAAAACGACCACCCAGAAGTTCTGCAACGCTGGCGACGCCCGCCCACTTAACGCCAGCGGATTCTGCGGTTCTACTGTACTCAGCCCCCGGCCCTTTGACAACGATCCCGGTTCGGCTGTCGCCCTGGATTGCCACCCATGCCACCCATCACAACAAATACAGCCACTACAACAGGTGCCCAAGGTTGCGGTCGCCATCTTCGCACCGGTAAAGTTTATCGCGTCGAGCGCTTGGGTCAAATCGGCGCCATATTTGGATTCCTTCTTGTGATGTTATTTACTCCGCACAGTCACTCATCGTTGACAGCGGCGATTCCCGTACTCTACGCAGCCAATACCCCGATGGTTCGTCAAGACTCGGAAGTCCCGGGATCGGCTACGAATGAGGCTGCTCGGCCAACAACGGGAAAGGACAGTTGGCGAAAGAGCCTGCAGGCTCGACTTTCCGTGCAGTGGGACCACGTTGAATTGAAGCAGATCGTGACACAAGCCAACTGGCCCGGCATCACCCTGTGGTGCGACCGCCGAATCGACACGTCGCGAATTGTCGATCTGGAGCTGCAATCCCAGCCGCTCCAGCGAGTGGTCCAAGCGTTAGCCGAGCATTGCGAAATCGGACTGGCGCTCCACAGCGGCGTCGTCGCGCTGGTTCCAAAAGATCAAGCCGCCTCGTTGCCTGTGATCTTAGCCGATGCTCGGCGACAAGCCATGGAACTGCCGCCCAACTTCGCGCGACCGTGGCTTGAGTCTAAGGAACGGAAATGGCCCACCTTATCACAGCCAAACTCGCTGCTTGCCCAGTGGCTCGAACCCTTGCCCAAGACATGGACCCTTGCTGAATTGCCTCACGATCTCTGGGACGCGGGGCAATTGCCGCGGATGTCCTTGATCGAACAAGTCGCGTTCGTCGCGTTTGGCTTTGGCCTTCGCCCTGTGTTGTCGATGACCGATGCCGAACCAAGCTTGACCTTCGAGACCATTGCCGCCGACACGGTTTGCACGGTGCCGATTGATGACACGTTTCAGCGCACCGAATTCCGCAAGCTGAAGACCGAATTTGCGCGGCGGTACCCCGCACTTACGGCCCGGTTCGACAACAACCCGCAAGTGTCAGGACCGCTCCACGAATTGGGTGTTTTGTTGGCGACCCTGGAAGCCCAGCGACCTCAGCCCGGTGCCCCCCAAGGCGAAAGTCGCTACACGATCAAACTCGAAGGTCAACCGGCCGAAAGCGTCATTCGCTTCTTGGCTCAACAAATGCAACGCGACGTCCGTTTCGAACCCGACCTGCCGGAAGCCAATCTCGCCAAGCCGATCACCCTGGAAGCCAACGAATGGACACTGGAAAAACTGGTTCAGGAAATCGGACAACAAGCGGACCTGGAGATCCAAGTGGACGCCACGCGAATCCACGTGCGACGTCCACCCCCGGGACCATGAGAGCCACTCGAGCATGAAACCAACGCAATCGAAGCAAGAACAACTCACGCCACGGCCAACGAACCGGGAACTCTCGGACACGACGTCCCTGTTCCACCACCCTCGTCTATCAGGCCTACTGTCGCCCGACAGCCTCGATGAATATCCGCGTCGGCAGCCTAACCAGCACATGCGCCGAGCACTGGACAGGCTAACCCTCGCGGAATTGTTCCCGGACGAAATCGCCAACGCTGCAGCGGGTCAGTGCGTGATGTCTGGACTTTGGCTGGTCCATGGCTTCCTCGATCAGGCGCACGAGATCTGTCAGTCGATTCCCACCGCGACAGGCAGTTTTTGGCATGCCATCATGCACCGATTGGAAGGCGATTTCTGGAACTCGAAGTATTGGTATCGCCAGATAGGTCGACACGCCGTGATCGAACGAATCGCCGCCCGTTTGCAAGTCACTTGGAACCCTTCCGACTTTGTCGATCAATGCGAACGATTGCAAAGAACACCACTTGAATCGCCGGCCCATGGGACGGCTCGTCACGTGGCCCAAGTCGAATGGCAAGAGCTATTCACGGATTGCTGGGAGCAAGCCAACGGCGGCCCGTCAATCGCAGCAGATGCCGCAACGAACTCACCTCGAACAGGGGATCTATAACCGTGGAATCAGAAACAACCAACGACCTCGGCGCGCCAGACGCGAACTTTGCGGGAGCCCGCGTGGCCTCGTTTGAAAGTCGTCAACAAGTGGCGATGGAACAGTTGATTCGTAAACATGGCGGCCAACCGTTCGTCAGCCCGTCGATGCAAGAAGCCCCCGAGACCGACGCCTCCTCGCCAACCTTGCAAGAATTTGCCCACCGGTTGTTGGACGGCAGTGTGGACACGGTTATCGCCATGACGGGCGTGGGCTTCAAGTATTTGGTCGATGTTCTCAGCACTCGTCATCCACGGCAAAAGTTGCTGGATTTTTTGTCCGACGTAACCACCATCGCGCGCGGGCCGAAGCCCAATGCCGCGATGCATCAATTGGGCGTCACCGCCACGTACAAAGTGGCAGCTCCCCACACTTGGCGCGACATCTTGACCTTGGTCGATTCGAAAGGCTTGGCGAACAATCGGCACATAGCGTTACTTGAATATGGCGAGACCAACCCCAGCTTGATTGCCGGTCTGGAAGCGCGCGGGGCGAACGTGTTGCCCGTCACGATTTATCGTTGGCTTTTGCCCGACGATATCGAGCCATTGCAGGCCAATATCCGACGCCTCGTGGCCGGCGAGATCGACGTTGCCATGTTCACTTCCGCCCAACAAGTGGTTCATCTGATGCAAGTCGCCGACGCGCTGGGTTGTCGGTCGGCCGTGGTCGGAGCCTTGAACGAGATCGTCGTCGCGTCGATCGGACCAACGACCAGTGAACGCCTACAAGAACTTGGACTGCCTATCACACTGGAGCCGGACCAAGGCAAAATGGCACGCTTGGTTTCAGCAGCCGCCAAATATTGGCACGAACAGAAGCCAGTGGCTTCAACCAAACCGCGTTCCTCGGGCCGGAGCATCACGAGAGAAACGGTACCATCTGCCCTCCCAACTCCAAGCCCGGTCGAATTGTCGGACACGTTAATCGAACATCGCCAACAAGCGGAATCAGCGGCAGCAAACTTCAAACTCCAACCATGGTTCGACGGCCCGTTCTTGCGAGCCTGTCGGCGTGAGCCTACTTCCGTGACTCCGGTTTGGCTGATGCGACAAGCGGGTCGCTACATGCAAGAGTATCAAACCGTTCGCGCTCAGCACACGTTCTTGGAGCTGTGTAAAAACGCACCGCTGTGCAGCGAGGTCATGTGTACGGCGGTCGCAAAGTTGGGTGTCGACGCGGCGATTATCTTCTCGGATCTATTGCCGATCCTCGAACCGTTGGGGTTTGAACTAAGTTTTGGACCGGGGCACGGCCCCAAGATCCACAACCCCATCGAAGTCGCGGGGGACATCGACCGCGTGCGTCCCTTAGCCGACATGCAAGCCTTGGAGTTTGTCACCGATACGGTACGTTTCACACGTCGAGACTTACCGGCCCATATCCCGGTGATTGGATTCGCCGGAGCTCCGTTTACCTTGGCCAGTTATTGCATTGAAGGGGGAGGCAGTCGCAGTTTTCAACGCACCAAGAAACTCATGTACAACGATCCTGTCGCGTGGCACGATTTGATGAGCCGCCTGACCGATAGCGTCCTGGTGTATTTGAACGCGCAAGTGGAGGCGGGCGCGGGTTGTTTGCAATTGTTTGATTCATGGGTTGGGGCTTTGTCGCCATCCGACTATGCAACGTACGTCTTTCCACACGTCTGCCGCCTCGTGCAGGGACTGGCGAGGAATGTGCCTGTCATCAACTTCGGCACCGGCAATCCGCAGTTGTTGCCGTACTACGCAGCTGCCGGTCCCGCCGTTGTGGGTGTTGATTGGCGAATCGAACTGGACCAAGCCTGGCAATGGATTGGCCCCGAGTATGCCGTACAAGGCAATCTTGATCCCTTGGTGTTGTTGGGCTCGCGGGACAATATCCAACAACAGGTCACCCGGATCTTACAGCAAGCAGCCAATCGACCAGGGCACATCTTCAACCTCGGTCATGGCCTCGTTCCCGAAACACCGGTCGAACATGCAATGGCCCTCGTCGACATGGTCCACCAGCAAAGCGCTCGGTAAGCTGTCAAGACACATTGATCCCACGAGGGCAAAACTTGACGACGAGTCTGTCCACCCGTAGGCTGCCAGTGGACTGGCAGCCCACAATCTTCCCACTCGGTGTGGACTTCGTTAGTTGCTGGCGATTTGCACGAAAATATCGTGAAGCGTTGGACGCTGCGAGCGAAAATGGTTGACACTGCCCAAGGTCTGCAGATATGCCAAGACTTGACTGGCACTTTCTAAAGGAGCCAAACCCGCTCGGCCGTTGGCCGCCAACTGAAACTGAACGACATCGCCTTGTGTCGTTACATTGGCCAACTCGGGACGACTCTGCAAGTCACACGGCCCGTCGAAGCGAACTTCAAATTGGCGTTTGGCGAATTGGTTCTTGATTTGATCGACCGAACCATCCAATACTTTGTTGCCTTTGAAGATCATGAACACGGTGTCGCACATACGTTCGGCCGTGTCCATGTCGTGAGTCGAAAAGATGATCGTGGTGCCCTGCTTTTGTACTTCCAAGATCGCGTCCTTGAGCATCTCCATATTCACGGGATCCAAGCCACTGAACGGCTCATCCAAAATCAACAACTGCGGCTCGGCGACGACCGATGCGATGAACTGGACTTTTTGAGCCATTCCCTTGCTCAGCGCATCAATTCGTTTTTTGGCCCAATCTTTCGCGCCCAGACGCTCCATCCAACGATCGATTTTTCCTTGGCAGTTGTAACAGCCCTTGAGCCGGGCATAGTATGTTAACAGGTCGTTGACCTTCATACGTTTGTACAGACCGCGCTCTTCCGGCAGGTAGCCGACGCGATCATCGGCTGTGCTCCCGGAACTCTGTCCCAACACCGAGACGCGGCCGGAGTCCGGCTGATAGATCCGCAGGATCATTCGCAGAGTTGTGGTCTTGCCGGATCCGTTGGGGCCGATAAAGCCGTAAATGCTGCCACTGGGTACCTGCAAATCCAAGCGATTGACAGCCACTTGCGAGCCGAACGTTTTCGTGACTTGTTCGATCTCGATGGCGGGGGAGCTAGACATAGGGTTTACCGAAAAAGCACGACTCTGTCAGGAACACGCGGGCAAACGCCGGAGCCACACAACCCCCAGCGTCTTTGTTAGAATAGCAGGCGTTCGTCCAAAGACCAAGTATCACCCCACCGGAGAGCCGCACTATGAAGTCTGTTGTTTCACAAATCCGCTGTGTTGGCAGCGGCCTATCCTTGATGCTCGGAGTTGCTGCATTGTTAACCTCATCGTCCATCGCCCAGGATAAAGCCGACTTGGTGGGAACGACGATTGGTTCTATTCAACGACTGGACCCCGCGTTGGACGAAGTCCTCGACTCAACAGCCAAACTGGAGGTTTTGGGGCAAGGATACGGCTGGTCGGAAGGTCCCATTTGGGTGCCGACCGAAAAGCGATTGCTGTTCTCCGACATTCCGCCGAACAAAGTCATGCAATGGCGAGCCAGCGAAGGCGTTACGTTGTACCAAGCCGGCGTTGGTTTCTCGGGCGAATCGAAAAATGGCGGCCGCGAGCCGGGCACCAACGGTTTGATGCTGTCGGCCGATGGACACGTCTATGCATGTTGCCATGGCGATCGCGTGATCAAGCGTCGTCGCGCCGATGAAACTTGGGAAGTTGTGATCGACAACTATCAAGGCAAAAAATTCAATAGCCCAAACGATCTGACTTTTCACAAGAATGGCGATTTGTACTTCACGGATCCCCCGTACGGTCTGGCTGGTGGACCGGACGATCCCAGTCGCGAACTAGATTTTTGTGGTGTGTATCGGTGGGATGGCAAAGAAGTTCATTTGTTGACAAAAGAATTGAATCGTCCAAACGGGATCGCGTTTTCACCGGACTACAAAACATTGTACGTAGCACAAAGTGACGGTGCCGCACCAACTTGGACTGCCTATCCCGTCAACGAAGATGGCTCGATCGGCAAGGGCAAAGTTCTGGCAAACTCCAAAGAATTCTATGGCAAAGATCCGGGCTCGCCGGACGGTTTAAAGGTCGATGTCCAAGGCAACTTGTGGGCGACGGGCCCCGGCGGTGTATGGATCATTGCTCCGAGTGGCAAAGTTTTGGGCAAGATCATGACCGGACGTCCAACTGCCAACTGTGGCTTCGGCGGCCCCGACGGATCTTGGCTGTTCCTGACGGCCAACGAACTGCTGTTGAAAGTTCCGACCAAAACCAAAGGACTCACCTTACAGCCATAAGTCTTTAGTCAACCAGAAAAAAAGAACAGCCCCAGACTTCGGCGGGCCGAAGGGACTGGGGCTGTTGCTTGAAACGAAGTTGTTGTTGGCTGTTCTCGGGCACGAGCGGAGGGACCAAGAGTTGATACGATCGCGACTCCAGCCCCCTGGCTCGGGTGTCCTTAAGGAGTTGTCGTTTGCAGGTCCCGCTCTTGACCAGCGATGGTACCCAACGCACGCCAGATGTCTGGGTTAACCTGGTCCGTGATCGATTCCACCGAACCATCACAGCGCAAGATGTTTACCAGATTGGTGTGACCGCTACTGGCCGAGAATAGATTCTCGCCGTAGTTGTTGTCCGTCCCTAGGATGCTGAAGCAAGAGGGTTCATTCGGCAACATCGTGGTCTGGAAGCTAGCGCCCAAAACCGAAGTCGCCGGCGCCCAAGCGGCACCGCGCAGCCCTTGAAAGGCCGGAGCAACAAAATTCGATTGAGCGATACACGATTGTCGACAATCATCAACCGCCGTTAGGCTATTTAGATTGCACGACACCCAATCGCGGATATTCGAGCCGATGACTTCCTTTTGATTCGCACTCGGGCCGCCTCGATCTGGCATGAACTCCGAATAAGCCATCGTGTTGCTGGCACCATCTGCAATCGAACCAAACGTTCGCGCGAAGTCGATACGGGAATCGTTCAGCGGACCAAACGCCTGAAACGCCGCATAGCCATTACCGCGACCGGACGGAGAATTGGCATTGGGTACCGGACCTTGCGACGGATGGGATCCATTGCAAATCGCGTAGGTGTGCCGACCATCCGGACCGTACGGCGAAGTATAAGGTGCCGATGGACACACATACGTTGGAATCACATTACGCTGATGCCGATTGGAGCCATCGTTGGTTAAACCCGTTGGATCCCACGGATTTCGATTCCACATCGTACGGTCGTACAAGTCTTGTCGTTCGATAAACGGCAAGGTCAAGACTTTATCGGAGTACTGGCCAAACAACGAAATCGCCTGCGTCGAAAAGTTGAAGCCGGTGCCGAAATTGACCGGAAATCGATTGTGGATATCGTGATAATTGTGATGGCCAAGCCCAACCTGCTTCAGGTTGTTCTGGCACTGCGTACGGCGAGCGGCCTCGCGAGCCATTTGGACGGCGGGCAACAGCAAACCAATCAAGACCGCGATAATCGCGATCACCACCAAAAGTTCGACCAGCGTAAAACCGCGGCGAACACGAACAGAGAACATTGACACGGGAGCATCTCCTCAAAATGGGCTTTTCGAATTTCTCGGATCTTTCCGAGTGGGCTTCGAAAAATGAAACCTGGGGAGACGCGGCTGTATTTGATATTAACGCAGGCTTCTCATCCGTCAACTACTAAAATCCGGCATTCAAAGGCAGATAACACGCCATTGCAAATATTGCGAAATTCTACGCCATTACCGGAGTGTTGACGTCGTCGCATTGGTCGGTGGCCGGTTCGAGCCGCGAAAGTTTTTTTTCGATTGCAAGTTGAGGAACTCACAAGGCCACTTCGACCGGCCGATTATTTCAACTCACGTCGCTACTGGATTGGAGTCTCAGCGGGTGAGCCACTTGCCGCGGAACGGTAGATAGGATTCGTTTTCCGCAGTATGAGATACTTGCTTGGTGGCCATGGACGACTGCGTGGGTAGTGGTGTAATGGGCGAACGCGATAGGTCGACCCGTTGGATTCCCACGGGATTGGGCATCGACCAAGCAGTGTTGGCATCCACATACAAACCATTTAGTCGAATGTTCGACAATTGGATCGTGGCCGTGGATGCGATGTCGGTACCAGGTCGGAAATTCAGCGTCATCGACGTTGGGATCGCCGCGTCCACTTCGGGGAAGTACTGATACTCGCCGATGTCGCAGTAGCCGATCAACTGCCCCTGCGCGTCGTAGAGCGATTTTTGTTTGAGGAGACCGGTCTTCGGATCAAAGACCATGGTCGTGGCCTGCATTCCGCGTAATGTCGGTTCTTGGCCACGAATTTCCAAGCGACCGTCCGACCGCGTAACGGGGCCCTGATATTGCCCGGTGGACTCGAAGGTGATCAAGCCCAAGGCGTCGGTGATCCAGCGAGGCTCGAGCGGCATGACTGTTGCCACTTGGCTTTGCGCATATTCTTGGTGGTTCGCAAACATCAGGACGGACTCGGCCATAACGCCGCCCGATTTGACCCAGACCCAGAACTGTTGTTCGTTGCTACCGATATCGGCACCCAAGGAGTCCATGCCCAGTGGACTCACCTTCAAACGCAAACGATTGGGCCGTTCGACGAGCAAACTTCCACTGAGTTTGGCGGGGACACCGCTGATGCCCACGGTGGTCTCGGCCTGCAGTTGTCGGACGTTTTGGGTCCGACGATTCACGGTCGTAAACAAATCCCCGACTTGAGGCTGGGAAGTGAATACGGCGGGGACCGGCGTCAGTTTTTCGCGTGGCTGGAACAGTTGACACCCGGACACAGGAGCAATGACCAACCACGAGAGAAGCCAGATCCACGGCGGTCGCAGGGATGTCGAATTGCGTTTCATGCAGAGGGTTCCGGCTCGATGGGATCGTCTTCAACCTGATCAGTAAACAAGTGTTGATCCAATTCCGCTTGAATCGCCACCACATCGATGGAAGAAAAATCAACCTGCGGAATGCGGTGAGTATCACCTGTGCTGCGCACGGTCAAGAGCAACTCATTGCTCGCGTCGGGATCATCGGATGTCGATCCTTGGCGGGTCGGGTATTCAACCGACATGATCCGTCGTCGCGCCAGAGCTAGCACCAACACATTCAGCACGTCCCACCGTTGGGTCACCAGCAATTTCTCGAAGTAGGCCAGCAACACCGAATCAGGAGCCCAGCGAATCTTCGACTGAGAGGGGACAGGGAGCCGGCTCTTCCACCAACCCAGGCACTCTTCCGGCGGGCCGGTCCACGCATCTCGCGCAAAATCGTGTCGCTGAATTCCGGTCGGCGTTTCAACGAGACTCGAAAAATACACCTCGCCCGGTCCGATCTCGCGACCAGTTAGGCTGCACTTCCGCGAAAAACGTTGAATAGAATGTTCGACCACCACACACTAAACTTCGAAGAAGGAACTTTCGGTACCATCGCGAGAGACTGCCACATGAACAGGGAAGCCGCATTTCGGGCAGTGGCCGCTAAATCGCTTGCCATCCGCAGCCAAGTAGATCCGCCAATACACGCGACAACACTTGAAGGTGATGCCGAGGTACGGTCGCGACCGTTGCTGACGGGGAACAGTTTTCGATTCGTCTTTGTTCACGCTACGACCGGTACCAATTGGAACTTGGCTCATCACGACGATTAGCTGCCAGGGGACTGGCAAGCTACATTCGCGAACAGCTGTCAGAGGATTAGCAGCCTACGTTGCTCTGTTACCAAATGCACGGCTCCGTGATAAGAGCAGTCGCAAAACTGTGCTGGCGTTGGGGTGCCATTTTTGCTACACGCTACGTGAAGAGTTCCCCAAGAATAGAATTGCATCATCAGAAAGGGACGGAACGGTTGGCTCACAACGGGACCGCTGCCAGACGAATGGCGAACCACATGGCATGGCTCATGGGACGACAAACGCCAATTCGGCGGGTGGCTCACGATGGGCCAACTGCGCGAGGACTTGCGTCCTTTATAGCGGTCTACCGAAGGCTCGTAGACAAGGCCATTGGAGCGATGCTCGTCACGATGATGTTCCCGTGGTGTGCCTCTGGGCTGGCCCAATCGAATGAGCTCGTTCCGCTGTCAACGCCCTCACCGACATACAATCTCGCAGTATCGACACCGGAAGTGGCGCGCGACGAGCCACATCAGGCTTTGCAGACTTTGATGTCGATGGATGCAGGAGATGGACTTAACCAGCAACTGCGGAATTTGGCACTACAACACTTGCCAGCTCATTATGTTGACGACCGTAAGTGGAATCGCACGGAAGTGATCAAGACCCTGATCCCGCGTTCCGAACCGTTGGTGATGAAACATGGGACATGGACGAAGTACGAACTGCAGCCGGTTAATCCCGAGCACACCTTGGCGATTCGACTGACCAATGTCCGAAACCTCGAGGATGGCCGTTTGGCATTCCAACTCGCGTGTGACTTGACGGTGGACCTAGCGGCCCGGCAGGCGAGATGGCAACGCGGTGTGCAATTGTACAGCCTGCAGGCCGACATCACGACGCGCGTGACGATCGACTTGGATTGTCGTTTGGGTGTGAAGTTTGATTTGGCGACGGAACCCGCGATCATCTTGGCGCCGCATGTTGAAACAACGCAGCTAACCATCCACGAGTTTCGGATCCATCGGGTCAGCAAAGTGGGCGGCGAAATTGCCCAACAACTTACTCGGGCCGCTCGCAAATGGCTCGAAGAACATGCCGACGAACACGAAGTGAAATTAACCGAATCGCTCAACAAGCAGTTGCTCAAGAAACCCGACAAATTGCGAATCCCTTTATCCAAGTAATTGATCCACGAGAGAAATCGGATGAGCCACCCGGATTGTCGAAACACTCACGATGCACCCTCTCCCGACGAAACATCGGGCCTGGTGTTGCGTCGTCATTTCATGTGGTCGGCGGTGACGATGGGTCTGATGTTGGGCTGTACGCCGCAAAAAAAAGAAGTGACAACGGATCCGATTTCGCTGCTGCAGAAGCCAACAACGACCAGCCATTCGATCGCGGTCGAGTATGCCCGGGTGTTGGTCCCAAGCCACCGCCGTCGACTGCTCGAGGAACTCTGGAAACAATCCGATCAACAATCCATCCCGTTTGCAACTCGGATGCAGCTAACGCCCAACGCCATTCGTATCGGCGTGCTTGGCCAGACTTTGCCACCTCCCTTGCGGTCGCTACTGCAACCGATTCCCATTGCCGAAGATCAGTTGAACGACTTGCAACGACAGATGTTGACCGCGGGATTGTTAAAGCCGGAGGTCGTGGTCCAAGACCATACAAGATTGAGTTTGAAATACGGCCAGCCGCGCGATTTGGAGGTCTGCGGAAGCAAAGAGTCTTTGCATTGGGTTTGGCAAAGTGATCAAGGTCGCAGCCAACGACGATTCAAGCAGGTCACTGCTAAAGTTCGGGTGGCGGTGGATCGCGAACTCAGCGGCTCCGTGGTAGTGAATATCGAGCCGTTGGCCAGCTATGGACCCATGTTACCGCAGTTCGCCAACGCCATGAATCAAGATGCCAACGATCCGTTCCACAACGGCTTGGCCCAGCAACAAACACCCATTTCCGAGGCCGGCGGCAAAGCCTCGCTGCAATTGGGCGAGACCCTATTGTTTGGTCCGAGTTTTGACTTGAGCGGACGCAGCGAAACACCTCGGATGGGTGAAGTCTTTTTTCAGAGCGAAGGAGGCACCCCCGGGGACTGGTTGGTCCTTCTACGCATGATAGAATCGCGGTTCAACGATTTGTTCGTGAGTTAACTGAAACAACCGCCGATCGCGATTACGGATCGCTGCGACAGAACTGAATGGAAGAATGCCATGAGCTTGTTTCGTCTGTGCGGGATCGTCGTCTTCTTAATTGGTTCTTCGAGCGCGATTGTAATCGCGCAGGAATCGCCTGTAATCGCGCAGGAATCGCCGGTCGACGATCCTGCCGCGATCAAAGCCAGTTTGTATTTTCATGCGCCGTTTGATGGTGGCACTGACGCGAAGATTGCACGGCACGATCGCTCATTGTACACAGCACCAAATCTTCAGCGTCAAACCGCGGAGGTCGGTCAACATCGCGCGGATGTCGAAATTATCGCGGGCGACGGGCGCCATGGTGACGCGCTGCGGTTTCGTGGCAAAGACAAACAAGTCTTGTTCTATCGCGGCGCGAACATGAACTTTCGTTCGACCGATTGGCAAGGGACGGTTTCGTTGTGGTTGCGATTAACTCCCGATGAAGATTTGAAAGACGGTTACTCGGATCCGCTGCAGATCACGGACAAGGCCTGGAATGACGCATCTTTTTTTATCGACTTCGACATCGATTCGCCGCGTACTTTTCGTTTGGGAGTGTTTTCCGAATATCGTTTCTGGAATCCGAACGACGTGAAGTGGGAAGAGTGGCCGTTGGCGGATCGTCCCATGATCCATGTCCCTCGACCGCCCCTACAGCGGGATCGCTGGACCCATGTGGCCTGGACATTTCAGGGAATCAACTCGGCAGACGAAAAACCCGCCGCGTGCAAGTTCTTCGTCGATGGGAAACTGCAAGGAACCATGGAACGCCCATTGAAGTTCGAATGGGACTTGGAGCGGACGGCCATCATGTTGGGCTTGGACTACGTCGGAGACTTGGACGAATTGATGATTTTCGATCGGGCGCTGACCGAACCGGAGATCCGGCAGTTGCAGACGTTTTTCAACGAAGATTGACGATTAAGCGGAAAATCGGAACCGAGATGCTGGTAAAGATCAGGGTCCGCGCCGAATAATTCGGGAAATTTCCGGGCTCGCCCGATACATTGGTGTGTAGCCGCCGAGCAATTGACGGTTATAATGTAAACCTCTGGACAATACGGCTGAGGGACCATTTTTCGGGTTGGCCTGTACCGCTCCGGCAGTGCTCAGCACGTCTGGTACAGGTCTTTCTCCCAGCAGCTCCCATTGCTGCTTGTATACCAGAGATTTTCAAAAGGTCGCCAAGACTCCGTTTTGGCGGCCTGTTGTCGTTACTAGTGCTTTGTCACTACTTAATTTTAGGGCGGGTCTGGTAAAGGTGTCAGGAGTCAATTGCCGGAACGGCCCTGCGGGTGCTTCGCACAATTGACTCCT
>JBGSJV010000038.1:0-6962 GCA_041741535.1 Pirellulaceae bacterium
GTTTAGACTTTTAGTAGACCAACGAGTGATCGTGCGTTTGGAGTTCGCAAAATGAATCTTGCCCCTCGGTTTAATCCCCATTACCGTGTCACGGATTACCTGCAATGGGCTGGGGATTGGGAATTGATTGATGGAGTGGCAGTTTCCATGACACCATCCGCGTCCGGGCCCCACCAGTCGTTTGCGTTTCGGATTGGGTTCCAATTTGGCGTTCAACTGCAAGATGTGTCGCTAGACGAATTGGTTTTGGCCCATGAATTGGATTGGGTGATCGATGAGCAAAACGTCGTGCGACCCGATTTTATGATCTTTCCCGGCCCGATGCCGGATGGCCACGTTTCGAATACTCCGATATTGATTTGCGAAGTTCTTTCTCCAGCGACCAGCGAAAAAGATCGAACGGTCAAGTTCGCTATGTATGAGGAACTGGGGGTTCGATATTATCTGTTGGCTGACCCAAACACGCGGGGCATCGACGTGTATCGACTGGTGGATTCCCGGTACCAGCGACTTCCAAACTCGTCCAAGTATGCATTCGAACTAAGTGAACGCCACCGGATCGAAGTTGAATTTGGCAGTTAGGGGGCAGGCTTCAGGCTTCAGGCTTCAGGCTTCAGGGGTCAGGGTTCTAAGTTCAGACTTCAGACTTCAGACTTCATCCCAAAATATTCCTGCCCGAAATATTCCTGCCTCCATTCTTCTCGATCCATCTGCTGCGTATGTCCATTTTCACTCGCGGCATTTCATCCGTGCCAATCCGTGTTCATCCGTGGCCCAATCAAACTGGCTTCGGCCCGGGACCTCGGCAATTTCTTAGCCTAACAGGATCGGGTGGACGACGTGGGCTTCTTCGACGCCCGTCAAGCGAACGTTGAGTCCGCGGAAGGGGACGCTGAATTTGGTGTGCTCGATGCCCAAACAGTTCAAGACCGTCGCGTGCAAGTCACGCAAATGCACCGGATGTTCCACGATGTTGTAGCAGAACTCGTCGGTCGCTCCATATTCCATCCCACCGCGCACGCCACCACCCGCCATCCACACCGTAAAGCAGCGTCCGTGATGGTCACGACCCATACCAGGATCCCCATAAGCCCCTTGGCCAAAAACCGTGCGACCAAATTCGGTCCAGAACAACACCAACGTGTCTTCCAAGAGCCCGCGTTGTTTCAAGTCTTTCAACAATGCGGCCGTCGGTTGATCCACGTCTTTGCACTGACGCGGCAACTGTTGCCCCAACGCAATGTGTTGGTCCCAGCCCCGATGAAACAATTGCACAAACCGGACGTCTCGTTCCAACAAACGCCGCGCCAGCAAACAGTTGGCGGCATAACTGCCGGGCCGTTGCACCTCGGGGCCGTACGCAGCTAACGACTCCGCCGATTCGTCGCTGGTATCGGTCAACTCGGGCACCGAAACTTGCATGCGAAATGCCATCTCATACGCATCGATCCGAGCCAACGTTTCGGGATCGCCCGAGTCCTGGGCAAAGCCTTGATTCAAGTTTTGCATATCGTCCAAGAGCCGCCGCCGTTGCTCGCGACTAACGCCGGGCGGGTTGCTCAAGTACGGGACGGGACTCGCGCCGGGTCGCAAACCCACTCCTTGATGCGAAGACGGCAAAAAGCCGCTTCCCCACAAGCGAGAGAAAACCGGCTGGCCCGGGTTCTTGCCTGTCCCTTGCGAAACCATCGCGACAAACGTGGGCAGGTTCGCATTTTCACTGCCCAGCCCATAACTGATCCACGCTCCCATACTGGCGTAACCCGGTTGTTGATTGCCGGTGTTGAAGTACGTGATGGCCGGGTCATGATTGATCGCTTCCGAGTGGACCGATTTCACGAAACACAGGTCATCGGCCACCGTCTGCAAATGAGGCAACAGGTCGCTGATCCAACGTCCGTCCGAGCCACATTTCCGACCGCCACCAATCGCGGGGACCACCGGATACGCGTTTTGCCCCGAGGTCATGCCGGTCAAACGTTGATCGCCTTTGACGGAGGCCGGCAGATCTTTACCCGCGTGCTGGTGCAACGATGGCTTGTCATCAAATAGGTCCACGTGAGACAAGCCACCGGATTGGAACAGACAGACGACTCGCTTCGCTCGCGGTTGGAAATGAGGCAAGCCCACCAGCCCACGCGATGTCTCATCTTGCCGAGTGAGTAGAGGTGTCTGAGCCCATGTGGGAGTAGGCTGCAAGAGAGACTGCAAAGCCATGCCCCCAATTCCCAACTGGCCTAAAAACAAACGGCGTTGTTCCAGTTCGCTGCGTTGTTGTGGATGCATAGGGTTTGTTCGATGGTTGTTGATGGTTGGGGATCGGGTGGGGCAAAGCAGTGAGGCGTTTTTGTCGGCTTATCGTGTGTTGTTGTGTCGGCCCATTGGGGCCTTTCCTTTGCGAGAGGCCATTCTAACCGGTGGCTCGCGCACACCGGCAGAGGTTGTTTCGGCCCTCTCGGGCCTTTGGTCGTCTGGCAAAAGGGTTCACAGAGTTGCGGATGGGGCAACGCAGTGAAGCGTTGTTGTCGGCTTATCCTGTGTTGTTGTGTCGGCCCATTCGGGCCTTTCCTTTCCACGAGGCCATTCTAACCGGTGGCTCGCGCACACCGGCAGAGGTTGTTTCGGCCCATTCGGGCCTATCGTCGTCTGTCAAAAGGGTTCACAGTAACTCGGCCCACGGAATGGGCCGACTACATTCAGCGGAGTACATTCAGCCGACTACGTTGTTGGAGGCAACTCGGCCCACGGAATGGGCCGACTACATTCAGCGGAGTACATTCAGCCGACTACGTTGTTGGAGGCAACTCGGCCCACGGAATGGGCCGACTACATTCAGCGGACTACATTCAGCCGACTACGTTGTTTGATGCAACTCGGCCCACGGAATGGGCCGACTACATTCAGCCGACTACATTCGGCTGACGATGTTATGGTGGTGGTTAGTGTCTGGTGATGGTCTCGCTGAGGTTTAGGATGAGGCTGGCGATCATGGTCCACGCGGCATGTTCTTCGACCTCCAGGTTCACGTCTCGGCGTGATTCCCCGTTGGCCAATAACGCCCGCGCGGCTGCGGGGTCTTGTCGATAGTGCTGACGCTGCGCGTCTAGGCTTTCCAGCAACCGCAGGCTCTCCCATGTCTTGGGGGTTCGACCAAGTGCTTCGCGCAGGGCCCATTCGATTCGTTCTTGGTCCGTTGGCGCCTGTTTCAAGATTCGTTCGGCAAACGCGCGACTGGCTTCGACAAACTGCACATCGTTCAATAACACCAACGACTGTAGCGGCGTTGTGGTTAAAGGCCGAGCAACGACGCAGACTTCTCGGTTGGGTGCATCAAAGGCGCTTAAGTTGGTGGGTGGAGCGGTTCGTTTCCAGTACGTGTACAAGGAACGTCGATACAACTTCTCGCCGTGATCTTGGACAAAGATCTGTGAGGTTGCCGGAGTGCTACCGTAGTGACTAACTTCGCGCCACGGATCACCGGGCGTGTACGGATTGACGCTGGGGCCACCGATTCGCGGGACCAGTAAGCCACTGATCTTCAAGGCCGAGTCACGGACCAATTCCGCTGGTAAGCGAAACCGAGCTCCCCGCGCGAGTCGTTCGTTAAGTGGGTCAAACGCCAATTGTTCGGCACTGGTCTTGGACGACTGTTGATACGTTTGACTGGTGACGATCAAACGCAACAAATGTTTGACGTCCCAACCACTCTCTTGAAACTCGACCGCCAACCAATCCAATAGTTCGGGATGGGAAGGGAATTGGCCCTGAGCGCCAAAATCCGCGGGCGTGGCCACGATCCCACGGCCAAACAACATTTGCCAATAGCGATTGACGGCCACTCGCGCCGTGAGTGGATGTTGCGGGTCGGTCAGCCAACGGGCCAGCGCCAAGCGATCGGCTGGTCCGTTGGATGGCAGGGGCGGAAGCGATGCCGGAACACCGGCAGTCACTTTTTCCCGAGGTTGCAAATAATCGCCGCGATGCAAAACAAAGGTGTCGCGCGGTTGTGATGCGGCTGCCATGACCATCACCGAAAAAGGTGTGGTGAGCACTTGGACGCGTTCTTGCAAGTTCGTCAGTTCGGTTCGTTCATGCGCTAGGGCGTCGCAATCGGAGGCGCAGTATCGCCACAACGATTCTGTTTGGGTCGCCGTTCTTTGCTCGACGGGTGTTTCCAAGATTTCGCGGATGTCTTGTGGCACATGGACGTCGTCATTAACACCTGTGAACACGTAGATCTCGAAGTGCCCAGGAATCAAAGATTGGCCGTGGCCAAAATTCAATTGCAACGTGAGATACGGAGTTTCGCTGGCGAGGATCGGCGCGGCAAATGTCGCGGTGAAATGGACCGGACCGGAATCCTTCAGGGCGGGTGACCAACCGGTTGGATTGCGGGGATCGCGGACGGCGGAAGGTGGAAATTCGGGCTCCCAACTGCTGGCGGTAAAATCCTGGAAGGGGCGCAGCTGATGGAGATTGACTTGTTGCGAGGGAACCTGATCGGCGGTCGCGGAAATGGCGGTTAGGACAAAGGTCCCTTTCTCGGCGGTTTGCTCGCCGTTTTGCCAAGTGCGTTTTCCGCCACCCCAGCCGCCGCCGAGCGCTTCGGCCACGGGTTGAAAGACAACGCGAACCCCTTGAATGGGTTCGCTTGTGGTCGGAAGTTTGATCGACATGTCGTACGCGGCCAGTCCGCCACCCAAAGCTAAACGAACCGAGTGGGTTCCGTCGATCTTGAAGCCGCCGCCACGATTAGGGGTCGTCAAGTTCAAGAGTTCTATTGGCCAGGATTGAAACGCTCGACCACGAGTCGCCAACCGAGCAAGTTGTTGGTCCTCCCAGGTCCGCAAGATTGCAGCGTCGGGCCGATCCAATAAAGCCTGCAATTCGCCGATTCGAGCTTGGACCGCCGGTAATTCGTCACTGCGGAGAGGAGTCTGTGCTTCGATAGATGGCGCGGGGTTCACGCCGGCGTCACCGTCCAAGCCACGATCACCCAGTCCGTTGAAGAAGTCCACCAACTGGTAGTACTCGCGCTGGGTTACCGGATCGAACTTGTGATTGTGGCACTGGGCACAACCGAGTGTGAGGCCCATGATGGCCTCCCCGAGCGTCTTGACGCGATCGGCGTTGTAATTCGCCAAGTTCTCTTCGGGGATGGTGCCGCCCTCGTGGGTCACCATGTTGTTTCTTTGAAATCCGGTCGCGATCTTGTGGGCCACTGTGGCGTCTGGCAATAGATCGCCCGCCAATTGCTGAATGATAAACTGATCGTAGGGCAGATTGTCGTTAAATGCTTGAATCACCCAATCTCGCCACAACCATTGTTGACGACCACCGTCGATCGAGAAACCATTGGTGTCCGCATACCGCGCGGCATCCAACCATTCCAAGGCCAAACGTTCGCCAAAATGGGGACTGGCCAGTAAACGTTCGACTACTCGTTCGTAAGCTTGGGGGTCCGTGTCGGCTTGGAATTGTTTGATCTCTTCGGCGGACGGAGGCAATCCGTTCAAGTCCAACGTGAGCCGACGCAACAGAGTCGCTCGGTCGGCAGGAGGATTGGGCGACAATCCTTCCGCGGCCAAGCGTTGGCGAACCAACCTATCGATGGGATGCGAACCCCAATCTTTTCCCGCGGGCGTGTCGGGAATCGTCGGTCGCGTCGGCGGGACAAACGACCAGTGTTCATCGTAGACGGCTCCCTCTTCGATCCAGCGGCGCAAGAGTGCGACTTGCTGTGGGGTCAGAGCCAGGGGAGAATCCGGCGGCGGCATTTTTGTGTCCGGATCAGTGCTGTTGATTCGCGTCCAAAATTCACTTTCGGTTAAACTGCCCGGTTTGATGACTGACTCGTGAGCACTCGCGGCCAGATCCAAACGCACGTCGGCTTGACGAGTCTTCTCGTCAAAACCATGACACGCGTAACAGTTCTCGGACAGGATCGGCCGAATATCGCGCGAGAAACTCAGTTTCGTAGACGTGTCAGTCGTTTGCCATGCCGACGCGTTGCTGGGTAGCGCCATGGCCGCAATGCAAAGGCTCAGGAAAGCTGCGATCAGGCGTTGTCTTTGAACGAAAGCAAGCGTCTGTCGGGAGCAATGGAACGAGACGCGGTTCGAGCAGCGGGCCAAGTGTGCAAGTTGCATCGTTGCCGAGCCTTCAACGGGGTGAACGGTGGGATGGGTAGGATGCACCCATGACGCGGACATTGGTATTGATCGATCACAGCGTCAAGGTCAAACATAACTCAGCGAATCTCGGGGAACAAGACCTTGGCGTTGAGTTGAGTTCGACTTGGTTGGGGCGGGGTTTGCGCTGTTCGGGCGCGTCGTTACCGTGAGTAGAGCGATCGTGGCGCTCGCTCTACTAATGCACAGGGAGTAATCACGGGCGCCCGAGCCTTATGGTCTCCCTTCTCCCCTTTGTGGGGGAGAAGGGCCGGGGATGAGGGCTACGCCGTGAAGGATTTCCCAACGCGAAAAAAGACCCGAACGGGCCGAAACAAACCTAGCCGGTGTGCGCGAGCCACCGGTTAGTAATTGTCTGGAAATAAATTCCCGATTTGGGAGAGTCCGAGCTTGGTAAATCCGAGAACCCCTATCGTCGAATCTGCCGAGACTCCAGGGCTGAGCCGGCGAATCGCTGAGCCACAAAGCGGCAATGCGAGCGTTTGGAAATTCCCACGGATGTCAAAGCCGAACTGCGGATGAAAAGTCCGCGGACACTTCCTTGACCGACAGCAACTTGCCCGACTGCCATGGTCTAACTTCCGAGCTGATACGTTGACGGTCTTCAATTTGATACCGCAGGCCGCGAATGTATTCATCCGCAGATCGGCATTGCCATCCGTGGGAAGTCCGCCTGCCAGGCAAATATTCGTCTTTGGTTCACACGCGGCCAAGAAATGAGTAATGAAAAATGAAAAATGGAAATTGAAAAATGCTGCCAGCCTTTGCTTC
>JBGSJV010000039.1:0-14420 GCA_041741535.1 Pirellulaceae bacterium
GGGAGGCTAGCGGGACGGGGCCGAATCTCCCGGCGACATGGTTTGGGTGTCCCCATTGCCCATCGACCTTTCGCCCCATTCGGGGCTGATCCAAAATAGGTTGCCCCCTAACCCGACGGTTAACACCGTCGGCTACACGCTCCCACGGCTACGCCGTTCAAATCCTGCCGATTGCACCGTTCGACAACCATAAACGCTCGGGCGCCCACGGCTACGCCGCTCAAATCCTGTCGCACCAATCAACACCGCCATCCAAGCTTTGGTTTGAAAGTCGTGAAGCGACGAAAGCGTGTAGCTGCGGATGTCAACCCGCAGTAACGTGGCCCGGACAGGAACAAAGTCGCGAAGTGAGTAGATGCTTCGAAAGGCAACGGAATGGATTGTGGCGTTTGCGTCTTACGATTAAAACCACCAACGCTCGCATTGTGTTACGGCAATTTGCCATGTTGGAATGGGGTCGATCGACTGCGGTAGGGTTCATGGAGGGAAAATATGTCGCGGGGATTGTACATTGCCACGAACAGTATTTCGACCGGCAAACGCATGGTTGCACTGGGCATCATGGACTTGGTGACCCGCTATTTCGAACGCCCCCTGTTCTTTCGGCCGATCATACGGACGGAGCCTGAGCATGATCAAAGCCTGCAACTGATGTGTTCGCGCTACCGCTTTACCGCCGAGCCGAACCAGCTCTTTGGGGTGACGCGCAAACAAGCTCGGGAGCTCATCGCCGCCGATGGCTACCAGCAATTGATTCAAACCATTCAGTCCCGGTTCAAGGAGTGCGAGGCCCAGTCGGACTTTGTCGTCGTCGAAGGGACAAGCTACCAAGGTCTGGTTCCGGAGTTGGAGTTCGAACTCAATACCGACATCGCCGTGAATATTGGGTGCCCGCTATTGCCCGTGTATGCTGCGCCAATCGAGCCGCCCCAAGACACGGATACGAGGACCGTAGCACAGTGCGATGAGTTTGTTCAGTCGGTTCAAATCGGCAATGATGCGATCGCGGAACGTGGTGGCGAGATACTGGCGACGATCGTCAACAAGATGTCTCACGCGCTGGCCGAGTTGCTTCCCAAACGCTGCACGGAAACCGGCCTGAACCGACACTATCCAATGTATTTTTTGCCCGACATACCCCTACTGCGGCAGCCCACGGTTCGAGAGATTCAGAAGGGGATCGGAGCGAGTGTCCTCGTACCTGGTGCGAACTTGGACCGCGAGATCAGTCAATTGCTCGTTGCGGCGATGCAGCTACCATCGTTCCTCGAACGACTTTCGGATGCAAGTTGCATTATCACACCTGGCGATCGAATCGATATCCTGGCGGGCTGTTGTTTGGCTTCCTTGCGACCTGAGGGGCCCGCCCCAGTGGCGATGGTGCTTACGGCTGGCATCGTGCCTAGTCCTCCAATCTCTCAATTGGCGGCACTCGCCTCAAACTTGACGATACTATCGACGCCCGATGACACATTCACCACGGCCCAAAAAGCAGCAACGGTACGAGCAGAGATTTCGCGAGAAACACCTCGAAAAATTGAAACGGCACTTGGCCTTTTTGCCCAGCACGTTGATCTCGACGAAATTGCTCGCCGATTGAAAGCACCGAGTCCGAAACGCGTAACTCCCCTTCTTTTTGAGTACTCGCTCATCGAACGCGCACGAGCCAAACGGGTCAAGATCGTGTTGCCCGAAGGGAGTGAACCTCGCATTCTGCAAGCGGTCGACATCCTGCGACGACGCAACGCTGTTGACTTGATTCTGTTGGGTGATCCAGGCCAAATCGCCTCGGCCGCTCTCCATGCCGGAGTGAACTTGCCAACCGATGGCGTTGAGATCATCGATCCCCGAACGAGCCATCTTCGATACGAATTTGCGGAGAAGTACTATGAGCTTCGGCGCTCCAAAGGCATCACGCAAGATGCGGCATTGGATCGGATGCTCGAGGTGAACTATTTTGGCACGATGTTGGTCCATACTCGATTGGCTGACGGGATGGTTAGTGGAGCCATTCACGCGACGTCAGATACCATTCGACCGGCATTCGAAGTGATCCGGACCCAACCTGGTGTTCGTTCGGTTAGCAGTGTCTTTTTGATGTGTATGCACTCCGGGGTCTTGGTATTCGGAGATTGTGCAGTCATTCCTAACCCAGATTCCCAACAACTTGCAGAGATTGCGATTCGCAGTGCTCAAACCGCCCTGGCATTTGGTATCGAACCTAGAATCGCGATGCTTTCGTACTCCACTGGTCAGAGCGGTAGCGGCGAGGATGTCAATCGAGTGCGCGAAGCCACGCAGTTGGTCCGAACGCTGAGGCCTGATTTGCCGATCGAGGGGCCAATCCAATACGACGCCGCAATCGATCCCGCGGTGGCCGCTACGAAGCTCCCTGAGAGTAAGACGGCTGGCCATGCGACGGTCCTCATCTTTCCGGATCTCAATACAGGCAACAATACATACAAAGCGGTTCAACGCTCTGCCGGGGCGTTGGCCATTGGCCCGATCCTGCAAGGACTCAATCGTCCTGTGAATGACTTGTCTCGTGGTTGTACCGTGGCCGACATCGTCAACACAGTCGCGATCACAGCCATCCAAGCACAGCCTGGTTGATTGGTCCGACGCGAAAGCGATCGTTCTCATGAATAGGTTCTGCTCCTACATCGCCGCCACACTGTAGACGGTGCGATTGCTCGTCGCAAAGTGGTTGTGCCAAAGAAGCGTAAGCCGCTGGCGCGGGTATTAGCAGGAAGAACAAATTGCAAGACAAACGCCAGATGACGCTGATTCGAAGCCGAGGAATTGAAGCTACATGGCTCTGAACGTGCCCAGGACCTTGGGAAACGCAATCGACAAAAGCCGTCGTTTGCCAGGGATCGCCACCGGCCATTGGCATACAACTAAGATGTCGAAACATGTGGACCAACCGATGACTCCAACATCTTTCGCCCACTATTTTTCGACCGCGTCCTCCTCTCAGAAAAATAACAGTGGCTGACGCGTCGTCGCGAAGCGGGGTTTGTGAAACTTGGACGATCAGCGTTGGTCCGCGCGACGGCACCAGCGCACAAAAGAACCCGCGAGCCGGTACGGAAACCAACTGGGGATACAATCAAGGCGAAAGCACTGGAAGGTGCAGCCGCCTGCTCTATTAGAAAACCCACTGAAGTTAAAATTGCAAATACAGTTCTAGGCAGCTATTTCAGGCGCCTAAAATAACGTCAATAACGAAACCACCAAGTCGAAATCGCTAACCACCATGAGAGCTGGCAGTTACATCAAGCAACCGAACAATTAACGGGAGTTTATTCCGGCGGATTTACCCCCTGATCCACCCATCAGGCTGGACGCGGCTTTGGTAAAATTGCTCTCCGATGCCGATCGGTGGGGAGATGCCGATCGGTGAGGACACACCGTGTGTCCCCAGAGTCATGTCTGTCCCCAGCGTCATGTCCCGGCTCACTTACAGGTCAGACGTCTTTCTGTTAGAGTGAGGCGGAGCCGTGTTTCGTTTTTTTCGGTTTAGAAAAATCGAACGGCGTTTTTATCACCGCAAAAAAAGGATGTAAAAGTCATGGGTAAGGGAAACAACAGCCAAAAGAACGACAAGAAGACTAAAAAACCAAAGAAGACCGCCAAAACAACACCAGCAAAACCAGCCGGTAAGAAGTAAGTAAACGAGCAGGAGTGGTCCGGTTACGACCGAAATGGCGTACCGTCCCAGAACCTCGGCTACACGCTCCCAAGGCTACGCCGTTGTCGGCCCGTCGGACCTGCGTTGCACGCCGCAACTTCAACGCTGGCGAAATGCCCCCATTTCTGGCCTGCCCTGCCGGATGGTCCTGCACTTGGGCGTTGCATGCCCAGGCGCCTCAATCATTGACGGGCTGGATGACGAATCGGTGCGGCTGCGGTTGGTTGATTTTGAAAATCTCATCTTCAATCGCAAAAGCTGCGGCCTCGGCGGCCTGCACTCGCTCTTCCAACCCCTGCACCTTCTTCTCCGCCTCAACCAGTCGTTGTTTCTCCGCCTCGTCGCTGGGATTCTTTTCGACTTGAGCCTGAAGATACTTCAGCGTCTGGAAATTGACCCATTCGTTGCGGAGGTCTCTGACTGGGCCCTCGTTTCTCCGCTTATTTAGCTCGGCGACTCTTGATGCCTGTTGGTATTGCGGCGTCTTGGTTGCTTCATGCAGAGGAATTCCGATGCGGAGTTCTTCCTCGGTTGACCGAACGACTTCTTCTCCATCGATTTGAACCGAGTAATTTCCGGCAGTCAGTCCCGACACTTGCAAGATCTCTCGACCGAATCTGCGACCGAGATCAGAAAGCTTCACCCCAAGCTGCGCGTCCTCAGGGAGAACCCACGGTAAAGAATGCTCCAACGAGGTAAACGCAAGTCGTTCGGTGCCACCCTCGAGTTGAGTCACGTCCGCGTTTTCACTCGTTGAAGACCAGGCCCCATCTTGGAGCGTCAGCGACATCCGCGAAACCACTTCCGGCATGCTCAAGTCTTCAATGATCGCGGCCGCCATGACGACTTGTCCGGGCGGATCAGGATGCACCGAGTCCTTAATCATGGTAAACGTTGGATCTTTGCGGCGTTGCTTCAAAGTGATCTCGTTTAAAGGTCCCCACATGTCGACAAATCCTAACCCGCGTTCGCTGGCGGTGTCTCTTAACCAGGTTCCGTAATAGGCCAACGTCGAGTTATAGAACGTGACCGCTTTCTCTCCCATAAACCCGCCTGGCGGTTGCATCCGTTTCGCTCGGGCGTCGAACATCGTTGGCGTCATCAGTATCGCCGTCGCGCCGCATGCGTCGATCTTCTGCAAGAGCTGATTCATTTCCTCTTGGTAACTGTTGAACACGTCGTCAAAGTACTCGGCGTATCGCCCGTCGTTCATTCCCAACAGCACCGTGACGTATTTCGGATGATACGCCGCCACGTCCCGGTCGAACCGAAAGTTCGCGTCCCAGGCTCGGGAGCCACCGACGCCCGCATTGTGCAACCGGAGTCGCTTTTTGGGAAAACGGGTGTAGAAGTAGTCCTCGACGTACTGCGTGTACAGACATTGGTGAGTAATGCTGTCGCCCAAAAAGACGATGCAATCGCCATCGTTGAGATCAAGCGTGGTCAATGGTGCCTTCGGAACGTAAGTCGGTTCCTGCGCCGCCGCAACTCCGCACAGCGCCGCAAGAATCGCACCGATTAGTGGCAAAGCAAAACTCAGTTTCATAGATGAACCTTCTCAAGGATCTTGGGAAATTAAAAAATTGTCAGATGATGGGAAAGGACGGCAAGTGGCTACCAACAACTCTGGTGCGTTCGCAAAACACCAAATTCGCGACGCGGCCAGTGGTTGGGTTGGATATTGTTCACGATATCGTTTTCCCCCACAATTATACTTGGGAAATATATCGCTGATGAAGTAACCCACTGGCGTAACAAACGGGCGTAACAAACTGGGGACACCCACAAAACCAGCTAGGAACACACCGAACAAACCATGTATCGGGGACATTCGCGACGGATTCGCTTCTCTATGGCCGCGGCTGGCCGTTATGCTGGACGCGGAACTTGAATCGCCGCTTACCATGCGAGAACGGCACGTCGGTGGGTTTGGACTGCGGCAGCCTGCTGCCGCTTTGTTGCCACAGCCTGCTGTGGCCGTGGCTGAAGAGAAGCTAACGGTGCGTCAACCACTCAGCAGCAGGCTGCTGAGGGTAAAAGCGGCAGCAGGCTGCCGCAGTCCAAAGCGGCTGCCGCGGCAACAACCGCAGAAATCTCCGTGTTCTCGGTGCTCTCTGTGGCAAAAAAACAAATGAATCGTATGATGAAGCAAAATGACTGCCACCAAGGACACAGAGAGCAACTTTGCGAGTGATGAATTGCTAGAGCGAATTTGCAATTCTGCCATCGAGCTATTTGCCATTTGGTCCGGCACATTGGAAGTCCGTCACATCACGCCTCATTGGTACGCTGGACTTGGCTTCGCCAAAATCTCCATCACATCCGATCAAACGAGATCGCGCAGCAACGGAAATTCATCTTAAGCGAGGAACACTTCGAAAATCATGAAGTCACGAACAACCATTAGCAAGTTCTTAAGCTTGGTGCTGCGGCATCAGCCGGAGGTGGTGGGGATGCAGTTGGAGCCAGAGGGTTGGTTGCCGATCGATGAATTGATTGTGAACGCCAATCGCTGTGGCACTCCGTTGACGCTGGAGCTGCTGCATGAAGTTGTGGCCTCGTGCGACAAGCAGCGGTTCGCGCTCAGTGAAGACGGACTAAAAATTCGAGCCAACCAAGGTCACTCCGTCCGGGAGGTAGAAATCCCGCTGGATCCGGTCGTGCCTCCGAATGTTCTCTACCATGGAACGGTTGCCCCATTTCTGGAAAGCATCCGGGCGCAAGGCTTGCAAAAACGTTCACGCAATCATGTCCATTTGTCCGCCGACATCGAAACGGCCAAGAAAGTCGGCGCTCGGCGCGGCAAGCCTGTGATCTTGATCATCCAAGCCCAAGCGATGCATGAATCGGGGCACAAGTTCTATTTGTCCGCCAATGGCGTTTGGCTAACCGATGCGGTCCCCGTGGCGTTCATCGAGTTCCCTGGAGTGGCAACAAGTTGAAGCGTCTTTCGAGGGCTCCCGATTGGAGTTTGTATCGACATTTCGAGCCTTTTCTGATCGCAGCACTACTCCAAATCGGGGCTCGCGCACAAGTTCTAACGCAATAGGAATCCGTATTGACTTGGATCATAAGAGAGAGCCACCAGTGTACTCGCTCGCGATTCACTAAAACATCATCAGTCGCACTGCGGGAATGATCTGCACCACCGGGACCAGTGTCTTGAGTTCGCCGCCATTCTTGTTGATGTCGATGGCAAACCAGATTGGTCGTTCTTGGTTGGGAATCGCCTGCAGTTCTTGCAGTTCGTCCACGCGTACGAACAATTTCATAATCCGGCGTCCATCGACCCAGGCTTGCATCTGACCTGTCCGCGAACTGTCTCCGACTCCGGCAAGTGTCCGTGCCAAATCGCCCTGTCCTTGGCTGACTCGCTGAACCATTCGTTGCATTAATGTATCGTCGGAACCGATCATGAATACAAAATGCTTGTCGACTTGGACAACGCGGATTGTATCCCAGTTCGGTCCGAACAGGCTGGCCATGATCGCAACCGCGCCTTCCACTTCCTCAACGGTCTTGGAAGGATCGGCGGAAATATGAATCGTGTGGGTCGTGAATCCGGCCGTTGCTCCAGTGGCTTTCTCAAGCCTTAGTTTTGGATTCAGAGTTGTCCAGAATGTCGGATCTGTAAATGCCAGTCGTACTTTATGCGATTCGCTCTGCGCGCGGACAGATTGGAGACGATGAAGAATTCGCTTTGCGGCCGACAATCGTTGGCCGGTCCAATCGACACTGGCTGCCGTCAGCGGCTCCATGGCCGCGTGGCCCGCCAATACCAGCCGCGTCTCTGCCCGAGCCGATACTTCAAAGTTGTCGCTGCCAAGCTCTTCGATCAGTTTTTTGATTTCTTTGTCGCGTTCATCGGCCTGGACGCCGTTCCCCAGCGGACTGGTCAGTCGAGAGATTCGCTCTAGTTCCTCCACGACGCGTCCTGGATCTCGCGAGTCGACAACACCCACAATGGCGAACTGACCCTGAGCCATGGCATTTGATGTTTCATACAAGCCCAGTCGGCTCGCTGTAAGGTCATTCCAAGAATCTCCAAGCAACTCCGCCAAAACCCCAACCATGTTTCCTTGCAGCCACCGAAATTCCTGCTGCTGCCCAAACTGTGTCAGACCCAACCAAGGAAGGAAACGCATCATCGCCGGGTTGGGAAGTGCATCTGAATCTAACGCCAACGCCAAAACCAAATTCTCATTGGACAAGCCGAGGTCGGGTATCCAGCTCGCGGAACGATCATCGGTTTTGATCAGGCTATCAAATGTCACGTCTTGAGGCAGTTGGAATCGAGCACGAATTTCCAGCAAGTGCTCGTGATATTTCATTCCCAAGATTTGCCGATCTGTCGAACCCGCGACGGCGCCGAATTTCTCAAACCATTCCAGTTCCTTGGGGTTCAGGACTGCGGCGTTCATTTCCTGCAACTCTGAGACATATTCCGCGAAAGCGCTTCTTCCCTCGTCGTATGCTGAAATGAACGAGATGCCGGATTGCGAAACAATCGTCTGACTATGTGAATCGAGTTTCGGCCACAATAGATTATCCTGCGCCGTGAACCAAGCCTTGACCGATTCTGCTGCCTTGTCGCCTCTTTTCCGAACGACGAGATTCTCTCCTAAAAAGACTCCTTCCTCTTCCTCTTCCCAAAAATAGAGGAAACGATGAAGCGGAATCAAATCGGCGATCGGCATTTCATAAAAGTCACCGTCCTTGGGATCTTCGTTCGGTAACTTCATCAATCGTGCGAAATCGGTCCGGGATTTCAATCGAAATTGGCCAACACTGAGCTCTGGATAGAAGACAATACCGGGATGCGTCACATCCACAAGCCGCGATTTCGAATCACGTTCGTCAGAAAAGATGCGATCTAGGCCAAGATCTTTGGCCATCCTCGACAAATCATCTGCGAAGATATCGAAGCGATCGGCGACAACAACATACTCGCCCAAATCCCGCATCTCGCGGAGCAGCGGCAACCTGTCAATGTCGTGGATCGCTCCGCGGTCCAATTCTTGCCGCGGAGCGAACCCATTCTCTACCCGTTCTTCATGCAATAACGTCTCTTGTGACTCGCAAGGTCGAGAATTGAACGACACTGCAATCAACAAGACTGCGGCCAATTTGACCGCTTGCACCGATAGTTGTACCACATTCATGATTCGATTGTCCTTTTGGTCAGTGGCTCTTTGATGGCGTTGTCGCCGTTCACAACGTCAAAAGGAATGGGTTGCCGCACAGGGATCAGTATACCAGGAAGTTTATTTGAGATCTGTTGAACCCGAAAGCCATGTTCGCGAGTACAATTTGCTCGGTGGCCGATGTTCTCATCGGGATGCATTGCTGTCGAAACGAGTCTTCAATGTTGAACTGGTACTTTGGTTGGTCGTCGATCCTCTTGGCTTTTGTAAGTGGCGCGATCATTGGCTTGTTTTTCTATCGAGATGATTTTCTGGGCGGTTATCAGTCGTTCCGCCGCCGGATCCTGCGACTGGGGCATATCGCCCAAGCAGCCTTGGGGATGATGAACGTGATTGCCGGCATTGATCAATTGCGCGGTCCAGAAGTTTATTCGATTGCTGGACAGTGGGGACTGGTGATTGGCGGAATCACCATGCCGTTGGTCTGCTTCTTAAGCGCGTGGAGGCCGGGATTTCGGCATTTGTTTTTCGTGCCAGTCACTGCCCTGATTGTTGCTGCGGTCGAGATTCTCAAAGTAGGACCACCATGAAAATCGCATTTCTCGCCATGAGTGGTTTGCGGGCGCACGATCCGGAATTGCTCCAGCTTGGATTGACTCTGCCCGGCGTGATTGAACGAGGCAAAGTCGTGACGTCGATGCCTTCGCTCGGTTTGCTGATTCTTGCGGCGGCGACGCCGGTGGGACATGATGTCGCCTACTACGAAGCGGAAGACGCCGGACGAGTTCCCGCCGAGGTGTTCGATTGCGATGTTGTCGCCGTGAGCGCCCTGACGGCCCAGGCCTTTGAAGCGTACAAGGTTGCGGGCCAACTGCGGTCCGCTCGCATCATCAGCGTGTTTGGAGGACTACACGCGACGGTTTGTCCTGATGAAGCTGCCAAGCACTTTGATCATGTCGTGGTCGGCGAAGGAGAATCGGTTTGGCCCGAACTTGTCCGCGAGATTGCCGCTGGTGCGTCACAACGAATTTGGCGAGGCTCCGAATTCGCTCCGGTCGATATGCAGCACCTGCCAGTGCCGAGATACGATCTGCTCAAGGATGGCAACTGGAACCGATTTCCAGTGCAAACAACTCGCGGGTGTCCGTGGAGGTGCGATTTCTGCGCGTCGAGCATCATGTTGGGGTTGCCGTATCGCAAGCGTCCGGTGGATCAAGTTATTCGGGACATTCGCGCGGTCAAGTCCATACGGAAACGTCCGTTTATCGAACTCGCCGACGACAATACGTTTGTTGACCTGCGCTGGGGGCGTCAATTATGCGAGGCGCTGATTGATGAAGGAATTCACTGGTTTACCGAGACCGATATTTCCGTCGCGGACGATGACGAACTGTTGCGACTCTTGCGCCAGGCCCGTTGTCGGCAGTTATTGATTGGACTTGAATCAACGAACGCGGACCACTTGGCTGGTATCGAATTGCGCACGGATTTCAAACGGCGTCGCGGCAGCGAATACAGAGATGCCGTCCGGAAGATCCAAGCGGCGGGAGTCACCGTCAACGGGTGTTTTGTATTAGGGCTTGATCATCAGGGGCCGGAAATTTTCCAACAAATCTTGGACTTTGCCAACGACGTGCCTTTGTTTGAAGTGCAAGTGACCGTGATGACACCGTTCCCTGGAACGCCACTCTATCAGCGGTTGCTTGACGAAGATCGCATTCTTGAGCCGGGCCGTTGGGACTTGTGCACATTGTTCGATGTCAATTTTCGACCAAAAAACATGAGCGTCGAACAACTGCGTCGGGGAATGTACTGGTTGGTCGAGCGTCTCTACACGCGTGACAATATCGACGCACGACGCTTGGCCGTGCTCAAAACGATGAGTTAGGGTGGCGTTTGGCTCCCGACATGGAAGCTGGATTCTTTTCAGCGACGGCCACCGGCAAAGGCTTTAGTCTTTGCCAATTTTTCAGCTTGGAAATGGCAGCTGGTTTCTTTTTAGCGACGGCCACAGCGGGCTGTGGCGGGAAAGCGGCAGCAGGCCGCCGCAGTCCAAGGCCGTCGGCCATGCTTCCGTGGACAGGTCAAAGAAGCACTCGCCAGTGGATGAAGGCGACGGATGACCAGTAGTACGCTGAGAATGCGAGGCCTACCGAAAGGACTTTCCAGATCCACGCGAACACCGGGTGTTGGTGCCGCAATCGTCCAGCGAGCGAAAATGGGATCGCAGCCGCAAAACCCATTAGAAAGGTCCACTCAAAAACCAAACTCAAACGCCGACAGACTAAGAAATAGAGCACGCACACGCTTACGAAAAATATCGCAGCTGTCGACTTAACAAGACGCTCGCGCAGCGAAAGCTTCTGTCGTTTGAGCTCCACTCGGTCAATGAACATTTGATACGCCGCGAACAAACACAACGGCCACGTAAAGACAAACTCATTCATGCGGGCACTCAGTAGCGTCGTGCCCACCGCCCCACAAAACAGGACCGACAACCAGTACACAATTGCGCGACGTTCCGGCGGCCACTTCCAAACCACCGGCAACCATGCTGCCAACGACCCGGTCAAGAGCATCAAACCTAACATCGCTACCATCACTTGGAACCATAGCCAAAACCACTCCATCGAAGGCAGGTCGAATGCATATTCGGGTTCCACACTCAGAATGACGGCAGCCCAGTCGACGTAATCTTGTTGCGGAATGTCGGCCGTTGTCATGGACCGCGCTTTCAACTCGGCGGACAGCCGATTTGGATCCCCCAGAAACACGCAGGCTGCCCGACTTTGGTTGCGGACGAACAGTCGTCCGCGTGACAATGCGGGCTGAGTCCAACAGATCTCGCCGCCTAGGACCGAAGTTCGGGCCAATTCCGTGTATTGCTCGCGCGACGCTTTGGCCAAAATCAATTCGCCCAAATCGTTGAACAGGATCAGCTTGCCATCGGCCACGATCACCGTCGCATGACCAATTCGGTCTCCGGTGGAAAGTGGCGTCGTGCGACTGCGCATCGGACGATCATCGCCAACCGACCAGAGTTCCTCGCCTGATTCGAAGTCCAAGCAGCGAAAGAAACCACGAGTCGAACGGTGAGTCTTGGCTTGGGGATCCTTCACATCAAATCCAAAAATCGCGTTGTCGAACAAGACACTCGAGAAGATGTCGTTGGAAATCAGATTCTGCTTGCCGCGTGATCGAACCGGCTGAGCGGGATCAGTAGTCAACTCGAGCAATTCACCACCCGAACGAAATGGAGCGGAAACCCACAACAACGGCTCGCGATACAAGGGCCACGAGGAATGCTCGTCATAACCACTGGACAGCACGTGCCGCCACAACAATTCACCCGTCATTCGGTCGTGACAGACAATTGCGTTTTGTAGGTAACCCAGAACCACCGCACGCCCGTGAAGCGTGACGGGCAATGCCGGTGCGTAGCTAATTTCGTCATCACCGGAACTCCACCGTGTCGCGCCGGTTTTCGCATCCAAGGACACCATGCTTGCGCCGGGGCCACCAACTGGCAACAGCACTTGCCCGTCAACGACCGTCGGCGAACAGGCGTATCCAAATCCGCTGATCTTGGCCTGGAACGTTTTGGCCAGATCCACCGTCCAGATAACCGTTCCTCGGGTCGCATCGAGACAGCCAACGAGTCCTGTTGGACCAACGAAATACAAGCGGCCATCGTAGATCGTCGGCGTGGCTCGCGGGCCGGGATAAACACCTGCGGGGTCATAAGGCCAATCGTAGCGATGTTCCCAGATCGTTTGACCGGTGTTCGCATCCAAACAGACGACAAACTGTCCGCTCAGACTTTGATATTGCGTGGCGATGCGGTCGCCCCACGCCACAAACGCCGAATAACCCTGGCCCAATTCGCGAGTCCATAACACCGGTGGTCCGGATTCCGGCCATTGATCAATCAGCCCGGTCTCGTGAGAAATGCCATCCCAACTTGGCCCACGAATATTGGGCCAATCCCATGGTGCCGTGTCCTGGGCGAACAATCGACTGTCGGCCCAACTCAACATCAATACGGCGACGGATACGATCTGCATCGCCATCGTCGGCATGAATGTCGTTCGTTGTCGCATACAGTTGGGTCACTCTCCGATGGAGACACGCCAATTCTCAAGTTGACTTGGTTTAGCTTAGAGCGTAACCCACAAATGCGTCAGACCCCATTTGGGGCCAAATCCTAGTCTTCCTTGATCTGTGGAGCCCCGGTTTTTACGGGGCCGTCGCGCTCGTAACGAACAATGATGATGCCCTTCGGTGCAACGGTGCCGCTCGCGACTCGAAACGACGCAGGAATTGTACCGTCTTGGAACAGACGCTTGCCTTGGCCCAGTGTGATCGGAATGATCATCAACTCCAACGCATCAACAAGATCTGCTTTGAAAAGAGTCTGCAGCATATTCGCACTTCCCATAACGTGCAGATCCGGACCGTCCGTTTCTTTCAGGTGTTTCACTTTCTCGGCGAGATCACCGTTCAAAAAGACTGTAGGCTGCCAATCGCTAGAGTCCCGAGTATTAGAAGCAACGTACTTGGTTGCGGTCATGACGTTCGGCCAAAAGTTCGAATGGGTTGGCCAATACGTTTCCCAAGCCGCAAAGGTCTTACGTCCCAGCAACAGATCGACGGGCTTGGCCAATCGCTCTTGCACCACGGCACCAGTCACTTGGTCGGCGTACGGGAAAAACCATCCACCGAACTTGAATCCATCCCCCTCGTCCTCGTTTTGTATGACACCGTCGAGTGTCATGAACTCACATGCAACTATTTTTCTCATCAAGTGCCACTCTTCCAATAAAAACCGATCCTGGAACTCCCCATGAAACGTTTATTTGTCGATTGGCAATTCCATAAATCGACACATTTGCCCGTCCGTTGAACTATTTTTCAGTTGTTCCCATCACGGCGGCAACCCCGGTCGAACCGGCGGTGTCAGTCTCCTCGGTGGTCTCAAGGTGGCAAAACAAACAAAGGAGTCGTACGATGATGTAAAATGCCTGCCACAGAGTTCACCGAGGACACGGAGATCAAGCTTTTGAGCGATGAATTGACAGAGCGAATTATCGGTGCGGCCATCGAAGTTCATCGGCTACTAGGCCCCGGATTGTTGGAGTCCATTTACGAAGAAGCTCTATGTTTGGAGCTTGGATTGCGGGGGATTGCGTATGAGCGGCAAAAAGAGGTCGATGTGATCTACAAAGGACATTTGATCAAGGGGCAAAGGTTGGATATTCTGGTCGCGGGCGAAGTGGTATTGGAACTCAAATCGGTGTCAAAATTGCCCGAAATCGCGCTGGCACAGACCATTTCCTACCTCAGGGCCACTGGATTGAAACGCGCACTAATTATCAACTTTGGGCAGTCACGACTGATTGATGGCATTAAGCGAATATCTCTGTGATTTGGGTCCTGGTTAGACCTGACTTGGAACGGAAAACAGTCAAAAAATGAGCACTTGAGTCCGTAAAAGACGGTATTTATGGCTAAAAACAAAATGCAGATTTGTTGCCACGAATTTTCCAGATAGGGCTAGCTAGCGTTTTTAATCTCGTGTATAA
>JBGSJV010000040.1:0-8745 GCA_041741535.1 Pirellulaceae bacterium
GCAGTGCCATTCGTGTCAGGAGTCAATTGTGCGAAGCACCCGATGGGCCGTACCGGCAATTGACTCCTGACACCTTTACCAGACCCAGGAGTCAATTGTGCGAAGCACCCGGTGGGCCGTACCGGCAATTGACTCCTGACACACTCCTGACACCTTTACCAGACCCGACCCTAAATTTAGACGTTGACAAAGCACTCGGCTCTGTCCCAATTCATTTGGGGGTCGCGGGGGCTGCGCACACGGGACTCCTGATCTGTTTACAAGACGCTAAGCTTTGGTGGTGACAAAGCACGAAGCTGTAGAAAGACATTGATGATGCCGAACGGTTCGAACCCCCATCCAAAATTCGCCCAACTGCAACTGCCCGATCATCTCCGTGAGCGGACGCGGTGGTGTTCGCGGGACATTGCCGATTCGCGGGACATTGCCGCTTCGCAGGACGTCGTCGCTTCGCGCTGGGGCCATTTGGGCCGAGCCGATTCGCAAGCCTCCGAATTGCCAGCGAACAACTCGTCCCTTGGCAACTCGTACGATGGCAACTCGTCCAGTCGCGACATGGTTTTGTATTGGATGCGCACGGCGGTCCGTGGGGACGAGAACCCGGCCTTGGACGTGGCGGTCTGGGTCGCTGATTATTTGGGCTTGCCACTGTTGGTTTACCACGGAATTTCCGACGACTATGAATATGCTTCCGATCGGCATCATCGGTTCATGTTGGAAGGAGCTCGCGATGTTCAAGAGCAATTCAAACGGCTGGGCATCAGTTACGCTTTCCATCTGACAACGTCGGAAGATCCGGCGCCGCGGTTGTTGGAACTGGCGCGGAAGGCCGCGTGCTTGATCACCGAAGACATGCCGGTTGATCCTCCGCTTCGATACCTCCGCGCGATACTTCGCCAGACGACGGTGCCCACGTTGGTGGTCGATACGGCGTGTGTCGTGCCCATGCAGGTCGTTGGTCGTGCTTACACGCGAGCCTTTGAGTATCGCACGGCCACCGCGGCCGAGTATCGTCGTCGCGTGGGGCTGGATTGGCCTGCGCGGCCGAGCGAGCCTCGAGCGTTTCCGCTGGAGTCGTTGTCCTTTCGACCGTTGGACTTGGAGGAGGCGGATCTCGGAGCCTTGATCGCTCGTTGCCGGATCGATCATGCGGTTGGCCCGATCTTGGGAACCGAAGGTGGCTCGACCGCCGGATATCGGCGCTGGCATTCGTTTGTCGCTGAGGGTCTGTCGCGTTACGATCAACGGCGAAACAGTCCGCTGCAAAATGGCGTCAGTCGTCTCTCGGCGTATTTGCATTATGGCATGGTGTCTCCGCTGCGCTTGGCACGCGAAGCGCACGAGGTTGGCGGTGCCGGCGCGGAGAAGTTTTTGGACGAGCTATTGATCTGGCGAGAGTTGGCGTACGGCTACTGTCGCTTCACGAAGAACTACGACCAATGGGAATCGTTACCGGAGTGGGCTCAAGCCACGTTGGGCGAACACGCGCGGGACCCGCGACCCAACCGTTATAACTGGGAGCAACTGGCCAGGGGGGAAACCAACGACGAGCTATGGAACGTCGCGCAGCAGTCACTTCTGATGACCGGTGAACTGCACAACAACGTTCGAATGACGTGGGGCAAGGCTGTATTGCAATGGACGGCCACGCCGCAAGAAGCGTTGCGCTTGCTGATCGATTTGAACCATCGTTATGCGTTGGATGGCCGCGACCCCGCGTCGTACGGGGGACTCTTGTGGTGCTTCGGTCAATTCGATCGTCCGTTTCAGCCGGCACAACCGATCATCGGTCATGTTCGTCCGCGGCCAACCCAAGAGCACGCGCAACGATTATCGGTCGAGCGATATCGTCGACACGTTTGGACGTTGAACCCTGCCGAGCGCCCAACCGTGGCAGTGATTGGAGCTGGCGTTGCGGGATTGATGGCGGCGCGAACCTTGACCGACCATGGTTGGCCCGTGACCGTGTTCGAAAAAAGTCATGGCTACGGCGGACGAATGGCCACTCGACGGACGGATACCGGGCACACCTTTGATCATGGCGCGTCGTACTTCACGGCGCGGGACGAACGATTCCAGCGATATGTGTCGGCGTGGCAACAAGCAGGCGTGGTCGCGATTTGGCCGGACTCGGCGCAGCATTTCGTGACCCTCAAGCAGGGTTGTCGAGTCAACTCCTCGGAATCAAAAGCGCCGGTTCGTTATGTGGGCGTCCCCGGCATGACGGCGCTCGCTCACCATCTGTCGTCCGGCCTATCGGTGCGATTGAGAACCCGCGTGGCCCATGTTCGTCCGACGGTTGCCGGTGAACTGGAGTTGCTCGATGAACAGAAGCAAGGTCTTGGTTGCTTCCAACGAGTGGTCCTGGCCTTGCCGGCTCCCCAAGCAGCCATGTTGTTGGACCAAAATTCGGACCTGGCACGACGCTTGGCAGAAGTGGATCTGCAACCTTGTTGGGCCACAATGGCCAGTTTTTCCGCCCAGTGGGAAGTGGACTGGTGCGGTGCGTTCTTGCATGAGAGCGATTTGAGTTGGACCAGTCGCAATGGCACCAAACCGGGAAGGTCAGCCAGCGGCGAATCCATCGTGATTCATGCCACCCCACAATGGACTCGGCAAAACTGGGAGAGCCCGCCCGATGAAGTGGCCACCGCGATGTTGACGGAATTCTGGCGGGCCACGGGTCTGTCGCCTCAAGTGCCCAACTCGCTCCAAGCCCATCGTTGGCGATACGCGATTCCCTCAGCACCGCTGGATGTGGAGGCATTAGCGAGCACCGACGGGCGAATCGTTGCCTGTGGGGATTGGTGCAGCGGTGCCAAGATTGAAGGGGCTTTCTTGAGTGGTCAGGCCGCGGCGGGTCGGCTATTGAACGCCTGTCGAGTGGTCGAACAAGAAACGGCCATTCAATTGCGGTTGTTTTGACCCGTGCGACGCTTGATTGCCAACCCCAAGTATTCACGACGACGAAGGCTCATTTACGAAAATTCGCTGGGCACTTAACATAAGCACCGCCCGTGATGGACGCGGGTCGCCCGCGACCGGGCAACTTCCTTCGTGCTGAATATTGGGAATCCCTTGAAGAAATCTGGCTCCAAAACAACTGGTTCCAAAACAACTGGCTCCAAACAAGGCAACTCGAAGAATCTCGACGCGCAGAAGGTCGGCACTGAGAAGTCTGGCACTAAGAAGTCGAGCACCAAGAAGTCTGGCATGGGCACGGCGACCGCGCTTGTCGAGAAAAAGACCAAGCGGACGACTGCCAAGGCCGTGACTTCGAAAACTTTGGCATCCAAGTCGTCGGCAGGGAAAGCGGCGTCCGCCCAAGCAGCCAAGCCAAAAACCGTGCGGTTGCCTGGGCATATTTACGATTACCCGAAATACTACGATTTGATCTTTGGTTCCGACTGTCAAGCGGAACTGGACTTCTTGCAAGATTGTTTCGCGTGTTTTGCGGATCGCAAAGTGAAGAAGCTGTTTGAGCCGGCTTGTGGGACGGGGCGGTTGATGGTTCGGTTTGCGAAGTTGGGGTACCAGATTTCCGGGAACGATCTAAACGAAAAAGCGATCGACTTTTGCAATCGTCGGCTTGAGAAGTATGGCTTTCCCACTTCGGCTTTTGTCGCGGACATGTGCAACTTTCAATTGAAGAAGCCGCTCGATGCGGCGTTCAACACGATCAACAGCTTTCGCCACCTGGAAAAGCCGGAGATGGCCAAGGATCACATGCGCGTGATGGCCGACGCGGTGGCTCCCGGCGGTTTGTATGTCTTGGGGCTGCATTTGACACCGTCGACCGAGCCCCAAGTCGTGGAAGAAACGTGGACCGCCGCGCGGGGCAATCTCAAGATCCGCAGCAAGATGTGGCTGGTGGATCGCACACCGGCCCAGCGATTGGAAACGTACCGCATGAAGTACGAGGTTTCCAAGCCGGCCGGTCGCGAAGTCTTGGAAGATCAGTTCAACTTCTTGACGTACAATGTGAAGCAAGTCACGGACTTGATCGCCAGCGAACCACGTTGGGAGATCGCGGGTGTGTTTGACTTCGCTTACGATATCCAAACACCGATTGTTTTAAACGACCAGACCGAAGACGTGGTATTCGTCCTCCGCCGAGTCGGATAACAGGTATTGTCAACTTGGTTCGGCTATTTCAGGATCCGGCAACTAACTGACGCTCGCACAAGGGAACCGACCATCATGAGTATCTTGGCCCACGAAGATCCGGCTTTGGCCCAGGCCATCCGCGCGGAGGCAAAGCGACAACGCGAAGGCTTCGAAATGATCGCCAGCGAAAACTACACCAGCGCGGCGGTAATGGAAGCGGTCGGTAGTGTGTTGACCAACAAATACGCGGAAGGTTACCCGGGCAAACGCTACTATGGCGGTTGTGAACACGTGGACACGGTCGAGCAATTAGCGATTGACCGAGCCAAATCTTTGTTTGGTGCCGCGCATGCGAACGTGCAACCCCATTCCGGGTCGCAGGCCAATCAGGCGGTTTACATGACCCTGCTCAAGCCAGGAGATACGGTCTTGGGTTTGGATTTGGCGCATGGCGGCCATTTGACACACGGCATGAAACTAAACTCTTCGGGCCAGCTTTACAACTTCGTGCATTATGGTGTCAGTCCCCAGGACTCGCGGATTGATTTTGATCAAGTCGCACGGTTGGCAGCCGAGCATCGACCGAAGTTGATTGTGGCCGGTGCCAGTGCGTACCCTCGTGAAATCCCGCACGATCGCTTCGCTGAAATCGCGCGGGGCGTGGGAGCCAAGTTGATGGTCGATATGGCCCATTATGCTGGTTTGGTCGCGGCGGGATTGCATCACAACCCGGTTGGTGTGGCCGACTTCGTGACCACAACGACCCACAAAACCTTGCGTGGTCCACGTGGTGGTCTGATTCTGTGCAGCGCAGAAGATGAGAAGCTGCTCAATCGCAGTGTGTTTCCTGGGATGCAAGGTGGTCCACTGATGCACGTGATTGCCGGCAAGGCGGTTTGCTTCCGCGAAGCCCTGAGTCCCGATTTTATTCAATATCAAACTCAGGTCGTGGCCAATGCCAAAACCTTGGCGGCAGCTTTGCAAAGTGGTGGCCTGAAGATTGTCAGTGATGGCACGGACAACCATCTGTTATTGGTCGACGTCACGCCGCTTGGGATCGGTGGAAAGATCGCCGAGGCGACCTTGGATCATTGTGGCATCACCGTCAACATGAACATGATTCCGTTTGATCAACGCCGACCGGTTGACCCCAGTGGGATTCGCATTGGGACTCCCGCATTGACGACTCGTGGTATGGGTGCCGATGAGATGAAGACCATTGCGGGTTGGATCTTGCAGGCGCTACGTCATCACGAAGATGCTGCGAAATTGGAAGAAGTCCGCCGCGATGTGATTGCCTTGGCAGGACAGTTTCCGGTTCCCGCTGACCGAGTGCCCGTCGATTCGCTGGGTAAGGGTTGCAGTTGAAGCAGGCTCGTTCCTCAAAAGGGTTTTGACCTGCTTCGGTCATGCCTTTTTGCCCGAAATTTTACACGCCTTGCAAGAGTCAGACCTGGTCCAGACCCTTTGGCGACAGAGTCTCGCTCCGCTGTTCATTCGCATGGGTGGGAATGGGGAACTTTCGACCGTGACCGTGTCGACAGAGCTCTATTGATCGCGTCGGAGGTTGAGATACTGTGGGGTGTTTTCCGCGATCCACCATTGCAACCAAGCGTCTTGGTTGTTGCCGAACTTTTGTCCGGTAAATTTCTCTAGCGTTTCCACGGCGGAAAGATTCTCCAACACAAAAACGTCAGTAAGTTCTCGTGTTCCTCCGCCGCCCTGGACATTGCCGCCGCTCAGGGCCGCATTCTCCGTTACTTTGACTTTGACGGTGTAGGGAACCTTGATCGAGACAATCAACGCTTCGATCCCGACGGTGGCGTCGATCACCCGCAGCGCGGTGGCGGCTCGCTCCAATCGCAAATGGTTTTCCAGAGCCGTCGCGCGGTTCGTCAGTTTTTCACGATCTCCGCCTTTGTCAATGTCCAAGTCTTGGACCAAACGTCGAGCGACTTGTGGTTTGTGGGCCGGTCGTTTGGCGATGGCTTGGATGGCTCGATCCCGACCTTCCGGGTCATCGCGGTTGTCCATGAAATAGTCCAGCAGTGCCATCGTTGAACTGTTTGTTGGGATTTCACAAAGCACTTCGAGGATGACCGCGCGCTCCGGGATGGAGGGAACTGGTTTTGTGTCGACCAAACGCGCGACCAATGTATCGACGGCTTCCGGATCGCGGATGGCTCGAATTTTGGCGGTTGCTTCGCCGGCTTTGGAACTGGTTCCGGTCGCCTGCTTGAACAGCAGGTTCAGGTCCTTCTTCCAGGCGATTTGTTTTTTGTTGAATTCGTCTAAGGCTTGTGCGATTTCGAGAATGTCTTGCAGGATCCACAAGCTGCCGACTTTGACTTTCCCCTTTTTCTTTTCTTCCACTTCCGGATCTTGCCACCTGCCGCGGATCCGTTGGTGCCCCAAGGCTCGGCGAGCGGGTTCGTGTTCGGGGTCCAATTGGACGACCAGACGTGCGTGGGTGTCGGCTTGGGGTTTGAGATTGTTCTCTTTGCACCACTGGGCCAGCTCCCACTGACTGTCCACGGTCTTGGTTGCTTTTCCGACTCGATCGCGATATTCGGCCATGGCCGCTGGTTCGGCTTTCCAGGACTTGAACAATTCGCGTTGGAGAATCAGTTTGCTGCCGTCCTCCAGGACAAGTTCCAACTCGGCCGAGTTCCCTGGTCCGTTCCGCGATTCGGTGACGCTGCCATACAGAGTTTGGCCGGAGTGCAACACGACTTCGTCACTGCGGCCTTGCCCAAAGCCAAAAGAAGCCATGCCAAGCGAGGCCACGAGCAGTTGACCGAAGAAAAATCCTCGGAGCAGAATCGAAGAGCAACATTTCAACATAAGCAGTGGGAACCTTCAGCGGGCCTGCGAATTCGTGCCGGAATCTGCCAGGGGGAAGTTTGTCCATTATACGTTACGGGACAAGGCGGAAAACCGGTTTTTGCCGCATCACGCCGAATTCGCGGTGTTGCGGGGCCGTTTTGGATCGACATTGGGAGGTGATTTACCCCCGGTCCACTAGACATTTTGTCCCGAATCGAATTCAATTCGATCCTGCATTGTGGCGACCGAGAAGGGGTTGCTAACGAGCAGATGACGGCAATTTTTGGAAAAGACGCACCTGTATGGAAGATCGGGATAATTCGAAACAAACGGCACAAACCGAATCCGGGCGAGCCGTTATCGAGTCGTTCGAACACTTCGAGCGGAAGATCTGGGATTTTTCCAAAGCGTTTTGGTTCTTTACCTTGTTGCTGCCGATCGCGTTAACCATCGTGGTCGTGGTGTTTATTGCGCTGATTCAGGGCCCGAACACTGCTTACAAGTTCATCATTGCGGCCATCGCAACGGCTTTGATTCTGGGCCGGTTTGTGATTTTGTTTGGACAATCTTCACACGCCACGCCGCCGCTGGCCGAGGAAGGCTCGTTTTGGAGCCAGATGTATCAGGAATTGGCCCAGATCAGTTCGTTGGAGCTGTTTCTGTTGGTCACCTACATGGACTTGGTGGTGGCGGCTTTCTTAGCGTTTCATTTGGGCTTCATGTTCCGGATTCCATTTCTTGGACCCAAAGCGGCTGACTTGATTGGCGATACGCAGACCTTGGTCAACGAGCGACCTTGGGTCAAGCGAGCCTCGGTGCTGGTGTTGATCGTGTTCGTCATTTTTCCGACGTCGTCGACGGGCAGTGTGGGCGGTTCGATCTTTGGCAACCTGATGGGTTTGAGCCGATTTACGACATTTTATTCGATCGCCATTGGCAGTGTGTTGGGCAATGGGCTGATGTACCTTTTGGCGGGCCAATTCGAGAAGTACATCGACAAAGACGCTTGGTGGTTGAAACTGGGCGGAGTGGCGTTCTGTTTGGTCTTGGTTTTTTTTCTCGAGCGACGCTATCGGCACATGCAGAAAGTCGCACTAGAGGAAAAGCAAAGGAAAGGGTAACCGGTGGAACTGGCGCGATTGATCGAAGCCGCCGTTCAAGTTCGGCAACGAGCTTACGCACCGTATTCGCGATTTTTTGTCGGGGCAGCGTTGGAATTGCGCGGGCAAACCGACATCTTTGTTGGCTGCAATGTGGAGAACGCGTCCTACGGTTTGACGATCTGTGCCGAGCGAATGGCGATCGGGGCCGCCGCCGTCAAGTACGACCTGCTCGAATATCCTCCGCACCGAATCGTCGTGGCCGCTTCGCCCGTCGCAGCGCCCTGCGGTGCCTGTCGGCAAGTTCTGGCCGAATTTGGTCTGGAGCTGGAGGTTTTCGTCGTGGATCCATCCGATCCAAACGGTCGACAATCCTACAAGATTTCCGACTTGTTGCCGAACAGCTTCCAGTTGATCGATCGGAAACGCGTTTGATGCCGTTGGACGGATCGGTCACAACGGCGGCAAACGGTTACCGCCCCGACCTCCGATTGCTTTGTCCAAGTCAGGAAGTCGGGTAGCTGCGTTTCCCCAAACGCAGATCAGATTGACAAACCACTCGTGCTTTGTCTCAAACAAAATTTCGGGTCTGGTAAAGGTGTCAGGGTCTGGTAAAGGTGTCAGGAGTCAATTGTGCGACGCACCCGCAGGGCCGTTCCGGCAATTGACTCCTGACACCTTTACCAGACCCGAGGAGTCAATTGTGCGAAGC
>JBGSJV010000041.1:0-61197 GCA_041741535.1 Pirellulaceae bacterium
GAGCCAGATACGCCACGGCACTCTTGCCATCATCCACCCCTTGGATATCCACCACGAACTTCTTCGTCCAAGCACTCGGCGAGACCTTCTGATAGAGATTCGCCGCCCGCAAGGCGTCGGCCAACTTCGCTTTGTACACGCGGATCAAAGTCTGATGATTCACCAGGAAGTTGATCGAAGTTGACTTCCAAGCGACTACTTTGCCGCTGGAGTCCAACTCGGCTCCACCGCCCGGCACCAAGTAATGCACGTGCGGGTGATAGACGGCGGGGTCCCGGCCCCAGGTATGCAGGACTCCGAAGAAGCCTAGCTGGGAACCTTGCAGCGACTTCGTCTTGGAGGCGACCGCCGTCAGTGCTTGCGAACTGGCTTGGAACAAGGCTTCATATCCCGCTCGTTGGTTGGCGCGCAAAACCTCCCGCAGTTCCTTGGGAACCGTAAACGTGACCAGGAAGTGATGCACGCCCACGAGCAACTTCTTCGACTGACGTTCGAGCCACTTCTGGGTCTTGTCGTGGCCGCAGGTTGGGCAATGCCGATTGCCACAACTACGTCCAACCCAGTGGGAACGCTCACACTTGGTGCAGCTCCAGTGAACTCCGCCCAGTTCACCGGTGCGACAACGCGTGATCGCTGCAAAGGCTTTGCGAATCGCGACTCCTCGATTCGCAGCTGCCAGTCGATTGAGGAACTCGGTTGCATGTTGGCGCAGGGCCAGCGCTACCGAGGGCATCGTGGGATCACCTCGCTTCGTCGATCTTCCACGCGAAGAGTTTTTCGATCGTGCCGCGCGCGTCTTGCTGGGCCGTGTCGGTCAGATGCAGGTATTCGATCGTGGTCATCAGCGAGGAGTGTCCGAGGTATTGCTGGATGATGCGCAGGGAAACGTTGGCTTCCAGCAAGTGTGTCGCGAAGGAGTGTCGCAAGGTGTGCATCGTGACTTTCTTGCCGAACTTGAGTTGGGTGGTGATCTTCTTGATCGCCCCTTGAGCGGAGGTCATGCTCATCGGTGTCTTGGCAGTGCTCTTGGTGCCGGGCTGGAGCGTATGATTGCGACCGTCAGCGGGGAAGAGGAACTTCGGATGTTGGTGCGTGACCCAATACCGCCGCAGGGCATCGATGGTGAATTGGCTGATGGGGATGTAGCGGTCCTTGGCACCTTTGCCGCGATGGACGTGGACCATCTTGCGTTGGGCGTCGATGTCGCCGACTTGCAGGTTCAGTCCTTCGCCCAGTCGTAGGCCCAACGAGTAGACGGTCCAGAAGAAGACTCGCATGCGTTGGGTGTTGGCGGCCAGGATGATCTGGCGAACTTGCTGCCGGGTGATCACTTCGGGCAGGGAGTTTTCGTTCTTGAGTTTGAGCATCGACAGGACGTTCCAATCACGTGGGCAGGTTGTTCGATAGAAGAACTGAATGCCGGAGAGGGCGACGCGGAGTGTTCCGTAGGCGGATTTCTTTTGATTGCGGCGGTAGAGGAAGTAGCGACGCAGTTCTGTTTCCGAGATTTGGTCGGGAGCTTTGCGGCAGTGATCGGTCAGTTGCCGGACGGCTCGCAGGTAGCCGTGGACGGTGCGTTGGGCTTTGCCATTGAGTTGGAGATCTTCGGCCATTTGGTCGTAGATTGGGCCGTTGAAGTACTTCGAGCGATTGGGTCTGTCGTAACTTGCCATGCGAGTAAACTCCTGAACGTGAGGAAAAAACACAAGCGACGACCAAAGCCGCCGCAACCGCACTCAGGAGAAGAGAAAAAGTTTGACCAGGCAACCAACCCCGGGTAGAATGCCGCCCAACCCGCCGCGATAGCGGCTTACTTGAACTTGGCCATGCACCCCAGAAATATTCCTGCCCTAGATTTTCCTGCCGACCAATCCGGCCCAACTATCGTGGGGTACACGCTGATTCGTTTTGATTAGCGCCGAGCAGTGCAAATTAATGCTCCAAAAAGACGGCATCGGGCTTCTGGAACCATCGGTGACGGCCAGTTGGATTCATGCTTCACGCCCCGCAAACCGCTTCCAGTTGCGAATTGCCCGAGCCAATTCGCGTGGCGTCTCCTCAGACCTTTTACCATACCAATTCTCTTCGATATGCATCAAGAAATTCAACATTAGAGTGGTTTGTTCCCGATTAAGCGAAGCAAATTTCGGATGTTTGCTGGGGAACACATCACCCGGTAGTGGTGCGCCAAGATGTGCATCGATGAACGTGTCGCGAACATCACATCCCGAGTCACGGTCGTGCGTCAGGCAAATCCGCACCAATGCCGGGGTCCAATACGTAAGCCCGTCTGGCGATAGGAGACAAAGCGACATCCCAATATCTTGTGCGATAAGGGTTGCGTGATCCCGAGTCTGCAGCAAGGAGTCAAGAGCCGAGCATTCGTCGCAGTGGCACGTTGTGAACGTGGATGGCCGCACCACGTGTCGAAACGCCCACGCAATTTCGCGAAGGAGTTCAGCGGCACTCATTGCCTTGAATTTGGACGCTCCCATGCATAGATTAGTGGTTGACCTGGTCTGAATTGTTATCCGGTTTCGTACTGGGCGGCACGTAGGAGTTTCGGTTCGTCTGCCACCATTCTCGAATGGCCTTCACGTGCCATTCGGCACGCTCGTTCGTCCGGTTCTGATACCACTTCTGCCCAGTCATTCTCTCTACCGTCAAAACCGATTCTTCACGAATGGCAGCCCAGTTGTGATTAGTGCCACCGAAGATGATCGCATCGAGAGCGGCTTTGTCCGCCTCCCGCTCCAGAGCCGCAAGGGCGCCAAAGCCAACCGTGTATGAATCGATCTCGAAAATTGACTTATCGAGTAAGCCATGCTCACCTGAAAAGGAGCGGGCGATCTTCAACGCTGCGTGGTCTATATGGTCGTTCTCAACGATCCTCTCGGTTGCCCGGGTTAGTTCAGCTGCATTATTGGCATTGAATTTAGCGAGAACGAGACAAGCCGAAGCCTGGGAACTGGGCTCATCCTTGTGCACGGAACGTTGCTCCGTTGTCTTGATCGTGCCCTTCGCAAGCTCTTCCAAGAGTAGGAATGTCTCGGGAGACGCGAATGAGCCCAGAGCACGAACGGCGATTTTTGCATTGCCGCACTTGTCTCGCGCCAACACCACTCTCGCGAGCTTGGCTGCATATCGAGCCCGTTGAGCTTTGGGGATTAACCTTGCGAGCCTTTCGAAAAAAAACAGCCGAGCTGCGCCCAACAGGGCTTCTTCGTCGTCCGATTCCAATACGTCACGAAAATCTTCCGCATCCAGAGTTTTTGCACACTCAAGAACAAGCCACTCACGGCTAGAACTGGCTGACCACGACCCTTCTTGAGCTCCCGTGATCGTCAAGCTACCAAGCGCCTTCGCCAGAGCCGTTGCGAGCTCGCTTCGATCAGGATACAAAGCTAAAAGTTTCTTGGCTGATGAACTCAATTCGGTTTTGCCCGCTTCGGATGACTCTTGTGCAGAAAATGCACTCCATCCGTCTTGCCCAGAAGCTGCGAAGATCGCCACTGCTTCTTTGTTGAAGGCTCGCATGAAGCCGTCGTGAATCTCCCGTTCACGATTGGCCTCCGCGACCGCTTGCTGGTGCATCTTTTCAAATCTGGGGTCGCCTTGCGCGTCAAACCACTCTCGCCACGCTTTGGCGGCCTCTTGGGTAAACAGAGAATCACCTTCCCAATTCCCGTCATGCCATCGGAGGGAACGACCGTGATGGTGGCCTATTTCGGCTAACTTCGTGTCGCCTTTGTAGAATGTGACAATGGCATCTCCTAGGCACATGCAATGAAATCCGCTTTCGTCGTCATCGAAGTTCAATAGAGAAATCAAATCTGAAATCTTTGCGATATCTCTCGACTCGAATGGTTTTCCCGTATTTTGTTGATCAAATTCCACCTCTTTTACCGTGATTCGATCGGCGCCTTTCAAAGCCGTCCGCAGCAACTCCTGCCGCTCCCCTGTGGAAGGAGCTTGCTCGTTTGCGACTAGATGATAGAAGACCAGCCCACTTGTCGGTAGCGTAACAAAAACCAGCGCACTTGCAGCTAGAGTCATCATGACCAGCGCACTTGCGGCCAGCAAAATGAAGTCCACTCGCTTCTTGATGGGCTGACGAGTTCGCATAGGGACTTTCTATAGCAAATGCACTGCAAACTAACTGGCAGCGGGTGGAGGTGTTCTTGCCCCTGGTCTAAGGTTGATTCGCGACCGGTTAGGTCGGGCGTTGAACGGAGCCGACGAAGCGGATTGCTGGAATCGGACCAGCGGAATCATTCAGTGTCGAACTCGTCGGCCAGACCTTGGCTATGCATATTCCAACTCGGGAGCCATTCGGCTAGGTCCGATTTTAGAAGTTGTAGCAGGGGATTGCAACAAGTTTCTAAGCAGTGGAAGTCCGATTGCCTCGTGCAGTATCTGGCATTTGTAATTTGTAGACGATCCCCACAAATTCCTCCCGCTCTTCGGGCGAGTCCTAGCCCTAGCGGTGCGCACAATTCGGAAACACGCTCATTGCACCCGTTGCGCCGAACTCGGGTTCTACTTTCCTACGGCGACTTCGTCCCAACGGACGGTGTGTTTGAATTCAGAATGTGGAAAATGCAATTCCAACTCGACAAATTGTGGAACCCCAGCGGAGTTGAACGATTCGTCCGTAAAGTTTTGGGCATTCTCGGAGCCGACGCCAAATCGACGGTCCGAAAGTTGCCACGTGAAATCTTTGAAGCCCTCGGGAAGTCGCATCGTCAATTGGGAAGCCGGAATCGCTTGGTTGCCTGAAAAGTAACAGTAAAACCCATCGTTGATGAAATAGTTGGTGTCGTAGCGATACCAAGTGCCTTGAAACTGGGGAGCGACCGATTCCAGGTGAGCGCGCAGGTCAGAATCATAGTTCTCTCCCACATATTGATACTGCACATGTTGTTGCAAGTCTCGGGACAACGCGAAAATCTCGAGCTTGTCGATGAAGTCAATCGATTGATCGCTGGCAACACCGGCAACCGAAGTCGAAGGATAAGGAGCGATGATTGTGGCATCCGCGGGCCAGTGACGTACAAAATGGACATGCGAATCGCCCCGGTTTAGATACTCGCTTTCGTCACCGTGCCATCCGTGGAGGTCCACAAACAGAGTGCAATCGTGTAAATCTTGGCCACTCACGTTCTTCATCGTTAGCCAATCGGCGGTACGATAGGCGCCAAAGGAGCCTTGAAGGTCCACTTCAATCATCGTCTCTGTCGCTCGTGAGTTTTGATAACGACTCGCAACGACCGAGCGGAATTTATCCCGAGTCGCTGAACGCATTTGCCGAAACGTTGTACGATACCCCGTGCGTTCTTCGGACGCCTCGTAGGCGTTCGCAATCCCTTGGATGACTTCCAACGAAACGCGAACTGCTAGATCGGCTAAGGCCTCGTTGTCATTTCTCGATAGCGATTCCGTATCCTCATTCGCGAGCTTGTACAAGCCCGGCGCCGCGTTTAGTGTGCTTGTGGCGAGACTTTCAATGTCGGGTATGGCTCCGTCCAGCGTGCGTTGTCGTTGCAACGAACGATAACATTCGGCCAAATTGACGGAGGCCGACTCGCGAATATCCGTCAAGTCCGACGGCAATTGGCTCATGGTCAGGAGACGCTGGCGAGCGATTTCCAGTCGCACCATCACCATCGAATCATCATGACACTTTTGCGCCGCATCGCTTGAAAAACAAACGGGAGAAGACAATGCTTCCAGCAGGTCGCGGTACGTATCCTCACACTGTGACATCCCCGAGCGAACCAACACCAATGTCACAACGACGAACGAAATAAACCGCAACATCTCGAGCTCCCGAAACTTTGGCGAAATCCAACAACATTGATGCTTATTCGCTGAAACTCCAGCAACCACACGCGACTAGAAGTTTCGGTAGGCTCAGCGACTTCAAATCTAACACGCCACATTTTGGATGTCAACAAAATAGCCTGAACGACCCGTTACCGGTCATACATCAAAATAGTGGACCGCTCGTCCACTACCAAAATCCCAGGCTCACATCGGCCCAGCGTTCCAGAACTTTGTCGCGATCAAAACAAGGAGTAGCCGAGGTTTCAAAAACGCGGAAATTTCCGGGTAGGACTGCGCTTTGTCAAGCGTCGCTACACGTAAATTGAAGTTCTGGCAACGCACTAAAGCATGTGTCGGGCTTTGATTTCCAAGTATTTGTTGACCAAGGGCGCGGAAACTTGCTCGGGGAAGGCGTCCAAAACAAGCGCTCCACGATGTGTCAGCCCCGTTAGGACTTGATGACGCCACGTCAAAATATCGGCCGCAGCGGCAGCTGTGTACAAGTCCGCGGGTTCGTGTTGCGGCTGATCCGGCAACGGAGCGTACAAATGATGGTCGCGTAAAAACACGGCTAACGGCAAATGTTTGCCGTGTAGGTTTCCCAGATACTTGGTCACTTGATTCGCGTTGACTTCATCGATCAAGTTGGTCATCAAAATCACCAAAGAGCGACGCGGGTTTTTGGTTTCCATGAATTGGAAGGCCTCGTCAAAGCGGGTTTCCACCATGCGGGGAAACACGTTGTACGAGGCATGCAACATGCGATTGATCTGCCCTGAATCGCCGCGCGGTGGCACAAAACAATCGATCGTATCACTAAAGCACATCAGGCCGACCGAATCCCCACGTGACAACGCCACATAGGACAACATCAACATCGAATTCAGAGCATGATCCAGCATGGTCAAGCCGTGGCTCTGATTCGTCATCATTCGGCCGCAATCCAACAAGAATAACAGCCTTTGACTCTGCGTAACTTGAAAGTCGCGAACCGTCAATTTACTGCGCCGCGCGGTGGCTCGCCAATCGATGAACTTGAACTGGTCGTCGCGCGTGAAGTCGCGGAGTCGCTCGAAGTCGTTCTCTTGCCCGGCCCGTCGACTCTTGCGAAACCCTAGCAAACTGAGCCGATTGGTTTTGGCCAAAATGGCATACTGCGTCAACTGTTGGAGATCCGGATATACCTGTATCACGGCGGGGCAAACATAGCGGTAATGTCCATTCCAGAATCCCAACAGACTGCGAGCACTCACGTAAAAATAGTCCAACTTGTATTCGCCGCGTTGCAACGGTTGCACTTCCCAATGAAACGTGGCTCGCGAACGACCCGAAAAGTAATGCGACTGCTGTCCAGGTTCCAGGCGAAACTGAGCCGGAAAATCTTCCGTCAAAGTCACATATGCTGGCCATGTCCCGCGATAATCCAATTCCGTTTGCACATGATGGGGTTTGGCCAACGAAGCGACGCGCACTATGGATCGCTTGACCGTCCAATGACGCCGATCGACAACGGTCAGCAGGTCACCGGCTACCAACATCAACAACACAACGTCCAGCATCAGAATCAGATACAACAACTGCGGCCAGACCAAATGGATCGTCGCCAGCAATAGAGGCACCAAGAGTGTGAAGTACATCTGGGACCGAGGGTAGACCTTGCGCCACCAAGCGGAGATCACCAAGGGGATCGAGAACATGGCCGCAAACAGCATAGGAGCGGCAGCGGCGCCGCTCAAGATTTCTTCAATACTGGGGAGTGTCCACATCATTATTCTCAATTCAGGCGGGGCACTTCAACGCTCCGCAGAACGTCGGTCAACACTTGATCCGAGCTAAAACCTTCGACCTCAGCTTCGGGTGTCAAAATAATCCGATGCCGCAGAGCCGGGCGATACAAATGCGCGATATCGTCGGGCACCACAAAGTCGCGGCCAGCAAACATGGCCAAGGTCCGGGCCGCGCGCATCAACGTGATCCCAGCTCGCGGCGAGGCTCCCAAGTGAATCTGCGGCCAATTCCGAGTCTGACGGACGACTTTGGCAATGTAATCGATCACTGCTTCCTCCACCCGGATCGATTCCGTCGCTTTGGTAAATTGTAAGATCTCCTCGGCGGACGTCACTCTCGCCAGTTCTTGCAATTGATCATCGACGTTCGCTTGGCCGCCGTGCATTTTGAGAATGGTTGTTTCTTCCAGCAACGAAGGGTAATCCATCCGCAATTGAAACATGAACCGATCCAATTGGGCCTCGGGTAAATTGTACGTGCCTTCCGATTCGATTGGATTCTGCGTGGCCAAAACAAAGAAGGGGCGCGGCATCGGATGAACCTGCGAGTCGATCGTCACGCGATACTCTTGCATGGTCTCCAATAAGGCGGCGTGCGTTTTGGCGGGCGCGCGATTGATTTCATCCGCCAGGAGCAACTGCGTGAAAACCGGCCCGGCGTGAAAATGAAACTCTTGAGTTTTCATGTTGAAGATCGGAGTGCCCGTCACATCGGACGGCATCAAGTCCGGTGTGAATTGAATCCGCCCAAACTCGCAACCCAAGACACGACCGAGAGTCCGAACAAACAAGGTTTTCCCTAATCCCGGCACACTCTCAATCAAGACATGCCCGGTGGAAAACAGCCCGACCAACGTCCCCAAAACCAATTCATCCTGGCCGACAAAGACCTTGCTAATTTCACGCGTCATCCGATCGTACAAATCTTTGCCGGGCGATTGGTGCCCCTCGCGGACCAATTGCATGAGCGAAGAACTGGTTTCGACCGCCGGTGGTTTGGACTCCTCGGCCGGACGAAGTGGGGTCGCGGTTCCTGTGGACCCAAGCGAGGTGGAAACGCTCTCGCTGCTTGTTGTCGCTGGATTCGTCGGGTTGGGCGACGGTGCTCCGATGGAAGAAGGGTTTGAGGGCCGACTTTGACTCCCGCTCCCACTTGGATGGGGCGCTGGTGGAACGACGAGCACCGCCTGGCAATGGGGGCACGAGACATGAGTGCCCACTTTCGCGAAGGGGACGTCAAACAGGCCCTGGCAGTGCGAACATCGAATGGTGAAACCATCCGAGGACGAGATCGGTGAACTCATAGGTCAATCGTGCTTTCTACAACTTGATTATGAAGGCTTGTTGCGCGGTCCGCGACGTGCCACTTGGTAGTAATGTTCCAGTTTTTCCCGCGCGAACGCTTCGAGCTTTTGCGAACGAAGCAGACGACCTACTTCGGCAATATGCTGCCCAAAATCGTTTCGTGGTTCAAAGTCAATCCGCCGAGCTCGCCCAAAAACTGGGAAGCGCGCGAAACAAAACACAGCGGCCAATAGAACCGCATGCAAGGCAAATACTGGAAACGGGCCTTTCGTCATCCAGGCCCACGCTTGGTCGATTCGATCGTTCGGCGTGGTCGATAATTGGACCGGCCCCGGGCCAGTTTCTAAGAACAACACACGTTCTTTTCCCGCGATTTCGGCCAAAAACGCTTCCCGAAGTAACGTGTTCTCTGGTCGAAGGATCCCAAAGTTCCCAAGAAACACCGGATGCGAAATTACCAACAGATCGCGAGCCTGTCGCCCGGGTCCGGCCCGTCGCGTTTCTCGCCACATCGTCGGAATCACCTCACCCTGAGTCCGAATGGTCGCAAGTACTTGGGCATTTTTGTTCTGGGAGACCAACCAAGTTCGCGCAAGGATCGGCAAACGGCCACCGGCGTCGAGATCCACTGCAAATGGGTCGAATTTCGGTCCAACTTGCTGCCACGTTTCTTCTGGTCCGCTCGGCTCCCAAAGTCCTGGCTTGGGCTGATTATTGCCTCCGATGGTCATCCAGCGGTTTGCTGCATCGGCTTGATAGTCCCGACGCAGAGCGGGCGTGAACAGTTCTTCCCAAATATCGAGCGGAACCCCCAGCGATTTTAATTGTTCCTGACGATACGCCCAGCGAGCCACTTCGCGCTGTGAACCCTGGCTCTCGGTATAGACACTGCGCCAGTAGTCCAATGTTGCGTCATAGTCGTGACCGATAAAGACCACTGTCCCGCCATTGTCCATCCATTCTTCTAGCTTTTCCAAAGCTTCGTCGTTCGGCAATTGCGGGCCTTTGTGGGTCCATATCAGCACGTCGTACCGATCCACTTGACTGGTCAGCATGCTGGTTCTTGCGACCTGATGCCCTTGTTGACGCAATATCTGCGTCAACACTCCGAAACCATGAATACTCTCGTTGTCATGAAAGCCGCCAAACGACGCGGCAACCTCCAACGGACGTATGCGATTGTAGGTCAACCATCCGATCAAGGCCGCGATTGCAGCAACTCCGGTGATCGTTGCGAGCACGGCGACGATGATCCGGCGATTAAGTCGATTCATTTCAGTTCCAATCTACCGACTTGGCTGAAAAGTTCTTCGACCTGTTCACTAGGCAATTGAAACCGACCAAAAAACACGCGCTCGAAGGCATCCATCGTTGCGACAAAACAGGGATAGACCGTGAGGATGCCATTCAACTCTCGGCCATAGTCTCGATTCGTTTTACCGCGACTCAAACGAATCAATTGTTTTGCGTCCAATTCGATCAGCAAATAGCTATACAAAAACATCAAAGCGCGACGAAAATCGCCCTGTTGCTTGGCCTTGAGTGCCTGTTGCCACAATCCATCAACACTCAAATTGGCAGCCTCCAATTCGAATGGCAGCTCTTCTTTTGAAACGGGTTTGAGCCGGCGAGTTGCCGCCGAGTTTCGAGCCAAGACGTTACGGCCCCAATCGGTGCGAGCCAAAATAACAAAGATCACGATCAAGAAAACTACGGCGAAGAGCACTAACAGGACAATCCAGCCGTTCAAGCCCCATGCCGCCAATAGGTCGCTCCACCAACCAAAGAAGTTTTGGAGCCACTCGGGCCATTCAAAATTCCAATCCCAATTGTTCCCGGACGGCACAAAGATTTCGGCTTGATTGCGACCGGCCGATACCGCCCCCGATTCCAACTCCGCACCCGGATACGACTCGCCGACTCCGCGAACCTGTCCGGTCGCGGGATCGAACCAAGTCGGCCATTGCTGGACGCTGGGCAGTTCATCCTGGATCGAAGTCCGCACGGCACTCATCGTTGGACTCCCCCCGCCGTCGCCACCGTTGCCGCTTGGCCGACCGCCAGTTTGGCTTGGCCCACCCCCGCCTTTGTTTGTAGTTCGGCCTCACGACGCAATCGCAATTCCAATTCCCAACCCTCGGAGCGAATCCTCGAATCCAAGTAGCTAAAGAAACGCAAGACGGTCCCGACGATCATCGTGAACCAAAGTGCCAACGCGAACAAAGTGGAGCCAAACCAGCCTTGCGTCACCGTATTAAACGTCAACCAATAATATCCCCACAAAAGCAGGCCGTACGTTGCAAAAAACACCGCGAGTGCCAGCAGGAGATTGGTGAACGACTCCAGCATTACTCCCCCAGAATCGGAACCGTGCAACATCGAGCTGCGTTTGCCGACGGTCATCGGATGGTCCGACTTGAATACCAGCGGCAATCTCTCCAAATAGATTATCTGATCGACGTAAGGCCGAAAGCACCAGAACACCATGATAAACATAATGCCCAACACCAGCGAAAAAGCCAGCAGATCGTCGGTAAGCGTCGCGTAGCTCAGCAAGGCCAGGCCGCTCCACAGAAGATGTGTTCGCACGACACCGTGGACAAATAGTTGCCGACCCGAATTCCGCCAAACTTCGCTAACTGCAAAACGCACGGAGATTGGTTGCCGAAACAACGATGTTCCCAAAAAAACGACCAAGGGAGCCATGACCAGAGGACTTTCAACCCAGATCAAATACATGATCAATGCCCAGTTCCACAACCAACCCAGATTATCCCAAGCGGCAAAAGGGTCCAAGGCCCACAATAACAACGCGTTGCCAATCATCGCGGGGACCACGCCCAACGCCGAGTATAGGAAGACACCTGGAGCCCGAGTGGCAATAAAACGCAAGGTCATGTCGATGCGTTGCGGCAACGATCGCTCGCGAATTTCAACATCGGTATTCACCAGATCCATCGGCTCAGGTTCCTGCGTCGGAGGACGGTTGCGAGTCATCAACCAAACTCAAACCCTGGTACAGGATCGGTTGGAGAATTCCCAGGATCACGATATAGAACATCAGCGCCGAACTGGTTAACCAACTGATAAATCCCTTGAACCACAAATTGATTTCAGACCCAAGATTCAAGGCCGACAGCAGACCTTCGATGGCCGCCGCTCCCAGGAACAACATCACGGACAACATCAGCACCGGCAGCGACTTCTGCGCACCACGCAGTAGAGAACTGGTTCGCGTCAACCCATTTGTGTCGATCCAACTCATACCAATTCGCAACCCGGCACCGGCGGCCAATACAATTGCCGTAAGTTCGAATGGACCGTGCGACATCACAAACTCTTGGAAGTTGTCGGAGGCAACTCCCGTCTGATCGCGCATCATGTACCCAAACGTTGTCCCTAAGGTGATCGAATTGCTGGCCAATACGGCTAAACCTGGCAGGACCCAGACACTAAGCGCGAAGCACATCAAGCCGATGCCCGTGTTGTTTTGGACATATAGTCCAGCCATTTCTAAGTTTTCACCCCATGTTCGATCCACGTCCGCCGAGTACACGGATTCCATGCCTTGCAGTTGTTCATTGCCCACCACCAAATCAGCCAAACCATCCACCGAGTCGGACTGGACCAGCAAACAAAACACCACGAAGAGAACCCAAAATATCCCAAAGGACACATGAACGTAGGGGTCCGTGGCTACGGATTGCGGGATTGCCCAAAAGGCTTCCTCCAACCGTCCGCGCTTGCCCCGATACAGAACCCCATGTGATCGAGCCACCAATTGTTGCAACTTGTCGACGACCGAGGACGGCAGATGGTAGGCTTCCGCTAACGCCAGGTCGGCGCACGCGGCGCGATACAGAGCCGCAAATCGAGTCACCTCGGCGCCCGACATCTTCGCTCTTCCACCTTGCGAGCCCACACGACTACACAAGCGGTCCAGTTCGTTCCAATTCCCTTGTCGTTTCTGCAACAGCTCTCGAGGGTTCATGGTTGACTCCTGCGATAGGACTCGGTTTGCCGGATGGCCTCTTCTAACATGGTCGATAGTTGTACGGGGTCGCAAACCGCCCGCAAATAGAGGGCACCCAACAGGAGGTCGGGATCCGTTGTCGGACCAAAACCAAACTCGGTCGCGAACAAAGGTGCCAGCCGTCCCGCAATTTCTCGTCGTCGTTCGATCGTAAAGCGTTGTCGACGCGAAACGTATAGGGTCAGGGTTTCGACCAATTCGCGACCGGGCGTAAACGACCGGGGAATTTGGTTCGCCAAGGTCAGTAACTCGACGTCGTTAAACAGCGGCACGGCGGGCGCCCCGTAGGTCTGCGAGCGCACGACCATCGTGCCCGCAAACAAGTCGCCAATCCGTTGATTCCTAGCAGTCAGCATCATCGCCGCGGCGGCCGTCAAAAATGTTGGCATGAGCACGCCGATGGCAAATCCTGCTTGGATCACGGTTTGCGATTGACGCTCCGCACTGTCCAATAGCTCCAGGCTATCCGCGGGGAATAAAAAGACGGCGGGAAAAAACGGCAACCCATCCGCCAGTCGCAAAAAATTTCGCCACAAACATTGCGAAAAGGTCGGCGTCCGACCATCCAAACCTAGCACTTGAATGCCCACACACATTTTGCCCCAAGTTCGACCGTGATAACGGTATTCCTGGAAGACGCCATAAAACCACCAACAGAAAAAGAGGGCGATCCGGTAGACTCCGGCGGACAGCCCAAACAACGCCTCAGCAATTGCTTGGCCGAAATCACTGGTGATCAACAACAGAATCGTCAACAGGAACGTTAGCAAGAAGAGAACTAATCCAATGGCTCCAAGGATCAAGAACATGAAAAAGAGGTCAAGCATTAACGCGACCGCCCGCAGTAATCCACCCACCGTTTGATACTGGAACCGTATCTGTTCTGGTGTTGTGACCCAGATCCGATTGTCCAGTTTCGGTTCGGGCTTCAGCGCACCAGCAACCGACGAAGTCTTGGAAACTGCTCCCATCCGATTCTCGAAAACCTTCCTATAATGCCAACCCGTTTTGCACTCGGGCCAGAGTGAAATACGACAACCCAATCCGGGTCGGTGCCTCGGCTCTGTCCTACAACAAGGGCTGACCCACTGGGGTCGACGCGAGATCCCGGACAAACAGACATGGCCGGAGGAGGGGCAGCCCCTTTTAGGACGCCGCCCAGTATAATCGACACGTGAGTCGTCCGTACACACGGCGAACCAGTTTGCCCGGCAGTTTCTCGAATCGCGAGTCAAAGTCGGAAATTGGTTGGTTAGCACAGCAAGCGAAGTTGATCGGATTATGTTCCGAAATCACCAGCGAACTGTCGATGTGAAGAAAATGCGTTTCTTGAGGAATGGAAATGGCCCACTGTGACGAAGGGTATTTGTGTCAAGTTTGCGGCGAAGAGGTCAAGCGGATCGATCAAAGTCTCTTGTATCTGCGCTATGTCTTGGGTTGGATCACCGTCGATCAACTCACGAAACAGCCCGAAGCCCATTTGCACTGCGCACCCACCTTCGCTCAATTCATCCTTGATCCCGACTTCCATTGTGACTTACCCCTGGATCCGGCGCTCTGCAAACAACAACTGGACCCGGCGTTCCGCCAGACGCGTGAGAACCAGATTACGGCCGGCTATCAACGGCTCAAGTACTTGCAAAAACATCGACGTTCGTTGACGATTTCACAATATCCGCTTCTTAACGAGCGTGCGCCAACCGACGACAAGTCTAGCTAAGCTCGGTGCGTCAACGCGGGTTCCAAAGTTTGGGGCGTCCAGGAAGCAAAGCGACGCAACAGCTCCAGCCCATCGCTTTGACTCTTCTCGGGGTGGAACTGGGTTGCAACCACATTTCCTTGGGCAATTGCTCCGGCAAACCAACCGCCGTAATCCGCCTCCAAGGCCACGCAGCGAATATCCCGCGGGCGACAATAAAACGAATGCACATAATAAAAATATCGTGGCAATTGGGCCAAGTGCTGGAAAACGGGATGCTCCAGTCGTTCCGGAAAGGTGTCCGGTACTCGGCTGAGGTTCCATCCCATGTGGGGGACCTTGAACGGATCAGGCAGTTCAAAAGGTTCCACCGTGCCGGGAATAATCCCGAGTCCCTCGTGATCCCCAAATTCTCGGCTGCAGTCAAACAACAACTGCATCCCCAAGCAAATCCCCAGCAGTGGGCGCCCGGCCGCGACGTAATCCTGCAGCACCGCGATCAAATCTCTCTGCCTCAACTCCTGCATCGCGTCCGGAAACGCACCAACGCCGGGCAGCACCAAACGCTCGGCCGCGAGAATCTCCTGCGGATTATCCGTAATCGTGGCTGGGGTGCCGACCCGTTCGAAGGCCTTTTGCACCGAACGGAGATTGCCCATTTGATAATCGACAATAACAACCACTTAATTTTCACCTCTGACCGTTTGCCACAAACGCCAGGCCCGGCTGTGTAGCCCGACGTTATGGACGCGAATAATGTGGATGCCGGAAACTGCTAAATGCATGCTGACGCCCAACGTGCCACTGTCCCGTTCGAGCTGCTTGTCGCCCAGCACCGAGCCGATAAAACCCTTACGCGAATGCCCGACCAGGATCGGGGTTCCTAGTTGCGTGAATTTCGCCACGTGCCGCAGCAATTGAATATTGTGGTCGTGAGTTTTGCCAAAGCCAATCCCGGGGTCCAAACAAATCCTAGCCGGTTCGAGGCCCCGTTCCCGCAACCAGCGTCGACGACTTTCCAAGTATCCGTAAATTTCTTCCACGACGTCATCGAAGTGAGGCTCGTCCTGCATCGTTTGGGGAGTGCCCTGCATATGCATCGCGCAGACGGCGGCGTTTGTGTCGCAAGCGACTTCGATCATTTGTGGATCGCCCTCCAATCCGGTCACATCATTGATGATCTGAGCCCCAGCGGCCATTGCGGCGCGGGCCACACTCGCTTTGCTGGTATCGATCGAGATGGGAACGTTCGTCTGGCGGACCAGGGCTTCAATCACCGGTACGATCCGACGGAGTTCTTCCGATGCTGGGACTGGCTGGGAATATGGCCGAGTGCTCTCGCCACCCACGTCCAACACAGCTGCGCCGTCGGCAGCCAATTGCAACCCTTGCTCAATGGCCCGTTGCGGGTCGAAATACCGACCCCCATCGGAAAAACTGTCGGGTGTAACGTTGACGATTCCCATCCACACGGGACCACGATCCAATGGCAAAGCCAAACGCGGCAACTGCCAAATCAAAGGTCGGGAAGCTGGCATTCGGAAACGATCTCAGCAACGGCGAGGGAAGTTGAATGCGAAGTCGCGGAAACGTTATTCTTGCTCGGCGGGCGGCAAGACCGTCAGGTCGGACAAGGACTTGCGATTGAATCGCTCCTTGCCAGCGGGGGTGACCCAGCCTTGTAAAGTCTCCACGTCAGTCTCGCGTCTGACCATGATGCCTCGTCCCGAAAACAGGATCGCCGGTAATGGTTGTGGTTCGCTTTGCAGCCACTGTACCAGCTCTTGTTGGGAATTGACCTCCCATCCACCAGGAGCTGTCCAGTCAGTTTTGCGCTGCGGAGTTTGCGCGAGCCACAACGTGCGATCGGCACCGTCCGTCAATTGATCGACTTGCGAAATAGCGGCTGCTCCCATGGCGCCCAAGCTTCCTGTAAGAAACTGCATGTCGGATTTTGCGACGGTACCATCACTACTGCGGAGCACGGCTTCCGGTCCCGCAGCTGGCAGATTGTGATAGTCGAACACGACCGGCATGGCGGCCGCAACTTTCCGGTTTGATTCACTGTCCCAAGGCTGAGTAAAATCAAACGACGCGTACAGTTCTTCGTAGCCCAAAAAAGGCAACAACGCGACGCGCCAGCTGAACGAAGGTCCGGCTTCGTTGACTGGTTCATCACTGGTCGCTTCTCCATCGCCAGCGGTCGTCGCGCCCACTTCATCCACGCGGCGATAAGAAAGCGGTGACGCAGATTCGGCCGGATAACGCCCGTAAGCCACGTAAAACTTCTGCAAAGCGGAGGCCAACATGCGGAGTTTCTCGCGTTTTGCGACCTCGGTTTGGACCGTCGCAATTCCAACCAGACCTTGGTCGATCACTTCGTCCAAGCGAGACGGTCGAGCGGCGGTTACGTTGACGGTTCGATCATCGACGGCCGCCTGCAATCCTCCTTGCGTTAGTTCGGTTTGAATATCAACGATCAGTTTTTGCAGTTCCTGCGACAGGCCCGGCCCATTGCCGCCGGGATTGGGTAGTGGCAGTGTTCCGGTGGCCCCTTGCGCTACAAATTGGTCGATGCTTTGATTGACCATCGATTGCACGCTTTTGGCGGCGGCTGAATCGAGGAAGCTCAACTCAAGCTGCAACATCTGGTCCTTTTGCAAGTCGGCACGTAATTGAACTTTATCGAGGGAACGGATTGCAGAAAACATCGCCTCAACTTCCGCGTTGGCTCCGCCGAATGCGGCTGCCATTTGGGAAAATTGCTCGACCAGTTGTTGCAATGGTTGGGCTCGCAGGGTGAAGTACAGCAAGCCCTGATTTTGGTTCCGAAGAATATCGGCGGCCAACGGGGAACTGTCCGTCGTTGATCGGTTGGCTATTCGTTTCAGTTCCTCTTCGGTCGCGACAATAAATTGCGAACCGGATCGCCATTGAACGGCAAAGGACTTGTCGGTCGAAAGCAGGACTCCTTCCGCTGTTTTTGTACCTGTCGCTGCTCCCGGCCCCAAGATCCAACGATTCCACGACTCCGAATTGGTTTCTTCAGCAAAGTCAACCTGAATGAACCAGCCCTGTTTCGGAGCCGCTCCGCCCATCATGCCATTGGCCAATTGGTCGTCGAACGCAACGATGATCGACTTCAGTTGTTTTAACGAGATGGAAGTCGCGGCGGTCCCCAGCAACTTCTGATCGATATCCAATCCCCGTTTTTGGAAGTACTCACGCAATTGTTGGCCATCGAGGACCAAAGCCGTAAAGTGTCGATTTTCCAACAGCGACAAATCGTAGGCGGAACCTGAGAGGTCCTGCACGCCCGTTCCACGATAGGGCACGATCCAAGTATCGCGGTCAAAATCCGCAAACCGCGACCCGTCTTTGTTCAAAACGTCGACGGCAACTTCCGAATTGTTGTAACAACCGCCGAATGCCATGACCGCCAGAATCCCGCCTATGAAACGGATTTTTATTCGGAACATACCACGGATTCGATTTTCTAGATCCATCATGTCGGAGCTCGCAGACGTGTCGGGCAGGGGATGTGGGCTGTCGCAAACGGACCTCATTCTAAGTACTCGCGAGAATATTGGTAAGTTCCGGTCGAATTGACGGAAAATCACTCCGCGTCCGGAAATAGACCATTTAGCGGTGTGGTGTTGAAGCCCGCCGAGGCTAGGCTTTGTCCCGAAAGACGTTTGGCCCTCTCCGGTCATGCCTTTTTTGGGCGAAATTTCGATAAGCCCTCCAAAGGGTCAGACCCCTTTGTGGACAGAGCCTCGTGCAACGGCGTTTGCTGTCGCGGTAGAGAATGCCCCCCTTTTGACGCGCTTGGGAATGCCCCACAATGACCGCGGGCAGCCGGGAAACGTCTGGTTTGCGAAACAAGCATCAACGGGAATCTTGCTCATGACGACAAAGTTTGACCCAGTCGCGGCCATGGCGGATTCTCGGCATGAATTTGGCGAACACGGTGGCGTGAATTTGTCGATTGAAGCCAGTACGACGTTCACCGTGATGGCCGCCGACGAGATGCCCAAGATTTTTCGCGGGGAACGCGGCCCCTTTTCGATGCAGGCTCGAAACGCGACCGGAGGTTGTTATCTCTACGGCCGAAACTTCAACCCAACCGTTTACACGTTTGGTCGCATGTTGGCGGCCATGGAAGGTACGGAAGCGGGTTATGCGACGGCTTCGGGACTGGGAGCTATCGCGGCGGTCCTGATGCAGTTCTGCAATTCGGGCGATCACATCGTTGCCTCGAATACGATCTATGGGGGGACCTTCGCTTTGCTGAAGGAGTTTTTCCCACTCAAGACCGGCGTGACGACTCGGTTTGTCGATCTGAGCGACATGGTCGCCGTGGAGTTGGCTCTTCATCAAACGAAAGCCAAGGTCCTGTACATCGAATCCATCGCCAATCCCACGTTGGAAGTTGCCGATATCCCGGCTTTGTCGGCGATTGCCCACCGTTATGGTGCTGCACTTGTGGTGGACAATACGTTTTCGCCGATGATCCTGTCACCGGTGCCGTTGGGGGCCGACGTGGTGATTCACAGCGTGACCAAATACATCAGCGGGGCCTCGGATGTGATTGCTGGGGCGGTCTGTGGCTCCGAAGGGTTCATTTACTCATTGATGGATTTGCATGTCGGGTCCCTGATGTTGTTGGGGCCAACCATGGATCCCAAGATCGCTCACGAACTCACGCTTCGCCTCCCCCACCTCGGTCTACGCATGCGCGAACACAGCGCGCGAGCCTTGGTATTTGCCCAGCGTCTAGAAGAGCGGGGAGCCAAAGTCTGTTATCCTGGACTTGTTTCACATCGACAGCATGACTTGTTGGCTCGGCAAATGAACGACGGGTTCGGCTTTGGTGGACTATTTACTCTGGACTTGGGGACCGTCGAACGGGCCAATCGCTTGATGGAAATTTTGCAGAACGAACATTCGTTCGGATTTATGGCGGTAAGCCTGGGATATTTTGAAACATTGATGAGTTGTTCGGGAAGTTCAACTTCCAGCGAATTGACCGCCGAAGAACAACAGGCGGCGGGAATCTCGCCCGGTTTGATTCGTGTCAGTATCGGTCTGACCGGCAGCTTGGAACAGCGATGGGCGCAGTTGGTTGACGCCCTCCAAAAAGTTGAACAACAGTTGGGAAGTTAAGTTCTATTGATGGATAACGCACCTGTCATTAGCCAAACCTTTGGCGATTTGGTCCTGGACGGCTATTCTCGTGCGGCCGTGCAGTCGTATTGGAGAATCGACCAACTGCATCTCGGTTTCGACTTGGGAGCCCATCCCTGGGACTTCATGGGCGTGCCGAATTGGTTCCTTTCGCACACTCATTTGGATCATGTTGCGGCACTGCCGGTTTACGTCGCTCGGCGTCGCATGATGAAAATGGAACCGCCAACGATCTACCTTCCCGAGGTCGCGGTGGAACCGGTGCATCACATGTTGCGGTCCTTTGTTCCGTTGGATCGTGGTCGCCTCCCCTGCCAACTTAAAGGAGTGGTCGATGGCGATGAAATCGAATTGAGTCGCGAAACGTTAGTGACCGTGCACAAGACCAAACACACCATCCCGAGTGTCGGGTACGTTGTGTGGGAACGGCGCAAGAAACTCAAGCCAGAGTTCACGCACTTGACTAGTGATCAGATTCGGGATGTGCGTTTGTCCGGAGTCGAAGTGTCCGCCGAAATTCGCGTGCCGAAAGTTGGGTACACCGGCGATACCACGCCGTGGGGCTTGGACAACAATCCGGTCTTTTACGAAGCAGAAATCTTGATTGCCGAAATGACTTTTGTTTCGCCTGATCACCAAAGTCACTTGACACACAAACATGGTCATATGCATTTGGACGATTACGTCGAACGCAAGGATCGGTTCAAGAACAAGGCCATTGTTGTTGGCCACCTGAGCACTCGCTACAACGATCACGAAGCGATGAACTATATCGAACGCAAGTTTCCCGACTTCATGGATGGGAAATTGTGGGTTTGGTTGTAACCCAGTTCTTGTATGGGCAGAGCACTAGGTTGGAGTTGCGGTACCGTGGGTCGTCGCTGACTTCGGGACCTAACCACTCCGGACGGGAAATCGGCGTGTCCTCGGATGGCAGTTCGATTTCGGCGACCACCAACCCCAAGTTCTCGCCAAGAAATTCGTCGATTTCCCATCGCTGCCCCTCGTGCATCACTTCATAACGCCGCTTTTCGATTAGTTGCGGAAGGCAAAGCTGTAGCAGCTCATGCGCTTCCGCGACAGGGACCTCGTATTCAAATTCGGCGCGGCGAATGCCCAGCGTTGGACCTTTGATGGTCAAAAAACCGCGAGCTTCATCGATGCGGACTCGCACGGTGACGCCACCGGTCTGGCTCAAATAGCCCTGCGACAATCGGCGCCCTGATCCCTGTTTCCAGCCAGTCCCCGCAACCAAAAATTTCCGCTCGATTTCCACGCCCATACGTGCCACTCAAACTGTGCTAAACTAGTACTTCTCGCGGGACAAAACGAAACCCTGGCTCAGATCATAAGCCAAACACAAACCAAGCGCAAGCCTGCATTGGAGAACCGACATGCCGATCCGATCGAATCCTACCGTGTGGTTGCCAATGCTGATGGTTGTGATTGGCGGCGGGCAATGGCTGATGCCGCTTCCGTTGGTTGCGCAGACCGAAACCGACGGAGCAAGGCTTGTTCCACCGACGAGCGTCATCCGCGCGGTTGCGGCAGACCACGAGCATTGGAACCAGTACCGGGGGCCACGCGGCGATGGCAGCACGATGGCCGATTTGCCATTGGAGTTTTCCGAAGGTTCGCCACAAGTGCTTTGGAAGACTCCGATCGCCGGCCGCGCGTGGTCGTCGCCCGTCGTTTGGGAAGAGCGAATTTGGCTAACCAATGCTCCGGAAATTCAGAATGCTCCTGGTTTGAGTGACTTTGATGCAATTCCGAAAACCTTACCGCCCGCCTTGGATCCACCGCTGAAGTTTTCGGTCGTGTGTTTGGATGCCAAGACCGGGCAAGTGCTGAAGGACTTTCCGGTTCTGGATGTTACTCATCCGCAATTTACGCACTTGACCAACAGCTATGCGTCGTCCACGCCCGTCGTCGAAGCCGGGCGCCTGTACGCGCATTATGGTTCTCACGGCACGGTCTGTGTGGATACCAACACGGACCAAGTTTTGTGGCGCCGGACCGACATCTATTGTCACCATTGGCGCGGAGCGGGTTCATCGCCTATCGTTCATGGCGATTTGCTGTACATCGCTTTTGATGGCTACGACCATCAGTTCATAATCGCACTCAACAAACACACAGGCGAAACGGTGTGGCAGCGAAATCGAGACGTTGATTTTGGCACCGATGATGGCGATGCGAAGAAAGCCTATTCAACGGCCACTGTCGTCGAGGTTGACGGTCGTCTGTTGGTGGTCAGCCCGTTTGCGTCCGCCACCACCGCTTATGACGCATTAACCGGGGAGACCGTGTGGACGGTTCATCACAGCGGCATAAACGCGGCAGCACGGCCGATTGTCGGCAACGGCTTGGTTTACATCGCGGCCGGTGACGGTCGCGATACGGTTGTGGCGATTGATCCGCGAATTGAATTGCCGGAAGGCCAAGAGCGAATTCGTTGGCAGTTAGGACGCTCGACACCAAGACGTCCTTCGCCGTTGTTGGTTGGCACCGCGTTGTTCATGCTCGAGGATAAAGGTGTGTTGTCGTGGGTTGATGCGACGACCCGTGAAGCGATCACAAACGACCGAGCGACCGGAAATTATTGGGCCTCCCCGTTGTTGGCTCGCGATCGAATCTATTGTTTCTCGCAAGAGGGCCGTGTAACCGTCCTGCAAGCGAACGAGTCTTTGAAAGTCTTGGCGATCAACCAATTGGATGAAGGCATGAACGCGTCGCCGGCAGTGTTCGGCGATCGGTTGATCCTGCGGACGTTCAAACATGTTTATTGCATCGGACATTGACGCTTTTTCGATTGCGTTGCTCAATCGTTATCGTCGCACCGGTTGTTTGTGTTTCTAGGCGTTGTCCCAAAAGTGGGGAAATCCGGGGCTGACCCTTGCTTCGGCATACAAAATTCCGGACCAAAAGACGTAACTGGAGCGGAGCCGAGCTCTTTTCGGACAAAGCCAAGTACTTTTCTTGAACTTTAGACTCGGCATTTAGCTTTCGGCGCGAATTTTGCAGTTTTTATGCTAAGATTTCCGGAACCGGCGCGTCCTCTGTAACGTCTCGCTGCTGCGACGGTGCCTACATGGCTGGATGTAGTTACGCGGGCCACAGCGTGGCCGGGGCGATTTTGGAGGCCAGGGCTAAGATTGGTCTCCGGCACCACCACCGTCTGCGACAGTAGCTACAAGGTTGACGGTAGCTACGTGGTCGTCGATCGGTACGAGAGCGGCGGTCACTACTTTGGATTTCTTCTTGGAGCGGCAACTCAATGCTTCGTTCATTTAATCTTTGTGCGTGGGCTTTGGTCGGACTTATGGGCCAAGCAAGTTGGGGGTTCCAAGGCACTGAAGTTCCGGAAATCGAGAAATTCGCTTTGGCCAGTGACCGCCAAGCGGTACTCGATACCATGGTTCCTGGAACCGACGAGCATTACTGGTTGACTTGCCTGCATTGGCAACATCAAGGGAAGTTGGCCGAAGTGGATGCGATCTTGCCCCAATGGGAAAAAACCATTGGCCAAACGCAGTACTGGCACCAGATATCTGCTCGGCAGGCGTTGTTGAAATTCGAGTCCCAACCCGAGGTCACGCAGCAATATCTGACGCGGACTTTAGGATTGCGGTTTGATCACCAACGCCGACTGCCACCGGCCGAGGTCCAACTCCCCAACGTCTTGGACCCCACCGCCATCACCTTAAACACGTTGTTGGACCGCGAGCTTCGCGACCGAGCGGATCTGAGCGGACTAAGTGTTTTGGCACTGGAACGTCTGAACGATCGGATTACTTCGCTTGATCCGTTGCAGCGGCGACAACTGCTGCACAAAGTCGCGCACCCGGATTTTCCGGGACTCGTCGAATTAGTCGCGCAAGAATTGAGACAACAGGATTCGGCGGGCTTTGGCAGCATTCCAATCCACACGCGAATGACCACACCGCAATTGGACGTGCTCTTGGACCGAGTGCCAACCTTGAACGCCAACGACCAATTTGTGCGTTTGCGAGTCAGTCGCATGCACAGTGACGCTGGGGCGTTGACCGACGCGACTACGACTCGCCTGAGAGACCTGCGACAGATCGTGGACTTCTTACGCGGTTTGCCGGCGTCTCAGAATTCGCACAAGGCCGCTGCCATGCACGAATTGTTGCGGATGGAAGCGGATGCGGGAATCTACGATCAACGCCAGTTTTTGGAGTATCTCAAGCTACCGCGACACCAAGGGTATTTTCATCCGGGCTTGCGCAACGTTGCGATCGAGCCGAATGCCTGGGTGGATTTATCGGCAAACTATCAAGATTCCTTGCGCAGTGGTCCGCCGGGCGATGACACATCATTAGTCGAACGTTATTTGCAGCACTTCTTGGCTGACGAAACCAAGCTTGGTGAATTTCAAGAGCTTATCGAAGAGAAATTCTTGCAGCGGCAATTGGCCGTGGCTCAGGTATTGGCCGGCAAGGGCCAAGCAGAACGTTGGACTCGCATTCTCGGGCCTCAAGCCTATCGGGATCTCGTACAACGGATCGACTTGGAGTTCGCGCAAACCGGCAAAATTTGGTATCAACCCGACGAAGCGGTCCAAGTTTCCCTGCAGGTCAAGAATATCGACCAATTGGTTGTCCGGATCTATGAACTTAACACACTGAACAATTACCGTGATCGCTTGGAACCCATCAGCGCCAGCATCTCGTTGGAAGGATTGGTTCCGAATGTGGAAAAGAGGGTCGAGCGGAAGCAGCCGCCAGGCCTGCGAACCACCGAGATCATCGACTTACCCGAACTCCAAGGACGCGGTGTCTTTTTGGTGGACATCATCGGGGGCGGGACCAACGTGCGGACATTGGTTCGCAAGGGTCGCCTGTTGTGTACATCTCAGGTATTTGCGGCGGGGCACGCAATCCAGGTACTGGATGAAGCTTGTACACCGCTGCCCAAGTCCAGTGTTTGGATCGGCGCGCAACGGTTCGAAGCGAACGAACAAGGTTTTGTCGTGGTACCGTTTTTGACAGAGGCTCCGTCTGGGCGTGTGATTTTGCAAAATGGCGAGTTCGCTGATCTCGGTGATGTGACGTTGGCCCAAGAATCGTGGAGCCTTCAAGCGGACATGATCGTGAATCGTGAATCGCTGCTGGCTGGCAATGAAGCCGAGATCATGGTGCGTCCGCAATTAAAAGTCAGTGGGACGCCGGTCCCGATTGCCAATCGCCTGGCGGACGTGACCCTGACGTTGACGAGTGTCGACGCCAATGGCGAACGAGCTTCGCGGGACTATCACGACTTGCAACTCGAGGAGCGTGATGAATGGGTGGTTCCGTTTCTCGTGCCACCCGGATTACGTTCCTTGTCGCTGGAGTTGCGTGGTCGCGTTCGAGTGGCCAGCCAAAGTCGTGATGAAGTGTTGACGGCGTCGGCAGCCGTTTCTTTGAACCATATCGACGCGACGCAACAGATCTTGGGTTGCCACTTGTTGCAAGCGGACGGCCAATATCGCGTGGAAGTCCTGGGTCGCAATGGCGAACCTCGCCCTTTGGTTCCGTTGTCGATTGACCTGCATACGATCTGGTCCAACCATCCAGTCTCGGTCCAATTGCAAACCGACGCTCAAGGCCAAGTTTTGCTTGGCAGCTTGCCCAACGTGCACTCCATTGCGGTCGCAGCTGCCGGTATTGAGGCTCGTTCGTGGAACTTGTCGGCGTTGCAAAGTAATTCGCTGCCCAATATGACCACGGCGATCGCCGGGAAAGCGTTTCGTCTCCCCGCTCCGGCACTAACTTGGTTTGCCGAGCCACTGACGGCGTCCCTGTATCGAATTCGCCAGCAAGCCTGGCATGAACCCGTCGGAGAGAAGTTGTCGGTGGCCGATGGTTGGATTCAAGTCCCCGGACTCGCCGAGGGTGAATATGCGATCAAACTAAATAATGGTCAAATCGTTAGTGTGGCTGCGATTGCCGGAAAACAAGTTGGGTCGTCGCTGATCAACCCGTACCGTGAAGCCACGTTGACCAACGAGACTCGGCCGACCGTGGTCTCGGTGAAGCCACAGGACGAAGACCTGGTCATCCAAGTGGACGGGGCTGGACCAAATACTCGAGTCCATCTGTTGGCTTCACGTTATGTTCCCGCCTTTCCGCCAACATCTTCGCAAGTGACACCGCCGCCAACAATGCTTCGTCAACTGCGGTGGGAGGGGAATCGGTATGTCGGTGCGAGAAACTTGGGTGACGAATACTTGTATATCTTGGGGCGTCAAGGTCGTACGCAATTCGCGGGCAGCATGTTGGATCGTCCCTCGTTGTTGCTGGCTCCTTGGGCCTTGGGTGAAACGACCAGCGAAGAGGAACGACTGAAGCAGGATCAAGGCATGGTGGAGGCTCCACCGGCAGCCGCCGCCCCCAGCGAAATGTCAGTCGCCAATAACGTGGATCATGCGGTAGGTTCGTCGGATCACGCCAATCTCGATTTCTTAGCCCAGCCCGCAGCTCTGTTCGCTGGTTTGCGCCCGGATCCCCAAGGACAAATTCGAGTGCCGCGGGCGCCGTTTGCCAACCAACAATACGTCACGGTGGTCGTGGTTGACGTGTTTACGAAAGTCGTCACCAACCATAGTTTGGCAGCGCCGCCACTTCAGACAAAGGACTTGCGGTTAGTCGAAGCACTTCCCATAGAACAGCCGGTCGCCCTAAGTCGACAAGCCGAAGCATTGGCTGCGAACCAATCGCTCGAAATCGCGGACATGCTGACCGCTCGATTTGCGAGCGTCGCCAGTTTAAAGGATGCCTGGACAATGATGATTGCCAATTCCCAAGATCCGGAGTTGGCGAAGTTCGAGTTCTTGATGCGATGGTCGGAATTGGACGAGAAGACCAAACATGAAAAGTACCAACAGCATACGTGTCATGAAGTGAACTACTTTTTGTATCGCAAAGATCGTGTGTTCTTTGATCGAGTGATTCGACCGATGGTCGAACAACGTCGCGTGAAAACGTTCTTCGACGAATTCTTGTTAGAGCGGGATTTGACGCGTTGGACGCAGCCCTGGCAGTTTGCTCAATTGAACGAGTTCGAACGCGTGCTTCTGGCACAGCGTCTACCGGAACAGCGTGCCGGGATCTTGCGGCAAATGTCGGATCGATTCGCGTTGTTGCCACCCGACGACGTGACTGCCGATCGGTTGTTTGATATTGCCTTGGCAGGTAAGGCTTTGGAAGTGAGTTCCGCCGCGAGAAAACCGGGTGCGGAATACACCGAAAATTTCGGTGCTGCACTTGGGGCCGTCGAAGGACGATCTGGTGAGGCCGGTGGTGGTTCCAGTGAACGTGGTCGACGCAGTACGATGCGTGGAGGCCGAGGGATTGCCCGTAGTGAGGTTGACGGAGCGGTCGCCGACATGCCGCCGGGCGCTGACCCAGGTGCCGTTGATAAAGAGCGTTTTGCCAAATCGATGGAGCGACTCGAAGAGTCTGAAAACAAACCAGGATACTTCGACGCCGACATGCCCGCCGACGATGGTCTTTATTTTCTGGAAGATCTAGCGGGCGAATACCTGGGGGACAAACCGCGGCGCTTCTACCAAGCAATTCGTCCAACCCAACGCTGGGTCGAATACAACTATTGGCAAATTCAACAATCCACCAATACTGCCGGCCGAGTCGGTTTGAATCGGTATTGGTACAATTTCGCCAATCACAACTTGGAACAACCGTTCCTCGATTGGCATTTCCTGCTTTGCAACAACAACGTCACGGAATCGGTTCTTGCGTTAGCGGTATTGGATTTGGACGCTATCACGGCTGAACCGAAGATTGAAGTTGAACAACGCCAAATGACATGGACCAGTCCCCAAGCGGCAATCGTGTTCCACCAGCAACTCCAGCCGCTACCGAAAGCCGCGAATGCAACTCCCGTCATGGTTAGCGAGAATTTCTTCGATGCGGCGGACCGCCACCAAATCGTCAGCGGTCGGACGGTCGATAAGTTTATCACCGACAAGTTTTACACTCGGAGATTGTACGGTGCGCAAGTCGTTGTCACGAACCCGACCGGCACGCCTCAAGCTGTTCGGTTACTGACTCAAGTTCCGGCTGGTGCGGTGGCAGTCGGCGGTAGCCAAGAAACAAAGACGGTGACCATTGAACTGCCGGCGTTTGGTTCGGTGAATCAAGAGTTTTGGTTCTATTTTCCAGCTCCTGGAGAGTTTACTCATTTTCCAGCACAAGTGTCCGATCGCGCCGCGATCCTGGCTGCTGCTCCGGCAACTCGTATGAATGTTGTCGATGAAGTGGTTGCGCCCGATTTGAAGTCGTGGGAATATGTCTCACAAAATGGCTCGTTGGAAGACGTGCTGGCCTGGATCGAAACCGGGAACTTGGCCCAAGTCGACTTGAACGATTTGGCGTGGCGAATGAAGGATAAGACCCAGTTCGCAAGTATTTTGAATCGCATTCGCCAACGTTTTGTCTTCCATCCAACCTTGTGGTCGTATGCGGTTCAACACTTGGACGCGGAACGGTTGCGTGAATATTTGGAAGAACACGGTTCGTTTAGTTCGCAGTGTGGCTTGAATTTTGAGAGTGCGCTGCTCACGGTCGATGCCGATTCGCGCCGCTGGTACGAACACGTCGAATATTCACCGTTGATCAACGCGCGTGCCCATCAAGTGGGTACTAAGCAGAGAATTCTCAATGGCAGCCTCGCTGCTCAGTACGCTCAGTTGTTACAGACACTGGTTTACCGCAAAACATTGACCGACGAAGACCGCTTGGCCGTGGTTTACTATTTGTTGACCCAAGAGCGGATCGCCGAAGCCTCAACGTGGTTTGCTCAGATCCAACGCGACCAAATCGCGGAGCAAATGCCATACGACTATGCTTCTGCGTGGTTGGCCCTGGTGCAAATGGATGTCGCGACCGCTCGTCAAGTCGCGGCAAACTATGCCGAGTACCCGCTGCCACGCTGGCAACAACGTTTTGCGGCTATCAATCAAGTTGTGGCCGAAACCGAAGGCGCAGGTACAAAGATCACGGACCCCGATTCGGCCCTGCAGCAACAGACCGCTGCGGCAGCCGATACGGCGACGGTCGACGTGGAAGCGACTCCGGAAGGAATCTCTTTGCGGTACCGCAATGCAACGACCCTGCGACTGCACTATCACCTGATGGATGTGGAGTTGTTGTTCAGCCGCGATCCATTTGGGAATCAAGCCCGAGGTGGTTTGACACTTGTGAAGCCCAATCATGTGGAAGTCATCGAAATCCCGGCGGGCGAAACACAACGAGTGCATCGTTTGCCGGACCACCTGAAACGCAGCAATGTCATGGTGGAAGTCAGCGCCGGGCAGCAGATGGCGACGACAACGGTCTACTCCAATAATTTAGATGTCCAGGTGGTGGATTCGTTGGGCCAGTTGCAAGTGCGAACTCGCGATGGGCAACAAGTCTTGCCGGCCACGTACGTAAAGGTTTATGGGAAGAAGGCCAACGGAGAATCGGTGTTCGTCAAGGACGGTTACACCGACGTACGCGGGCGAATTGACTATTTAACCCAAAGCACCGTGCCAATCGCGGGCATCGAGAAACTGGCGATCCTTGTCTCCCACCCCCAACATGGCAGCGTCATTCGCCAAGCCGATCTTCCCTAGCAGTAAGAGTGAACGGGTTAGCAGCGTGTGGTTGGGCGGGAATCCGACCAACCACCCGCCGCTTAGGAATTGTCCCGAAATAAGTTCCGGATTTCGAACGTCGAAAGGTTCGGAATGACTTTCGCTGGCTCTGTCGGTTGAATGATTAATGATTATTGAAGAATGAAAAATTCAAAAGGGACCAAACGTCTTGCTTCAGGCATTTCGTGAGCAAGCAATGGCTGTCAGCATCTTGCATTTTTCAATTTTCATTTTTCATCGCTGATTTCTTCACCGCGTGTGAACCAACGATCATTTGCCCTGCTGGCAGACTTCCTGCGGATGGCAAGGCCGATCTGCGGATGAATACGTTCGCTGCAGGCGGTTTCATAACAAAGATCGTCAGGTATCGGCTCGGAATCAGACCATGGCGGTCGGACAAGTTGCGGTCGGTCAAGTTGCGGTCGGTCAAGGAAGTGTCGGCGGACGGTTCATCGGCAGTTCGGCCTTGACATCCGTGGGAATTACAAAACGCTCGCATTTTACCGCACTACCGCTTCTGCCATTCGGTGTCTCAGGCCATTTGGTGTCTCAGGCCATTTGGTGTCTCGGCAGATTCGACGATCGGGGTTCTCGGATGAACCAAGGTCGGACTCTCCCCAATCGGGAAGCTTTCTAAGCGTTCCGTGTCCACCAGCAAACCCAAATCCGTTTGAATCAGCGCAAGTTTCCAGTTGCACGATTCATGGCGAAGTAGTAACGAACATCGAACCATGACTGTGGATGGCCATGCCCAACTGGAGACGATTCCGACGACTTCGCGGTTTCGAAACGTACACCGTCAACGCACGAGTTCGGCCACGGAACTGCGAATCGACCGCGATTCGATTATCCAACGCAGCGTTGACATCCACCGGGATTGATTTCGGTCCTTCACAACGCCATGGGCTCGATACCGCGTTTACCCGCCGTTTGTCGCGGTGACGTTGGCAACGGTTGGCAACTCAAACCCGGAGCGATATTCTCGAGTGAGTGCTTTTTGCGCCAAAGCGTTGTCGATCGCCGATTCCGTTTGTCCATCGAACCGAAGTTCTTCGCCCAAGATCAACGGAGTGCGTTCGAGGTCCACTTGATTGGCCTCGATGTGTTGCAACATGCGTTGAACCGAATCCAAGAATCGTTCGTCACCGCCAACTTTGTCCAAGATTTCTGGAGTTGTCGCTGCTCGACCAAATTGATGCGACATAGCACCCGTGTGACACAACGCACTGGACAAGTGTCCTTCCAAGATATCCGCGTTGAGTTGTTTCGAGTCACGGTTCTTGACGGCTTGCAAGAAATTATCGAAGTGATCTCCACCGCGATTGAAGTCCTTGATCAACTGACCATCGGAGCCATAAGCGATGGCTTGATGGTAACTGGGGATCACCAAGCGGCCACCTTCATAAAAGACGATGACACCGATCTGCGAACCCAGATAGTTGTCCATGCTATTCCCCCAACGATTGTCTTGATGCTCCTTGCTTTGCGGCAGTCCGCGGGTCTCGAAAATAATCGGGGCCGATTCGTAAGCGTGAATCACCGTTTGGGTGTTGGGTGTGTCGCCCGCGTCTTCGTAGCCCAGGCGTCCGCCGATACTGAGGACTCGTGGTGAGATTTGGGAATGCCCGACAAACCAGCGAGCGATATCCATTTGATGGATTCCTTGGTTGCCCATGTCGCCGTTGCCGGTATTAAAATCCCAATGCCAATCGTAATGAAGTTTGGGTCGCAGGAGTTCGCGTTTTTCGGCGGGGCCACACCAGAGATCGTAGTTGATATGGGCCGGGATTTCTAAGGGCTTCGAAAGTTTGCCAATGGCTTTGCGCGGCTTGTAACAAGTGCCGACCGCATAAAGCAATTTGCCGAGTCCGCCTTCGTCGACAAATTGCTTGGCCTCGCGCAGTGCGACGCTGGAACGAGACTGCGTTCCGGTTTGGACCACTCGCTCGTGTTTCCGTGCCGCGTGCACAATTTGCCGGCCTTCCCACACGTTGTGCGAGACGGGTTTTTCGACATAGACATCTTTGCCAGCCACAATCGCTGTGGTCGCAATCAAAGCATGAGTGTGATTGGGTGTCGCGATCGTCACGAAGTCAATGTCGGGGCGTTCCACCAACGCTCGGAAGTCTTCGACGCCGTCGACCCGACGGCCATGTTCCTTCTCAAATTCGTCGATGGCGCCGGCCAGGACTTTGGAGTCGCAGTCGCAGAGGGCCACCAAATGGTCTTTGATCGCGCCGATATGCGAGCGACCTTGTCCGTTGAATCCGATCACCGCCCCACGCAGTTTTTCATTAGCCCCGACAATGCGACCATAAGAAGCCGCTGATAGCGAATTTACGCCACCCGCTAGGAAGCCACCAGCAACGACGGCTGAAGATTGACGCAAGAACGTGCGACGTGATGGGGAGACCGACATGATTCCACTCCGAATAAACTAAAGGGCGGGTTGCTCGGCCTTTTGCCGACGACAATTCGCACCACGAGGGACTTTCGCGTGGTGCGACGCTCCTAAGTTTACTCGAAACGTTTCGTGGGTGCTACAAAGCTACGGCACTGGGTCTATTTCAGGCCGAACTCGACCGAAATCGGGCCCCATGGTGTCTCAAAACACAGCAGGTACAGTTGATTATCGGAGTGAAAGACAATGTTGTAACTCTTGCCCGACACGACGGTGGGCAATCCCAGAGCAATATTGGCGTCGCCCATTCTTTCTTTGGCATTTCCGCCGATCATATTTGCCAACTCGCCGACCAAATCGAAAACTTCGGCATCGATGTCGATGGGACGATATCCCAATAACTCTTCGGCAATGGCAAAGGCAACCGGTTTGTCCATTCCGATGACCAGCATTCCTTTGATGGAGCCGGAGAATCCGATCACTCCACTGACATCAAACGGAGAATGAAAACGCCGACAACGGCACGTATCTGTTAGGCCCAGTTCTGCTCCTAACATTGCCGAAAACACGGCTCGCGTGCTCTCGATGAAAGGAGTTGGTAGTTGACTTACTGCCGGCGTCAACGGAATCGTGGACATCAGCCTGCCTTATTTTCAGTAAGGGGGAGTTTGCAGTCCATTGCGGGACTATACGGGGACATACTTATCAAGTTTCGCTCGCAACGATTCCTTCTCGAACGGTTTGACCAAATAATCCGTAACCCCAGCTTGAATCGCAAGGATCACCTGACTACGTTGACCTTCCGTGGTAATCATCATGATGGGAACCTTGGAGCCCGTGCGGCGAATGTCGGTTACAAATTCCAAACCATTGCGAACCGGCATGTTCCAATCTGTCAGTACCAAATCAAAAGGTTGGGCTTGAAACTGAACAAAACCCTCTTCGCCGTCCGCTGCTTCGACCACATCCGTCACGCCAACCGCGTTCAACGAACGAATAATAATCTTGCGCATGACTCCGGAATCATCTACCACTAGCACCTTCACGTTTTGGATCCTCCAATTCCTTCATGATGTCGATCGTCGCCACCGAGCGATCCGGCTTTGGCCGGAATCAAGTTGTTGGCTACTGAAATATGGGTCAATAATTTCGGTTTGTCAAATCAAGCGAGGAATCAAAAACACAATTTTGCTGCGGTGACTCTAGCTCTTGCTTTCGCACAATTTGATTCGGAGCGGCTGACCCTCGCAATTGGCCACCACGTTGGTGAACGTGCGAGTCCCAGGCAGTTGAAAATCAAAGTCGGAGCCAATCGTTACTGACGGGATCGACAAAAAGCTCGGTCCCGGTACCAGACCCTTGATATTGCCACCGATCATGTTCGTTAGCTCGGCCGCCGAGTCGATGATATCCACTTCCGAGACTTCGTCGGGAGACAGTTGCAGGAAGCGCTCGGCGATCAAGCGTCCCAATTCTGGAGACCCTTGTACGATAACCGCGCCCTGCCATTCGCCACTGATATGGACACATCCGGTAAAGGCCTCGGAGCGTCCGCTCAACAACACTTCTTCGGAATCGGCGACCGTGACAAGCTCCAGCATTGTCCCAAGTACATGTTCCGTAATCTGCATGACTTCTTCGTTGGACACCATGATATGGATTCTCTCGAAAAATGGAAAAAATCGGGAACAATGCCCATTTAGCGTTGTGGTCGATAACAAGTGGCTTTGCCGATTGTCTCGCGAGTCAGACTAACTGCCAGATTCATCGTGGATTCAGCTCCTCCCAAAAACAGGTACCCATCCGGTCGGAGTAAAGTGCTGGCTTTGTTGAGGACGGTTGCTTTTGTCGCGGGATCAAAGTAGATCAACACGTTGCGGAGAAAGATGATATCCATTTTGGGTAACTGGGGTGGCCAAGCCTGAATCAGGTTGCACTCCATGAACTCAACGGAATTACGTATTTCCGGATTCACCTGCCACTGCAAACCATTTCGCGTGAAATACTTCATCATCAACTGCATGGGCAGTCCGCGATTGACTTCCGTCTGATTGAAAATGCCGGCTCGAGCTTTCTCGAGTACCGAGGAAGACAAGTCACTGGCGATTAACCGTAGTTTCCAACTTGCCAACTCCGGGAAGTGTTCACGCAACAACATCGCGATCGAATAGACCTCTTGGCCGCTGGAGCAAGCATTGGACCAGATGTTGAGGGCTCGGTCCTTTTGTCTCGCTTTGATCAACTCGGGAATAATCTGCTGTTTCATCGCATCAAAGGGATGGATGTCCCGGTAGAAACTCGTTTCGTTGGTCGTCATCGCATCGACGACTTGGCGTCCCAAGGATTGGCTGCCCGGTCGTTGCAACTGGGCGACTAATTCCGGAAGAGATCCCATGCCATTCTGGCGCGCGATCGGCATCAAGCGAGATTCCAACAAGTACGCTTTGTTAGGTTCCAAGACGATTGCTGATTTTTCCCGCACGAAGGTGGAGAGATAGTTGAAGCTCATTGGATCAAGGGAGGGAGTGGTTGTGCTCATGTATTGCTGACCCCCATGGTTTGCAAAGAACTCGCTGGGCGGCCTTGCCGGACGTAGCGTCCTAACACCGAGGGCACATCGGCCAAGGGCAGAACTTCGTGTGCCAAGCCAGCGCGCGAGACGGCCCCTGGCATTCCCCATACGACGCTCGATGCTTCATCTTGGGCCAGAATCGTGCCACCCGATTCGCGAATCATTTCGCTTCCCTTCATGCCATCTTGACCCATACCGGTCAGCACGACCGCCAACAGATTGCCACCCCAGGTTTGAATCGCGGAGCGAAACAACACATCAACGGCGGGGCGACAAGAATTTTCAGGAGCATCCTGGTTCAGTTTGATTTTGATTTGCGTGCCCAGTCGTTGCAGCGACATGTGATAGTCGCCCGGTGCCAAATACGCTCGACCGGGTAGTACCGGCATCCCTTCAGCCGCTTCGACAACCGACAGTTTTGACAACTGATCAAGCCGTTCTGCCAAGCGTGCGGTAAAGACCGGAGGCATGTGTTGGACGATCAAGATTGGGACAGGTAGATCCGCCGGCAGGAGCGGCAAGACCTGTGTCAAGGCGTTCGGCCCGCCCGTCGAAGTACCGATCACAATCGCATCGATCCTAGAACTTGGATTTGTAAGAGCGCGGGCCGCTGGTTTCGTTGGCCATGCCGCGGATGGGTTTCCTGAGCTCGCATCCACGATCCTGGATGGTAGCCCACTGGGACTTGGCTTAAGGCCAACGCCAGTAGACAAGCGGTAACCAGAACCTGGGGCACTATCCGATCGACTCGTTGTGATCGTAAGTGGACAAGAGCGTTTGCAGAACACCTTGATCTTGGGAATCAATTCGTCTTGTATGGCCTTGACCGTTGCGCCAAGACTGCCGGTGTTGCTGGGCTTGGCCAAGTAATCATTGGCACCCAAAGCCAGTGCATCGACCGTGATTTGCGTTCCGCGGTCGGTTAGGGTACTGAACATGATGACCGGCAGTGTCGGGTACAGTTTGCGAATCTCGCTCAGTGTCTCCAGCCCGTCCATTTCAGGCATTTCGACATCGAGTGTAATGAGGTCCGGAGCGAGCACGGGGATCTTCGCAAGCGCAATCTTGCCGTTGGCCGCAATGCCAACCACTTCGATCGACGGGTCGCTTGCCATCGCTTCGGTCAGGACTTTTCGGACCACCGCCGAGTCATCGACGATCAGTACCTTGAGTTTCTTCACGGTTAGGCTCCCGTCTCGATTCCCAGGAGCTGCAATTTTTCTAATAGTTGGCTTTTGTCGAATGGCTTCATCAAGTACTCGTTGACTCCAGCAATGAACGCCTGAGCCATGCGGTCCATTTCCGTCTCGGTCGTCACCATCATGATGGGAACTTGTTTGTACCGTACATCCCGACGCGCCGCCTTGATGAATTCCAATCCGTTCATCTCAGGCATATTCCAATCGACCAGAATCAAGTCGGGACAACCTAGGGCGTCCAATTGGGCCAAAGCCTCAAAGCCGTTTCCGGCTTCTGTGACTTCGTAGCCAATTTCTTTGATGATGTTTCCGATTATTCGCCGAATGGCACGTGAATCGTCGACAACTAAAGCACGCAAAGTATTTCTCCGTCAATTCAATCCAACTGTAGACTCAGTCAAAACGTGTCCCATTCCGACAGAGTATGAAGACTCGGGCAAGTCGTGCCCGGGAACTGGAACAAGTCCAGAATGGCGACTTGTTTTTAGGTTGCCATCCACGCGACGAAGTCCGACAACCAAGGAACTTGTCGATTTTGCGGGACTTGTCTGACAAATTGCGGAGCTATCGCGACCGTAGTGATTTTATCGATCGTTAACATTTCGCCAGTCGGCAGCGGAAGCAAAAGAATCTTCGCACCAACGATCTGTTCATGGAGTCGGTCCGGTTCAATCGCAATCTCGTTCAACGACGGAAGACGTTTGTTTCGGAAACGCTCCGCGACGCAATGATCGGCGACCTGCGTCAACCATTGCGCAAATTGGTTACAGGCCCAACATCGCTTTGCATCGCGGACAAACGATACGTCGACGGTATTGCGCTAAAACTGTGTAGCTCGGCTGGCAACCCCTCCCATAGGCGTGATTCGTTACGGTTCCATCGAAACGCCATTGAGCGCGAAAAGGCTGCTGGAAATACTCCAACAGCCTTCCGCGTTACTCAAGCTTCGGTCTCGCGACCGCAAGGCTAATTCAATTGATGCGAATGGAATCCAGAATTCGTTTGGACCGGGGCATAACCAGGATTATGGTTCGTCTCGGCTTGCCTATGGTACTTGAATTGTCCCACCAAGCGTTGCAACTCGCCAGCCATCCGACTCAGTTCGCTTGCAGCTTGCATCGAGTTATTGGCTCCTTCCGTGGTCGACTGGGTGGCGTCGGCCACAGAAGTAATGTTCTGGGCAATTTCTGCCGAACCACGTGCGGCTTCCGAGACATTGCGGCCCATCTCGTTGGCGGTAGCGGTTTGTTCTTCGACAGCACTTGCAATCGTGTTGGAGATGTCGTTGATCTGATTGATCACATCGCTAATTTGGCGAATGGCGTCAATGGCTCCGCTCGTATCGGCTTGGATCGTTTCGATCTTCTTGCTGATATCTTCGGTGGCTTTGGCCGTTTCTTTTGCCAACTCTTTGACTTCGTTGGCCACAACCGCAAAGCCCTTGCCCGCCTCACCCGCTCGCGCGGCTTCGATCGTGGCGTTCAAGGCCAATAGATTGGTCTGTTCGGCGATCGAAGTAATGACGTTGACGACTTTGCCAATTTCCATCGAGCTATCACCGAGTTTCGAGATCGTCGAATTCGTTTGACTAGCGATGGTTACCGCTTGTTGAGACACTCGCGCGGCATCTGAGGCATTCTTAGCGATCTCGCGAATCGCCGCGTTTAATTCATCGACGCCGGTCGAGACTACGGCGACATTCACGTTGACTTCTTCAGTTGCCGTTGAGACCAGCATGGCTTGAGCGGCGGTCTGTTGAGCGTTCCCGCTCATTTGCGAACTGACCGCCGACAATTCTTCGGAAGCGCCCGCCAAGGCCGTTGCATTTTCGCCGATCGTGGCGATATTGTGGCGAAGGTTACCAAAGAACTTGTGGAGTCCGGCACCCAGTTGTCCAACGGGATCCTCGCCACGGACGGTTACTTCACGCGTCAAATCACCCGTGGATGCGGCTTGAACGACACCCAGGATCTCATCAACATTCTTGCGCAGGCGAAGGTTTCCTTCTTCCGTCTCGGTTACGTCAATCGCGATCTTGATGATCTTTGCGACGCGTCCCACTTCATCCATGACCGGCGCATAGATTGCTTGAAGCCAAAGCTTCTTGTTTTCGCGGCCGACCCGTTGGAAGATCCCCGAGTAGGACTGACCGGCGCGGAGTTTCTCCCACATTTGTGTGTATTCCAGCGAATTCGCGGCTTTCGGTTCGACAAACATGCGATGATGATGTCCAACGATTTCTTCCGTACGATACCCAACGGTATTTAGGAAGTTGTCGTTCGCGGCTAAAATCTTGCCTGATGGTTCGAACTCGATGTAGGCGAAGGAAGTATCGATTGCAGCCATTGTACCGCGGGCGTTCTGCCGTTCGATTTCCGCGTTCGTGATATCGTAACGAACTCCAATGTACTTGCGCGGTTTGCCATTCTTGCCCATGACTGGAGCGATGGTTGCATCCACGTAATACGGGGTTCCGTCCTTGCGACGATTCTTGATAATCCCTCGGAACGTTCGTCCTTTACCGATGGTGTTCCACATCTCTTTGAAGATTTCTTTGGGCATATCTGGATGGCGGGTCAAGCTATGGGGCTGACCGATCGCTTCGTCGCGACTGTATTGTGAGATCTCGCTGAACTTCTCATTGCAAGCAACAATCTCGCCACGCAAATCGGATTCCGTAATGATGTTGGTCATATTCATGACATCGGTACGAACCTTTAGTTCGCCCCAGTCAGCGGATTGCACTTGCAACGCCGTGGAAATTTCTTCCATGGCGTGATTGAACGAGTTCGCCATGAGTCCAAGTTCATCGTTGGATCGATGTTGGACGCGTTGAGTCAAGTCGCCCTCGACCAACTTCGTTAGAGCGGCCACGACATCGACGATGGGCTTACTCATCCGATTGGCCATCCACAATGCGACCAACGTGACGATGGTCGTCGCGGCGAATCCTAACAAGAGCAGGAGGTTCAACAAGGAACTAGCAACCGAAGTCGCTTTGCCGATGTTCTGACGAACGACACAGCCCCAGCCATATCCCGGGAAACCCAAGGCGCCGGTCGATGTCGCATAGCCATTGATCATCTTGAAACCGGAAGCTTGATCCACTTCTTGCGTAAAACCAGTCTTTCCCGCAACGGATTGATTTGCATATTCCAATGCTAGGTCGGTCAGGTTGGTCTTCAGGTCGACTTCGCCCTCGCAATCATGCAGGAGGATTCCGTGGCGATTGAGCAACTGCACGCTCAACTTGTCCGCGTTGTCTTCGGCGGCAGCATTGACTTCCGCCATGATTTCGCCCGCGGTTCGCGAGAAAGACGCACGATTGGACCAGACTCGTGTCAATTTGCCGTTTGCATCATAAATGGGGGCCGAAAAGTTCAACGTCAAACCCGCGTTGGGCCGGGCTTTTGCAACCGTGGCGTCGAACTCCGCGTCGCTGAAGTACGTTTGGCCGGGTTTGATTAGACCACCAAGACATTGCTCGAACCAAGTCTCGCCACGTACGCTTGTCCCTAGCAATGCCTGACTAGCGACGGCATTTCCTTCATGATCAATCGTGTTTGCGGCTACAATGGTACCGTCCGCGTCGGCCACAATCATCAGATCGTAACAGCCATAGGTCTTTACAAAAAAGTTGATGGCCTCCGTGACTTCTTCGGTCGATCCAACCGCTTTGGGATTGTAGGCGAAGGCCTGTACATCACCATAACGCTCGAAAAGGTTGCGGTAGATCTTGTTCAGCGTCTGAGCGGACTTTTCCTCCAAGGCCGCGCCAGCTTCCTTTACCGCAAACGCATTGGTGCGATAATAAGCGATTAACGAAACCGCCAACAGCGGCAATGCTGCCACCAGAATGAAACTTAATGTGAGTTTGGATCTTAATGTCTTGGGGACAAGTTTCGAAAGGTTCAACATGCTGTTTTCCTGTTAGGACAAGCGGGCCAATTATTGTTTTGCCGAGTTGCTAGCGCAATCCGGCCTGTGTTTTCTTTGCTTTTTTGTGATTAGCGATGCTACGACCACATGTCGCGTGTTTGGTTTGGTCAAAGCCTTGTTTACACGACGTTTTTCCAGTTGAGCAGTAGCAAAAGGCGATCTTCCAATTTGAACGCACCATCGATGTATGGACGAAGTGTTTCGTCCATGGTTTCGGGCGGAGATTCAAAACTGTTTTGCTCGACGGTTAATACATCGCCGATTTGATCGACCAACAAACTGATGCACTCTTCGTCGGTACGAATCACGATGTTCATCAATTCCGTTTCTTCAGGAACCGAGGGCAAGCCAAAGCGACTGCGTAGATCGATTGCGGTGACAATCTGTCCGCGCAAGTTGATCAAACCACGGACGCTGGGGGGAGCCAGCGGTACCCGCGTCATGGTCTGGTGTCGAATTAGCTCCTGTACCTTCAAGGCGTCCACGCCAAAGTACTGGTTGTCCAATCGAAATGTACACAGTTGCATATTGTCGATCATGTTCTACTCAGGCTGCTGGGCGTGTCCGCAGTTTTGGTTCTGGGTGGTTCGCTTTTGGCGGAGTGGTTCGGTCTCGATTGACGCAGTCGCTGCGTGGGCGATCACGCTAGCGCGGATGCTACCAGCGTTGGCAAATCCAAAATGTCGGTGACATGCCCGTCAATGACAATCGACGGAGTGGCACCTTGGTTGGTGTGTTCAAGGGAGTCCAGGGTAGATCTGGGAAAGCGACATTCTGCAATATCCAATATCTGATCGACAATCACGCCGACACTACGATTTTCATGAGTGTAGACGACGACGTCCATCAGATCAGACTCTTTGGCCACACCCAACTGCCCGAGTTGTCCGGATAGTCGGAGCAATGGCATGATTTCGCCCCGATACTGAATCACCTCGCGATGATGCGATTGTTCGACCAGACGGCGAGATAGTTTTTCCAAGCGAGTGACTTGGTCGAACGGGAGGGCGGCTCGTCCAGAGTGACCTACCGCGAACACCAGCATCGAACGTTCGTCGGGCGAGCGTGAGTCGGAAACTGGATTGTTCTCGCTGACACTTCGATCTTTGTTCTTCGTCAGAATTTTAGCTGCATGAGCCAAACCTACGACGTCCAGAATCAACGCGACACGACCGTCGCCCAAGATCGTCGTCCCGGAATACACGGGGACATTTTTGAGCTGCTTTCCTAGTGGCTTGACAACGATCTCTTCCGAATCGAGGATTCGATCCACCACGAGGCCAAGTTGCCGGTCTTCTGCTTTGAGAACGACAATGTTCAAGCAGTTGGCATGACGCAACTCGCTCTTGTCGCAGTGGCCCAACTCTTCACGCAAGGAAACGATCGGCAACAGTCGTCCTCGCAATCGGTAAACGGGCGAGCCTTGAATCCACTCGATCGATGGCTTGGCAACTTGGTTTTCCAACCGGACCAATTCGAGTAAGTTGACCTGGGGGATCGCATAACGATCGCCCGAAGCGGAGACAATGAGTGCCGGGACGATCGCCAAGGTCAAAGGAATTTTGATCTTGATCGTCGTTCCCAAGCCGGTTCGACTTTGCAGATCAACCGACCCCCCAATTTTCTCGATGTTCGTACGGACGACGTCCATGCCCACGCCCCGTCCGGAAACACTGGAGACTTTTTCGGCGGTGGAAAATCCAGGGAGGAAGATCAAGTTGCCCGCTTCACGATCGGGCATGTTGGCCGCATCTTCGGCGCTGATCAAACCCTTCTCCAGAGCTTTGGCCTTGATCCGCTCGATGTTCAAGCCGCCTCCGTCATCAACGATCTCGATGTTGACTTCCCCGCCTTCATGGTACGCCCTCAGGGTCAAGCAGCCTTCCATCGGCTTACCTGCTTTGCGGCGAACCTCGGGTCGTTCGATGCCGTGATCGACGGTGTTGCGAACGAGGTGCGTCAAAGGATCCTTGATTGCTTCAATAATCGTTTTGTCAAGTTCGGTCTCCTTGCCTTCCATTTCGATGCGAACCTGTTTCTCGCACATCGAAGCCAGGTCACGCACCAATCTAGGAAACTTGGTCCAAACATTGCCGATGGGTTGCATGCGCGTCTTCATGACGCCTTCTTGCAACTCGGACGTGATTTGGTTCAAGCGTTGAACCGCGTTCTGCAAACCAGGATCGTCGATCTTACTTTGGAACTGAAGGATCTGATTGCGAGCCAAGACCAATTCACCAACGCGCGTCATTAAACGATCCAACAGGGCCACGTCCACTCGAATCGTCGAGTCCGCGGCGGTGGCATCGGCCGGAGCGGTCTTGGATTCAGTTTTGGATTCTTGGGGCTTGGGGCTGTTGGTGGCCGCGCTGGTTGCCGGTCGGTCCTCGGGGCGCGATTCGATGTTCTTTTCGACGGCTGCTTTTGGGGCAGGCTTGCTTGAAGTGACGTCGGAATGCGTCACTGTCGGTTGGACGGGACGACTTGCGCTTGCGTTGAGTTCTTTCCCTTTAGCTGGAATTTTGACCGAGAGCACCGCCTCCAAGAAATCAACTGTGAATTGATGGTCTTCATCGCCTTCGGTACCATGGGCTTGAATCGCTTGTAAGGTCTTCCTCAAGACCTTGACCGCTCCGCCCAGTGTTTCACTAATTTGCGGATCCATTGGGAAGTCGCCAACGTGGATTCCCGCCAGAAGTTTCCCCGCTGAGGCTGTGATCTTGACGACTTGAGCGTAACCTAAATCTTCGGCGATTACTTGAATGTCCTGGAATTTGCTAAACGCATTTTCCAGTGGTACGCGATTGGTTGGGGCTCGATCTAGGGTCGCCAAGTCTCGTTCGATCTGTTCTAGACAGTCAAAACTCATTTGCAGAATATCGGTGAGCGAAGTCTCCGGCTCGGCCAAAGCATCAGGAATTGTTTTGACTCCGGATTTTCCAGGCGACTCGCTTGAACTGGCCGATGGTTCACTGGACGACGGTTCGTCCGTCAGTTCTCCGGCCAAAATTTTCTCCAGATCGATAATGTGTTTGGAGACATCTTGGCCGTTTGAGTTTTCAACCTCGTCGATTAATTCCTTCAACCGATCGGTCGCACGCAGCAACGTGTTGACAACTAGAGAAGTTGGTCGTAGTTCTTGGCTTCTCAACCGACCTAAGACTTCTTCTGCGCGGTGAGCCAATCCACCGAGGGTATCCAAACCCATGAAACCAGCCGCACCTTTGATTGAATGAATGGCGCGGAAAACCGTGTTCACCAAGGCGACGTCCATCGCGTCTCCTTGGGACTCCAGGGTCAATAGCTGATTCTCAATGTCGGAGAGATGCTCAAGAGATTCAATGGCAAACTCTCGCATCAGTTCGGTATCGTCCATGTCGCCGCATCTCCGCGCAGACAATTCCCTGAGACAGAATTCTGGTAAACCGTTGCCCGCAACAGCTACCAAACCGGCAAAGGTTTACACACGATTAGCAATTAGATCCCAAAATAGTAACAACGACATCCGAAAATGACGGATGTCGAGGCCTACCTGCTTGAGTTTAATGTTGGCAACGAATAATCGGATTTTGTTGGGCGTAAGGACCCAGGCAAGAGACAAGTAAAGATTGATAAATTGGAACCTCAATCCGCCGGTTCAAGCAAACAATCTTTAGACCCTCAATAGTCCTCGAAAGCCCCGAACGCCGTAATAGGAATCGGCTCCATTGTGATAGATGAAGGTTCGGCCAAAGCGATAGTCACCGAAAAGAGCTCCTCCGAGTTGCCGAACGGCCGGTGGCGTCAGCAACCAACTGGAGGTCTTTTGGTCGAACGGCCCGACTTCTTGCAGTTGAAAATACTGCTCTTCGTTCAAGAGCTCGATGCCCATTTCAACCGCCATTTCCAAGGCACTGGTCTTGGGTTTGTGCTCTTTCCGGGATTCCCAAGCCGCGCGATCGTAACAAATGCTACGCCGCTCTTTGGGTGTCTCGGGCGAACAGTCCACGAAATGGAACTGGCCAGATTTTCGATCGAACCCAATCACATCAGGTTCACCGCCCGAAACTTCCATTTGGCTGAGCGACCACAAGGCCGCCGGCGAATCCAACAGTTTTTGCTCCACGTTGCTCCACTTGAGTTTTGCGTGTCGGTGGGTGTGCTCGGCAAACCGAGCTTCAAGCGTCCCAAGTAAAATCGCGCTTTCAGGTTTCGGCAATGTCGGTTGGCGTTGGTTCTTACTCACAATTGACTCAATTGTTCTGTCCGGAGTTTTTCGTTTGGAAGCTGTGCCCGTCCCGATAAATTCTGATGGGTGAAACGAATCTGTGGTAGTACGCCGCGTTGGCGAAATTCGTTTTTGCTCCGACAGCGATATACCGACGTGGGCGAATGGACACTTTTTTTGTCGCCGAGTGCCATTGAGAATCGTTGTGTCGGCAATTTGGGAGATCTGCTAGAATTGCCATCGCAGGGCAAGCGAATGCTGGGGTACAGGCCACTTTCAAGGAGAAATCGTGTTCGATGCGAACATGGCTGCCGACTTTGCTGCTCGATACGCCGAAACCATGGTTGGGCTGCTCGGAGTGGAACTAATCGACTTTTCCGCAGATACACTAACGGCCCAAATGACCGTGCGGCAACTCGCGATGAACTCGCAAGGTTTTCTCCACGGCGGTGTTTCGCCGTTTGTTGCCGAAACGTTGGCTTCGTTCGGCTCACTCTATCCTCGTCGCGAAACACATCGAGTCGCGGGAGTATCTGTATCCGCGAATCACCTACGACCAGCTAAATTGGGAGATCGAGTGACGTTTTTAATGCGTCCCCATCGCTGCGGAGGACGGTTGCACGTTTGGTCGGTCGAAATGCGCAATGCGCTCGGAGAACCCCTGTCGGTCGCCCAAGTTACCGTGGCGGTTGACAGTCGCAAAGTAGATAAAAAAAGCTCCAGCCCTGGGACGGATAGCCGCGTCAGTTAACCCGATCCCAAGACTGAAGCTGGAGTGGTCCAGTTTTTAAGTAAGCAATCCGAAAACCGTCTCGCTTACGATTCCTACTCTACGCAATCACCATGCCAGAACGAAATAAAGTTTGGTTATCTTCCGTTAGAACCGGTATTTAGTGATTAATGGCGGTTGAAATTCCTTTACGCTCAGCGGCGTGAAGGCCTGCCGTCGGTGGGTTGCTAATCGAATAGGCAATGATCTATGTCAGTTGCTAAACTATTGGGCAACGCGTCGCGAAGGTGTCTGTCCCCTTGCATTCAGTGAGGACGGATAGGATCTTTTCAGGCATGGATCGAATTGATAGTCCGCAAAATGCCCGAATCAAAGCAGCGGCGAAGCTCCGCTCGGCCCGTGGACGGCACCAGTCCGACCAGTTCTTGATTGATGGTGCCCGCGAAACGCTTCGAGCCCTGGCGTCCGGTGCTTCGGTCGAAACACTAATTTTGTGCCGCGATTTCTTAAACGAAGAATTGCTGAAGGAACTACTAAACGCAGGAAAATCGCGCCGTGTCGAAGTCTGGGAGATCAGCCCAGCGGCCTTTGCCAAAGTCGCGTATGGCGATCGTGTGGAAGGTGTCGTGGCCATCGCCCGCTCACAGCCGAAACAACTGGCGGATTGGCGCCCTCCTCAGACTGGTGACATCTATGTCGTCTTGGAAGGCATTGAAAAGCCCGGGAACTTGGGTGCCATTTTTCGTACGGCGGACGCGGTTGGAGTCGCGGGGATTATTCTGACCCAAACCAGGGTGACGCCCGAAAACTCGAATGCGATTCGAGCGAGTTTGGGAACGGTGTTCTCGGTCCCTTATGTCTTTGCCGAATTGGGCGACGTTTTTCCTTGGCTCGAAAGGCACGGGGTACGCCGTTATGCAGCGCGTGTCCAGGCATCAAGTGAACATTGGGACATCACGTATTTTTCCGGCACCGATTTAAACCCCGTGGCCGTGGTACTTGGGAGCGAAGCCGAAGGACTGACACCGGCATGGCAGGATCCAGCGGTCATGGGAGTGCGGATTCCCCAAGCTGGAATCGCTGATAGCTTGAACTTGAGTGTGGCCGCCGGGATAATGCTGTATGAGGTGGCCCGACAACGCCGCCTGCACTTGCCCCAACGCACCGTCGGTCCGACGTAAGCGACTTGCGAACGACCTCGCGTTGCCACCATCCGATTCTTGGAGGTCCATGAACTATCTTGCCCACGCCTATCGGTTTCTCGAACGGCCCACCTTTGCGTTGGGAACCCTGATCCCTGATTTCATGAATATGGTCGATCGACGAGCGCGAGTTCGGCGTCGCCACGCCGAGCGATTGATCAATGTACCAGACCTATTTGTTGCGGACTTGGCCGCTGGCGTCGTCCAGCATCACTGTGACGACTACTCATTCCACAATGCGCCCAGTTTCTTAGAGTTACAGGAACGGTTGTCCCGTCATCTACGAACAACCGTTCCGGATCCCCGAGGGTTGCGGTCGTGGTTCACCGCCCATATCGGAATCGAAATGTTGTTGGATTGGACGATCATGAACCAATATCCGGACTCCTTAGCGAGACTGTATCAGGTTTTTGAGGAAGTCGATCGCCGCCAGCTTTGCCGAGCGGTCGAATCGATGGCTGGGTGCGAGTTGCCAAAGTTTGAACCCATGCACGAATTTTTTGTGACCGAACGCTTCTTGTACGATTACCGAACCGACGTAGGACTGTTCTATCGAATCAATCGTATCTTGGGTCGAGTCGGTTTGGAGCCGTTCCAACCAGAACAGATCACGTGGGTGCCGATCGCTCGACAATGGGTAGCGGCTGCGCATGGTTCGTTGTTGGCGCCCGTTGTCGCGGCTAAAGAAGTGCCGTAAAGGCAGTCTGTTTTAGCGAACGCTGGTGAACCGGATTCCACCCAAAACCGCAAGCTGGATTTTGAGTAAATTCCATGCATTGTTCAATATGATGGTCTGTTGCCCGAAGGACTTGCTCGTCTTCTGCCAATGGAGTAAGCCATCAGTCGAAGGCGATCGCAAAATCCCAAAGGCCAGATGGGTTGCTGCGATTCTCGCACTTTCCAGCTATCGGCACGCACACGTGTGTCGGCCCGTTGGGCCTTCCAAACGCCTACAGCTCAACCCGGGGCCTAACGACCCCGGCAAAGGTTCGGTCGGCCTTCCAGGACTGTACCTTCGAATCCAGTCCTGCATTCCACGCTCCGCATTCCACCATTCGCCGGTTACGGTTGCAACGAATACAATAACACGTTGGCAGCGATTCGAGCCGCGTCCTCCACCGAGTAACCGTAACACGACGAGCTAGTACCACTTTCCAAGGCACAACTGATGTCAAACGGCGAAAAGATCACTCGGTAGCGATCCCCGACTTTCAACGCTTCTAGTTTGGGGACCGTTGGCACATACCCCGTCGCTTGGCCACCCGGTGCGTTGGGCAACCGCATTTGGACTTGGTCGATCTCGTAGCCACCGTAACGGTCCGTGTAAAGGTAGTCCGTCTTTTCAACGGATTCCCATGACGTGTCTGGAATCAAGTTTTGCATTTCCTGCCGGAACGAATCCGCAAAAGGTTTGTCCCCACAGATGGCATCTCCGAAGACAAACCCACCTCGTTTTAGGTGAATTCGCAACGCTTCGCGTTCCGGTTCTGACAAGGAGAACTTACCGCGTCCGTGGACAAATACCAAAGGGAAATCGAGTAAACTCTCCAAGTCGGCGTCCACAAATTCGGCTTGTGTTTCAAACTGGACTCCGCGATCCGTGTTGACGCGACGAAGCAAATTCGCGAGCGCCATCGGCGCATCATCGAAGCCGCTGCGATGGCGAAGCTTGGGAACCAAGATCCGTCGGCCAATCATGTTTTTGACCAATAGATCGGTCTCTTCTAATTTTGGTCGATCCAGCTTGTCCTTTAGTTCGTTGCCAGTGGCAAATGCCAAAATGTTGGTGCCCAACTGAACGGAGTAGGTTATTTTTTGTTTGACGGCATCGCCGTAATCACTTTGTTTGGGTCGGTTCAGTTCCCAAAACCCTGAAATGGGGCCAGGGCAATAGATCACGCTGGTGCGGCAACAAGATTGGATCCCCAGCAGCGGAAAATCCTGGTCAGGTTTCAGCGAAAAATGGCTGTTCCAAACCACATGTTCGGGCTTGAGCACCTCCAATTTGGTATCGGGATAAAGGACCGACAACAATTCACGCACGTCTTGGTCAAACAGTCGGGCCGAGGGACAACCAAATCCATTTTGGGCTTCGATAAACAGAAAACCTCCGTTGTCCACGTACTTCTTGAGATTGGCAATCTGTTCGAACGATAACTTGAGTCGCCGATCGCCGGTGATGTGCAAAACAGGAGCTTCCATCAGGTCATCGGCATTTGCATGACTCGCTTCTATGGTCTGCCAATTCAACTTTCTTGTCCACGCTTTCTCGACATACCGAGTTAACAAGTGGACCCCTTGAGGGTGCGGGTCCCAGTGGTTTCCATCGCCATGTTGATACTTGCCAAGCAGGATCGGACGAAGGCCCTTGGACAGGAACAACAGTGCCATCGAAGTGGTTACCAGCGGGTCGGCCTCTCCAAAGCCACCTTGGCTTCCCCATCCACCATTTAAGTTTTGTCGCTCCAATAACTCTTTCGTGCCCTCGCGGTACCAATCATGCTTCCCAATAAACCGCCGCCCAGTGATTCGACCAGTTCGCTCCAGAGAGTAAAGGTAGTAATAAAGAGCTTGGGCATGTGAGTCGTTAATTGGGATGGTTGGATTACGATCGACCGCGAAATTACTCCCTAACCATTTCAATCCGCCATCCACCAGCTTGTTTTCGGGCGGGGTCTGGCAACAAGTCACTTGATTGCCATTGACGGCCGATGCACCCGGATGCAGGTTTTCGGCCACCAGAACCGCCGAACACACGCCCGCACAGGTCATACTGCCGGTATGAGTGGTTACATTGGGTCGATAGGAAAAACTGCCGTGATTTTGATTAAAAACATCTGCCCAATAATTTTGAGCTTTCTCCCAGACTCGTCGATCAATATCGATACCTGCCAGTTGGGCCTCGTGCAGTGCCAAAATGGCAAATTGCGAATTACTGGAATCGGTCCAGTCGGCATTGGCGTGACCATACCCAAATCCGCCATTGTCGGCTTGTTTCGATATGAGGAAATCGATGTGCGGCCGGATTTGAGGTCGGTAACGAACGGCATCCGCTTCCGCCAGGACCATCACAATTAGCGAAGAGGTATATGTCGAGAGGGGAGCTTCGGTCGAGAGCTTGCGAATGGGCTCGCGCAATTCAGGCGAATTCGCGTCAACTCCCGCATTCAACATCGCCAAAACGGCCAGGGCCGGTACACCGCCCCGATAGGTCGCGTTCTCGCGCCAATAACCATCGTCCGTTCGTTCATTCAACAGAAAACGAACCCCGCGTTGGATGCTTTGCCGGACTTGTTCGCCATTCAGGTCGTCTTGCACCGCCGCGCCAAACCCGTCCCGCAACCGAAGGCCGGGCGTATCAGTTACTCCAAGAGCCATTACACAACATACAAAAATGATCATTGGCTTCATTAGGTTGACCTTCCCATGCGCGTCAAACTGTGGAGGGACTTCATGTCCGTACGACAGACTCTGCAAACGATAACGCCTATTTCGCGAAAAAGCAATTTTATTCTACCTTCAGACCTGCATGATTTGCCGAATCGGGCGCGCCTCCAACACACCCGTTAGCTTTTCATCCAGACCACCATGAAAATAGGTGAGAAGTTTGTGATCCAAGCCCATAAGGTGTAGGATTGTGGCATGCAAGTCGCGTAAGTGGAATGGATCGACCACGGCCGTTTCACCCAATTCGTCCGTCTCGCCAACCGCGATCCCTGATTTGATTCCCGCTCCCGCCATCCAATACGTGAATCCTTTCGGATTGTGGTCACGGCCGCCCGGCTTGCCACCCGTATTAAACGTTTCGGAGACGGGCATTCGCCCAAATTCGCCACCCCAAACGATCAATGTCGATTCCAAGAGTCCTCGTTGTTCCAAATCGGTCAACAAGGCGGCAATCGGTTGGTCCACTTCTGGGCAATGGAGCTTTAGGTTCTCCTCAATCCCATGATGACCATCCCAGGTGTTTTGCCCTCCCGCGTTGCCACCGCCCGAATAGATTTGAATAAAGCGAACCCCGCGTTCCACCATTCGCCGCGCGACCAAACATTGCTTGCCAAAAGTACTCGGCCCCAACGCCAGCGAATGCCAATCCGGCTTCGGTTGATCGAGTCCATACATCGTCAACGTTTCCTGGGACTCTTGCGAAAGATCCAACGCCTCTGGGGCTGCCGCCTGCAAGTGATAGGCAAGTTCGTAACTGGCGATTCGAGCTTCGAGTTGATCGTACCCAGGGTGCTGGGCCAGATGTTCGCGATTCAACCGATTGATCAAGTCGATTTCGCGTCGCTGTTGTTCACGAGTTGTCCCGTCGGTGGCCACAAGGTTTCGAATCGCGGGATCGTGCGAACGAAACACTGTCCCTTGATACGCCGCCGGCATATAGCCACTGGACCAATTCAACGAGCCACTGGTTGGCCCACCACGTGGATCCAACATCACCACGTAGCCCGGCAAGTTTTGGTTTTCGGTACTCAAGCCGTAAGTCACCCACGACCCCAACGACGGATGACCTTGCAGAATTCTGCCACTATGAACCTGCAACAACGCGCTGCCATGTGCAAACGAGTCGCTGGTCAACGACCGAACAACCGCCAATTTGTCCATGTGTTTGGCTAGATTCGGCAAGGCGTCTGAGCACCAGAGACCTGATTGGCCGTGCCGAGCAAACGTACGTCGACTGGCTTGCAACGTCGACTTGGTTTGAACACCGCGACGAAACTCGTTTTCGACCGTCTTGCCATCGTTACGTTGCAGTTCCGGCTTGTAGTCGAACAAATCCACTTGGGAAGGTCCGCCGAACATAAACAAGAAAATGCAGGCCTTGGCTTTCGTTGGCAACATCGGTGCTCGGGCTGCCATTGGATTTATCAGCGAACGTTGGCCGTCATCCACGGATTTATCTAGTCCGGACGAGACAGTAGCTGGCCAGGCCTGATCCGCGTTCAGTAACGACGCCAACGCCACCGAACCAAAGCCGGCTCCTAATCCAGTTACAAATTGACGCCGCGACGCCATCCGGTTTTCGTGTTCGGTGGGATCCATAAGCTTGCGTCCTACATCCAGGTATCTAATCCACAAACAATGTTTCGTTGCTATTCAACACGACTCGAGCCAAAGCGACCCAACGCTCCGTATCGCTCCCGTTCGTCGACTGGGCCGATACAAAAGACAATGCCGACTCAAGTTCCGCTTCCGTCGGCTCACGCTGCCAAACAATCCACCACAACGATGTGACCCGTTGCTGGGGATCGTGCGAGACGTTCAAGGTGCGACTTGCCAAGTGCTCCGCCTGTCGTCGCACGAACGTGTCGTTTAACAATGCCAACGCCTGGGGAGCTACCGTGGTGATCGGTCTTTGTCCCACCGGCGAATGGCTGTTGGCGAAATCAAAGGCCTCCAAAATGGGGTCGCGCAATGATCGTTTGACAAACAAATAAACGCTACGGCAGTTCTGTTCTTCTGTGGGACTTGAACCCCAAAACGAAATCGAGATCGGGTTTGCCGTGTCCCGGATTTCGCTAGGCAAATCGGTAAATACACTGGGGCCGCCCGACTTCGGATGCAATACTCCCGCATGCTTCAGGAACGAATCGCGAATGGCCTCCGCATCAAGACGTCGCAAGTTCTGTCTCCAGAACCACCGATTGTCGGGATCCTTTGCGGCGTTTTCTTGGGCCACGGAACTAGCCCGTGAGGAAGACTGGCGATACGCATTCGAGTTCATGATCGTGCGATGGAGATGTTTTATTGACCAATGATTGTCGATCAATTCTTGGGCCAAATAATCCAGCAATTCCACGTTGGCCGGCAGCAAGCCTGTGTAGCCAAAATCGTCCGGAGTTTCAACAATACCCCTACCAAAATGATTCAGCCAAATCCGGTTTGCCAAGACTCGTGCCGTCAGCGGTTGGGCCGGACCGGTCAACCAGCGAGCAAAGTCGAGTCGATTGCGAGGTGCTTGGTCAACGGTCACGGAATCAATCGACGGAGGTAGCCAGCCCAATTCATGAAACACTGTCGGATAAGCAGGAGAAACACTGTGCAACGGAGAGTGGTAGTCGCCCCGAGCCAATACATGGGTTACCGGACGATCTCCCGCTCGGACTTGTATCGACAGAGCCTGTTCAAACGGCGGTCTTTGGTCTCGCAGCAATAATATTTGAGCCTGCAAAGCTTCTCGCTGTTCCTCGGGCGATTCCTTCACCGCCAGTTCTAAAGTCGCGAGTCGCTCGTCTTGCTCTTTCGCCCATTTTTCCAGTTCGCCTTTGTCGCAGAGCCACGACTCGATTCGTCCGGGCGCACGACTGCCGCCACCGCGAATGGTTGTTCCATAAGGATCGATGTCGCGAAATAAATCCAACAGCGAATAATAGTCGGTTTGGCTAATTGGATCAAACTTGTGATCATGACAACGAGCGCAACCAATGGTTAGGCCCATGACCGCAGCTCCAGTGGTTACGATCACATCGTCCAATTCATCAAATTCCGCCGCGAGACTATCGTCCGGCTCATCGTCCCAAACGTGCAGTCGATAATAGCCCGTGGCAATGATCGCGTCGCGCGACGCTACCGAGGATTCCGTGATCGTTTGCTTGGAGTCGGCGAGTAATAGATCTCCCGCCAATTGTTCTTCGAGAAAACGATCGTAAGGTTTGTCGGTGTGAAATGATTCGATTACGTAGTCACGATACCGCCAGGCATGGGGTTTCGGTCCGTCTCGTTCGTAACCGTTGGATTCCGCGAACCTCACCCAATCCAGCCAATATCGTCCCCATCGTTCACCGTAGTGGCGAGACGCCAACAATCGTTCGATCAACGCGGCCCAGGCCTCGTCGCTGGGGTTGGCCGTAAACTGTTCCATAACTTCTGGTTCGGGCGGTAAACCCCACAGGTCAAAATAGGCCCGCCGGACCAACTCGCGAGGTGTCGCCGCTGGCAAAGATCGAAGCCCATTGGCGGATAGCTTCGCTTCAACCCAATAGTCCACCAGCTCGGCAGACGTTCGTCGTATCCGATCGTCAGGCTGTGTCGATGTAAGTGGTTGGTACGCCCAATGTTTCAAATCTTTGTCGGTGATTCGAAATTCTCGTGCGCGTCGCTCTGGTCCACTGGAGGTCGAAACCCGTGCCCGCGGATCCACCGCTCCGTCGCGGATCCACTGTTCCAAGTCACTGATCTGTGCAGCAGAGAGTCGCTGTTGCTCGCTATCGGTAGGCGGCATTTGCAGGTCGGGTAACTCGCCTCGCACGGCTTTGAGTAGCAAGCTGTCGCCCGGGGCATCCGTGGCAATCACATCACGACCGGCCCACCCTTGCCGCGACTCCAGCGAAAGTCCACCATCGGCCTGAGCGTCAGTGTGGCAGGGGAAACAATGAGCAATAAACAGAGGTCGAATTCGAGCTTCGAAAAAGCGATCGTCGGCGCAGCTTCTGGTTGAGCCAATGTGAAGAAAAACGGCGCCGGCGATTGCCAACGATACAAACACGCACCGATGCTGGGTTCGTCGTTTTCTCAAGTGAACCTCACTGGCTGTTTTTCGCAATCGCCCTCAGACCCATGCCCGCCATCGTACCATATGGATGCGGCAATGTCATCTTCGGCGATCAGACTTCAGGTTTCAGGTTTCAGGTTTCAGGTTTCAGAATCTCAGTATCTCCGAATTGAAATCTTACGGTCTGACCCAACGATCGGTTGTGGAACTTTGTTTGCTTCGTGTGCTTCTGTATGCCCGCGGGTCCCCTGCTTGAGTGAAAATTCAGTCGCTTTCTGTTGGTTGCAGGGATTTGAACAGAAGTGAACGAAGGCAACGAAGTGTTCGGAAATTCATCCATCAAATCCACAATTTCAAATTTCAAATCTGAAATCTCACTCTCTGCGCCAACGATCGGTTGTGGAACTTTGTTTGCTTCGTGTGCTTCTGTATGCCCGCCGGTCCCCTGCTCGAGTGAAAGTTCGGTCGCTTGCTTGGGGTCGCAGGAATTTGAACAGAAGTGACCGAAGACAACGAAGTGTTCGGAAATTCATTCACCAAATCCACAATTTCACATTTCACATTTCACATCTGAAGTCTGAAGTCTGAAGTCTGAAGTCTCACACACTGACCCAACGAACGGTTGTGGAACTTTGTTTGCTTCGTGTGCTTCTGTATGCCCGCGGGTCCCCTGCTCGAGTGAAAATTCAGTCGCTTTCTGTTGGTTGCAGGGATTTGAACAGAAGTGACCGAAGGCAACGAAGTGTTCGGAAATTCATTCACCAAATCCACAATTTCACATTTCACATTTCACATCTGACGTCTGAAGTCTGAAGTCTCACACACTGACCCAACGAACGGTTGCGGAACTTTGTTTGCTTCGTTTCCTTCTGTATGCCCGCCGGTTCCCTGCTCGCATGAAAATTCAGTCGCTTGCTTGGGGTTGCAGGGATTTGAACAGAAGTGACCGAAGAGGACGAAGTGTTCGGAAATTCAATCTTCAAATCCCCAATGTCACAATTTATACTTCAAATATCCGACATCAATTTTGAGATTTCTTTCCCACGTTCCGTGCCTTTCATTTTGTTTCTGGGTCAAATTTGGTGCTCGCTAAAGTCGAACCGTTTATTGCAACGATAGTGGCAGCTTGAAGACGGCTGACCCTGTGTCGGCGGCTACCACTTCGAGACTCAGTTCCGACAGACCAGTCTCTCGATCGACCGCCAAGATGACCTCACAGTCACCAACCGGTCGTTCGATGACCATGGTGTTGCTTGTCAACGGAGTTGGTTTGCCTTGCAACCACAATTGCACACCCTTTGTCTCTGAAATCTGCAATTTGAGCTTACCCGCTTCACTTACTTGAATGACCGTTTTCAAAAACGTGGTCTGCGGCACATTGGCGTGGATCTTGTAGGTCGGTAAGTCTTCCAGTGGCAACGCGCCCGAAACCAAAGGATACAACGGCTGCCACGGCAAGCCGGTCCGACCGTCGGTGACGCTATCGAAACTAGTTCGGTTCATCAAATGATGAGTCGGTTGGTCCCAAGCCAAGACTTGCCATCCTCGTACGACTCGGTCCGAACGAATTGAAAAGCGGTCTGTCCGGCCCAGATTTGACAAAAAGCTCGTCAAATCAACCAGTTCCTGCGCGGTTAAAGAATCACACAACCCGGCCGGCATCAGACTGGGCCCGTCGGCAATTTCCTCAATCTCGTCTTCAGTGATCGACTTGAAACTTCCATCGGCCAACCGCAAGCGATAAACACCGGCCGAATGGCTTTGTACAATTCCCGTCACGATCAACCCGTCGACGGTCAAGATCTTTTTCGAGTGATACCCTTCTTTAACTTTCGAGGCGGGGTCCAGCAGGGAATCCAACAAGTAGTCGACCGGGGCGCTGGCTCCAATCGAAATCATGTCTGGCCCAACTGTGGAGCCTACTCCTCCAATCGCATGGCAATTCATACACTGCAACTCGTTGCGGCGATAAACTTTCTCACCAGCAACAGGGTCGCCTTCCGCGATGACGCGTTGCAGGAACTCGGTTTTGGCTTCTGGCGAAAACTTCCAGCCAGCTTCCGACAGTTGGCCCAATTCGCGGAATGTAGCCGCCAACGCATCGTCCGGTGCCGGCGAAGCTCGTAGCAGACGCAGGCCTTCGCGGGCAACTTCCGGTGGCAGGCGTTGCCCAATTTCTCGCATGAATCGAGCCAAAGAAACCTGCCCACCACGTTGTTCCAGCAAATGACCCAATAACGGTGTCACATGAGCGGGCTGTGCGAGACTCAGCTCATGGGCGATCAACGGCACTGCGGCCTCCAAATCCCATCTTGCGATTTGCCCAATCCACAAACTGCGTCGCAATGATCCGGACGGCCACGACTGGGCTTGAAGCAAAAATCGTTGACTATCGGGCGCGCGAGTGGTAGTGTCTTGCCCGATTACCAACTCCGCAAGCGCTGCCACGGCGGCATTGGATACTCCATTGGTTAGCTCGCTGTCGCCCGTGGCCAAAGTCCAAAGGAGATCAGTCGTCGTTGGTTCGGGCCATTTGGCAATCGTGCGCATCAAATTCACAACCTTGTCCGCAGCAATGCTCTCGGGACTTTGCGAAAGTTCGGTCAGTTTTTTGGCAAGTAAGGCCGGACGGCGTGAAGGAACGCCCTTTCCTTCTGTGCCCGCGACCAAAAGCAATTCCAATTGTTCGGCTTCAGGTTGCCGCTCCAACCAATCCAGCAACTGATCCATCTGTCCTGCATTGGCCAACATCGCAATTTGACTCACGACGGTTGTTGCCGTTGCCGAAGGTACATTGCCCGAACTGAGTAACTTCAGCAGGGGTTGAACAACATCCGACGACTCGACGGCTTTCAAGGCATAGGTCAAAGCCAGTGGGTCGTTTCCGAAATCGAACTCACCGCGTTCCGCCAACCCGATCCATTTCGGTCCCAAATCACGCAGTGTCTTCCATAACGCAAAATCGAGACTTGCGTCCAGCGGCCGCGCCAAGGCGCGCAAGGACAACGTCGCTGAGGATGCCTCGTTTAGCCGACGGAGACCGGCAACGGCTTCGAGTCGTACCTGTGGGTGATCGTCCTGAATCGCGATTGCCAAGATCTCTCTCAAATCGTTTGCAGCATTTCGATGTAGGAAATCGCTCGAGATTCGAACCGCGATCGAACGCACTCGGGGATCCTGGGAACCCAGTAAACTGGCCAGTAGCTGCCGATCGAGCGAATCCAAGTGCAATCCTGCCCACATTAGTTCCAACAAATACTGTTGCGCTTCCGAATAGGATTCGTCCGATGGCAACGGCATGGTTTGCTGCGTTTTCGCAATTGCCTGGCCAATCTCATTCAAAGCCGATTCTCGCGGTCGACGACGCAGCATTCGCTTGGCCCAGGTCCGCGTGCTCTGCTCGGGGACCTTCAATTGCTCCAGCAACTCGGCGACCTGCATCGTCGTTAGGTCCGGACGAGTGACAAGTTCCCGGTCCGGAAATGTCAACCGCCAAACTCTTCCGCGTTGTTTGTCGCGTCGAGGGTCGCGGAAATCGACTTCACCATGTTGAATGATGGGGTTGTACCAGTCGGCGATGTACAGGGCTCCATCCGCGCCCATCTTGGCATCGATGGGTCGAAACGCTTGGTGGGTGCTGCGGATGACCTCTTCGAGTTGGCGTGAGCGATAGCTTGAGCCCTGAGGTTCTACGTCAAAGCGACAAACACGGTTTGCGCGGAAGTCGTTTGTGATCATGTTCCCTTGCCACTGGGGCGGGAAATGTCGTCCACTAATTATTTCAAGTCCGCAATGTTTAGGACTACCGGGATTCATGCCGCCGACAATTCGGGTCGCTCCTGGAGACGTGACAAACACCGAGTTTGGAAAAACGTAGTTGATGCCTTCACCGTATGCTCCATCGGTCGCAAAACTCTGACCCCAACGATCAAATATTGTACCCCAAGGATTTACAAACCCTAAGCAATGGACCTCTAGTTCCAAGGTGTCCGGACGAAAACGCCAAATGCCGCCTCCGTTCATCCGCTGTACGCCCCACGGTGTTTCAACATGGCTGTGGATGTAGATCGATTGGTTTAGGAACATGGACCCGTCTGGGCCCCAGTTAAGTGTGTGCAACAAATGGTGCGTGTCTTCCGTGCCGAATCCACTCAGGATGATTCGCCGTTGATCGGCTTTGCCATCCCCATCAGAATCAAACAAGTACAACAACTCGGTGCTGTTGGCGACGTAACAACCGCCATGTTCGTCCGGCAGGATACCCGTTGGAATCAAGAGGTCGTCCGCGAACACCGTCACGTCTTCTGCGACTCCGTCGCGATCTTTATCTTCCAGAACGAAGATCTTGTCGGTGGCAGCTTGGCCGGGTTCGATGTGAGGATAAACTTCGCTGCCGGCCACCCATAAACGGCCTCGAGCGTCAAAGTTCATGTGGATTGGCTTGGCGATTTGCCCATCGCCTGCAAATAACTGGGCGTGCATTCCGTCTGGCAAAGTAAACGAAGCCAATGAGACAGCAGGATCTGGGTCAGGGATTGTTTGCAGGTCTCGTTGTGCGAACAATGTCGGGACGTTCCAAAAGTTCAGGCACATCCATACGGCAAGCACCGCCACCAAAGGAAGCGGGGAATACCGTACCGAGTCAGATTGCGATCTTTGCCGCTGCGTAGTCAATATGGGCTTCATAGTTATGGGTCCTATTTCGAGAGCTTCTTTTTTCGGAGAGAGGTAATGAACTTCATTCGACGAAAGCGAGCGAAGCAAAACACCCCGCGACGTACTTGCCGTGACGACGTTGGGTTAGTAACGAAGTGGCGCTATCTTGGTGTCAGCCCAGTGGCCGCTTGTCGAATCTCTTGTTCGACGTTGTTGACCAATTCGTCGAACTGTGGGATCTCGACCGCGTTATTCCCTTGCTCGTGTTTGCGAAACAGAAACAAGTAGGTTTCATTCTGCGGGCGATAACGATGAAAGAACCATTCGTTTTTCTTGCGAATCATCGCCAACAAGTCCGTCGCATTGCTTAAACGTGTCCATTGTTCGTCGGGGATCGGGCGGCCCAATAATTCTTGAGCCAGTGCTTGGCTGACTTCGAAAGCTCCCGCTTCCGCGAGATGCACTCCGTTTTCCGTTCGAGGCGAAGTTGTCGTTGCTGCTGGTGTAGGGAACTTGCTATTCAAATCAATGACCGCCAATTCACGTTCCGCGGCTACTTCGCGAATCGTTTGACAATACGACCGTAAGTTTTCATTCGCGATTTGCATCGATGGCAGCGGCGGACCCAAATCTTCAAAAGGAGGCGGAGTGACAAGAATTGGCCTTCCTGACGACTCTTGAATCATGTCCAGAAGTCGTCGCAGGCCCTCCCTAAACTTCTCCAATCCATCGGCTCCGGCAAAGGACTCATTGGCTCCATAGGCGACGAGAACAACGGTGGGTTGTGTTAATTTCAAATCCGATTTCAAACGTTCGAATCCGTCGCTCGGCTGTCCGAATACGGCTCGGGCGGTTCCCCAAACATCGTCTCCGCTCCAACCCAAGTTGCGAATTTGAAATTGGTTACTTCCCAGCGATTGGTACAACGCCGCCTCCAGTCGACCGTCCGTTTGCAGTCGCTCGATCATGGTTCCGCCAATCAAAGTCAAGCGATCCTGCGGCTCCAAATGTCGCGGCTCCAAATGTTCAGGTGCCGGGTTGGTATCTTGATCGTCCTGCGAGGAAGTTGGGTATACGGGGTCGAAGGATGAGTGGGACTGCGAGCCGTCATTTGGATGGATTTCCTTCGAGTAGGCCGCGGTGATCGTCCACAGTGTATTGCCGTGGAGGAATGCAAACATTAGCAACACGCCCATTCCCGAAATGAATCGACGGTTGTTGAAATCATGCAGCATTTTTGCTCGGCCCGTTCGTTCAAACCAGGAAATCAAATGCATACTTCTGACTCTTCGCTTCAGGACGACCATGGATGACGGGATTTCACCACTACTTTGGAGGAAATCACGTCACGATTATACTACAGAACGTCCCAATTCACCATCACGTCTATCACGACTGGCGCGAGTACCGATGCTCCCCAAGGTTGACACGAAAACGATTCTGCAGATGCGTGGGCAACGGTCCATGGTCGATCCTTCCACGGCACCAGCTACGGTTACAGAAATCGAGCGTGACGCGTATGGCGTTCCCAAACAAGCAACCACGGTGTTCCTGATTGGTAAAGAGTGTCCGTTTCGCTGTTTGATGTGCGACCTATGGAAAAACACAGTGGCGGAGCCACCACCGGCTGGTTCATTGGTGACTCAGTTGGAGGCGATCTTGCCTCAAATCACTCATCGCGAAATCATCAAGCTATACAACGCCAGCAACTTTTTCGACCCGCAAGTGGTACCAACGGCCGAACGAACCGAACTTGGGCGACTGGTCCGGGACTTTGAGTTGGTTGTCGTTGAGAACCATCCGAAATTAGTGTCAGGCCAAGTCGTCGATTTTGCCGCACAACTCGGAGGCCAATTACAAGTGGCCATGGGACTGGAGACCGCCGACGCAATGATTTTGGCGTGGCTGAACAAGCAAATGTCACTATCCGATTATAAATCCGCGTGCACGTTTTTGTTGGAGCACAAGATTTCAATTCGGACTTTCTTGTTGTTACCAGCACCCGGAGTGGAGGCTGATAAAATGGTGGAACATACGTTGGCCAGTGTGCATCAAACGCTCCAATGTGGCAGCGAAGTCACAAGTCTCATACCATTGCGAACCGGGAATGGTGTGATGGATTGGCTAATTGAGCAAAGGCACGTTCAGTTGCCGGAATTAGATGCGGTCGTCGAAACGTTTCGGACCTCGCTGCAAATTTCACGGCAAACGGAACAACGCATATTTTTGGACTTGTGGAATCTGGATACGTTGGCCGACGAGGGGGTTGATGCTGCTTCCGTTTGCAGTCAATTGGAGCGATGGAACCTGAACCAGGCCATCGATCCGTAAAAACGTCGAGAAGTAAAGCACTTGCGTAACTCGCCGGACCTTCGAGGTCTCTTAGTCGAACGTTGAATTCATGTCGGCTGCTTGTTCCAGCAGCCGGGTCGGATCGATGGCTTCGCGGAGTGCATTGGCAGCGGCCGCTGCGGCTAACATTCGTCCGTGGAATGCCAACCAGGCAGCGGTTGCCCCCAGGCTCACGGTTAACTCCAAGTGCGACGAGATCATTGGCGCCCATTCCGGATGCGCGGAACCGGTCTTGGGCAGAGCAAACGATTCCATTTCCCACGAACCCGCGAGCTGGGAGCTCAAAAGCCCCAGTTCAAACAGGTCTCCTTCGTGACTCGTCACCTCCGGCAAGCGACCGAGTTGCAATAACTCGAGTTCGTACTGACCCGGCCGAGTCTGTTGCCATTCATTAATCCAAGCGAAGTTCGTGTGCGGCTCGGTCCATTCCCGCAAGTTAAGGTGATTGCCGATTCCTTGGTCGTCAGATGGCACACCTCGAACGGAAGATACTGTAGTGGCGTTTTCTGTCGGAATTTGCTGATCTTCAAGCGAAACGAGTGGATGCTCACCATGATGGGCCATAACCGCTTCATTGAACTTGGGCTCCGCTGTAATTAGCGGTTCTACATCGCCATTCTTCGGGTCGCGCTCGGCTCGTTCATCCGGGTCCAGTACGTGCAGTGGTGGACCAGATTCGGCAGGGATGCCAAAGTTGGGTGGCAAAATTGTCGGTCGTACAACCTCCACGCGATAAACGACGGGCGTGATCAACTGGCCATCGAAGATCTCGATCGTGAACTCCGTTATGCCCACGAAGTGGACTTCCGGCCAGAAGATAAACGAACCGTCGGACGACACGACGATCGCGCCCGAGTGTGGTGCCTGAGTCAACTGGGCAGTCAACACGTCACCCTCGGCATCCCACGCACCGTCCAACAAACCGGGTGCCGCATAATGAATC
>JBGSJV010000042.1:0-25990 GCA_041741535.1 Pirellulaceae bacterium
TCGACAATCAAAATACAACTGATCAATGAAAGCAACAGAATCAATACGACGATCGCGATACCGAAGGGATTCCCCGTAAACATCATTTCCAACATGCTGCGTTCCTGAGCCGCAGGGCTGGATGGTTCCTTGGAGTCCGACTCGTCCTTGTTCGGCGGATCAACCTCACGTGGGCTGTCGCTCTCGGTGGTGGTATCCTGAGCGAATACGACTTCAATGGCATTTGCCGCTGGCCGGAACTCCGATGCCGCAACTCGGAAGTGGTTGCTCTCTTTCGCATCGGCCACAGCCGCCAACATGCCAACCAGGACCGGAAGCAACATGCTACCGCAGACAATCGGTCGAAAGGGCTTCAAATTTGTTGATCGCGATAAGAAGTTGATGGCCGACATCCACATAGAAATCTCAATCCCCGATGTGCCTTTGTTTTCCCAGAACCCTGGGCCATGGAACTCAGGCTTTCCCCGATATCATACCCAATTCTGAGGGCCACTTGAGGGGGTTCGCTCAAGATTCCGCGCGTCGAATACGTAACGATCTCCCGAACTGTAACGTTTGGGTAATTTAGGCGATTGCGATCGAATGCTTGATACGGATCAAGAACCGAAGTTCTCGGTAGCCTGGCGCCACTGCCGCTGACCGGGGGATTTCATCTTCTGATCCTTGGCGATGAATCCTTCATTTCGACTTTAGATAATTTCAACCCCAGCCGCGCGCATCTGGTCTAGGGCTTGTTGGCAATCACCGGGTTGCAGTTCGACGCCACGGCAGCCCTCAAGGATTAGCCGCGTGGCGAAGCCCAACTTGGCCGCGTCCAGTGCCGTGAACTTTACGCATTAGTCACTGCCGACCATGTTTCCCTCCGCCCCACACTGGCAGTGCTGTGGAGCATTTTTATTGGCGCATCCTGTGTCGTTGTGTCGGCCTTTCAGGCCATTCCTGACCAAGAGACCATTCCTAACCGGTGGCTCGCGCACACCGGCTAGGGTTGTTTCGGCCCATTCGGGCCTAGGGTCGCCTGTCAAAATGCTTCACAGCGTTGCCACATTGGCTCGACCAGTGGCAGCGCAAGTTTGCACAGCTGGAGCTGCACCGCCAACACCCGTTCTTCGTCGTGATTTCAGCAATCCAATACGTTGTCAACCGTATAGGCCTTCGCCACTTCAGCAAATTCACGCAATTGCTGTTCACTCCATTCCAAGTCTCGTTTCAATTCTTGTCGCAGTAATTCGGCGACGGTGGGTGCCGCTAGCAGTGCAGCTTGACAATTGAGGAATAACAAACGACTGCGGCGGGCCAAAACATCTTCCACGGTTCGTGCCATTTCGTGACGAACGCTCCACAGCACCTCCGCGCCTCGGAGATGGTATCCCGACACCAATGGCATCGCCAAAGCGGCATCCTGTTGAGCAAGTTGCTCAATTCCGTCCGCGTCGGTGCCATAACTATTTTCTACCGACGGTCCTTGCTCCGTTTTCGGGCCAGCTCCATGGAGCGGCAAGTGGATGGTTTGGCACGCACGCTCCGGCAGATCACACCATTGGATGGCTCGATCCAAACAATCCTGTGCCATTTTCCTCGCCGTCGTCCATTTTCCCCCCGTGATCGTGATCATGCCCGAAGGCGAACGAACGATCGTATGGTCGCGGGAAATGCCAGCCGTGGACTTGGTGTCCTTGTCGGGACGCACCAAAGGCCGAATTCCGGTAAACACGCTCAAGACGTCCGCAACGGTTGGAGGTTGGGTGAGGTAAAGCGCGGCCGTTGTCAGCAAAAAATCGATTTCACGCTGCTGGGCGATCGGTTCCATGACGGCTTTGTCCAACGGCGTATCGGTCGTACCAACCACGACGTGGTTCTGCCAGGGAATCATGAAAATCACTCGCCCGTCGTTGGTCTTCGGTACGATCACGGCCGTGTCGCCCGGTAGAAAATGCTTGGGTAGAACCAAATGGACCCCTTGGCTGGTGGTTACTAACGGTTTGGCGTCCACCGAATCTTTTTGTCGTACCACGTCGCAAAACGGACCGGTTGCATTGATGATCACACGAGCATGGACTTGGAATGTTTGCCCCGATTCAAGGTCACTTGCAACGACGCCCGTTGCCTTTCCTGTTGCGTCTTTCAGCAAGTCCGTCACGGGAAAATAATTCAGTGCGATCCCGCCGCGTTCGACGCCTGTTTGCAAAATGTTGATCAACAAGCGAGCGTCATCAAATTGCCCGTCGGAATACAAAACCCCACCGGCCGCTTGCTCGGGACGGAGCGTCGGCACCGCTTGCAGGGATGCACGCTGCCCCAGCATTCGCGATTTGCGAAAGCCATTTCGTCCCGCCAGCAGATCATAAACCTTGAAACCAACTCCATACCAACAACGCTGCCACCCATTGCGACACGGTACCAAGAACGACAATTCTTTGACAACATGCGGCGCATTGTCTCTCAACCGTGTTCGTTCCCGCAGCGCATCGCGCACGAGCGACACATTGCCTTGGGCCAGATACCGAACGCCACCGTGCACCAATTTGGTCGAGCGGCTGGAAGTGCCTTTCCCGAAGTCCGATTGTTCCAACAAGATCGCCGAAAATCCTCGTGCCGCTGCATCCAACAAGATGCTGGCTCCCGTTGCACCGCCGCCGATGACAAGCACATCCCAAGGGGTGGTTCGCTCGCTGAGTTGTTTGATTCCTATGTCGCGCTGCATCGTGTCTCCGCCTTTCTAGACTTTGTCCCAACAGGGGGCTAATCCTTTCGTGGGCATAAATAATCCCGGGCAAAAAGACGCGACTGAAGAAGGTCAGGCCCCTGTTGGGACAAGGCCTCGAATCTGTCGCCTCAGGAAGTTGGTCGGTCCCACGCCCGCGATCTTTGCAAGGCTTCGTGCCAACGATCTCGTCGGCGATTGGCCTCCGCCTCCGACATTTCCGGCAGGAAGGTTCGCTCGGCTTGCCAAACCGCTTGGATCTCTTCCATCGAATTCCAAAAGCCCACGGTGAGACCGGCGAGGAACGCAGCGCCCAGTGCCGTGGTCTCGATCACCCGGGGACGCACGACGGGTGCCTGCAATAGGTCCGCTTGAAATTGCATCAACAAATTGTTGGCAGCAGCACCACCGTCGACTCGCAATTCGGCCACTCGCATGCCTGTGTCTTGTTGCATCGCCGTCAGCACATCGGCAACTTGAAAAGCGATCCCTTCGAGTGCTGCTCGAGCAAAGTGTGCTTTGGTAGTCCCGCGTGTGATGCCGATCACGATCCCGCGCGCGTAAGCATCCCAATGAGGAGCTCCTAATCCGGCGAAGGCAGGCACCAAATACACGTCATCACTATCAGGGACCGTGGCTGCCAACGCTTCGACCTCGGCCGCCGATTCGATAATCCCGAGTCCGTCTCGCAACCATTGCACAGCCGCTCCCGCGATGAAAACGCTACCCTCCAACGCGTACTGCGTTCCTGCGGGAGTCCGCCAAGCAACGCTGGTCAATAACTTGTGAGTCGAACACCGGGGCTTGTCGCCGATGTTCATCAGCATGAAACAACCCGTCCCATACGTGTTCTTGGCCATCCCGTGCCGAGTACAATTTTGGCCGAACAAAGCGGCCTGTTGGTCCCCGGCCGCCGAACCCAATGGGATCGGGCAATCAAACAAGCCTCTCGCAGTTTCCCCAAAGTAGTGACTTGATGGACAAATCTCCGGCAGCACCGATCTGGGAATCTGCAATAATTCCAATAAGTCTTGGTCCCATTGGCCTGTTTCGAGATTCATCAACATCGTTCGCGACGCGTTGGAAACATCGGTTGCGTGCACTCGTCCACCCGTCAGATTCCACAACAACCAACAATCGATGGTGCCAAACGCCAGATCACCTTGCTGAGCCAGGTGCCGCGCTCCCTCAACATGGTCCAGGATCCACCGCAGTTTGGTGCCGGAGAAGTAGGGGTCGATCACCAAACCGGTTCGTTGAGCAACCCGCTGCTCGTGTCCCCCATCCCGCAACGAATCGCAAAACGAGGCGGTCCGGCGATCCTGCCACACGATGGCCCGCGCAATCGGCTGACCCGTGTGCCTGTTCCAAACCACGGTCGTTTCGCGTTGGTTGGTGATCCCAATCGCGGCAATCTCGTTGGCCGCCAGTTTTCCCAATTGCAACACTTCGCGGGCGACTGCCAATTGTGACTGCCAAATCTCTGACGCGTCGTGCTCTACCCAACCGCTCTGTGGGAAGTACTGTGGGAACTCTCGCTGGGCCACTGCTAGGATTTTGCCATCACGATCGAACAGAATCGCTCGGGAACTAGTCGTTCCCTGATCCAGAGCTAATACGGCGCGCATGGTTTCACCTTTGTCGGTTCAACGAAGAAGCAATGTCAGAAACCACCCGCCGTCGACTACACCAGAGTGATCCATGGTGATTCGAACCTTTGGTGACCGACTGCATGATCTCGCGCGTCAAGTATAGCAGTTGCGGGGCGCCGGGTGGAAATCGATCGTCAACGAGAACGAACGGCAGCGAACTCCAATGATGGAAGTTGTCCATGGCTTGAGGGTGACGCGCGGAGCGGCGCATGGTTGGTCGGATTCCCGCCCAGCCATGCTGTGCTCACGCGGTTAACCTCGTCGGCGAAGAGATGTTCGGGTGCAAACACTGACGCGCGGAGCGGCGCATGGTTGGTCGGATTCCCGCCCAGCCATGCTGTGCTCACGCGGTTAACCTCGTCGGCGAAGAGATGTTCGGGTGTATCGGCTGTTGAGCGAGGATCGTCAGTCTTCCGCTCGGCTGCCGTCGCCGCACATCATCACAATGCGTGGGTGGAACGTGGCGATGGACTCGACCAAGTCTTCTTGAGCCGCCATCACTTGACGGATGTCTTTGTACGCGCCCGGCACCTCGTCCAAGCCGCCCGCCAACAATCGCACATTCTTGTGTCGCAAATGGTCTTTCCACTCGGCCCACTTAAACTTCGACAACGCAGCAGTGCGACTCATTTGCCGCCCGGCTCCATGCGAAGCAGAATCGATACTGCCTGCTCCACCTTTCCCACGGACCACAAAACAGGGTGCGGCCATACTGCCGGGGATCACTCCCAAAGCACCGACACCTGCTGGAGTCGCGCCTTTGCGATGCACGATCAATGACTTACCATCATGCACTTCTTCCCACGCAAAATTATGATGGTTCTCGATCACGGTCAACGGCTTTGCACCCGCCAATCGCAACACACTTTCGTGAATCACTTGATGATTGGCCGCCGCGTACTGGCCCATCAAGTTCATCGCGGCCCAGTACTCTTGGCCCGCTTGGCTGGATAACGACAACCATGCCAAATGCGCCAAGTGCGTGTCCTCTTTGTAGCGTGGCGGTAAACTCTGCCGCGCGATCTGACTGTAGCGAGCACACACGGCGGCACCCGCTCCCCGCGAACCCGAATGACTCAACAGACCTACATAACGTCCGGCTGGTAAACCCAAGTCGTCCTGAGGCAATTCGATCACGCCCCACTCCACGAAGTGATTCCCGCTGCCGCTGGTTCCTAATTGATTCCACGCGCGGTCTTTGTTCTCACGCGTTACGGCGGTTACCGTCCAGTCGTGATCGAAGACCTCGTGATCATGCCGAGCCTTGAACTTGCCGCCCGTTCCAAACAACGTGCCCCGCTCCAAAGCTCTGTCCAACGCGTGGCAATGCTTCGGGTCGTTCTCTTCGACAAGTTCCGCTGGCAAGTCTGTTATCGACAGTCGCATCCGACACGCGATATCCACTCCCACCGCATAAGGAATCACAACACCTTCCGTCGCCAACACACCGCCGATCGGCAAACCGTACCCCACGTGCGCGTCCGGCATCACTGCGGCGGCCCGAGCCCCCGGAACTCGGCATGCTTGCTGCATCTGGAACAATGCTTGATCATCGATGTCGTCACCAAAAATCTGGTAGCCAATACTCGACTCCGGCTCGTATTGGCGGTCCTCGATCACCGCTTCGGCAAACCCCGACCAAACCGGGTCATGCAGGAAGGACTCGGGCGCTTGCAGTATTTCGGCAATCACCAAGTGCGGCTTGCGTTTGTCTTCGCGATTCTGGGCCGCGCGTTGAATGCAAGTGATGGCCGGAACCACCGCTGTTACGGGAACGCCCATCGCCATTAGTTTTTTCTTGTTCATCGTCTCTTGCTTTTGTGTCGGCTTGTTGGTGCGACGATACCACTCGTGATGCGGGTCTGATTGTCCACCAGATGTCTACCGAAGAATTTCATTCGCGGCCAACTCGCTCCGTGACGCCACTCTGGGCGGTAACCCATTTTGTCCATTTGTCACCCAGCGTTGCGTCGCCGAGTGATTCGGCCACCGAACTTGGATGACACTTATCACGTTTAAACCCAAATGGAACCGTAATGCGGTGAAACAACGTTCCTCCGGCTCTCCCCTGGAACCGTGGACATAACGAGTTAGGGTTGGGTTCGGAATGTCCGTTGGAAATTTCGGCCGAATCCATTCTAATGTCGCTGCGGCGTCTCGGGAGCATGGTTGGGGTGCCGAACAAGCTGCCGATTTCCAGGGAGAACTTCACGCTGAACGCGGCCACGACGACTCAACGCATCATTGGTATCGACCCCGGATTGCGGGTCACAGGCTACGGCGTCTTGGAATGGCAGACCCCGGTCGTACCAAGTCCGACCCAACGTTCTGGTCCCGCTCTAAGTTCCAACGCAGTTCAAGAACACTCGGTCGTTCCGCTGCTTTCGCCTGGCCTGACCAAGCAACGCATTCGCATCGTGGAAGCGGGCGTGATCCGGGTCGCCGCTGGCCGCAGCATGGAACTGCGGTTGCAAGAACTAAAAAAGTCGCTGGATGAAATCTTAACCGAATGCCGTCCACAGGTCATGGCGATCGAGCAGTTGTATGCGCATTACGAACGGACACAACCAGCGATCCTGATGGGACACGCGCGCGGGGTCATCATGTTGTCCGCTGCGGAACACGACGTGCCCGTGACGAGTTATGCCGCGACGTCGGTCAAGAAGACTGTTTCGGGACATGGCCGTGCCCCGAAGGAGCAGATGCAGGCGGCCGTTTGTCATCACTTGGGATTAAAGACTACGCCCGAACCGCATGACGTGGCCGATGCATTGGCCATCGCCCTTTGCCATCTCTTTTCACAATCACTTAACTCATTGAAGTAAGGCGGCCACAAAATCTGCAACCGACCCGCCCGATCGAGCTTTCAAGACCGATTCGAGTGGTTTCCCGGCTTGAAGTTCTTCCAAAATCGACTTGAGCATTTGTCGTTGTTTCTTCCAGGCCAGCGACGCGGCTTGATCCAAGAGCTGTTTGTTGTTGGGATCCAAGCGACCTTCCAGCCAACGCTGCACACTATCAGCCGGAGTCGCGGGCGAAGGCGTGTTTTCGGCGCGACCTCGATGACGTCGATCATCATGAAGGCCCAACGCAACGCTTTCGCAAAACCAGACGGGTAAACTTGGTGCGAGATTCGCGACCATCGCCGCACCAATCCATTGGGACAAGTTCTCTTCAATTTGCTCGTCCGTTAGCGAAGCTCCCAATACGATGTAAGGTCCTTCCAAGGTTTGCGCCCAATAACCGCGCAGACTTCCCGAGGATTCACGCTGGCTCAACATCTTGGCGAACTCCGTATAGTCGTAGTTCGAACCGGGGACAAACAAGGCGATTTTTCCTCGTGCAAAGGCGTTCTGGGGGTCGATCCCCAACGCGGCTTCTCGCTGCTCAAACGCTTGCTCCGCCAACTTGACCCACTGTTCCAGGCGTTTGGCGTCGACCTTTTCACCGGCGATCCACGCAAAATGCTCGGATTGCCCTTGCTGGAATGGTTGATCGACCAAGGCCAGTTTCCAGTTCTTCACCAGGAGTTCGGACCGTCGCTGGTCCAATTGTTCCGCCGTCATGCTTTGAATCGCACTGCGTTGAGCCAAGTCCACCACCGATTGAGCCGGATCAAGTCCATCGAAGCGAGCCCCTTCGCGAATCCAGGTGCTGATCAATGCGATCTGTTCGTCCGACCACTTCGGTCGATTGATTGGCATTTGTTGCCCATCCGCGGTGCCCTTGAGCTTCTTGATCAACAGACTTTCGTCGGGGTTGCCCGGTACAATCATTGCCCCTGAATCACCGCCGCGCATCAGGCGAGTAAAGTTCTCGACCGACAAGCCCCCTCGCAGGTTGTTCCCCGCAATGTGACAACCATTGCATGATTCGGCCAACAGCGGAGCAATGTCTTTCGCGAAAAATACCGTGTCGTTTTCAGTCGCGCGGGCGACCTCCGGCATGTTTTCCGGTTGAGCCGGCTGCACCAACGGTCGCAAGTCGAACATGGTTTGCCCTGGGTCCAATTGCCCACCTTCGTCAATCCATTGCTTGAGGGTTTTCTTTTCGTCATCCGTTAGTTTGTTGTTGTTTGGGGGCATCGTGTTGTTGGCGGTGATCTCGAACAAATAACTGCGACTGCTGTCGCCCGGAAAAACATGGTTGGCCAAATCCGCAGCAGTCGCCAAGCTCGTGTTCCCCCGCGCTTCGCGGACGTGACAGTTTCCGCACTTCTGCGCGATCAAAGGTGCGATCGTATTTTGGAACGAAACTCGGTTGACACTCATTTCTGATTCGGATGGGTCGGACTCGACATAGTTGAACTTCAACGTAGGCAGCGGGTTTGGCTTGGCTTTGGCGGCCTTCAGGATTCGATGAGCCGCCACCAAACGTTTGTGTTGGGCTCGAATTTCTGGCACGTCAGCTTTCCGAGTGGCCTGCAAGATTTCTTCCAGCACGGCGGTTGCAGCGTTGACATGTTCCGTGACCTTGGCAACGTCTTGGGCCCGGTAAGCCGTCTCCGCCGAATCCAAATGGGCTTTCAGTTGAGTCACTTTGATACTGGCGGGAGCATCCTGAGCCAAGACAGGACACCCCGTTGCAACCATGAAAAGGACCAAGGTCAGAACCCACACCTTCGCGACGTCGAAATCCAGCAGTTTCATGTTCGGCAGAGTTTCTGATTAGAGGAGATGCGGAGAGAGCGGCGATACATCTGTCTAGCCCGCACTCTAGATTCTACCAAGAAAACGACCGTTCGGTCAAACATAGCCCGCATTCTGGCGAACGTTACTAGTGCTTTGTCTCAACCAAAACTTGGGGTCTGGTAAAGGGGTCAGGAGTCAATTGTGCGAAGCACCCGAAAGGCCGTTCCGGCAATTGACTCCTGACCCCTTTACCAAACCGACCCCAAAATTAAATGGTGACAAAGCACTAGGCTCTGTCCCCAAAGGGGGCTGACCCTTTGGAGGGCAGGCAAAAATCTCGGACAACAAGGCATGACCGGAGAGGGTCGGACCCCTTTGGTGACAGAGCCTACCTTCAATCAATATTCTGAAACGCCACGAACAAACCGACAATCGCTCCCACCAACAACAAAAACAAGCCAATCAACAACCAATAACCACCGGCCTTGGAGCGGCGGCGAACTTGCGGCTTGCTGGGCTTATTTGACTTGGGCTCTACGGAGGAAATGAGCAAGGAAGGGCTTGCGGGCATTCCGGTGTTTGACTCGGGTGCGGCTGCAGACGAAGTCGTCGATCGTTGACCGGGGTAGGGCAGGGCGATCGAAGGATCTCGCTGCCATTTGTCCAGCCAGGCCAAGATCTCGCCACAGTCCCGACATCGCTCGTCGACCTTCTTTTGCATCATCCATCCGCATAGTTGCGACAGGAACTCGGGGCAGTCCGGACGCAACGAAATCAAAGTTGGCGGATCAACCGATTGATGACGCACCAAACGCTGCGCGACCGTACCGTCCGGAAATGGCGGATGGCCCGCGACAAAGTAATAAAAGGTGCCACCCAACGAGTAAATATCGGCTCGTAGATCGACCAAGTGACTGTTGAGCGCTTGTTCCGGCGAAAGAAAATCCGCGGTGCCCATCATGGTTTCATTGTGAACCATGGTCAGGTCTGATGTTTGACCAATGAACTTGGCGAGTCCCAAGTCCAACAGCTTCACCTGGCCCTGTTTGTTGAGCAACAAATTACCAGGCTTGACGTCGCGATGGATCAAGCCAGCTCCATGAGCATGTTGGAGGGCCGCTGCGGTTTGCCGCAAGTAGTTCACGGCGTCTTTGATGGGCAACGGACCAAGTCGCTTGACTAGGCTGGAAAGATCTTCGCCATCGATGAATTCCATCACCATGTAGTGCTGGTCACCTTGCTGGTCGATGTCGAACGTGCGCACGATGTTGGGGTGGTTTAGTTGAGCCGCCGCGCGAGCCTCACGATAGAATCGCTCCAAGTAGCTACTGTCCGCGACCTTGGATTTTGGCAAAACTTTGATTGCCCGACGTTGACCAAGCAATTGGTTCGCGGCCAAGTAAACAAAGCTCATGCCACCGGCGCCCAATGGCTCCAATAGCTTGTACTTGCCCAAGAAGAAACCTTTATTTTTGCCCGACAGGAGTTTTTCGGCATGCCAAGTCGTGATCAACCCCCGACGGATCAGATGCCGAGCCATATCGGCGGCCGTCGCTTCCTGGACTGTTTTGACTTTGGCCGAGTTCGGTTCGAACCCGGCGACAGCTGCCTCCAAGTCGGCAGGAGCGATCAATTGGCTTTGTCGAACCAATTCGATGAAGTTGGCAGCGGTGGACATGGAATTGAAGCCCCAATGGGATGGAGTTAAACGGTCGGATCCTTGTCTTGCGAGCACTTGACACCGTTTGCCGCAGGCATGTCACGCGATTCTCCGAATCGTGATCACGTATCTTAGCAGACATGCCCCAAGTTGGGTAGGAAATGCCAAAGTGACTGTTGGGACGTTGTTCTATCGAGTGACGCGAGTTCTTTGGCTGCGGGAACGATCGGAACACTCGCGACTACGTATCGGCGACCTTGTCTCCTGGCGACATTCGAAAGCTGAAGTCGTTTTCCCGCAGGAGCGATCGGGGCGCTCGCTCTACTATTGGCGGCAGACCACTTTTAAAACAAAGCCTAGAATTGCGGACGGAATTCTGCCAAGATACAACGGTCAAAAGCGAAACTGCCAGCTGACCCGCATCTCGAGCCCCTCCGTTTGCCGACTTATGGAATACTTGGAATTTCATTGTAGTGAGTGTCGTTGCGGTCTGCGGATCAGGGCGGAGCACCGCGAGAAGACAATTCGTTGCCCAAATTGCCACGCACTGCAGCGTTACAATCCAACGAGCGTTCCCACGGTAGGCCCATTTGCGGATCAGCCCACCGCTCCAGGCTCCATCGACCTCGGGACTTGGTCGCTCAAGATGCCGGATGGCATCATTTTAGGGAACCTCAGTCGAGCCGCCTTTGAGGCCGAAGTACGTGCGCGAAACCTCGGGCCAGGAACACTCTTTCAAGGTGGCGATTTTACGCAATGGACTCCCTTGGAGCGATTGTTCCAGTCTCAAGTGCCTGGCAAAGCAGACAAGGCGGGCGTCGGCTGGGTCGGACACATGGCCGCGACTTCCACACCGATCCCGGTTACTCCATCCACCGCCCCGATCTCACCAACCGTCCTGGGCAGCACACCGATCCCTGGTCCCGGACCTGGAGCCGCTGGGTATATTCCACCAACCTATCGCGGTTCGAACACCTCTCCCGCAGGAGCCTTGCCATACGAGCAACAATTGCCGGCACCCCGCTCCCATTTGGTCCTCGTGATGGGGATCTTGGGTTTGGTACTTCCCTGTACGTTTGTCTTTAACATTATCGGTTTGACTCTCGGTATTATCGATACCATGCAAATGGGCAACGGCAAGATGTCGCAGAAGGGTAGCACCATGCTCACCATCGGTCTGGTCCTGAGCGTCCTCGGGCTCTTCACCAGTGGCTGCTGCAGCTTCAGCCTTCTTAGTGGCTAACATCTCTTCGGCTTTTGGAATTCGAGCGGTCGACGGAAAGTCGAGTTCGGCTATCACCGCGTCAGTTTTTATTCTCCACCAAAATCTCGTTGGTCGTGGCCAACCATCAGCGGACCAAAGGCACACGACTCGCGAGTTGACTCGAAAGTCTAGTCTTGTTGTTCACGACACGGTGATCCACGACTTATTGGCGTGAGCGGCCCGCGTAGGTGCTTTGAATGAGGTTTTCCTGTGCGGGCGATTGTCCGTTCGCCTTGCTCCGTGTCGACAACGTTGTTTCGCCTGAGGCAACACTCGTGCTTTCTACTAATAAAACTTGTACTTGGCCCTAGAGATCATGGTCGACGCCGTCCCGGCGCTCAGCGATATGCCACAACACACCAGCCGGATCAACCACATACGCCACTCGTAGTCCCCACGGTTGCAAAGCCGGGGGCTTCGGCACTGGAACACCGAAGTGTTTGGCCAGTTCCAGTGAGTCCACATGCGACCACCAGGCGTCCAAGTCGTCTACCATCAGTTGCATCATGCAGTTGGCTGCCCAATCTTCCTGGAAGTAACGTTGAAGCAAGAATCCCCCGCTTCCAGCGCGAAAGATGGCGACCTCGCTATCCAAAGTTTTTTCAAATCCCAACGCCTCGTAGAAGCGTTTGGACAGCTCGAAATCTCTAGTGGGAAGAAACGGTCGCGCGAGTTCTGTTCCAGTCATCATGTAATGAATACCAAGTTCTCTTCGGAGGTTGAAGCAACTTACTAGTGCTTTGTCACAGCTAAAAATAGGGGTCTGGTAAAGGTGTCAGGAGTCAATTGTGCGAAGCACCCGCAGGGCCGTTCCGGCAATTGACTCCTGACACCTTTACCAGACCCACCCTAAAATTAAGTAGTGACAAAGCACTAGTAGCTCAGTGGATGTTTTGGCCAATCCGCCAGAGCACACCAGCGGGATCGGACAAGCAAAAATCCCGCATTCGCCATGGTTGAACCTCGATGGGAGTGACCTGGACTCCATATTTGTTGACGACCTGACTCTTCTGGACATGCAACCACCAAGCGTCAACATCCTCGACCAAAATGTGCATCATGAAGTTCTCTGCGAATGCCTCTGCACAGAAGTCTTGCAGCAAAAAACTCACATGCTCAAAGTGGAAGTAGGCGATGCCGTCGCCGTCGGAAGCCATGGTGAAACCCAGGTCACGATAGAACTGCTTCGAAAGTTCAAAGTCCTTCGACGGAACGAAGGCCTTAATCTCCGTAATTCTAAGATTTGACATTTGAATGTCCGACGTCTAATTGGAAAGAGGAACGACCCAAATCACTCGATTGCCGCCAAGAGACTTCGATTCCAGGAAACGCCCGATCGGCAACTCGGGTGCCTTTTTTTGGTATCTGCCAATTCGGGTCAAGTACCCGCGATAAGCGATTCGGATTCTAGGCGCTCTCCGGATTCCGCGCTGCGCACAACATCGGCAACCACCATCATAGCCATGAAAGCCGACATTGCTGGGTCAGCCGCGACCACATCGTGCCATTTCCGAAGGAATTTATCAAGCGTTACCTCACCGACAGTGGTCACCAACAGTGGGTTAGTTTCGGGAGGGCTACACATTCGTTGGCTAAGAATCGTACCAACAGCGCGACGAACCATCGTATCCGATCGTGGCGGATCAAAGTTAAAGTTCGCCATGATCGCAATCATCGGACCGTTGGGACCATCGACCTCGACCGTCCGAATCTTGGCAAGGTTGGGGTTGTCCGTCATGAGTGAAGTTCAATTAGATGTTAAAGCGAAGTCGCCAATGCCTTTGATGCCAATGACACCGAAGAGAATCAATAGGACGACACGAGCAATTGGGATCATGGAAGTGCCGGTCAATCCCAAAACCATTCTGCCACACGATAGGGATCATGCGAAAGAACGAAAAATACCGCCGCACAGATTCCGGTGTATGCCAGCAAAGATGCGCTACGAAGAAAGACCGAGGACGGTGTGTGGACCTGTGCGAACGGAAACAATATCGAAACGACGAATCCGAGTGGAACCGCCAGGGGCGCAAGAATTTGAAGGATGGCAGTCACGGAGCCCGATACCATGATGGCAAATCCATCCGGATGCTCATTATAGGGAATCGGGGGACGCCCAAGCTGCAGCGTCGCAAGTCCCCAGGTCACATACAACGAGGTCAACGCGATCAGTGGGTAAAGCAACACGGCTGCCACGATCGTCGAGCCGACCCACCGATGTGGCGCAACGCCAAGTTCAGCGCGAGGCGGAGTATACGGGTTTGTATTCACTCTAGGTGCATTCTCTGTCGAAAAGGGCTGGCGATCACCGGGCGGAAATGGGGCGAGTGATCGTGATTATGGGGTGACTCGATCGCCTTTTCCACTCCCTGCGGATCATTAAGTTCGTACTCATTGAGTCACTAACAAGGTTCGCAATTCAGATTCCGCGTTCAATATCATGTTAGTCGACAATCGAAATTTCGGCTTTGGCGAACCAGCGGAATTCCAGGCAAATCGCCGCCACAACGCGAGCACCGCTGGGCCGTTTGCTATTGCGTCGAGTCTTTGAACAAGATCATGTCCGTAGGCAAGAAGTGCAGATGCCTCGCCATTGTTGGCCACGATCGCTTCTGCTCGCGATTCGTCGAGCTTTGCGCTCGCGTCGATGCCCAGTTGTAGAACAGAGGTTACTTGCATTTTCAGGGCATGTTTCTTGTCGGCGGCGCGTAGCAATTTGGTTTTGAGATTCGGAGCGTCAATCATCCAACTGCACATCGGGCAAAAGCAATGTGCAGCGGGCGAAAATTTGATCTTGCCCGGGTTTCCAATGAGGTCGAAAGAGTTTTCGAGATACGTCGAGAAGAAATTGGCAAAGATACGGATGTCTTTGGGATCGACTCGCGCGGCTTCAGGAATATTCAGATAGTGTTTGTCAATCCAGTCGGCAGCGGCCAGCGGTAACGTTGAATACTCGTGGGCTGCTCGGAAGGTGAGTAACCCGGACGAAACAGACTGACCTACCCACTTTAACAGGGCGTAACTCTTCGCGTGCATTTTTACCGCGAGGTCAAGTTGCTGCTGATCAAGAAGCATCTATTTAGAACGAACGAAGGCGATAACCGAGCCGCCGCCAATCAACGTTGACTTCAGGTCCGACGCCGCCCTCGCTTCCGGTTGCAACACATTGTTCGGCCATTCGCTGCCGTTGGCCACTGTTCGGGCGATTCATGTCGACACAAACGCCTGTAATGACGGTTCATCTGCGGAAACCCAAACCTCTCTCGTGCAGTCCCTCCCGTATCTTGCGCACAGCGTCTGGTCCCATTCCATGAAGACCCAATAACTCGTCCTCGGAAATCGTCGTCAATTGTTCGAGCGTCGTGAAACCGGCGGCGAATAAGGCACGCAGAGCGGGCTGTGCGATTCCCTTCGGGAAGTTACCTTTGATTGACGCAGTTTGAGCATCGCTCGCCAATCGCAACCCCGGCTTCGACGTCAGGGGACAGCAACTCGCATCGGAACCTCGACGCTTCGTTTTGCGGGGAACCATAGTTTAACTCCTGCTCATGCTTGTGGCAGAGCGTTAAGGTTCAGCGGGCGCGGGCCCACGATCTTCTACTTCAAAAACAGTCAGTCACGGGGGACTGTGCAACCGGTGGTTCGGCCTCTCACTTCATCGGCTTTCGCTTTACGTTGAAAGGATCCCAGTCCGGCCGTTTCCAAAACCGGTCCAAACCCAGTTCTTCGTACAGTCCAAACTCGCTACTGTACATTGGATACATTCCCGCGATATTGCATCGGAAGTCTTTGAGTTGCACCGCCATTTGCTCTTTATCTAGGAAAGGTGGGGCGAAGATCAGGAATGCATCAAGTTCCGATTCGTCGCTGACCTTCGCATGGAAATTGATCGTGTTGCCGTAGCAAAAAGGGCCTTTACCGCGAAGACGTTCCGCCATAAAACCTATCGCGAAGGTCCAGGCTTCGTCGTTGGATTCGACCGCGATCATGAGTTCAGGACGCCCCAGTTTCCAATCGGGATGCGCAGCCGCAGACAAGCCCAGGGTGAAGCCTGTTATGAATCCTTCTTCCGGCCAATTCTTGTAAACGAAGACGGCAACATCGGGCAAGCTTCGGTCCGATGACTCTATCTTACGGATCACGTCTTCAGATCGACCAGTCAGGCGGTCCAGATGTCGAACGAAACATTCAGCATTGTTCATAGAATGATGGCCGAATGGGATAGGTCAATCGATGACAGGGTTTGGTTTTAGGGTACGGAAAGCGGCGTTTTGGGCACTCGGTTGCACCAGTTGATTATGCCAATTTCTTGGGACCGAATGTCGAACCTTTGCGAGTGTAATCCGTTCACTTGGGTGACCGCTTGGCAACCGCCAGTCCCAAGCAGCCAACAACTTAATTGTTGTTTGTTTCCGGGCACCCGTGCGACGGTCGACTTATTGTAATCAACGCGGATTCCAGACAAGCCACAGCCAAGTCAAACCACTGAGTTCACTGAGGAACACAGAGGAGACTCGCAAGATCGACTCCGTGCTCATTTGTGTACTCTGTGTACTCTGTGGCTCAATCCGTCGCGCAACCAAAGTTCGACGAGTAACCGAGCAAATCAGCCTGTGCGATTATTTGCTCATCCAGGACTCAGAGATTAGGGAGTTCCATCGGCGATGCCGATCACTTTGGCGGAATGTTGAGTCTTTGCGAGCGTACTCCGTTCAGGTGGGTGACCGCTCGGCAGACCCCTACCTACACTGTCTTCCGACAAATCGGCACATGCAATCAGCCCCGGTTCCATCAATCAGCCGCAAGTTCCCGCGTCCTGGGAGTCGCATAACGCTCACGATCACCGAGCCGGCGCGAGGTGCGTTGACTTCAGACCGGCCCGACCGCCGGCTCCGTTGCATGCGATTGTTCTGCGACCGTCATCGCTGCCCCGGTAACTCAGTGTAGGGTATCGTAGGATTTCGATCTACTAACTGGGCAAGTCCTACCGTCACTACTCGAATTCAAGCATATCGGCTAGGCGTTGTTCTTTGTGTGGTTGCAGCAGATAACGTGCGGGCTAGTTTCGTGCCATGAACATCCATCGATGTCCTTCTAGATCTTCAACTCGATATCGTCGCGCTGGTGGCCCATCCTCGGGTTCAGACAAGATAACCGCTCCTGCAGCCTTAACCCGAGCATAGTGCTCATCGACGTCCTCAACATAGACGAGAACTCCATCAATGATCCATGGCCCCGCGGACCATGAGGCGGCAATCTCGCAGTTGCCACGATGTCGCCTGGGGCCTTCATAGTCCGCCGACGGACTGGCCAACATGATAAGTCCATCCCCGATCGACATTTCTCCGTGAGAAAGCCTCCCATCGGAGGACGTGAAGCGGCCTGTCTCCGTGAACCCAAACACTTCCGCCAGCCATTCTAAAGCGGCAATGCCGTCCTCATAAGTCAAAAACGGAACCACGTCTGGCATCTTGTTCTCCTTTTAGCCATTCCACGAAGGTTTCAAACATCAAATACGCAAGATGGCACTACAGAGCGGTCCTGCCACCTAACGGAACAGGTTACCCAGTACGATGGTTTGGTTTTAGCGTTTGGAACACAGTTTTTTGAGCACTCAATTGCACCGATTGGTTATGCCATTTTTTGGGAACAGAATGTGGAATCTTCGCGAGCGTACTCCGTTCAAGGGGGTGACCGCTCGGCAGCCCCTTCCAATATTGTCTTTCAACCAATCGGCCGTTGCAACCGGCCTTTGTTCAATAGTCAACCGCAAGTTTCGCGCGGTTGTCGTATAACGGCTGCCGTAACCAGGCACGCACCAGTACGGCTTCCATTTTAAAAAAACGCAAGATCGCGTGCTCCAGTTCACAGTTTTGTTACCCCTTTAACGTCAAGCTGAACGCTTTGGCGTGATGTGACCAAGATTCGTAATGGCAACTTTCTATCTGGTTAAGCGAAAGGAATTTTTCCACATCGACTACGAGAGCGGAACGCTTGCCATAGTACACCACAAACATCCGATCCTCGATCACTGGGCGAATGTACTCACGAAGAGCGTCGTCGTAGGCGTCCGACCACAAGTCCATTCTATCGCCGTCGAAGTCCACCCCACCATACAGATCCGGGTCGTAATGTTCATGCGATCCCGGAACAACGAATTTAATCATGATGTCGTCCGGTGTGAAAACGACGCATAACACGTTGTCGGGATTCGCAGGTGAAGGCAATTGATACCGTACATGTACCGGTTGACCTGTCCCTGGAACACATGGCTCACCAGCGTCGTCTAGTTCCTCACGCAAATGTGACCGCTCAGGGAACTCTGTGATCCACCGCGAGTGAATGTAATGCTGAAAGGGTGTCATCAAATGTCCGGCGTTATCGGCCGCTCCGGGTCACTGCCATGGTCTGCCAGGCGTGGGGTCGCTGTCAGTAATGACGGCGGCCAACCGATTTCGCTGACGACATCGCACGGTAATTATAGGTAGATCGCGTGCCCGAGGTACGCCAACAACACAAACATGAACATATTCAAGCTATTGTCGTCTTCGCCGAAAGAAGCGGTGATTTCAATGACGCCAGGTTCGATTTGTTTGATTATTGGTGCCAGATTTTCATGTGGATTTTGCCAGCCCTGGGTAACGAGTTGGGCCGCGTCCTTGGCGCCGCTCAGATAGCGAACCTTTGCAACCGTCTCCCCTTTTGTGTCAAACCAAAATACTAATCCTATTGCCAGTGAATCCGGAACGTTTGCCGCCGCTTGGGGACTGAGGGGTGAAGTAGGGTCTGTGTCCGCGAAATCCTTGCGATAGTGCCTCATGCCCCATACAGATGCATCGAAATTGACGTGCCCCCAAATTGGCAGGTTGTCTGGAAGTGCGCGATCTGGATTCTCGCGTTTCATTCGTTCAATAATCTGTTCCAGGAAACTCTGATTAGTCGCACAGATTAGCACACCGCGCTGCGGCTGGGCGACAAGCAAGGACCATTCATCGTTTCCCAATTCTCTTTCCAAGACAGCCGTCTTCGTGTCGCCAATCTGAACGGTTTTGGACGCCCTTTCAAAGCAGGACTCGATGGCGGCTTGGACCACATCGTGATCCGAGTCGTCAAACTTCAATATCTGACAACCTTCAAACGGCATCATGCCAAGGCTCTTGGGTGAAATGAATCGCCGACTCGCTTCAACGGCGATCAGTACTTTCGTCCCCTGCAATTGTTTTGCGAGCCGCCCTCCGTGAATCTGAGTTACGAGACTGTAGGAAAGGGATCGAGTCAATTCTACGAACGGTTGTATCTCGTTTTGCGGTACGGGCAACTCAAACGGGCCATTCGCAACAACAAGCGTTTCCGTATCGACCGGCAACCACTTCAGGATCTGATTCAAGTGTTCCGGTATTTTGCGATTCGTCGTTTCCTGAGCGACAGAGGTGGTTGAACTTATCAGAAACAAGACGGTGATGAAAAAGATCCAGTGAGGTCGGTTCATTATCGAAAATCCTCGTTTCGGGGGGAAATTAACGCCAGCCAGCGAACACGGGACATGTTCTGGCGCGCGTGAGTTAAGACACCATGTGAAAAAATGGCTGATCCCGTGTACGCCGTGAATTTGATTGGTCTGCCAAGCATGCTGGCTTACTGGTCCGGTGGAATCCCCATGTACAAGAACGAGACCCACGGAAAAACAGTATACCCAATGTATGGAACCGACGGAGTCGCGAAACCGAGACGGGTCTCTTTCCACTGCGACCTTCGGAGGTTGGCCCAGGTTTGGCGGCAAGACTTAATCAGGACCCAAAGTCATTTCTTTTGGTCATTCTATGGTATTGGACAGCCCATCGCACTTGTGCTGTCAGTCTATCGATCCGGCGTTTCGAATGGCTTTTTGTCCGAATCAGCCATCTGTCGTCGTTGCTGTTCTTTCGCCTCCGCCAATCGCTGCCTGCAGTCGCGACAACGCTTGGCCGTGGCATACAACGACCCTTTGGCTTCCTCGTAGAACCATTTCTGTTGTTCGCCCGTCCAAGTTTCCTCACGTCCACAATCGCGACACTTGAACACGATATCAACATAGAACTTCTTTGGGGAGCCATAAGGGCTGATGGGAATCTGCTTCGAAACATCCGCTGGAACTGCTCCGTCAGGCAAACCGCCGTTTGCGATGCGTCGTTTTTCTCTACGGTGGCTCATGGGCTTTGTGCTCGTGCTCCGCCTACCGGTGCTTGTTTTCGTAATCGATCCCAGCGGCAGCATCCGTTGCGACTGGCTCGGCAGTCGATCGAAACACGACGTCGACGGATTGCACAGTCATCAGGGCTAGTTCCATTGGCTCGTCAACAGGCTCTATTGCCAATTTGTTTTGTCTTCAATGCCCGGACGGCAATACAAGCTGAACCGAGCAAAAGGATGGTTGCAAAGGCTGCCGTCGTCCAGGCGACACCCTCGCTCGTAGGCAGCGGCACGCAAACATTGCCAATCGAAAGGGTCGAATTCCCTCCGGACGACTTGAGTTCCACAACACCGAGCAGCCTTGAGGTGAAGAAAGTGTCGTGGACGTTCCCGATTTCGCCCATGGAACGATAACGCGAAGGCATGGCCGCAGCATGTCCGCGAGCTACGAATATCGCTTCTGCCGAATACAGCCCAAGGAGGATCCCGGCAACGGCGGCAACCAAGGACGCGAAGAAGTACTTCAACACTGCAGTTTTAACCTCTGTCGAACGGCTGCCTAACGTCGCCAACGCAATAAATGGATTCCAAAGTCCGCGTCATCGGTGGCTCCCGTTTACTGCTTGGTTACGTGCCGTCGCCGAAGCCGGCCCAAAGTTGGCACGACAATCGAAGGATTTCATACTCCGTTATGTGCGCGCCACCATCACAATGTATCGGCTTACCACCGAAAACCCGATCCGATCGGCACGTTAGCGTTGAATTGGTTGGGAAACCAGTTGGCCAGCGTCGTACGCACCAATTTGTCTTCTTCGTCCAACAAGCCAAAGCTGGGATGGAATCTGGAAAGTTTTGGCAGTGCGGAGCGGATCAAGCTCGCAGTACGGCGCGGATAAACCGACCACGCAACGTCGGGTAGCAGCAGCCCTGTATCGAAAGTCGCAATCCGTTCAATTGGTGTAAAGTATGAATGCCGATCCCGGAGATCGAGTGCTTCCAGATTGTCGTCGTTGCATTTGGGACACCGCAAATAGGAAATCTGATTTCCTTGATCCTCGGACACGACGCAACGTTGACAGGACTCCGATTCGCACGTTGGACATGCAAAACCCCGCCACTGCTTATTGCGAAGCAGTTCGTCGTAGGGAGTTCTGCAATGCTGGCAAGCAATCATCATACTGATTTTGTAGGAACAACGGCAACCACCCAGTCGCCGGCAAGAAACAATCCTTGTTTCAGAATCCTGGCTAAACGGCGACGTGGTTGCATCGCTTGGTTCTTTCATCGAGGTGCTGCGACTTCACGACGGTACCTGCCCTTCCAAAGATTGAACGAATCAGCTTCCTGTGACAACTCTCACTTGAAGAATCCAGGACTTCATCGTCGACTGCCATCGCCAAGCACGCGCGAGTTAAGCCACCATTTCAAAAGCGACCGATCGTGTGCTCGGTGTGCATGGAATTGTTCTGTCGGTTTTCGAGTGTGAGTTGACACAATCGGAATACGCGAATTGCATCGTATTTGTCTGCGAACCCTGTTTCCGTCGGGCGCAATTGTCGGGCAGTCCATTCTGTTATTCAAGTCAGGGTTAGATTCTTTGGCGCACATAGATGGCATCGACGACGGTGCATCAGCCGGGGCGCAATTCATCAACATAGAATGACCAATGGTCAGACAGCATTCCAAATTTGCGTCTTGCGATTTCAATGGCATCGGCCACTGAGTCGTGAAGGGTGTCGTTTTCCGTTTCCCAGTTTGCATTGCAGAAGAAGAGATAGAATCCTTCGACATCATATGTGGCAATGACCAAGCCATAGAAGTGTGTCTGCAGCGTACCATGAGCGTACAAACGTAAGGTTCCTGAGTCTTTGTGGACGGCTGTGTCGAGTATCGCATACGCAACCACGTCAGCACCATCAATTTGTGTTGGGGGTTTCGTCATGGCGTCATGGCTTTCCGACAGAACGCTGGCCGTCACCAGGCACGCGCGAGTTCAGCCACTATTTCGAAAGCGGCCGATCGCGTGCTTGGTGTGCATGGAATTGTTACTCCGTTTGCCGTATCAAAGGGCGGTCGCCACTTTCGAGGAACAGCTTCTTGCACGTGGGTACATGCTCAACAGGCAAGTGACTCCGTGAAGTTTGGTTCGCCTTCGAACCGCAGGCTGATGCCTGAGCCGCCTGCCACCAGGTCGGCTCCGTTGGCAAAGGTGAGTTCAATGTGAACTCGCCCGTGGAACTCAAAAGGAACCGGTATTTCCTTGCGCCATTCGCCAGCAAGTTGAAGCCGACCCGCGGAGACACGGCCCATTTTGGGGTCCTCTTGTCCGATGATCTGGACGCCGCGAAGTTGAAGGACGATGCCTTTGCTGAAACCGTAACTTTGTTTTACTCTTTCCGCCGAACTGGTCTTCCGCGTCGCGGCCGCTGAGAAGCGAACAAAGATATCCGAGCCGACAGTTGAGACTGCAGCAACTTCGGATTCAGACAGAATTAACGAGATGTCCACATGCGTCCTTTGCACGGCCTAACGACCAGAATAACCGAGTGCCGATATTCGATTCTCCATATTCAAAACGCGAACCAATCGGCACTTCCGCTCATCCGTTGGTTATTTTGCGTCCATTGTTTCATCTGCCACTATTGACGATAGAACACAAGAACGATTGCATCGTCCACTTTTCGTCCATCGCCTGCAATATGACCGAAATTGAATCGATCTGAATGTTCATTTCGAATTCCCATTTCACGAGCATCGGCATCAGCCCCTCGAAGGGATCCCAGAAGAGGATTGGTATTGGGTCATTGGGATGGAGAGCTGGAGGACGTTTAAGAGCCCGCTCTTCTGCAAGAAGCCTCGAAACTACCTTTGCAATACGCAACGGTTCGGAATCAAGTGGCCAACCACCGAATTCCGGCCGTTCGGACAGCGAGTACGAGATATTTCTATCAATTTCTTTGACCGTATTGCGGTGTTTCGAGTTCAACCTGATTTGGTGAAGTTGACGCTTTGGCCACCGCCAAAAATTATGGGTACGTGTTTGAATCGGGAGGAAGTAACCAATTTCGCTGGGCGGCCACTCGCACGGGTATTCCAACTCGCTATACCCCAATTCGAACATCAACGTAGCACCTGAATAAAGAGGGCGATCAGCCGGCGGAAATGGCGCGAGTGATCTTGATGTCGAGGAAAACTTAGAACGCCATTTCCGCTACGTTGCATCGCGTGGTTCGTCAGGTTTCGGCGGCGGGATCGATCTCGATTCGGTCTTCCGATACTCCGTTCATTCGTTGAATCAGCCGAGTGAGCATCGAGACAATTCGTTTCAGTTCGGATTTACCAAGGCAATTCGAATCATCGTCAATCGCGTTGCAATCCTTCGGGACATCGTGAATCGCAGTGCATTTTAAGGCTGACCCACGAGCGATTTCGAAGAATCTATTGAATCGGTAGTAACTTTGTCGATATTTTGCAGCTCTACATCGAAGTCGGGGCAAAGTTGCTGATCAGGGGAATGGCAGAAAATCGTCGTAGTCGTCAAGACAAGCTCGAAGTCTGTCCTGTTATGCTTCCGTGGGTGGATGGTCTGGCTCGATCGAAATGACCCACTGATCATTGACTACAAGTTTCGCCGGAACCCCACCATCGAAGGAAAGTTCTTCGACTTTGCGAGTAACTGATCCGCCCTGTGGTTTAAACTCCCATTCAACTTGAAACACATCCGAGTTGCCTTCACTCCGAAGAAAACTCCATTTGATGCTTGCCTTCCAATCCGTTCTTGATGAGTCTCCATAGTCAAATCCCGCACCCATTTGGCCCAAGTTCGATAAATGCTGGCTGCTTCCCGTTCCAGACCCATATGAATCGACATGCGAGACAATCGAACCCGAATATCGTGCCACTGGCGTTTCGCTCGCGCACCCAGACAGAGTGGCGACCACGAGAGCTATCATGAGCAGCAATGTTGGTTTCACAGTCATCCCGAGGTCCTTTTCAGAAGCATAACGGGAAAGGTCAACCGGTGCGAGGGTTTGGTTCTGGGGTACGGGATTGGGTATTTCGAGCACTCGGTTGCTCCGGTTTGCTCTGCCTATTTTTTGGGACCGAATGTTGAATCCTTGCCAGCGTACTCCGTTCACCTGGGTGACCGCTCGGCAGACCCCTGCCGATATTGTCTTCCAACCAATCGGCAGTTGCAACCAGCCCTGCGTTCAATAGTCAGCCGCAAGTTTCGTCGCACTGGGAGTGGCATAACGTCAGGGTTCAGCGAGCCCGAGCGATTGACTCGACGCAAGTCAAAACGGCTGTTCGAGGGCTTCGTCTGCAACCGATTGTTGTCGGGAATCTTGCACCCGCTTCACACGATCGCATATGCACATGCGCGAGCGACAATATACGCGAAAGGAATTGAAGCAACCGCAAGTCCGATAAGTATCAATGCGTAAAGCATTTTAAGCGGTGAGTTGGTTTTACGCAAAGCGAAATACCCGCCGGTCAGAATCAAAATCGGAAATCCAACAATTCCTATCGTGCAGGCGAACATCATCAATCCGGCATTTTGATGCCCCAATGAATCTGCAAATTTGTTCGGGTTAGCGACGATCCTTGTCGCGAATAAGACAATCGCAAGTGACACCGCTATCACCGCAGTTGCAGTTAGCAAATCGCGAAATGAGTAGTTGAGGTCGTCCATTGTTTTCTCGTTTGCCCAATACCGGCACCTATCTGGCATGATGGTTTGTTTGCCCGATAACGGGACAGGTCAACCGGTGCGAGGGTATTGGTTTGGGGTACGGGACACAGTAATTCGAGCACTCGGTTGCACCGGTTTGTTATGCCTGTTTTTTGGACCGAATGTTGAATCCTTGCGAGCGTACTCCGTTCACGTGGGCGACCGCTCGGCAGACCCCAACGTGCATTGTCTTCCAACCATTCGGCAGTTGCAACCAGCCCAGTGTTCAACACTCAGCCGCAAGTTTCGTCGCGCGGGGGTTGCAGTCTTGGAAAGGCAAATTGTCCCGAAGGTTCGGTTTTTGGCAGTACCGCAAACCGAGTTTCGAGAACTCGAAGTTCTAGTGCGATTACATGGACCCAGAGTTCAAACTTTGCGAGCGCACTCCATTCAGGTCAGAACCATTTTGCAGCCCCAAGTCCCCATTCTCCACCATCGTTTTCGGAGTTAGAACAAGTCAACCGTCGAACCATCAGCCGCAAGTTCGCGCGCACTGGAGGTGGCATAACGAAAAGGATGACCAAGTTGCCGTAAATCATGTATCCAATTCAAACGGCGAACCAACGGCAACTTTGTTCCATCCGCTTGTTATCCCCCGATCAGTTTTTCAGCGTCCCATCGCGATTCAGGCCGATGGATGCCGGCAGTACCGTCTCGCATCACGATGAGCCAACTGTCGTCTGTTGACAGTTCATTGTATGCATCTGTCAGTTTCGAGTACTCCGCCCCGAATCCCAGTTTTGAATGAAATGCGAAGCAAGGTTCTTCCCAAAGTTTTGAATAATCCCTGTCACAAATCGCGCTTTCACGGATTGCGGATTCGAACTCATGGCAAAGTCCGTGGAGTATCTTGTGCTGTCCCTTCGGTGTTGACGCGAGGTTAACGTACCGCTGCGCTTTCGCGGGCACCAATGCCCGATTCACAAAGGCAACAAATACGTCGGATGCGTTCATGCGGGATAACGACCGGGTTCAGCGGGCTGGCGCGAGAGATTTGACATTGTCAAATCGCCCGATTCGCCCGCTCCGTTGCAACCCTTGGTTCAAGTAAGCCGCTATCGCGGCGGGTTGGGCGGCATTCTACCCGGGGTTGGTTGCCTGGTCAAACTTTTTCTCTTCTCCTGAGTGCGGTTGCGGCGGCTTTGGTCGTCGCTTGTGTTTTTTCCTCACGTTCAGGA
>JBGSJV010000043.1:0-43708 GCA_041741535.1 Pirellulaceae bacterium
TGCCAAGATTTAAAAACCCATAGTCAAAATGGTTAGAGATCGTGATCTGAGGCAATTGCCCTCGGGCTTCTTGAACAAAGGCCTTGACCTTCGGCTCCGCTCCTACCGTCGCTCCGCGAAGTCAAAGCCTTATTGGTTGGATTACATTTTTGTCGGTCATGGATGTGCCGGCGAACTTGTTATTATCCTCACTCAGCGCGGGATAACTGGATATTTTCGGGGGTTTTCCTCAGTCAAAGTGTAGATATATTTTATTACTCAGTCAACAAGTGATATTCCTGAGATCACGCGCTGACTGCGGATATTCCTATACCAACTCGCTGGAGACTGAGGAGCGGCTGGTTGGACTGAGAGGTGTCTCGCGTAGGAAAGAGCGGAAGTCCAGTTTTCTTAACTGGTAGCTCCCCCCAATTCTAGGGGGCTGAGAGCCCTCCTACTTTCCCAACGCTAGAATTTCTGCTTCGGTCCACCCAAATGTCCTTAATCCTTCACGCTTCCGGTCCCACGGGATGCGTGGTGGTTCGTTTGGCGACCGGTTTGTCTCGAGGTTGTCTCCTTTGGCCCGCAAAGTCGCCCGAGGCTGACTGTTTGTACGCAATAACGTTCAACGAAGGACGTTGTTAGGGAAATTCCATTTGGCTTTACTGGCAAAAAGCAGTTGTTTTTTGAGATCTGCGGACGGCACATGGAATGTGCCTGCTACAAATTGAATAGCATGGCTGCTAACGAATGCCCCCATTACACTTCGCTGGAAACGGTCCTCCGATGCTCGATAAATTCAAACAGTTCGTGGTCTCGGCTCAATTGGCGCCCGCCGATCAGGTTTGGTTCCCAAAACGACTCGAACAATATGCTGCCTTTACCGCCCAAAACGCCGCTGAACCGTTGGATTGCTCGCGAAAAAACGTTGAGACGTTTCTGCGACATTTGAAACAAGCGGGCCGGCCGGCCTGGCAACGCCTGCAAATTCTGGAAGCCATCCAACAGTACTCGATCCATCTGTTGGCAACGGACGATCCGGAACTGGCTGACATGCGACAAAAACTCTACGAACTCAAACGCCGCGAGGGCCGCCAACGCTCGATCCCCGCAGCCACCAGCGATGGCAACGAGATCGATCCCCAGCTCCTCTATGCCCAAGATGGTGAGGTCGGGGTCTTGAACCCCAACGAATGCGAGTTGGATCGAGACATGCGTAAGCTCCTGCGAGTCCGCCACTATGCGCTGCGAACGGAAGACGCTTATTTGGGCTGGGTACAGCGTTTTCGCGGCTACCTAAAGCGCGACGAACTTGCGACCGCAACAGAACTTGAGATTCGCGACTTTCTCTCGCATTTGGCGGTCCATGACAAAGTTGCGGCCAGTACCCAGAACCAAGCGTTCTCCGCATTGCTGTTCTTGTACCGCGATGTGCTGAAACGAAAAGTCCAATTCTTGGAGGCCGAGCGGGCCAAGAAACCCGAACGAATCCCGGTTGTATTGACCGCGAAAGAAGTACACCTTTTGTTCCAAAATTTGGGCGGTCTCGAATTGTTGTTCGGCCAACTGTTGTACGGCGCGGGGCTGCGACATTACGAAGGCCTGCGATTAAGGATCAAAGATGTCGACCTCGAGGCTCGGCAATTGACGATCCGCGACGGCAAAGGGGCCAAAGATCGCGTGACCGTGTTGCCGGACACCCTACTGGCGGACCTGCAACGTCAGATCGAATCCGCTAGGCTGTTGCATGAGCGAGATTTGGCCGCGGGCGGTGGCCGAGTCTGGTTGCCGTACGCCTATCGCGAGAAAAACCCCGCGGCGGAAACCTCGCTAGTCTGGCAATATTTGTTTCCCGCAACTCGCGAGTCCAAGGATCCGGTTTCGGGGCGAATCATGCGGCATCATCAGCACGAGTCGGTCTTTGCCAAAGCCTTGCAGGGTGCGGTTCAGCGAGCAGGGATCCTCAAGAAGATCACGCCGCACACACTCCGGCATAGCTTCGCGACACACCTGCTCCAAGGCGGAGCGGATATTCGTACCGTCCAGGAACTGCTGGGTCACAAAGACGTGGCAACAACGATGATCTACACGCATGTCATGAACCGACCTGGTTTGGCGGTCGTCAGTCCGCTGGATCGATTAACGATGTCGAAGTAACAACTCGGAGGAATCGACGCGATGCGCACACTCTTACAAACAATGTTGCTGGTCGGCCTGTGCTTGCTCGGGCTTCAATCAATAAGACGAGACGTCTCCATCTACGCAGCCCAAGGCTCCGTCGGACAAACTAACGAATGGGCTTCCACCAAAGTCCCAAGTGACGAGCTGAGCGACGCCGGTTTTGATCTGCAACGTATCGCGTTGATCGAAGAAATCACTCGAGAAGGAATCGCGCAGAACAAAATGCCCGGATGCGTCGTCTGTTTTGGGCGACACGATCGCGTGGCGTTTTTGCAAGCGTATGGCCAGCGTCAAGTTCAACCCGAACCGCTGCCCATGACCGTCGATACCGCGTTTGATCTGGCGAGTCTCACAAAGCCAGTGGCTACCGCGACCAGCATCATGCAACTGTGCGAACGTGGCCACATCCGACTTGGACAAACCGCCGCCGAAATCTTGCCTGAATTTGGCACAAACGGCAAAGAGGACATCACGATCGAACAGCTCTTGCTCCACCAAAGTGGCTTGATTCCAGACAACGCCCTAGCCGACTACGAACAAGGTCCGGCCGAGGCCTGGCTGAAAATCTGCCAATTGGGTCTGGTGGCACCCGTGGGGCAAGAGTTCAAGTACTCGGATGTCAACTTCATCGTCTTGGGAGAAATTGTACGACGTGTCACGGGGCAAGACTTGCAGGCATTCACTCAGGAGAACTTGTTCGAACCGCTGGGCATGAATGAAACGGGGTTTGTTCCACCTCAGAACATTCGCGAGCGATCGGCGCCCACCGAGCAACGAGCTGGGCAATGGATTCAAGGCGAGGTCCATGATCCGCGGGCTTTCTTGTTGGGCGGTGTCGCGGGACACGCTGGATTGTTTTCCACCGCCAGTGATTTGGCGCGATACGCTCAGATGATGTTGAACCTGGGGCGTGGGCCAACCGAACGTCGCGTCCTTTCACCAGCAACCATCCGCCGAATGACGCGCGCGTATCCGGTCTCCAGTGGTCAACGTGGATTGGGCTGGGATAAACAAACCGGCTATTCTTCCAACAAAGGCGACCTGTTGAGCGAATCGGCCTTTGGACATGGCGGGTTTACCGGTACGGTCTTGTGGATCGACCCCCAACAGGATCTGTTCTTTGTTTTCTTAAGTAACCGAGTCCATCCCGACGGCAAAGGCAGTGTCAACTCGCTGGCCGGCCGAATCTTGAACGTGATCGCGTCAGCCCAAATTCGACCGGATCATGAAGTTGGAAAACACAATGCGGAAAACCGTGAGACCGGTGTTGCGGAGAACCATGCCAGGGACGGTTCGGAGAATCGTGTACTTTCGGGTCTGGATGTGGTGCTCCGCGACGGGTTGGGCCCCTTCGCCAATCAGCGAGTTGGTTTGATCATGAACTCGACTAGCGTGGACCAGCAGGGAAAATCTGCCAGTCAATTGTTGTTCGAACATCCCGCCGGAAAACTGACGGCGATATTTAGCCCCGAGCATGGCATCGCCGCAAACTTGGATCAAGCCAAGATCGATGATTCGTTGGACCCAATTACGGGAGTCAAGATCTTCAGTTTGTACGGGAGCACGCGACGACCGACCGCCGAGATGCTGGCGGACGTCGACGTCTTGGTTTTTGACATCCAAGATATTGGCACGCGGTTTTACACGTATATCTCGACCATGGGCGAGGCGATGCGCGCCGCGGCCGAACACAAGAAGAAGTTTGTGGTCTTGGATCGCCCCAATCCACTGGGTGGGTTGATCGTGGAAGGACCAATGCTGGATGTAGGCAGCGAGTCCTTTGTGGGATTTCATTCGTTACCGGTGCGGCATGGAATGACCGCGGGCGAGCTGGCCGGGATGCTGCGTGATGAGTTGAAGTTGGCTCTCGATTTGCAAGTCATTCCCTGTGAGAATTGGGATCGGGCCGATTACTGGGACGGCACAGGATTGGTTTGGGTCAATCCTTCACCGAACATGCGGAGTTTGAATCAAGCGATCCTGTATCCCGGGATGGGACTCTGGGAAATGACGAACCTTTCGGTAGGCCGCGGCACCGACACGCCGTTCGAAGTGCTGGGCGCACCATGGATAGACGGCCCCACATTAGCGCGGGAGTTGAACCGCGACTCGCTGCCCGGCGTGACCTTTGTTCCAATTCGCTTTATGCCTCAATCAAGCAAATACGCGAATGAAGTCTGCGGTGGTATCAATGTCGTCGTGATCGATCGCCGCGAGTTTCGCAGTGTGGACGTGGGCTTCGCGATTGCAGTGGCTTTGCGAAAACTCTATCCCGACCAGTGGAACGTGAAGGAACTTGATCGCCTGCTAGGAAATCAAGCCGTGAGGGAGGCAATCTTAGGCGGTGCCGGGGTTGGCGACTTGCAAAATTTAGCCGAACGAGGGCTGTCGGAATTTCGAACCCGCCGCGCGCGTTTTCTGTTGTATTGAGGAAAAAACTTAGAATCGCCTATCTTCAAACAAGGTCATGCTCAACCCACTGGTCCAAACTTGGCTTGTGGATCGGGATGAATCATTGCTGGGGTTGTGGATTGCGAGTCGCGGGCGGATTTTTCGGCGGCTTCGATCGCCGGACGGTTCGTCAGACCAGTCAACGACACGGCGACCGCCAGCGATTGACCAGGCTGCAATTCGGGCACTCGTTTGGCCGCGGTTTCGTGAGGGCGACCGTTGGGAAAGCATGTTCCGGGCTCGATTCCGACCGCATAGCCATCTTCCACTGCGACAGGATTCTTCCAAATCGTGAGGTAGGGCATTGTGGTCAAATCCCAATTCATCTGCAGACCAAATTTCCGATCGCTGTCGACCAACAACGCGGTCCCGACGTTTTTGCTATCGCCCAGGGGCGCAATAAAATAGACGGTTTCTTCGGCCCCGCGGGTGGGCGAGTCCAATAAATCCCAATGCCCAACCGCTCGCGCGGCATGGGAGTTTCGTGGTGCCACTTCGCGGGCCGGAATCCTCAGGCGACTGGCGGTGCTAGCGACGGGAGGTCCAAAATTCCAGTGATGCAGCAACATCACTCCACATGGACGACCTCCCGCGTTGGATACCGTGTCATGAATTTCGACCTTTGGTTCGTCGAAGGAAACTGCCGTTTGAGTTTTCAGGATCAAGCGATGAAAATGAAAGAGGACAACTTCAACGGAGGTCGTCAAGATGAGCTGTCCCCGCGTTGTATCCACACGGACGTCGGCGTGCTGGCACGGCCAATAAGCAATGTCTCCATGGAGTGGGTGAATCAATTGATTTCGCTCGTTAAACTGTGGGCCGCCGACATTTAGCAGGCCACAACGCGCCAAGACTTCGTCGAACCCGGCCAACCACCCCAGCCCATCGGGACGATACAAAGGGACAAAACTCGGATGGACGGGTCCTGAGACCGGCGATTTCCAACCCACCGATACGCCGTCTAGTGCAACATGCGACAATCCACCGCCACGCGATAGGACAATCTCGACTTCGACATGGGATGTTTTTAGGCGAACGACCTGCACGCCCGTTCGCAAGCCGCCGTCGAGCACTCTCGCAGTGACCCTAGGCAGTTGAGTCGCATCCTCGACTGGGGGATTATCGGTGGAAAGAAATCCTTCGGTGGGCGACCAAGTCCAAGTCCCCGGCACAAATCCTTGCGGATTCAAGATTGACATCGTGTGCTTGGACAGCGCGTTGGACGTGGACATTTATATTTCCTGGTTAAGCCGCAGCGAGCCCCGATGTTTTTTGATGCCTAAAGTGTAACGGGTCGCCTCGACTGCGAACAGATGCGTCCTCACAACCCAATCGCCTAAATTACCAATTCGTCCTATTTCAGTGCGCGAAGTTGGTGCGGTAAACGCCCGCATGTCCTGTGTCAATAGTGGTAATGCATGAAAAAAAAATGCCTTGGGTTTGGTGTTGGCGAAGACGCTCGGAATGTTATAGACTTGGGGTCCGGTCATGACATCGCCTGACGAGCTGGATCTCGAAGCGGCGACGTTGGCTGTGGTCAAAAACAAACAGCTTATCCTCACTGCTGATAGAAAGCCCAAACATGGTCCAACTTTCGATCAATCAAGTAACGTCGAAACAATGGACACTCGAAGAGGACGCTTTCTACTACAATCAATTTCAATTTCATGGCGCCGGACTGTGGCGATTCAAGGTCGACGATTGTGGCGAAGAGAAGACTCGCGCGATCATGGACGAAAGCCAACTCAAAGCATCAAGTCTAAGTTTCATCGGTGGATTTACGGGCTGTCAGAGTCGATGGGAGGACAGTGTCCGAGATTCGATTCAAGCACTAAATAGCGCCCGGGAGTTGGGTGCTGCCAATGTGATTCTGTACACCGGTTCGCGAAATCGCCATATCTATTCGAATGCTCGTCGATGTGTGGTGAATGCCATCGAACGAATCTTGCCAATCGCGCAAGAGTTCGGCGTCCGAATTTTGTTGCAGCCGATGTTGGAGTCGGTTTCGCGGCAGTGGAACTTCCTGCATGACTGGGAGTCGGTGTTCGAGATCGTGGATCGATTCTCTCCAGAGTCGGTCGGGTTCGTGTTAAACACGTATCACGCCAGCTACTTGAGTGAGATTTGGGAACAATTGCCCGATCGAATCGGGCAGTTGGGCTTGGTTCAAATTTCGGACTCGTTATCGTTGCCGCGGTCGGCGAAGCGGCGGGACGATTGTTTGTTGGGCCAAGGCATGTTGATGCCGGATCATCGCCTGCGTCAATTGATCAAATTTGGTTATGATGGTTGGATTGAAGTCGAATTGCTGGGGCCGACCTGGGGCCGCGAAGGTTACCAACATGTGTTGGAGGCCAGCCAGCAGTTTGCGAATGAATTTGTAGGGGCGTTTGCCAAGACAGAACAGAGGTCGGTCAAGCAAGATGTTGTTTGATGCTTTGCCGAAGGCATGCCAGGGGAATCGCAAAATCGCGGTTTTTATCTCTGGTGGTGGAACCACTCTGGATAATTTGATTCGTCATCGTGAATCGGAAATCGAACAAGGGCGTCTCGCGCCCTACGAAGTTGCGACTGTCATTTCAAGTTCGCCTCTGGCAGGGGGATTGAGATTTGCTACGCAAGCGCAAATCCCGACGCAGGTCGTCAAGTTTGGCATAACGGAAGCGTCGTTGAAGGCCGCGTCAGCTCAAGCGTTTGAAATCTGTCGGGCGGCCGATGTATCGTTGGTCGTCTTGGCCGGATTCTTAAAACTATTGACGATTCCCGATGACTTCGAATATCGAGTCCTCAACATTCATCCTTCGCTGATTCCGGCATTTTGTGGGCATGGCTTCTACGGCCATAAAGTGCATCAGGGAGTTTTGGATTACGGCTGCCAAATTTCCGGTTGTACCGTTCACTTTGTGGACAACCATTATGATCACGGGCGGATTGTTGCCCAACAAGCGGTCCCGGTGTTGCCAACCGACGATGCATCGACTTTGCAGCAACGAGTGTTTCAGGCCGAGTGTGAACTTTATCCGGCAGTAGTGACCGCGTATTTGGATGGACGACTGCAAGTGTCTGGCCGTCGCGTTGTTATGAAATCGAACTAGTGGTTTGTAATTGTCGTGGATCGCTCCGCGATCCAATTTTCGGTTCGCGGAGCGAACCGCTACATTGGGATCGTACAGTGTCGTGGATCGCTCCGCGATCCAACGTTTGGTTCGCGGAGCGAACCACTACATTCTTCGAGCAATCCGTCGGTACGGCAAACCGGCTTCCATAATGCTATGCCGGTTGTAGCGAATGTGGGGACTTGCCAGTCCATTTCTTGAGCATTTCGTCACACAGGAACCGTCTTAATGGTGGCCTGAAGGTATTTTATCGGGGCGCACGGTCCAACAATCGGCGGAACAAACCGACCCAGCATTTGGCAACCGAACGATATGATTGAAGTCAGCCACATCGGAAAATCCTATCCGGACGGAGTTTCGTCCGTGTTCTGGGCATTGCGCGACGTCTCGTTCTCGATCGATCGCGGTGAGGTTGTTGGATTGGTCGGGGCGAATGGCGCGGGCAAGACCAGTTTACTACGGATTTTAAGTACCGTCTTACGACCGACGACCGGTGACGCGTGGGTCGGTGGTTGTCATGTTGTGGACGACTCCCAAGCGGTCCGTCGCCAGATTGGTTTTGTCTCGGCCAATACAGCCGTCTACGACCGCATGACCGGGGCCGAATACGTCCGATTCTTTGGGCGATTCTACGACATTCCGGCCGACGAACTCGAAGATCGAATCGAGGAATTGTTCGTCCGTTTTCGCATGCTCAATTTACGCGACCAATTGTGCGGGCGTATGTCGACCGGCATGAAACAAAAAGTCTCGATTGCTCGCGCCCTGATTCACAACCCGGACGTACTGATTTTTGATGAAGCGACCCTTGGTCTCGATATCATGGCCGCGCGCAGCGTGATGGAAATGGTGCTGGCGCTCCGCGAAGAATCCAAGTGCATCGTTTTCTCGACGCATATCATGAGCGAATTGGAGCGACTATGTGATCGCTTGGTCGTCCTCCATCGCGGACGAATGATTGCAGAGGGCACGGCGCAAGAATTGATCACGGAGTATCAGGAAGAAAACCTGGAAGACATGTTCTTCCAGATTCTCGCGGCCGATGACGAAGGAGCCGCGGTATGATCCGAAACTCGATCGCACTTCATGTGTTTCGTCGCGAACTAATCGACCAATGGCGCGATCGGCGCACCCTGCTGACGGTCATCTTTCTGCCGCTGTTGTTGTATCCCATCTTGGGACTCGGCATGCTGCAAATGATGCAGTTTATGGGCGAGAAACCAACCCGAGTGATCGCGGTCGGCGGCCAAACTCTGACAGAAAATAATCCGGAAGCCAAAGTACCCTTGTTTGGACCGGACGGATGGAACGTCGAACTATTGTTGGGAAAAGCGAATTGTTTGTCGCAACTGGAACACGTTCAATTCATCGAGCCGACAGCGGAAGAAGCGGCCCGCGAATTGGCCGCTGCCAGTCCAGAAGCGGACGATCAGCAATTGCAATGGCGAGCTGCCATTCAGCGTGAGTTACAAGCGCAGTCGGCCGATGTGCTGCTGTGGATCGCGCCGGGACAAAGCACCGAGCCGTTGCCGGATAACGCGAATGATGACGCAGAAGGTGCCAATGGTCCAAGCCCCCTTCGAGTTCAGCTTTTTCAGAACTCGGCCAGTGATCAGTCGCGAATTGCGGCCAGTCGTGTGGAAGAGATTTTGAGTCGGTGGTATACCGCCAATCAAACGGCCGCCAAGTCGCCGGCGGAGCAAAGCGCTGCGGAACCATTTCATTACACCGCCAGCGACCTGGCTCCTCCAGAACAAATCCAATCGCAACTCTGGGCGCGAATCTTGCCGTTTATCCTGTTCTTATGGACGCTGACCGGGGCATTTTATGCCGCCGTGGACGGTTGCGCGGGCGAGAAAGAACGTGGGACTTTGGAAGCGTTGCTGGTCACTCCTTCCACACGGCGACAGATCGTGTTGGGGAAACTCTGGACAACGATGACGTTCAGTTTGGCTTCTGGTTTGGTCAACTTGATTGGGACCATCGGGACCGGGTTGTTTGTCAGCGCGCAATTAAGCGCCCTAGGACCACATAGCTTCCCAAACTTTGGGCCGCCACCGCTGTCGGCGGTGGTTTGGCTGTTGGTTGGAGCGATTCCAATTAGCGCGCTATTTTCGGCGATCTCTTTGTCAGTCGCGGCGTTTGCCCGCAGCTCCAAAGAGGGGCAACACTATTTGTTGCCTATTCTGATGACTTGCTTGCCGTTATTGACGCTGCCGCTGTTGCCTGGCGTACAAATGGACCTGGGCATGAGCCTGATTCCGATCAGCGGGCTGATGTTCTGGTTAAGGTCATTGATTGAGGGCGAATATTGGAATGCCGCGAAGTTCATGCTGCCGATTTTTTTGGTCAATGGCTGGTGCGTCTACTTGGCCGTCAGTTGGGCCGTTGTGCAGTTCCAACAAGAGTCGGTTCTGTTTCGGCCTGTCGAGCGATTTTCGATTGTGGCTTGGTTGTTGTCGATCTTGAATCGTCAGCACGCATGGCCATCGGTAAGTCAAGTCGTGGTATTGGTTGGCCTCATCGCGGGCTTGAAGGTATTTCTGCAAGGCGTTGCTCCCCATCCGACCGATTGGTCAAGCTTTGTCGCGCACACGTTGATTGTGCTTGGTGGAGCGGTTGCTTTACCCGCCATTCTGTTGGCGATCGTGATGACCAGAAACGCCGCGCAAACACTCCAAATGCAACGAACGACATTTCCAATGTTGGTCGGCGCGGGTGCAATGGCCGTTTGTTTTCATCCTTTGATCGTCACGTTTCAACAATGGGTCATGACGTTGTATCCGTTGACGGTTGATACGGGGCAGATGCAATCCGTTCTGCACAATATTCTCGATGGTTCCCCGGGCATGTGGGCGATTCTCTTGTTGATGGCTGTGACGCCCGCAATTTGTGAAGAATTGGCCTTTCGCGGCTTCATACTGAGCGGGTTGAAACGTGCTCTCAAACCATTGAATGCGGTTGTGATCACCGCGATTTTGTTTGGTGCAATGCACGGATTGTTGCAACAATCGATCGTAGCCTCCGCGACCGGAATCATCTTGGGCTTTGTAGCCTTACGAACGGGTAGTCTGTGGCCATGCATGATCTATCATGCGACCCACAATGCCTTGACACTCCAGTTCGCGTTTCTGGATCCCGAGTTGTTGGCTCAGTCTCGATTCCTGAGTTTTGTATTAGAAGTACAAGTCAATGAGCAACAGGAATTGACGGGCTTGAGCTACGCGCCGTTACCGGCTGCTTTTTTGATCATTTGCGGAATGTGGATCGCGATGAGCTTGAAGACTTATCACGCCGCGAGCACTAACGGTACCGCAGGTCGGTCGCTGGGGTCCGTAACACCGAGTGTAAGCGAAGCGACTCTTTAGTCCCGGTACTATAGTTTCCCTGGACCCAATCAGCGACCCTTTGTTGCGAGTCGGTCGCGTACGGGTATTGAATCATCTGACGATGCAACAAGTCGGAGGATGCTTGGGGTCCCAATTCGAGTGCGGAGGTTCCAGGTGACTCCAACGAGGGGGAAGCAGGATTTGGTCCGTTGAGGTCGGTTGGCCGAGGCTGAGGTGGCGGCAACTCTTCCGCAGGCATTCGACCGGGAGTGTTTTCAAACGAAGGCGGAACTTGTAGAGATGGGGTCCCTTGCTCCGCTGTGAATCCGGACATGGGCGACTGGAATACGTTGCGCGTCGGGACGGGATGAAAGCGCGAAGGCACCTGCTGGTGCGGATCGGGGCTGCCGTCCAGGTACTGATCGAACATGGGAACGTCGCGATAATAGTGCGAACGTTCGAGATGCTGCTGCCGCAGCAATTCTGCCCGTCCCGCGATGGGACCTTCGGGACGCAAACACGTCGCGGAAGGCCCCCAGCATTGGCAGCCCGAAGCCGCTACGATGAGACCAGACCACAGACACAGCGAGAACCACTGAATCGTGCGGGATAGTCGGCAGTCGTCGCGGCTGGCTTGAGACATATGTGGACTTCGCTGGATAGTTCAACTTAGCGGAAGAGTTCCAAACCCAAACTGAAGCCGTAGAAGATCGCTTCGTCTTGGTTGCGGGCGACCGATCCGCTGAACGGCGAGACAAATCCTGTCACTTGCCCTTCGCTGGTGGCCACTCGTTCGTAGAACCACAGTTCGTATCCACCCTTGATGCGAGCCCGTGGAGTCAGGCTGTAATGGGCGAAGCAAGCCAACTCGGTACCCCAAGCCAAATCGGCAGCCGAGTCCTTGACGTCCATCAAGCGAACCGAGTTGTTCGCGAACTCCGTATCGGTTTGATAGAAGTTGGCGTAAGCGGCGATCTTCGCTGCCAAACTGAACGAGAGTTTTCGCCCAATGTCGTAGTGCAACGTACCACCCGCCTGTGGTCCCACCATATGATTGCGGGCTCGCAAGCGATATGCCCCCAGATCACCACCGCCACCAACCGAGTGCAATGCATAAAGTTCATCCATCCCGGTGTACCGCAGGCCAATGAACGTCGACATCACGTCCCAGTTCCAATTGACTCGGTTGTACTCCGCCGAATGGTAATGCGATTTGCTGAACGAATGATGGTAGTTCGCATCGTTGAAGGAACTCAAGTTGGTTGGATTGAAACCGGCTCCAGGTTGCAGCCAAGTGAACAACGTATTGGTTGGACTTACTGCTGAGGTGTGGGAGGTCATGGTCTCCATCACGGTGAAGCCAAATTCGCGTCCTTCGATACTGTCAAGCCGACGCCCCAAGGTCATGCGCATGCCTGGTTCGAAGCCATAACTTTCCTGTTGGGGAGCGTAAGACATCGTGAAATCACCACCATCACGAGCCATGTACAGCATTTCGGTGAACAAATAATCGGATGCGCCACTGATAGTGCCATAGCCGTCGTACGGTAGCCGAGAAGGTAGGTGTGGTCGATGATGGCCGAGGTTCAAGCCATACGATTCATACAATGGCTCTACCATTTGCGGAGCAGCCGTGGTTGGCATTGGCAAGCTCGCGGTGCCAATCGGCTCGGGTTTCGTGGACGGAGTTAGAATCGCTCCCGAGCCAATCGTCTCGACTCGTTCTTTCGTGCTGGCCGAAATGGCGGGTACCTTCGGGCTTACACCAAAGGATTGCATGAGCTGGCTCAAGTCTTCGGACGAGATTTCACTAACCTGGATTTCATCGTCCGCTGCCGTAGTGGTTGGCTTTGTGGTGCCACCTTGAGCTGCAGCTACTGGACCAGGCAACGTTGGGGTCGCTACGACGGACGTCGTCGCGGTTGCCGGCGGTTTCGTCGGCACGGGCGGCGTAGCGACCGTTACGGCGGGTGAGGAAGGCATGATGGCGGCTGGTAGGGCTGGTACCTGTGGCTTTGCACCAATCGGAGCAACAACGCTGCTAGATGGTGGAGCAATCGTCGCGGGCAACGATCCCAAGATTGGAGCCGGTGATGGCGGAGCGGTAACATCAATCGTTGGCTTCAACCCACTGCCAACGGTCGAGCCCAAAGTCGAGCTGGTAATATTCGACGACAACGGGGCGGTGATAATCGGGACGTTTGGCAAATTCCCGCGACCCATCGCTCCAGTAACAATCGGAACTCGCGAACCTCCATCGACGGGAACAATCGCCGGTGCCGCGGCCGAACTGACGATCGGGGCGGGCAACGGTGTGGCAGTTGAACCAGCTCGGGCCGGAAGAAGTGGTGTTGGCGCGGATGGACGCGGTGCCAAAGGATTGGCGACCGCACCAGTTTGATCCTGGCTCAAGTAAGTCACTTGTTGCAACGGTGATCCACTGTTGGTGCTTGGCAGGGATCGAGGTGCCAACGGAGTAACCGTTGAGGTTTTACGCAGCAACGACTCCAATGTTGGTTGATCCGCTTGAAATCCCAACGATACTTGGTTGATCGCGGGGGTCAATGTCGTGAGGCACGCCAAAGTGCCTGCCACCAGATACTTGAACTTGAATTTCATCGTCGTATCCATGGATATTCAGTGTTTCGAAGTCCCAGAATCCTGCCGCGCAGCCCGATCCCGGATGTCGTCTTTCTAGAGTTCGGCAAAATTGGGTGGTAGATCTTACCGATTTTCCAAATTACAACGAACTTCCCGAATAATCCTATCGTTCCGATTTACATGATCGAGCGTCTTTTGTGGTTTACGCGATTAACCAGGGCCACTCAGCTCGCCTGTTTTAAGACAATTTTTCTGAATAGGGGTCCTGTAACGTGGGCTGGTCGGACTTTTGGTTCGGAGTAGGGAGAAAGCGACTGGCGCTAGAATGCTTTTCAGAAGGTTCTTTGAGTATACTTGGAGGGACGTCCGAGCGGGGCGTCTTGTTCCTGACCTTCGGGTAGATAGGCAGTTCGATGCGCAACGACTTTGGATTTGATGGACCGCGACGGCCTTTAGTTTGGCGAATTCTATTATGGCCTTTTACGGCGATTGGGTCGTTGCTGGCGAAAGTTTCTTCGGGAGATGACATCCAAGGGGCGGGCGGTACCGCTGGGATGCTCAAACGGCTGCTGTTGTCACCGATCAATTGGGCTTGGTCGGTTGCGACGACTCTTTTGGTGAACTGGTCATCCAGCCGCAGTTTTCGCTCGTTTATTATCGGTATGCCCGCATTTTTGTTTGCCCTGGTTACGACGGGGATGGTGATCTACGGGACCCTCAATCGAGACACGGTGATCGGACGTTACAAGCGAATGTTCCTAGAAGCCCGTGAAATCGCCGCTCGAGAAAGTCAATTGGAAGCCAGTGCCGCCAGGAACGCTGCCGCAAATTCGAACGCCAAAACTGGTGGAACGCAGGACACAAACGATAGCAAAGCGGAGACCACAAAACCACTTAGCCAAAGCTACTTGGAACAGGCCGAACTGTTGCTGAATCGCTTGATTCGTTCGGTACCCGATGAACGAGAAGACAATCAAGTGAAGAAGGCCGAGCTGCTGATCGACCAGAAAAAATTCTCGGAAGCGGCCGCGATTCTCACTCAATTGGTTCGACCAGGGGAAGCTGGCAATCCACTCGCGCATTTGTTGTTGGGCCAATACTATTTGACGGACGAGTTTCGTAAAGAGCGGGGATTTGAAAAGCTGACCGCACCAGAACAAGTGCGTTTCAACATGCAAACCCACTTGATGGCCGAACAACATTTGGAGCAAGTGCTGATTTCCGCTCAAACCGACCTGAAGCGGCGAGCCCATTTGTATCTGTACCAGCTCTACGGTCAGAGAAAGATGTTTGAACTGGCAGCCAAGAGTCTGGAGTTTTTGGCGGCGGATAATCCGGCCTTTGCTGTCGACCATTATCGGTTCTTTACAACGGTGATGAAGCTTCCGCAAACCGCCAATGACATGGCCGACCGCAACCAAAAAATCTTCCGGGAAAGTTTGGCAAAAGATCCTGACAACACTCAAGTTTGGAAATTGAGCCTCACTCTGTTTGTCCAACAGAAGAAGTTTGACGAGGCGTTGGCCGTGCTGAACGAAGGCATGCAGTCGGGCGCTCGCACGGAAACGAAGGGCTTTCTTCAAGGACTCCAATCGGAAGTCCTCTTGGAAAGTGCCGTTTCGCTGGTTACCACTCGCGGTGAAAAAGAAAGTCGTGTCCAACGTTTGACCCTATTGAGTGAAGCGGTGCGTCTGAATCCGGGCAACCGCAGCGCCGTGGAACAATTGGTCGTATTGGGTTTCCCGCTAGATAAGGACGCGACTGACCAATGGCTGTACGAGGCCAAAGCCAGTGCTCCGCCGGGCAGTCCCGTGTTTTACGGAGTGAACATGGTGCTGGGCTTGAGGGCCGTGTTTCTGGGCGATACCGAAACGGCGAAAACTTACCTCAACGCCGCTGCCGGTATGGGGCCGGGCTTTGAAGTCGTGTTGCGAGCCCTGACGTTGGCCATCGACCCAAATGCGACCTCGATGTTGGAAGGTACCACCGAAGTAGCTCCCAACGAAATTTCAACCGCCCCGGCTCTGTTTGGTATCTACATGATCTTGGGCTCGCGTTCGGTCGTCGAAAAGGAATACGAGCGGGGCCTGGAGTTCTTCAGAAAAGCCATTGAAGCGAATCCGAAATCGGTAACCGCCCAAAACAACTATGCTTATTGCTTGATCAACAAACCGAACGCCACACGAGCCGACTTCGACGAAGCCCTGGTTCTGGCCAGCAACAATATTCAGGCCGCTCCTCAAGTTCCGAATTTCTATGAAACACGCGGAGCCATTTATTTGAAAATGGAAGAATACAACTTAGCGATCGCCGATTTCGAACGATGTCTGCAACTGAATTTCCAGAACCGCAGCATGGTCCATCGCAATCTGGTCATTGCCTGCCGTGGGGCCGGCCGCAACGCCGAGGCCGATGCATATCAAAAGATGGTCGACCAATCGACTGCGAATACCCCAGCCGAAACACCGGCTTCCGGCGAAACACCGGCGAATCCAGAGACGCCGGCAAATCCAGAAACGCCCGCAACTCCCGGTGAAGCGGCGACCGGAGACGGTACCGCTGGCAACCCACCTTCGTCAACGACTACTTCCGAAGCCGAGACCACTTCCGAAGCCGAGACCAAGAGTGGCGAAGCGGGAACGACGCCCCCCGTTGCAGATCCGCCAAAAGAATAAATGTAACCGTTCACGAGCAGACCTTGGCGGAGTTCGTTAACCGCAATATCGTTCAATTTTCGTTTAAGCGCGACGCAGAGCAAGGCTGGGAGGGGACCCACTTTGCCCAATTGTTTATGCCAATTGCCCAGCATAACGTCGCTGAGTGTTTCGGAAGCTAAAGTGTTCCTTCGTTGAACGGTATTGTCGTTAACCGCGTGGCCAAAGCAAATTTGGCGGATTCTAGTCTGGGCATCTAAAAACAGCTCTTGCTGCCAAATTTGCTGCGGCCCGCGTTTGGGCGTGAACGTTCACGAATAAATTTCGTCACGCTGCCATTGTTCTCACGAGTCCGCAAAAAAACGATGGCCTCGCTGAAGCGAGACCATCTTTTTGCGTGATATTGGAAAATGACCCGTTTTCGAGGTTATGGATTTCGAAGAACCTGGAAGGAACCGTTGTCGGCGACATCGAACAGGGGCACATTGAATCGGCAGTGCCCACGTCGTTTGTAAGGCGTGAATTGAACGCCCATGGCGACGTTCCACGTCTCTTGGCCATTGGCTCCGCCGTTCCCAAGGATCGTTTCCTGCGGCAGCAGATAGGTGAACCCACCGTAGAACCGACAAACATCGTTTCTTAATGGTGTATTGAAGTCCAACGCTAAGATTGTGTGTTTTTCGTCGGTGTGACCAGCGCTGAATTCGACATAGCCTTCCCCGTCGCAGACCAGCTTTCGGTAGAACGTTCGGTACTGTCGCATTGCCACCCAATTTTCGGTAACCAGCGTTTGTCCGCCCAAGGCATTGGTGAGGACGCTAACGGACGTTTCCGTCATTTGGGCTTTGGTGTAGCGGAAACCAAAGGAGCTGCCGCGTTCGGTGACCCAAGACAGTTCGCTCCGCAATTGCGAAATTCCAAAACCCGTGTACCAATCTTCGTTAAGGTAGTCGTAGGCGACGCCACCTTGCAACCCTTGATCGACTCGTCGGAACAAAGCCGCTGTGACGAACAATTGATTGCGATTTTCTTCGGTGAACGACGAGCCCGCAAAGTTCGATTGGACCGAGTTCACACCAAGCGATCCAGAAAATAACCCACACGTGAGTCGTTTGAGAGGCAAGCCGAGATTGACCCCGCCTTGGAATCCAAAGCTACCATCTTGATCGCGGTTGACCGTGTTCTTGAAACCATGGACGCCCAGGCGAAAGTCGCCATTGGAAATCAAACCACCCAATCCATGCCAGAAACACTCGGGGTTGGCTTCGCAATCATCCCCGGCGCAGCCGCCGGCAAAACAATCTCCCCAACCTTCGTAGGCATGGGCGTCGTCGTACATGAAGTCGACATCCCCCACAACGTATTCTCCTGCGGCGTAGTCACCGACGGCGTAGTCACCGACTTCGTAGCCTTCCGACTCGTAGTAGCCGGAGTCAGCCATCGCACTTTCGTCCAGCATCAAGGGGCTAGGCAGTGTCTCGGGAGCTTGCATGGGCTCGCCTTGGACTGCATCCTGGCGGTACCCGCCTGGAAAATACCCAACTTGTTGGATCATGCCACGCTCGGCGTTGGGAGCCATCCGGGGCTGCATCGCGGCGGGCGTACCGGGCTGGGAAAAGCCGTATCCCGTGGGTTGACTTGGGCGTTGGACCAGGCGTTGCGGTTGCCGCGTTTGGGCGTCGACCAACGGCTGCCAAGGTTGGATAGCCAAACCGATCATGGTCACGAGGGTGCAAATAATTCGAGCGGACATTGGAGTCGCGTTCCTTCCTGGGGGGACGAAGGGCTTGCCCAGCGACGGGCAAACGATCCTACATTCCTCCTACATCGACCTTACCTAATCCGAACTTGCGGAAAAATCGGAAAATCCTGCCCAACCCGAAAAGCCACTGCAACCAGAAAAGTTCACACAATCCGAAAAGTCGACGCAAACCACCTAGACTTCCAAAGAATAACCAAACGCCCTAAACAAGCCAGAACAAGCAGTCCAACAAGAATCCCCCCAAAACGCAACGCTGTGAAGCATTTTTTCTGGCCAAAACAGGCCCGAATGGGCCGAAACATCCCGAGCCGGCGTGCGCGAGCCACCGGTTCGAATGGTCCCTCATTCAGAAAAGGCCTGAAAGGCCGACACAAGGGCTGAGCAAACGCATTAAAAATGCTTCACAGCGTTGCACAAAACCCCATTCAACTCAACCGCCCCAGATGCACGCACCCAGGTAAATCGTCGGCCCAGCGACATCATGCCATAGAAAAAATACGCCCGAGAGGAATTGAACCTCCGACCTACGGTTTAGGAAACCGTTGCTCTATCCACTGAGCTACGAGCGCTTTTGATGTTTTTGGTGGTCACTTTTTACTGGACGTCTTACAAATGGGTGATTCACGACCGGAATTTGCCCTAAAATGGAACAAAACGGCCCATGCTGGTGCATGGCCATGCCATGTTCCGTTTTGAAGGGGCAACAGATGGTCGAATGAAAGTCTACAGGCGATAAACACGAAAGTAAACGTCCGAGTTCTGGGAAACCCGCCTAGCCCTATCCGGAGGCAAGCACAGATGAGTTGGCGTTGGATCGTTAGTTGGGAAATTTTCCTTTCGGCATGTCTGCGTATGGAATGTTTCGCGATTTTCGTCGGAACATAGCATCCTTGCTCCGCGGTAGCCCCGTTCAACAGGGGCCGTGGAATTTCCGCTTACAATTTGTGGGAAAAGTACAACACTTTTTCCCACAGAAAGGCTTTTGGAATAATGACGCAAACCATTGAGAACAGGGTAGTTTCGAGGATTTAAGGTCACGGTAGGGGTTGGGCATTTTCCCCAGTAGATTTGCAAATCTATCGAATCAGGAACGCAACGAGCTGTTTCAACAAACGGCCGCGCGGCGTGGATTGCACCCGGCAATCGCAGAAAAGGATTTCTGGGTTTGCTGGGCCTTGATGAAACTTTTCGGTTCTCAATTAGCAACTCACCTTGTTTTCAAAGGCGGTACATCCCTATCGAAGACACACCATCTTATCGAGCGATTTTCAGAAGATATTGACCTTGTGCTGAACTGGGAACTTCTCGGCTACGGAAGAGATGGATCTGATCCTTGGCAAGAACCAGCGTCCAACAAGTTCGGCTCGCTGTCTCCAAGTTGGTCTACAGCTAGTCACCTTAAGCGTGAAACGATCATCCCAGGCGGAGCAATCAAAGACAGTAACGGCGTCGAATGGATCATCCCGAACGCGAATCCGCAAAGCAGGATTTGCAGCATCCCTGGCGAGATCACCTGGACCTTGGATGGGCCCAAGAATCGATTCGCTCGCAAGCACAGCGCCGTGATGGACCTTTGAATTGAAATGTTCAACGAAGTCGTTGACGCCGATTCGCGGGAACTTCTTTGGGCCGCTGAACGTGCGCTAAAGATCCTGCAAAGCAACTACCGAATCGGCCGGCCGGAATTGGTCGCAATGGAGCAAGTCGGGGCCGCAGTGATCGATCGAGACTTCGCCACGAAGGTGGTCTTGTGGTTCGTCGAATACGACCTTGTGAACGACGTGGTAAAAAAACGAACTCGCCGAGCTGACCTCTTCCACAGCTGGCGAGCCGGACGTCTTCGACAGTACCACCGGGCTCGGCTGCAATCTCGCTGGCGCAGACGATGGCCGAACGCGACGAAGTGACTCGGCTGAAGTTGTATTGAACGGGTATCTTTGTTAGAGTCTGCAATTGATGCACGATCAAATTTTTCCATCATCTCGAGCAACAATATGAAGCGTCGCCTGCGATTCACGATCCGAACGCTGCTGATATTGTCCCTTGTTTCGGCCCTTCCTTGCTGGTGGGTGGCGTCCGAGATTGCTCAGCATCGGACCGAGCACGAAGCGCTGGCTCACATGCGTGTTGTCAATCCAAGAACTTGCGTCGTTTGGACAAATCAAACGCCAGCTTGGCTCCAACGTTTTGGCGTAGCTCCCGAATGGATGAACCGTATTTCGACTGTTGATGCTACTGGGGTAACTTGCGGACGTTTAGAAGCGAAGGATCGTCCACAATCAAAAATAGACTTTGATGACGAAAATTTGCGTGAAATTGCTGACGACTTGAAGAACCTAAAACACCTTACGGAAATCTGGTTTCAAGTCACAAAGATTTCGGATAAGTCCGTTGATCTGTTCGGTGAATTTCCGAATGTGGAATTGATTTGCTTGCATGAAACGAATGTTACCGAGTCAGGCGCAAGGGAAATGCAAGAACGGATGCCGGCAACGTATATTTACCATCCTTCGCTCTATATACCCGTTCGCATGTATGGCGTTGTTACTAAAGGCCCTCCCAAGCGAAATTCACGATATGAACTTCGGAATCCGCATTTTTCGACATACGACGTGGACGAAAGCTTGAAGGGCACAGGGCAGTAAAGCCCTAGTTTTCTCGTGGGCATGAAATTACGCCGTCGAGGATTTGAGCAATCGGGGGCCGTCTTGATTGACCGACGACGAAGACGTCTATCTTCCAAGCCTTGCGGAAATCGCGGAGGCCTGCGAACGGTTCAAAGCGGGCTGTTCCGACTCGGAACGTTTGTCGAGATCCTACGCAACATCGTCACCGGTTGAATGCTCGTCAATGGTTCGCCGGCTGACGGAGAATTACTTGCAAGTGCGGCTCGAACGGGTTCGGCTTTCTTCGGAGTAGGTCATGATCAAACTGGCGAAAGTGATTCTATTGGTCTTGGTCTTGGTTCTGCGGGCTGTGTTGGATTTGAAGTCGACATCCAATCGAGGAGAAAAACAACTTGATGCTCTTGAAGCCTACCGCAAGTTTGAGCGATGGAAACTCACGAATAACCAATATCCGTGGTGATTTGTCGCCGGCGGCAACTCGGCTTCATCTTATTGTTGGCCACTTACGAGTGTCGTCTGCACGATCGTCGCCGTTGTTGTCTATCCAATCGATCTCTATGCTCGGGTTCCAAAACTTCACGACCTTCAAGCCATCTCCGTTATTAATATGCAGCATGCCACGTTCTGTAATTCCAAACGGGCCATCGGCAAACGTTGTGAGCCTATCGGATTGTCCATCGCCGTCCGAGTCTTCGGACTTGTAGATCGCGTCGTCAGTCGCAATCCAGAGGATTCCTTTTCGAGTCGGATCAACTGTAGCTGCTAGTGGGTCCACATCGCTGCGACCCATCCTTTGCAGCAAAATAGTGCATGCAGCCAACAAATCAAACTTAAGCATTTTGATTGTTGACTCGAGCGAGTGTTTCGTAATTTCCAATTCCGATACTACAGATCTCTGATACGCCGCGTCGCCTTCCAAGCTTTCGAGTTGTTCATTGGCATGGGTCAGTTCTTCCCTTGCAACCACAAGTTCAATTCGCGCCTGTTTTGAGGCAACCTCAGCCTCACGAAGCGTAAGGTTCCGCGACTCTTCCTGACGCTCCCATTGCTCACGGTCCTTGGCCCATGCTTGCCATTGGAACACAAGTCCGATCAGTGCGAGCAAAAATGGCAAAACAGAAAGCCAGAATTTAGGAGTTCTGTAGAAAGATGTGTTCAGATGACGAATCTCTGCGCGGAGCTTTTCCTGTTCGAGCTCGTCTTTGCTCTGTACCGGCGTCGTTTTCTCGATAAGTATTTTCTCTTCCATTGTGCTAAGTTTCTTTCTCGAAATGGACCGTCGGGGGCTTCGACGTACGACCGTTGTTGTTCTCGACCGTTGCACATGTAGATTGTCAGAGTGTTTCAAACCGTTTGATTGGGGCCCATTCCTGATACCTCAACATTTCAACACAAAGGTCTTCAACAGCCAAGGCTCGAAAAGTCTTCCATGCGTTCTCGAATAGCACTCTTGAGTCGAAATCCCCAGACTTATAGGGCAATCCCGCCCGTTTCCGTTTGAACTCGAAGTGCTCGGTTGTGCGGCAAAGTATACTCTGGATTCGATTTTTGTAATATTCGCCCATTTTCAAACATCCGATGAAGTCCAACAAATTCGAGCAGTTGTATTGCCAATTCCAGGGCTCTTCGTTTTCCTGCGATAGGAACATTAGCCGGTTCCAGATTGGGTCGAATCTTGGGTCCAAAACGAATGGATCCTTGGTTCGGCGAAACAAGCGAATTTTCAATTGGTCTGGACTACCTGTTGGATTATGCAAATCTTGTAGATGACAATTCGGGCAAAGTGGAAGGAGGTTTTCGGAAGTCGTGTTCGAAGGATCTTCATCGATATGATGTAGTTGTGGGCTATGACGGCCACATACCGCGCATCGGTGCCGAAACTCGCGAAGAACAGACTCCGATAAATTGTTCGAAGGCATTTTGCGTTTTTTCTTCATTAACTCTTCACCTTTCCTTACTCAAAGTGTGACTATTCCCAATTCCGTGGTCAACACTTTCAGAGTGCAAATTTGCACTTTGAACCGAGCCAGCCCCCAACAAAAACAGCCCCGCAGGAATCCCGGGGGCTGTTGGTTTGCATGGTGCCAATGACTATCAGGCCGCCTTCGCGGCCAAGGTTTCATTTGGCTTTAGAACGTTGTTCTTTCGCCCGAAATCCTCCAAGTGGATGTTAGTGTCTTTCACCGTGTTTGACTCGTCAAGCAATTAGAATCGACCGTGCCAATCTGCGTTGCTTCGACGCGAATCGTAAACACGAATCTTCAATCCGTCTTGGTTGAAGCGTTCGATTCAACCTTCCGATCAATGCCCGTTCACTTACAGCCACCCGATCAGCACTCATCAAATAAATCTCCTCAAGTGTATTGGTCTTAAAGTCTGCCCCACCTCGCCTTGCCATACCTTGCGTTGACTAACCAGGACCATGCCAAACACAATCCTAGCAAGACGACCGCAGCAATCAACCGGGGACCGCTCCGCGGGACTGTTGGTTTGCAAACGGTCGACGAACAAAGTGAAGGTGTCAGGAGTCAATTGCCGGAACGGCCCACCAGGGCCCATCGGGTGTTTCGCACAATTGACTCCTGGCACCTTCCTTACCAGACCCTAACTAAGTTTTGGATTTGGGAAAGCACTGGCCCTATCGCAATCCACGAAATCTATCTGATCCAGTTGATAATGCCGAAGATCTCTGGCAAAATCAAGTGTAAAGGGGAGATCAAAATCGGTACAAGTTATTGGTCAGTTATCGAAACGACTCCTGTAATCTGCAGTTTACATCAAGTTAATCGGATGATTTATACGTATGAACAAAGTGCCGTCGAGTTTAACAGATGCGATAAAAAGTAAAATCGTAGTACCATTTGTCGGTCTGGGCGTTAGTTTGGCTATTCGGAAGGACTATTTCCCGACCTGGAAGGGGCTTTTGACGGAGTTTAGCAACACTTTGAAACTGGAATCTCAACATGCAATAGCACAGGTTGTAGATGGGTTTTTGCTCCAAGACCGTTTGTTCGAAGCAGCTACAGAATGCTATAAAGGACTTGGGAAGAATTCATTTTTTAGAGTGCTGAAATCAAAAATCGATTTGCAAATCGACGAAGGTTGCGACCTAACGACACCTGAACTAATTTGGGAATTAAAGCCAGATTTAATTATCACCACGAACTATGACAAAGTGCTTGCCAAAACCAACTCAAACTCCAGAAAGCTCTTAAACCACCAAACGCCTGAGTTGACTTCCTTGCTAGATAACAGTCCGAACGATTTGTCGACTGTGTGGCATTTGCATGGACACATTGATGACTTGAATTCGATAATCTTGGCTCCCGCACAATACGACAGTCTGTATAGTGACAGTGTTTGCAAAGAATACGCAAGAGCGGCGTATAGTAGGCTGCAACAAATTGTCTTAAGCCGCCAGCTACTCTTCATTGGGTTTGGCTTGGCTGACAATTATGTAATGGAAATGCTAAGAGATACTTTCAAATTATTTGACAGCAATCTCAAGAGTTCGTTTGCTTTGATGAAAAAAGGCAGTGCGGAAGAGAGCCTATGGAGCGACTATGGAATAAGAACGATCGAATACGAGGATCACGGGGGCCCACTAAACGAATTGCTTCGCCATTTGGCGACCTACGCTCCAACGAGCAGAAATGTTCTGAGTTCAAAAAAGATCAAATCAATGAGTCCATCCGACCGGGAGATACCAGGTTGCAGTTTTGCATCAAAAAGTACGAACATAAACAGTGACCTTAAAAACCTGCTTGAAGTATTGGTTGATGATTTTTCATTCCGATGGGAACACGAGAGCTTCAAGTTTGATAACGATATTCCCCCAATTGTTTTCTGGCCGGTGCGTTTGCGAGAACCTATGGCTATTCATGCAGTCCAGGCATTTGCGGTTGCGATTCTCCAACAAGTTGGCGCAGATATTCATTTGTGTCTGGATGATTTTGGCGAGCGAAAAGTTGAGCCGGGCCGTTTTCTCGCATCAGTCAAGAAGTGGATTGATAAGGCAGGAGGGAATTCTAAACAATTGAAAGATGAATTGTTTTCTGGCATTTTGAAGTCTGGGGCCAAACGAATTGCGTGGGAGAGAGCCTCTGATTGGCTTGGAAAAGGAAAGCACAACGTCGGGGAAGTTCTCGACATATGTAAAATTGCAAAGGCGGGTGTGGCAAGTGAATTAACAGGAACGAGAGGGACTGGACGACTATTGACGCCTGCAACCGTTTGGAGCTGCCTCGAGGCGATTAAGAACCGAAACAAGAATGCATCTTTGATAACCTTTGGTGGGTTCGATGAAAGACCGCTGTGGGACTCCTGGAAAAGGTGTGTAGAAGTTGGAAACTGGTGTGTGGGCAATTTGTACATTCCGGAGTTAAGCGATGTACATATGCAAACAACAAATCTGAGTTGGGCGAGCAAGGTATCAATAGAGGAGACTCTTCGTGAAAAGTGTCAGGCGGAGCAAAGAAACGGAAATTGGCGGTCTGAGAATTCTTTTATTCCATGGACCCTCTCGGGCTGCGTCTTGTTGCCGGAATTTGGAAACTCCAAAGTCACTAAACTCTCTACGTTTGAAATAGAATCGTCAGCTCAACCTTTGGAATTGGTGGCACCATTGGCCAAAATGGTGGAAAAATGGCTAATTTGAACACTAATCGAAAAGTCGGAAGCGACAACCTGGAGACGTCTCCGTTTTATTCACGAACATATGGAGGCTTTACACGTCAGCAAATTGAGTATATATGTCAAATTGTTGGCAAGCTGGATGGGAAGACTGTATTGGACCCCATGTCCGGTCAGGCGTTTGAATTGTCTACATGGTCGAAAAAAAACGTAAATGTTTGGCTTGGTGATATCGATCCAACGATGCTCATTCTTGCATCCTTGCGATCCATCAAGATTATATCCAACAGAAAACGATTTGCGGAAGATCTGAAAAAAAAACTAAAAGCTGTCCATCGCAAGAAAAGAAAGTCGGAAAATCTACGATTCGTTGACGGTTGGATTTCAACATCAATAGAGCAAGATCTTCACGATCTCTCTAAGCTCCTCGAGATCGGATTATTCTCTGACCCATTTGAGTTTTCCCCTAATTTTTGGGTGGACAATGAACAGGTAATTTTTGAAATCGGCATGGTTCTTCTAGCAGCAAGAGAAATTTCATGTTTTCGAAATACGGATAATCGGACATGGTTGCGACCAGGCGGTCGAATGAAAACAGCTCGAATTTTTCCTGCGGTGATGCGCGCTTTAGACGTTTGGATGAAGCACTCCGACTTAGTTGCCGGAGACTTAGATCACGAGAATTATCCCAATTTAAATTGTCGACGGATGGATCTAGCTTCTGGGATACTAAATGGTGTTCCCAAACCGACAACGATTATCACATCACCGCCTTACGCCAACAGGTTGGAATACACCAAAATGTGGGGGCCAGAAACCGAAGTAATGGCGGCATTATGTAACAAATCGACCGAATCAATTCGGCGAAATCAAATTGGTACGGTGTTGGTCAAAGACCAACCAATTCGGAACCTTGGATTGGAAGAGCTTCCAAAAGAAACGGCAGAAGTACTGGAAATGATTCGCGAGGACAAGGCAAAATATAGCGCTAGTTATTACTTCCCGTTTTTTCAAATGTATGCTCAGACACTTGCAATGTCCATACGATCCCTTTGTAGATTGCTTCGAAAAAATGGAACCTTGATTGTAATAGTGCGCGATACGGTCAGAAAAGACAGCTTGTTTTCAGCAAGTCAATTAGTAAGGCGAATTGCTACACACGAGTTTAATTTTAGTGAAATTAAATGTACCCAAAAGATCGTAAAGGGCCATGTCGGACAGTTGCGTAAGGGGGCTGTGTCTGGCGTTTACGGACTTGCACAACAAGAGTGGTGGCTCTCATTCAAAAAGGATAGCAAGTGAAGGTCAAACGAATTGAATCGATTCGCGTCAGGAGAGATGTGTTTGGCGGGATTTGCTATGTCCCACACCGAGATGACTTTTTTGCCTTGGATCACGAAAGCTACGATTTTGTTTCTTCATTTAATGGCGACTGGTCCGACGTTCCTCGTAACCGCGAACGAGCAGCAAGTTCCCTAGCGAAACTTGGAATCTTGAAGGTTGAGCCCTCGATCAAGGAAATTGCATACTCGGGCCCATCATTTGTTGGCCGATTCAACGAAATTCCAACGGTTTCCTTGCCGCTGGTTGTAAACTGTTTTTGTACAGCCCATTGTCCATTGAGCTGCAAGTACTGCCACGCGGATGACTTAATGGTTAATTTTCGCGACGAAGAATCATTGTTGGACCTCAAGAACGTTGTCTCCACAACGAACCAAATTGATGCAATGGTCGCGGTGATTACTGGCGGTGATCCGTTGACACGTCCCGACCGCGCTAATTTTCTGCTTGAGAATATAGATTGGAAAAAGGCACTAGTACTTGATACGAGTGGCGTGGGCGATATTTTGCCACTCGTAGGAATATTGAAGGATCGAAATGTGCATGTTCGGATTTCGCTCGATGCGATTTCTCGGTTGAATGATGAGACTCGCCCGATCAATAGAGCGTACATTTCCGACGGTCTAACGTCGAGGGAATACGCGGAACGTACAATTGCGGTTTGTTTATCAAATGGAATACCGGTAACGGTTCAAACGGTTATCTGCAATAGAAATGAAAACGAGAGTGAATTGATGGATCTTCGAGATTCGTTAGCGGATTGGGGGGTCCGACACTGGGTTCTACATATTGCAGTTCGTGGCGGTAAGGCTCGTGCGATCGAGGAGCTGGCCGCAAAAAAACACTTGAGAAAGCGGGGAATTCTACCGAGCGCCGAGGTGTATGCGTTAGTTAACAATATCATCGATAAGAATCACACACGGAAGATCCCACTTGATATCCGATGTACGGATACAGAAAACACTCCAAATTCTGTTTTGTTGGTAGGTAGTCGCGGAGATCTCTACACTGAAGGCCTAGCAAGCAATTCGAAAGTAGAACTTTACAATTGCCGAGAAGGACGCCCGGACAAACTAAAGGCAAATATGCATTTCGTTGATAAGTTCGGCCATGCACGACGTTACTTAAACTGGAATCGTTGGCTAGCTCGGGGTGAGGACTTGGAGAGAATTTGTTATAAAGTTCCCAGCATAGGATCGAGCGAAGATAGTGTTTCGGTCGTGGAAAATGAAGCGAAGTTCAGTGTCAAGAATGTTGGGCGTTTGAGGAGTGTACTAGTTGAATTAGGGTTTACTATTGAAATCGAGAGTTTTCAACGTGACGAGTACTTTGATACATCGGAAGGCCGATTAAGCGAATTGGATTATGTCGTGCGGCTGCGACAGACTGAAAATTCTGTCGAAGCCGCGTTCAAAGGGCCACGCTCGTACGGCGAAGGTACTTATGCCCGAATTGAACTAGAAATACCTACTTGCGGCATGAATGAGACTCGAGAGTATTTAAAACATAAGGGCTATGAGCCGGTTTGGTTTTTTGAGAAACGGCGGATAAGATTCAATCATCCCGACAAATCAACAAAGATCTATCTCGACGAGATTCCGAACGTCGGTTTTTTCGTCGAGATTGAAGGCACGAACATACAAATTTCCGAAATTCAAAAGGAGATTTCTAAGCATATCTCTAAGCCGGAAATGAAGAATTACAGAGACCTTTTTTTGGATTTCCAAGAAACTCAAGGCGTTGATCGTAATACCATAAAAGGTGCCGAATTTGGAACGGGTTGAAGGAAAGTGGATGTCACATTGATTCGGCAATCGCACAAACGGCGCGAGCGTTCGATGAAGTGCGTCTTGTGTGGTTTGTGGGGTTTCGTACCCCCTACCCCCTAACCTAGGAGTATATCCATGGAGCGTCCATCGGTTAGCCCACGAGCGGGTCGGCCCAAGAAACCATATCCAGCCCCAATCTCCGTCCCGACATCCCGATCCAATGCGCGGTCCCGTTTGGAAATCGCGTTTTGAAAAACACGTCTATCCCAACGCCGGCGCCTGACAAAGAAATCGTCGGTTGTTGGGCCCGGCAAAAGAGGCCCGGCGAACGTCGGAACGCTCGCGGGCCAGACTTTTCGATGGGACGGGTCCGCGAGATTGCTTAGGTCGTTGGGCGATCTTTCGAATCGGGATCTTCTTCGAAGTCGTCATCGTCATCCGTGGACGGGTCTTGGGGCAGCTCCACCTGCGACTCTTCGAAAATCGCACCCCAAGATTCCACATCAAATTGGGTTGGGTTGAAATCGTCGGTGCCTGATAACTCGCCATCGACGGGCTCGTCGACTGGGATGGCTTGCTCGCCGTCCCAAAACTCCGGTGCGTCGGTATCCTCGTCCCACCCTTCCGGATCGGCAATGTCGGCTTCCGGACGGGCACTGGCCGAGGTTGATGCGGTGCGCCGACCGTCCAATCGATTCTGGGCGGCGATCCACTGCTCCATGCGTTCCGGCGACAGTGACGGCAGGTCGCTATCGGTCAGATCGCGATCCAAGCGAGGTCCCGCCGACTCCACTGCGGACGACGAATCCGATTCGGGGCGTGGTGTCGAATGCGAATCTCGCGCTTCGTAAAACACGCGGATCGGAATCTCACCAAACTTCAATTGATCCCGGAGGATCCCCAACAAATAACGCCGGTAAGAAGTCGGAAAGGCTTCCGGGTCGCTACACTTGAGCACGATCATTGGCGGCGCGGTTCCAACCTGTGAAGCAAAATAGATTCGCGGCCGCCGCGGGCCAATCATCGGTGGCGGGTACACCAACAATGCTTGACGAATCAAACGATTGAGAACCGGCGTCGAGACCCGCCATTGCGACTGTTTGAACAACATCTGCGCATGATTGATCAGCTTTCGCACGTTCTTACCCTCCATCGCGGTCACAAATGCGATGGGAACATACTTCATGCTGCGAAACGTGTCGTGTAGGTACTGAGCCCACTCCTGCGTGACGATCTTGTCGGCAACCAAGTCCCATTTGTTGACCACAAAGATCACGGGCTTGTGTTGCCTCTCAATGTAAGTCACGAGCTTCTTTTCGACTTTGCTGATTTCTTCCGCCGAGTCAAAAAACAGCAACACCACATCGGCGTAACGAATACTTCGTTGGGCCCGATGCGTCGAATAAAACTCGACGTCCGTTCGCACGCTCTTGCGGCGGCGAAATCCGGGCGTATCAATCAAGACGATGGGTTTGCCGTCAATGTGGATCGTCACATCGACGCTGTCTCGAGTCGTCCCCGCCACGTCCGAAACAATCATGCGTCCGGCTTCACTCAGCGAATTGACAAACGTACTTTTGCCAACATTCCGCCGTCCAACGATCGCGATCTTTAGGGCAGGTTCTTCCGTGGCGTCCAACACATCGCTGGTCTGGGCTTTGGGCAATTGTCGAACGATTTCGTCCAACAACTCGTCTTTACCGCGAAAGTTCTGCGCGCTAACGGGCAGCGGATCGCCGATCCCCAACGTGTAAAAATCCACGGCCTGCCAACGGTGTTTCTCGTCGTCGGCTTTGTTGGCGGCCAAGACTACGGGTTTCCCGAGGGCTCGCAACCGCTTGGCAATTTCCGCATCGACTGGGGTGGGCCCCAACCGCAAGTCAACCGCAAACAGAATAATGTCCGCGGTTTCGATGGCCGTGGCGATTTGCTGTTCGATTTCTTCGTTCAAATCATCGACGTCGTTGATGCCGATCCCACCCGTATCCACCAATTGAAAATACGAGCCTTCATGTTCGACCACGCGAATCATGCGATCACGGGTGACCCCGGCGACATGGTCGACGATCGCCAACTTGCGACCGACCAACCAGTTAAAAATACTTGATTTGCCGACATTGGGCCGGCCGACAATCGCGACAGTTGGCAGAGACATACACAGGGGTCCGAAAAAGCCGAGGCCAGGGAGCCCCGTTGAAAGTACAAGCCAGCCTCCACCACACCGCAAAGTGAAAGTGGGTTAGCAAACGCGGGTGCACCGGCTAAACCACCCAACTTAAATTTGATGTATGGCGCCCTATCCAGCAGCAGCCAAAATCCAAGGCTGCGGTGGACAGCGTCCGAACCGGGGGAATCGTGGCCAAGATCGGCTCACTCCAGCGAAACCGTTCAAGCCCCCTATCATAACGCCATTCGGCGAATTGGCTAGGCTTTATTGCCGCAATGTTTCATCGTGAAAAACACCGGCTAAGGGCCACCGCAATGTTCCGATGTCCTGTACGGCATCGGTACACCTGATACAATTCTACGGCGATGTGCTCGCAGGCTTGTGTCGGCCCGTTGGGCCTTTCTGGTTGTTGGTGCCTTAAACCGGGGCCTAGCGACCCCGGCAGAGGTTCTGTCGGCCTTCCAGGCCTTTTGCAATAGGTTACCGCAGCGAACGGCAGAGTGCGGTCGGCCTTCGAGGCTCTTTGCTCGGTCGTGATAAGATTACCCAGAAGGTCGCGGGCGGCAGAATGCTGTCGGCCTTCGAGGCTTTTTGCTCGATCGTGATAAGATTACTCACAAGGTCGCGGGCGGCAGAGTGCGGTCGGCCTTCCAGGCCTTGTGCTCGGTCGTGATAAGATTACCCAGTAGGTCGCGGGCGGCAGAGTGCTGTCGGCCTTCCAGGCCTTTTGCTCGGTCGTGTTAAGATTACCCAGAAGGTCGCGCCCGGCAGAGTGCGGTCGGCCTTCCAGGCCTGTTGCTCGATCTTCAAAGGCCTAAGCATCGGTCACGAAGTTTGATTATGGACACTTACGAACCAATAACCAATCAGTTGTCGGCGGCCGAAGCGGCCCACGCGGCCCAACAGTGGTTGCGGATGTTGGCGCAGGCTGGGGTGACGATGTTGCCGTCCGTGGGGCCTGACCACGCGACGACAAACAACTCGGCTAGTGGATTCGCGGAACTATGGGAACAAGTGATCGCCGTTCCGGAGCCAACGCTGACGGCTCGGACGGAGAACCCTGAACCTCGCCCGGCGACCGCATCAACTTCGGTCGACACAAGGCCCGCGGTGGGCACGCCAACACATTCGACCGAGGTTTCGCCATCGACCAGCACGTCGCCATCCCCTCGTGTGTCGCAAACTCCTCAACCTACTCAATCGCCCAGCGCACCAAGATCGGCACCGAACTTAAAAGCCATCACTCCGCAAGTTGCCAAAGCCGCGTTGGCGACTTATCCCGACTTGCCGGATGCCGAGCGAGTGATTCAGTTGCAGCAATTAAAAGCGCAAGTGAAGACCTGTACACACTGTTTGGACCTAGTCAAGTTTCGCACGCAACCGGTATTTGGAGTTGGAAACGTTCGCCCGCGCTTGGTCATGATGGGCGAGGCTCCCGGTGCGGACGAAGATCGGCTGGGTGAGCCGTTTGTTGGCGCGTCGGGCCAGTTACTAGACAAGATCATTGCCGCCATGAGTCTTCGTCGGCAGGATGTCTACATTTTGAATTCCGTCAAATGCCGTCCGCCGCAGAATCGCAACCCAACGGACATCGAGTGCCTGAATTGTCGTCCTTATTGGGAAGGGCAATTGGAATTGCTGCAGCCCGAGGTGATCGTTTGCCTTGGGGCAGTGGCCTCGAAAACGTTACTGCAAACGACCCAACCTGTGGGCCAATTACGGGGCTCGGTCCATGAATACCGCGGCGCGAAGGTCGTCGTGACTTACCATCCGAGTTACTTGTTGCGAACCGAATCGGCGAAACGTCAAACTTGGGACGACATGAAGGTCGTGATGAATATTCTGGGGCTGTCGCGATAGGGATCGTCATTCGCCCTACAACCCCCAAAATCCAAAAAGTCAAACGAAAGATTATGGAACACAAACTGTTGTTTGTCGTTAGGAGGGTGCTAAAATAGGGGCAGCGGAGGCGACTTGCTCGATAGCTTCGCCAACTGCCCCAGGTCAGGTCAACACCATGCCCATTCTGAAACGCGAGCCAGATCAGTACCCGCCCGATCTGATGACGACAGAACACGCGACTCTTGAGTTGGCCGAATCCGCCTTGTCTCAACATGTTCCCGATGCTCCCGCTGTCGAAGGCGAATTGGGTCTGGCCGAGCGACTTGGATCGTTTGGCTATTACACGGGGTACTTGGGAAATGAAACCCCTTCCAAACCGTTGACGTTCTGGTCCGGTGATTGGGAAGATTATTCGCAATTTGATCCGAAGGCCGCTGGGTGGTGGTGTTTGTACACGCAAAGTCGTCAAGAAAAAGTCCTGATGCGTCATTTGCTCAATCGGGGTGTTGCGTATTACTGCCCCATGATCGAGAAACGGGTTCGGTCGCCTCAGGGCCGCATGCGAACCAGTTACTTGCCTTTATTCTCGAATTATGTATTTCTCCGCGGCACAGACGATGACCGCCGTTTGGCACTGTCCACCAATTGCGTGTTGGCTTCAAAGCCAATTCGCCAGCCGGACTATTTGGTTCACGATCTATGGCAAATCAGCGTAGCGGTGTCGACCGGAATCCCAATGACCGCCGAACAAAAGCTGGAGCAAGGGGATCCAGTCGTCGTCAAGTCGGGTCCGTTCAAGGGCTTTGAAGGTTTTATTATTCGACGCGCCGGAACAACTCGGTTCTTGATCTTCTTACGATACTTGGAACAAGGCGTGTCGATGGAGATTGACGAAGGCTCGTTGGTGGCGATCTAATTCACGGACAAGAAGAGTCGCATCGTTGGGCGACCAACGGGAGTCGATTGTGGCTTGGTCGCTCGTCGCTGGCGTAACAGCCCTTGTCCTAAAAAGTGGGTAGCCCCTCTCCGGTCATGTCTTTTGTTCGGGATTTTGTGTGGCCAGACCGGTTTTACGACAAAGCCGTGTGGCTTGGGTGCTATGGGTGCAAGCGAATTGGGTTTAGAATTTTGAACGATCACGTGCAAGTCAACCGCGACAATCCGCGGGACAATGGCCAAATAATTTTCGGAGTAAATGAAACAATGCAACGCGTATTTAGGATGTGGTGCTTGGCAGTTTTGGCGTGTGGGTTGGGGCTGGGCAAATCGGCCGACGTGCTCGCGCAGTTGACCGCCGAGCGCGTCGTTGTCGTGGCTGCCGCGAATAACGCAGAGTCACGGGAAGTTGCCGAGGCGTATTGCCAATTTCGCTCCTTCCCCGTCGATCGTATCGTCGAAGTCGAATTCCCCGCCGGAGTGACTCTATCGCGAGCAATTTGGGAAGATCAGCTTCGCGGTCAAATTGCGACAAAGGTTCAAGCGATCGACCCTGAGCAAAAAGTGTCGGACGTTGTGCTGGTCTATGGAACACCGTTGGCGGTCGCGGCTTGGGAAGATGATCGCGAATTGAAGCAGTGGGAAACCTACTATCAAAAAGCGATGGACGATGGTGTACTGCGTTTGAACAACGCGTTGAAGGTGCTCGGACAACTCGGTGGACAAGAACCAGCAGCCGTCCAGTTACCGATCAACTTGGCGGAACTGCGGACGATTTTTCAACAGCAAATTGAATTGGCTCAAAAAACGACCGCTGGAAAACCAGCGGATGAACAACCGCCGCTCATGGCTCAACTGCAGAACCAAGTCCAAGCGGTCGCGGGCTTGTTCCCCTTCATGAACAGTCTTCAACAACAAATCCAGGCCGGGGCTGACGACAATGCGGCAGCCATCCAAAACCAACTCCAATATCTGCGGGGCCGAAGCGAGGTCCTGACACAGACCATTCAATACCTGGAGAAGATGCCAGCCTCGTTCGAGCGAGAAGCGACGATGATTGCTTTGTTAGAGCAAGGCGGTGGGTTATTGGACGTGCTGACTTGGCTGCAGCGGCAGATGGACTTGGTCCAGATGAATGACTCGATGGCCAGTCTCGACAGTGAGTTGGCCTTACTGTTCTGGGGCGACTACCGTCGGATCGGTGCGGTCCCCAACTTCCTCAACCCTGCGTTTGATGGTTCGCCGCTAAGAAACGCCTATCGAACCTTGCGGATTTCGCGGATCGATGGACCATCCGCCGCAGTTGCCAAACAATTGATCGAACGTACCCGCGCGGCCGAATCCGTCACGGACTTCCAAGGCAACGCATTCCTGGACTTGCGTGGAATCCAATCGGGCGACCCGATGTTGGTTCAGACGGAAAACTGGTTGAAGGCCGTCGGTGAACAGCTGAAGGCCGTCGATGGCCTGAAAGTGGAAGTCGAAAGCACCGCGAAACTATTCCAATCAGGGCAATGCCCGGACACGTTGATTTATTTGGGCTGGTATTCGCTGGGTAAATACATCGACTCCTGCACGTTCAAGCCAGGGGCGATTGCTTACCATTTGGTTCCGGGCGATGCCTTGCGACTGCGAGATGCCGAACAACAGGGCTGGTGCCGAAGCTTGTTGGAAGCCGGTGCCACTCGGGTGATTGGCAGCGTCGGAGAAGCCCTTCCCGTGCTGATCTCGATTGATCCCGAGGCCAAGCAAACGCCGATGGCGATCAACATTGTGACTGCGGAACTAAGTGACGGCATGATCATCTTTGCCGTACCCTAATTCGAACGAGAGTGCGGCTCCGATACGACGCTCCTCCGGAGCGTCGTTCGGAGTCCATTTTTTGTCCGTGGTCAAACTAGACTCAGCTCTCGAGCAATTCGCCGGCGACCCAACCGGTTGCGAACGCGGCCGTGAAATTGTAACCGCCGATCCAACCATCCAAGTCTAGAACTTCCCCTGCAAGATAGAGTCCCGGCACAAGCTTGCTGGCCATGGTCTTGGAGTTGACCTCGTCCAGCTTGATTCCGCCGGTCGTCACTTCGGCTTTTTCGAACCCTAACGTTCCGCTGATTGGAACGGCCAAGGACTTGAGTAACGCCATCAGTCGCTGCAATTCCGTTTTCTTGAATTCACCCGCGGGTTTCTCGCTGTCGATGTCGGCCATGTTTAGTACAACTTCGATCAGTCGCAGGGGCACTTCGGTTTCCGCCAAAACCTGCTGACACATTCGGGCAACTTGCTTCTTACTATGTTGCCGCAGGCCTTGTTCGAACCGCGCCTCCAGATTTGCGGCGTCCCATTGCGGCAACAAGTCAATCACACAGCGCAGCGACAGCGGGTCGGGTGCTGACGAAAATGCCTTGGAGACGTCCATAGGGGCTGGACCCGACAATCCAAGATGGGTGAACAACAGAGGCGCCCGACGTTGCAGCAGGCACTTCTTCTTTACGACCGCAAGCCGTCCTAAAAAGTCGGATTCGGGCGGGAGCTGCTGCGAATCAATAACGAAGACATGGGCATCCTGTAGCGCGATTCCGGACAACGTCGGCAACCATGTTGCATTGGACCGCAGTGGAACCAGTGCCGGATGTGGTGGAACGATCGTATGCCCCAATTTAGCGGCCCAACGATAACCATCGCCCGTGGTTCCACACCCGGGATAAGATTGTCCGCCCGTGGCCAAGATCAAATTTGTGGCAGTAAAACTGGCGGCGTCGGAGTGCACTGCAAAATGTTGCTCGTGTCGTTCGATGGTCGTGACGCGACAGAGATTCTCGACTTGGCAAGGAGTGCGTTCGAGTCGACGGATCAAGGCTTGTTGCACGTCGAGAGCTCGATCCGAGTCCGGAAAGATTTTGCCATTTGGTTCGGTCTTGATCCCGACACCTTCCGCCGCCAACATCGCCACCACGTCCGATGGGGAAAACCGAGTCAAAGCGGAATGCAAGAACCTTCCCTGTGAACCAAAGGCTTGCACGATCCCTTGACGATCGGTCTGATGCGTGACGTTGCAACGAGTCCCACCGGACATCAAAATCTTGACGCCCAATTTCCGATTTCGCTCCAACAACAACGTTTGGCGTCCGAGTTCGGCACTGCGAATCGCCGCCAGCAATCCGGCGGGGCCGGCTCCGATCACGATGACATCAAACAAGGAGTTTTCCCTCTAATTTTTTCGTATCGGAAGTTCATACCTGGTTAGTTTAGGAAGTGACACTCGCCCGAGCGGGGGTTTATTCCTCACACTGCACACTTTGGTCAGCGTCGCCACACGCGCCAATGTCACGACGGTACTTCGGCTCAGAGAAAATTCAAGGGCATCTTCGAAGCGCCGCTGGTTAGCGCGAGGGTGGTGTCCTGTTACCTCCACACTTTGGTGAGTGTCGCCACAAGCCCCGATGCGACGACGTTACCGCAATCTCGTCGCCTCGGGAATGGCTGGTAGAAAGCGCCCAGAGCCCTGGCGAATCGCTGGTCGGGGCTCGTGGGTCGGGACGGCCGATTCGGCATGGGAAGCCGGCCGCACGGTGGATAGATCCAAGTCACCGTGAGCAATTTGCGCGGCGGGGGCATCAACGTCGGCGAAAGACCCTGGCAAATTTCTCGGCAACGGGACGTTCGGCGTCTCCGCCATCATGATGGGCGGTCGCGACCGGGGATCTTGCAACTGGGGCGGTGCCGAATCCGCCAAATGTTGCAACAAGACTTGGCGAACAATCCAAATGCTCTTGGCAGAGTGGTGGATCGTCATATGGCGCCCATCAACTTCGTCAGTACTATGGGCGTAGGGGAACTGAGCCTTCTCCACGTCAACGACACCGTCGCCTTCTCCCCAGACATATTGTTCCCAGCGTTCGTAAGCACTGGTGGGTTGGTAACGGCCGTAAATGTTGTGATACCGAGTCCAAGGCGCGGGTTTTACTTGGCCCAACGCCACGAAGAACGGCGAGTCCAAGGCCAACGAATCCACGCTGGTGTCGATCGTCAACAAATCCTCGTTGCGAAACAGGCCCGGGTTTTGTTTGACTAGCTCGCTATTGCCTTTGATCAGTAACTGAGGCAACTTGAACAGCGATCGGCCCAACCATCGGGTTGTCGGATTGGCGATATCGCTGCCTTGGTACGGCATCGCCAAAGTCACGACTCGTTTCACTTGCGGATTGGGGGTAAAGAACAGTGTTTTTCGCAGGTCGGTGATGACCTCCGGATCGCCTTGCAGATTCTCGAATGGTTGGTCGCTCAACAGCTTCCAAATTTGATCGCCGCTATCGACCGTCTGCAGATAAGAGATCAAACCTCCCATGCTGTGTCCGACCAACACCATTTGATCCAACGCCAACGACTTACTTTCCGGATCCAGCGTCTGGTGAACGTCGGCCAGATCTTCGCGCATTTGCTTCGCACTTACCCAAAATGGTTGACCAGTTGGATACATGTAAAACCAGAATTGGTATCGTTGATTAATGATTGGGTTCGCGCGCAAGTCGTTGAACATTTCGGTCCAAGTGATTGCACTGGACCAGAACCCATGCACCATCACGACCGGGATCTTTGCGGGGTCGTACGGCTCCAACATGTAGAGTCCACGAACTTCGTCCCCGATTTCGGAGTTGATCAACGAGACGTGGGCCAAGAGATTGGACCGGTAGAGCGGGTCATTCAAATAGTACGCCAAAGGAGCTGTCAGGTCGGTCGCTAACGGGCTCTCGCGATTATTGACAACGACCTTCGATTGTCGCAGGGGGTCAATCATCTCCAGTTCCGCCTGAATTTGCGGTCGTTGCGTGTGAAAGATCCGAGTTTCGGTCGGCAAACGCAAGAACGCCGTGACTGGAAACGTGAGGTTCGGCGGATAGTACTTTTCGCTCACGGAGCGCACGTCGTCGCGATTGGCGCGGACCGCAATCAGGGGCACTCCCAGTCCATATTGTCGATGATGATTTGTCAATCCTTGAATATCAAAGTCCGACACAAACTCCATCTTTTCGAATTCTTGTTCGTCCCACTGGCCCAAGATTTGACAATCCAGTTTTAAATCAAACAATCGAGTGCTAATGAGTTCGGGCTTTTCTCCCCGGAATTCACGGTTGTGCTTCAGGAATCGCAGCAACTGCTCCAATGATTCGTTGTACGCGGTGGTCACTTCGGCAAAATTGGGATCGTACATGTTGCGGGTCGACTCGTACCGAGGTGACCACAGATAGTTGCAGGCACTGACCAAGGACAAAATGTACCAATCCAGTGCGGCCTGAGAGCGAGAATAGCGAGTGTGATGTTGAGCTTCCGCCAAAGACAGCAAGGAAACACTGGCCACCAAATCCGCGTTATCTTCGATTTCAGATAGTTCCCACAATTGATCAATCGCCGCCGTACGGTCCGTTAGAAATTGCTTTTCCAAGGCATAACGACGCAAAATCTGTTGGTTGCGAGTCGTTGGCTCCGGTGGCATTGGGTTCAGGTAGCGTTTGACTTGCTCGATGGGATTCGGACGAACGCGTTTCAACTTGACGGTTTCCGATGTTCCAATGCTGGCAACCCGTGCCAACCGTTGAATGCTGGCGGGATTATCCAATGAGACACAGCCTGCGGCGAAACAGAATGCAAGCCCGAGTGGTAAGTAGCAGATAACCAGCCATTGCGTACGAACTCGGATCATCGGAGTTTTCCGTGACATACGCAGTTAGAATCGGTCGGGATAAACGACAAGTTCGATACGGCGATTGGCGGCTTGCCCTTGCGGGGTGGCGTTGGAAAACCGCGGCCGATTGCTGCCATACCCCATTACCAATAGCTGTTGCGTCGGCAATTGCTGGTTGCTGGTCAAATAGGTCATCAAAGCCAGAGCTTGATTGGCCGTGACTTGATGCTGGCTGACCGGGGATGCACCCAATGACGAGGGATCCCAGTGCGCTTCGATGCCGACAATTTGACCGGTATAATACTGACGGATGACACTTGCCAATTGGTTTAGCATCACGGGAGCCGTCGGTTGGAATTCGTAGGACCCGGGCTGAAACAATGTGTCGCTGGGAATCGTCACCCGAATCACGTCCCCATCGGCAGCGACCGTCACCCCGGGAACTTGCAACTGATTCATGTTTTGGGTCAAGCTATTGTTGCCGCGCAACACAGCCCCTTGGAAACCCGAACCGCCCGCGCCGGATGTTTGCATCACTTGCAAACGCTGCTGGGCCTCGTCATTCATGCGTTGAAACTGCTCCAACTGAGTTCGCTGCGTCATGACCGTTTGTTCCAGCCCCACGTTCGAGTCCTGGGTTGTTTTCAGTTGTTGCTGGACCGCAGCGAGTTGCCGATAAAGTTCGGTGTTGTCTGCGTTCAATCGAGCCAACTGTTTGGCATATTCCGAATCCAGTGACACCGGCGCCGTCGCGGTTCCGCTTGGTGCGTTGCCTTGATTCGCTTGGTTCAAATCCCATTGAATCGTGGTGCCACCACTTGGTCCGCCGGCAATCGTGGTTCCATTGGGGCTCACAAGGCCCGGAATCGACACACTCGGTCCATAGGCGACTCTCCCGTAGGCCGATTCGCCAAACCCGACGGACTGAAACGCAGAGTTCCCAATCGCGCGATTTTCCGGCCCCATGCCCAGTCGCGAGCCAAACCCGGGCGACGTCGTGCCCGCCAACGGTTGGCACCCGCCAGTCAATAGACTAGCAATCACCAACAGCGGCAACAAAGTTTGTCCAAAACGAAGGCACGAACCAAACACGATGGAAAAATACTCCCAGGGAAGGACCAGGTACAAAAATATAAACCAGAACACTCCTGACCTATCGCCAGTGTCGCTCGCGCGGACAGTAGCACGATTCGCAGCCTGCGTAAATACGACTTGGAACGGCGCTCGCATCCCGCCTGCCAACGCCGCAGCCGCGGCAAACGGTTATTCGCAATAATGTCCAATAAGTCGCAGGCACATTCCGTGTGCCGTCCGCCGATCCTCAAAAAACGAGTGCTTTTTGATGGTCGCGGCACATGGAATGTGCCTACTACCGTCCTTCCTTGAACGGTATCGCGGTTACTCGCTGCCAACAGTACCCGTCCAGTTGCGGTGGCGTCTACCAGTGAACGAGGCTAATTCGGCGACGCAGGTTCGTCTTGGCAGGTTTGCCGCCATTTGCTAAGTTGCGTCCCTGCTGGCAACACAGCCAGAGACCTGAGGGAATAGGTCACATCCAGACAAGCGGCGGAAAGGTAGTGCAATGAAGCTCGAAGGGAATCGAGATATCGAGGTGCATGTGCGTTGGCTGATTCGCCGCGATATGCCGGAAGTACTGGACATCGAATCCACAAGTTTCGAATTTCCATGGTCCCAAGATGACTTTATCTCGTGCTTGCAACAACGCAATTGCATTGGAATGGTCGCCGAATTGGACGGTGAAGTTGTCGGCTACATCGTGTACGAGATGGGGCGAAGCGATTTTCATGTCTTGAATCTAGCGGTCCGGCCCGACGTACGTCGCCGCGGCGTTGGCCAGCAAATGATCGCCAAAATCGTCAGTAAACTACGGCAAGGACAACGGACCGAGGTCCGGCTGGAAGTTCGTGAAACCAATTTGGCAGCCCAGTTATTTTTCCGTCGCCTGGGATTTCAAGCCGTCAGTGTGCTGAAAGACTTTTACGAGGACACTGTGGAAGACGCCTATTCCATGTTGTATCATTTGGAGTCTCAGACGTCGTCCGCCACACCGCACAACCGACTGCGCAGGTTCGCGGGTTGACGTCCTCAAGACGGAAACCTTAGATGAAACCAATTGCCGTTCCACACACTTTGGTCTTGTTGTTCGGCATTATGGTAATGGCGTACGTTGCGACCTGGTTGGTAACCCCGGGCGCGTACGAGACCGTCATGAACGATCACGGAAAAGCCGTTGTGGATCCGGGCACGTTCAAGTATCTAGAAACTCGAGTCAACCTGCCGATTTGGACTCTGCTCACCGTGGTGCCGCGCGCCATGGCCAACGCCCAAGAGATCATTTTTTCCGTCTTTATTTTTGGTGGTGTCATCGCGGTGATTCAGGCGACGGGGACCATTGATGCCTCGATTGGCGTCTTGTTGCGGATATTCCGCACGCAATGGACTTGGTTGCTGCTGGGCTTGATGTTCCTGTTTGCGTCGTTTTCTGCCACGTTTGGAATGGCTGAAGAGTACATCGGCTTTGTCGGTGTGCTGGTCGTCTTGTGTGCGGCACTCAAATTGGATGCCATTGTCGCCGTGGGCACCATGGTCATTGGATACGGAGTAGGCTACGGCTGTGCGGTGCTCAATCCGTTTACCGTCTTCGCCGCTCAAGACATTGCCGGACTTCAGCCAGGTTCAGGCTGGTGGTTCCGACTGGCGATTGGACCACCGATGATCCTGCTTGGCTTTCATCATCTCTGGAGTTACGCCAAGAAAATCCAAGCCGATCCGCAACAAAGTTTGTTGTATGGCATCTCGCCAACTGCAAACTTGTCACTCGAGACGTACGATTATCCATTGTTTCGCTGGCGACATGGAGTCGTACTGGTTGGGATCTTTGTTTCGCTCGTCATCTTGGTATATGGAACGGTGGCTCTTGGTTGGTATCTGATTGAACTTTGCGCGTTGTTCATGGCGTTTGGGATATTTGCCGCAGTGGCCGGTGGACTTTCAGCGAACAATACTGCCGAGACATTTATCAAGGGAGCAGCCGGATTGACCGGGACCGCGTTGTTGATCGGTTTCGCTCGCTCGATTGGCATGATTTTGGAAGAAGGACAAATCTTGCACACAATTGTCCATAGTGCTTCGACTCCGTTAACCTACCTGCCCAAAGAGATCTCCGCGATCGTGATGCTGTTGTTTCAAAACGTGTTCAACTTCTTCGTTCCCTCGGGCAGTGGCCAGGCCTACGCGACGATTCCAATCATGGCACCGATCGGGGACATGGTCGGCATCGAACGACAAGTGACCGTTCTGGCATTCCAATTCGGCGACGGCTTTACCAACATGATTGTGCCCACAAACGCGGTGCTGATGGGGATCCTGGGGTTGGCTGGCATTCCGTACGATCGCTGGTTCCGCTTTATTTGGCCATTGATTATCAAGATCTTTCTGGCTTCGGCCTTGATCCTGGTCATCGCCATTGCCATTGGCCTGAAATAGTCTGGTCGTCGAAGCAGTGAAGTCGGTAACGGAATAGGAGTTGTAATCGTCATGACCATGATGGACGAGTTGATGCGACGTCTGCCAACGATATTGCATGTGGTGATGACGACGCTAACGATCCCCTATGTGATGTTCGCCTGCTTTTTTATCGTCGTCGGTCGCACGGCTTCACAGCGTGGATTGTGGAATGCGTTGGATGCTTTTTTACAGTCTCTGAATTGGGTCGTCGGGTGGGGTTTCCTGTTGTTTGTGCTTGTGTTTGCCGGCATTTTGGTCGCGGGATTTTTCGAGTCACTGCGTTGGTGGGGATCATTGGCATTGCTGACGGTGTTGTCGGCGGCATTGGGCATTTTGATTTTCTATCGCCCGACCATTCCGACATTGGATGAATTTGTGTTCTTTGCTCCTGGGTTTTTGTTCATTGGGGTCTGTTGTTGCCAGTTGATACTCGCCAAGTGATTCGCGTTCGTCCAATAAACCACTGAGAACACGGTGGGAGCACGGAAGCTCGACCCAGTGTTCCTCGACAGAGGAAAATCGCAAGACCGTCTCGGCTCTCCTCGGTGTACTCTGTGTACAATTCCTTCGATCGACCGAAATTTGCATTGGGCCAAATGTTAACTCCTTGCGGTCATAATCCGTTCACGTGGATGACCGATTGGCAAACCCAAGCCGCACGTCGCCCGCAACCTCATCGATTTTTGTCGGCACGTGCTTTCTGCCAAGTCACCATACAATGGGCTAGCGATCACTTCCGTTTGCGCGTGCAAAGGTCCGACTAGCAGGCATCAACTCACAACTCGGAAAAACCGCCGTCAAATCAAACCACAGAGATCACCGAGGAACACAGAGGAAAATCGCAAGTCCGTCTCTGTGCTCCTCCGTGTTCTCCGTGGTCAAATCGGTAACGCGTCCAACGGCCGGCCGCAAGTAAACGCAGCGGGCACTTCAGACGACGAGACCGGCGTGGTTGCACCCTCGCGTTCAACGCTTGGTTCAAGTAAGCCGCTATCGCGGCGGGTTGGGCGGCATTCTACCCGGGGTTGGTTGCCTGGTCAAACTTTTTCTCTTCTCCTGAGTGCGGTTGCGGCGGCTTTGGTCGTCGCTTGTGTTTTTTCCTCACGTTCAGGA
>JBGSJV010000044.1:0-18010 GCA_041741535.1 Pirellulaceae bacterium
GATTCATTATGCGGCACCCGGTTTGTTGGACGGTGCGTGGGATGCCGAGGGTGACGTGTTGACTGCCCAGTTGACTCAGGCACCACACTCGGGCGCGATCGTCGTGTCGTCCGACGGTTCGTTTATCTTCTGGCCGGAAGTTCACTTCGTGGGCACGACGGAATTTACGATCGAGATCTTCGATGGCCAGTTGATCACGCCCGTCGTTTATCGCGTGGAGGTTGTACGACCGACAATTTTGCCGCCCAACTTTGGCATCCCTGCCGAATCTGGTCCACCACTGCACGTACTGGACCCAGAAGAGCGAGCCGAGCGCGACCCGAAGAATGGCGAAGGCGCACACTCTCGAGAAGACGAGCCAAATGTCCGTGAAGAATCCGCAGCACTCGAAAGCGTTCGCGTCTTTGCCGTGAGTGAAGCAGACGAACTAGTCCCTGCCAACGTCCAGCAACCATCCATGGCTCACGAGCTACCGCTTGAAGAGCCCGTGATTCGCAAAAAGCGTTCGACGCTGGAATGGACATTACCTCGGGCGAACTTCGATTGGATCGCAGAATGGCAACAGAGTCGAATTGGGCGGTACGAGCTCGAATTATCTCAACTTGGTCGCATGCCTGAACTGTCGAGTTACGAAGGAGACCTGTTTGAACTAGGGCGTCTAGGTTCCCAGTTGGCGGGTTCGTGGGAAATGGAATCGTTTGCTCTGCCTAGGACCAGTTCTGTGAATCCGGAATGGGCGCCGATGATCTCGTCGCACTTGGAGCTAACCGTTAGCCTGGGCGCGACCGCTGCCTGGTTGGCATTCCACGGACGCATGTTAGCCGCAGCGGCCGCTGCCAATGCACTCCGCGAAGCCATCGATCCGACGCGGCTTCTAGAACAAGCCGTCGAATCAAGCAGTGAGCGTATTCACTAACTCGATCGCTTTTGGCCTTCTGCCGGACTATCGTGGTGATCAAGTCGCGGTGTCCCATCGCCCTGCAAGTTTGAGGAAGTCGACCGGCAATTGGGTGGAACCGTCAAGGGATAGGTCAGCCATGGCTTGTCCGATGATTGGAGCGAACTTGAAGCCGTGTCCACTAAATCCTGCAGCAAAGCAGACGTTCTCGAAGTGCGGGTGTCGGTCCACGATAAAGTGCCCATCGGGACTATACGTGTACAAGCAGGTTGCGGCGCTCAGGAGCGAACTCCCCAACGTGGGCATATACTGTTGACTAAAACTTGGGAGCCACGCTAGATCGTCCTCGTGGATTCGACGGTCCACATCGTCTGGGTGCGACTCGTGTCCTGGCGCATGCCACCCTAGTTTGACACCTAGTGGATTTTGGGACAACGGAAATCCATAATAGATTCCTTGATACTTACCGGCCGGATTGGGATCGATCGCCCAACCAGGCATTCGATCACCGACAAAATCACTAGTTCGTTGGGGCCAAACCCATGCGACTACTTGCCGAGTCACTCGCAAGGTCGCTCCGAGATCGTTTAATAAGCTTCCAGCCCAAGCGCCTCCACACAGCACCAAACGGTCCGCAGTAAAGGTATCGGATTCTGTTCGAACGGTCACGTTGGACGAATCACTTTGCCAGGAGACGACTTTCGTTTGCCCGCGGATGACGGCTCCTGCGTCCAGCGCACGCCGCGTCATGGTCGCGACCGCTGCTTCACACAACAAGTAGCCCGCGTTTGGTTCGAAAAAACCAACCCAGTTCTCGGCACACCGAAAGGCCGGAAATCGCTCTTCAACTTCATGTGGCAAAAGCCATTGAAACGGGATGTCGTATGTCGACGCGGCAAGTCGCGACCCAGCGATCAGCTCGCAAGCGGGACTTCCCAAGTACAGCGCGCCAACTTGGTGAAACAAATCGAGTCCCGATTCAGTCTCCAAGTCGCGCCATAAAGGATAGACGGCCTTTAGAAGCTCGACATAGCTTGGATGTTCGAAATAAGCCTGCCGGATCAAACGAGTCCCGCCATGATGGGACCCCAGCGAGTGGGGGATATTGAACTGTTCCAGTCCAAGTACGCGGACCCCGCGTTTGGCCAACTGGTAACAAGCGGCGGAACCCATGCTGCCGACACCGACCACAATCACATCAAAATGATTGCTCACCGTCATTCACTTCCAATCCGTTATTTGCGACCATTTGGCTTCGGGATGCGACTGTTCGAACGTTTGCCACGACCGCTGCGAGTTTCCACGGGAGCCACCAAGTCTTCTTTACTCACGTGTTTGCCGACCGAGTCCTGCAACTGGCTGATTCGGTCACGAATGACCGCCGCTCGTTCGAAATCCAGTTCTTCGGACGCGGCCAACATCTCGTTCTCCAACTCTTGGATGTACTCTTGCGTGACAAGTACCTTTTCGTCGGTCCCCTTGATTGCTTCGTTTGCGGCGCGTCGTGCTTCTTTCTCCGAATCAATCCCGTGTTGGAGATTTTTCTTGATCGTGGCTGGAGTGATCCCGTGCTCCTGATTGTATTCCATTTGCAGTTGCCGTCGTCGCAGCGTCTCATCGATCGCGGCTCGCATGGCGTCCGTGATTTTATCCGCGTACAGAATTACTTTGGCATTCACATTGCGAGCCGCGCGGCCGATCGTTTGAATCAATGAAGTCTCGCTACGGAGGAAGCCTTGTTTGTCGGCGTCCATGATCGCCACCAGACTAACTTCCGGCAAGTCGATACCTTCGCGGAGCAGATTCACCCCGACCAATACATCGCATGAACCTTGTCGCACATTTTTTAGCAGCTCCACGCGCTCGAAGGCATCCAACTCGCTATGCAACCATTGACACTTGAGGCTCTGTTTGCAGAAATAATCAGATAGATCTTCCGCCATCCGTTTGGTCAAGGTCGTTACGATGACTCGTTCGCCGACGGCAATCCGCCGATGAATTTCCTCCAGCAGGTGGGCCACTTGCCCACGTGCCGCGACAACCTCGATGACAGGATCCAGCAGTCCCGTAGGTCGAATCACTTGTTCAACATACTCACCACCCGTCTTTTCGAGCTCATAAGAACTCGGGGTTGCAGATACGTAGATAACCTGTGAAATCCGCTGCTCCCATTCTTCAAACTTCAACGGTCGGTTGTCCAAGGCACTGGGTAGCCGGAAGCCATGTTCGACCAGTGTTTTTTTTCGACTTTGGTCGCCGGCATACATGGCCCGAATTTGCGGGGTGGTCACATGGGATTCATCGATCAGCAACAAAAAATCTTTTGGGAAGAAGTTGTACAAGGTCTCGGGAGTTTCACCGGCCTTGCGACCGGCCAAATGGCGACTGTAATTCTCGATCCCTGGACAATGCCCCACTTCTTGCAGCATTTCTAAGTCGAATCGTGTCCGCGCATTCAAGCGTTGGGCTTCAAGCAGCTTGCCTTGCTCGCGCATTTTTTCGAGCTGCTCTTCCAATTCGACTTTGATTCGACTTACTGCATCGGCCACACGTTCTTCACTGGTCACGAAGTGTTTCGCTGGGTAGACAAAAAGTTCCGTGTCTTGAGCCAGAACTTCGCCAGAAACCGGATTGATGTAACTAATTTGCTCGACTTCGTCCCCCCAAAACTCAATCCTTACGGCAAATTCTTCATAACCTGGCCAAACTTCGACAGAATCACCCCGGACTCGAAACTTGGAACGCGTGAAGTCGGCGTCGCTTCGTTCGTATTGAATGTCGACCAAACGAGCCAACATCTCGTCGCGATCCATCATTTCGCCACGGCGAACGGCGACCATCATTTTGCGATAATCATCCGGCGAGCCCAAGCCGTAGATGCTGGAGACGCTGGCAACAATCAACACATCCGGACGACTGACCAAACTGCTGGTCGCGGCCAAACGAAGTCGATCGATCTCGTCATTGATCGAGGCATCCTTCTCAATGTAGATGTCCCGTTGAGGAATATAGGCTTCCGGTTGGTAATAGTCGTAATAGCTAACGAAATAGTGAACCGCGTTGTAGGGGAAGAATTCTTTGAACTCGGAATACAACTGTGCAGCCAAAGTCTTGTTGTGCGAAATGACGAGGGTCGGTTTTTGAATCTGGTTGACCACGTTCGCCATGGTGAAGGTTTTTCCAGAGCCCGTCACCCCCATCAAAACTTGGTGCTTCTTGTCACTTCGCAGACCTTGTACCAACTGTTCAATGGCTCTGGGTTGGTCCCCGGCTGGTTGATACGGAGCTCGCAACTGGAACGGGCCGCTCGTTCGATGGAACGTCTTTTCGATCACTGGAATCCAATTCCCCTGACACAAAGAGATAGGGACGCAGACGGGAGATCCGGCCAGGGCCAATCCCCGGCACTTCACTCAGTTGTTCGATGGATTTGAACCCGCCGATTTGAGTCCGATGGTCAACGATTCGAGTCGCCGTGGCCAAACCCACGCCAGGCAACGTCTGCAATTCGTCCGCCGTCAACTCGTTCAAGTCACACCGCAATGGCGAATCTCGGTTGCCGAAGCGATCCTCCCGAACCACTGCTTGGGACCAGTGCCACACCGCAAACGACAATAAGATAACGAGGCCAACCGAGATCAACAGGAACGTCTGGATCTCGTCGCGTCGTTTTGTCCTTAAGTCGTCCATCCCAGTGCCCGTCCCAACTTCGACCAATTCGACCTCAATCGTGGTACACTTGCTCGACCTAGACTCGGTCCGAAAAAGGGGCTAACCCTAGGGAGGGCATGTAAAAATTTCGGACAAAAAGGCATGACCGGAGAGGGTAAGACCTTTTGGGACAGAGCCTGGTATTCCGATTATCGCCAAGCGATCAACCATTCGTTATGATGTCGAGGCTTGGCCCGTTTTCGGAATCCCGAGCTCATTTAGTGTACCCCTGGGCGAGTGGCTCGTCCATCATCCGCTAGCGGTGAGGAACCTGTGATCAATTTGCCTCATGACTTTCCCCAGTTGACGTGGTCCTCTGCCCTGGAGGAAGCCGCTCTGCCGTTAATCCGGTTGGCCTTGCAGGAAGACTTGGGAGGCCAGCGAGATTGGTCGACATGGTCGTCGGTCCCCGCCGAATTGGCTGCACATGCCAAGATTGTTTCCCGCGAGCCGGGTGTGATTTGTGGCCTCAAATTGTTGCCCATGATTCAAACGATGATGGGCGAGACCATCGGAGTTGACTCGGCCGAGCTTCTGTCATCCGAGCCATTGGGGAAATGGCGGCTCTGTGCCTCGGACGGGGATCGTGTTGAACCTGGGACCGTGATCGCTCGTTGGGATGGACCGGCGGCTCACCTACTGACGATGGAGCGGACCGTTCTGAATTTTCTCGGTCGGTTGTCGGGGATTGCAACCCAGACGCGGCACTTCGTGGATGCGGTTGCCAGTACTGGGACCGCGATTTACGACACTCGGAAGACAACTCCTGGATGGCGATTGTTGGAAAAATACGCCGTTCGTTGCGGCGGCGGCCGAAACCATCGCTTGGGACTCTACAGTGCGATCATGCTCAAGGATAATCATCTGGCCAGTGGCTCGGGAGATCCAAGTTCGCCTGAAAACCTGCCTGCCATCATCGCGGCCGCAAAAGCGAAGTTACAACGCGCTCGGGAATCCAACCAGTTGGCCGCCGATCTGATCTTTGAAGTGGAAGTCGATTCGTTGGCTCAATTGGCCGTTGTCTTGCGCGAAGATGTTGACTTGATTCTGTTGGACAACATGACACTGCATGAACTGCGTCAAGCGCTCACCATGCGGGAAACGTCGAAAAGGAAGATTCCATTAGAAGCCTCCGGTGGCATCAACTTGGCGAACGTGGCTCAAGTCGCAGGTACGGGTGTCGATCGCATCAGTGTCGGTAGCTTGACCCACTCGGTGACGACGTTGGACCTTGGCCTGGATTGGGGCGAGTAACCGGTTCGATGGAGTTTTCAATCATCAGCATCGGCAAGTGGAAAGCCTCGCCCGAAAAGTCGCTTTTCGAATCGTACTTGCGCCGGATGCCCTGGCAAATCCAACTTGTCGAATTGGACAGTCGTGAACGCGACGACGTTCAGCGTCAAAAACTAGAAGAGGCCCAACGCCTCCGTGAGACTTGCAAACAATTGTCCGTACGAAAAATGATCGTTCTGGACGAGCGCGGAAAAGATTGGACCAGCCGAGAATTGGCCCTGGCCCTGCGGCGCTGGCAAGACGAACAAGCGGTCCGCAAGGTGGCGATCATTATCGGTGGCCATGCCGGGATTGCCGCCGAACTGCGCGACGAATCCGACCTGTGTTTGAGTTTCGGAAAGCTAACTTGGCCCCACCTCTTGGTCCGAGCACTGGTGGCTGAGCAACTTTATCGCAGCTATTGCATCTTGACCAACCACCCGTACCATCGCGATTAGCACGCGGTTGTTTTCGCCAGCGTTGGAGGACACTTCCTTAACCGACAGCCCTTGTCCGACCGCAATTCCGACGGCAAGCGTCTATTTTCCGAACTGAAACGGTGACGGTCTTCGTTTCGAAACCGCAGGCAGCGAACCTATTCCTTCACAGATCGGCATTGCTTGACATCCGTGGGAAGTCCGGCAGCCACGCAAATGATCGACTTTGGTTCATAAATGGCTAAGAAATGACTCCTGTAAAACAACTTGATTTAGAGGTATCGGGCGAAAGCCGGAACACCGGCACTCGCGAAACCGGCTGATGTGTTATATCCGTGCTCGTTAAGTCGATTTTTTGCGGGTCGAGCGTTGCGGCCGGTCGCTGGGGCTCTACTGGTGGGCCTTCCCCATTTCGGACTATATTCTCCAGTTCCACCGGGCCGGGGCTACCCCGCTTGGCCCCACGCGTGCTCTTTGGTTGGGAGAAGGACTTCCTTGGTGAAAAAGCCTCGCAAAAACAACGATCGCCCGGGTGGCTACCAAGCTAACCCGGAATTCGACGAATCGGTCTTGATGCGACCGATGCCTAGCAGCATCGAAGCCGAGACCGCTGTTTTGGGCTCGATCTTCCTGCTTCCGGACGTCTTGGACAACGTTATTCAATTATTGCGCGTGGACGATTTTTACGACGACGCCAATCGGATCCTATTCGAAGCCATCCTCGAATGCTCGACTGAAGGCAAAAAAGTCGATCCAACGATCATTCGTGAAAAGCTCAAGTCCAAGTCGAAGTGGGATGTCATTGGCGGTGCGGCGTATTTTGCTCGAGTCGTGACGTCGGTCAACAACGCGGCGCACGCGGAGTACTACGCCGATATCGTGGCGAGCAAGGCAACCTTGCGAAAATTGATCGTCGCCAGCACCGATATCCTGGGCACGGCTTATCAACCGGACGTGGTTCCCAAAGACGCTCTGAGTCAAGCGGAACAACAGATTTTCAACATTCTGGACAACCGAAGTTCCAATTCGCTCAAACCCATGCGCGAAATCCTGGATTCGTTCTTGGATCGATTGGATGCTCGGCTACGCGGCGAGCGATTGGAGGGGTTTGTCGAGTCCGGCTTTGCCAAAATGGACGAAATGACGGGTGGCTTTCGCGAAAACGAACTGTTGATCCTCGCGGCTCGTCCTAGTATGGGCAAAACCGCGTTTGCGATGAACGTCGCGGCCAATGTTTCCATCCGCCAGAATGAACCAACACTCTTTGTCAGTTTGGAAATGGGTTCCAACGAATTGATCGACCGAATGTTGTGCTCGGAAGCCCGCGTCAATGGCCATCAATTGCGCAATGGCAGCTTGAGCCAAGTGGAACGATCCAAGCTCTCGAAAACGGCTTCCAAGATCGCTGCTGCTCCGTTTTTTGTCGACGATGCTCCTTCGCGGTCCGTTTCGGAAATCGCCGCGGCGGGACGCCGAGTCAAACGCCAGTGCAACAACAAACTGGGGCTGATCGTAATCGACTACCTGCAGTTGATCGAACCAGACAATCCGAACGATCCGCGGCAGGAACAAGTCGCCAAAATCGCCCGTCGTCTCAAAGGAATGGCTCGCGAGCTTAAAGTCCCGATCTTGTGCCTGGCCCAATTGAACCGCCAGGCAGAAGATTCACGCGACCACCGTCCCAAGTTGAGCCACCTACGGGAATCCGGTGCGATCGAACAGGACGCCGACATCGTGATGTTCGTCCACCGCGAAGAATACTATCACAAGGGAAATCAAGAAGCCCTGGCGGAACTCAAAGGCAAAGCCGTCATTATTATCGAAAAACAACGCAACGGCCCAACGGGAGACGTGGAACTGGTCTGGGAAGCCGATTTTACTCGGTTTGACGACCGAGCCCCACAACGATTCGATGAATTTGACGAGTACCAACCGTCCGGGGGCGACGATCTTTGACACTTAACCGCAACACCGTTCAATAAGTATCAGGCACACTCCGTGTACCGTCCGCCGATCCTCAAAAAACGAGTGCTTTTTGATGGTCGCGGCCCATGGAATGTGCCTACTACCGTCCTTCGTTGAACTGTCTTGCACTTAACCGTTCTTTAATTTCTAACCGATTCACCGTAGACTAGGGGACGGTCGGCTCGTAAAGTGCGACGCCGGTCATTTATTACGATGTTTGAGTGGCTAGATCATGGTTTCTTCAACTTTGGACGGGCGAATCGACGACCCCAGGCCGGATTCTGAGGTAATTCTCAATTTATCCTGCTACAAGTTTGTGCCTTTGGATAACTTGGGCGAAATGCGACAGGCTTTGCGAGACCACTGCCAGCGTTTACGAATCAAAGGCACGATCTTGTTGAGTCGCGAGGGAATCAATTTTTTCGTCGCGGGACCAAATAATTCGATCGCCGAGTTGGTCGCCCATTTGCGGACTTATCCGGGTTTGGAAGACATCCAACCCAAAGAGTCCGTCAGCGACGACCAACCATTTTCCCGGATGCTGGTTCGGATCAAACAAGAGATCATTGCATTCGGAGTGGAGGGAATCGATCCCGCGCGGTACACATCAAGGAAGCTGCCGCCTATTCAGTTGAAGCAATGGCTGGATGAGGGTCGGTCGTTGACCTTATTGGACGTGCGGAACAATTACGAGGTCGAAGTTGGTACTTTCGACAACGCGTTGCCGATTAACGTGGATCATTTCCGTGATTTTCCGGCAGCAGCGGCGCAATTGCCGGCCGAGACAAAGGACCGGCCGATCGTCATGTTCTGCACTGGAGGCATTCGCTGCGAGAAAGCCGGCCCCTTGATGGAGAACTTAGGCTATCGCGAGATCTACCAATTGGACGGCGGGATACTCAAGTATTTCGAACATGTTGGTGGCGCGCATTGGCACGGCGAGTGTTTCGTCTTCGACAAACGCGTTGCGCTAGATCCCCACTTGGCCGAAACGGCGACGACGCAATGTTATGCCTGCCAACATCCACTCACACCGCACGATCAAACTTCGCCGCATTACGTCCCGGGGGTGCAATGTCCGTATTGTTACAACCTCGTCGCCGAGCGCGAAAAACGCCAACGACAATCGCGACAATCCGCCTTGGACCAATTCGCTGTCAACTTGCCCGGTAGCCATCCTTACGACAATCTGCGCCCTTTGAATGTCCCGCAACGTTTTTCTGGTTTGACGTTGCTGGAGTTCTTGGATCAACTGCATCCTCACGTCGGCCGAGCCCAATGGGAAGCACGTATCAACGACGGGCATTTGTTGCTTGGCGGCCAAAGTATGGGTGTCGATTTTATCGTGCGTGAAGGCATGGGACTGCGGCACCTGATCCCGAATACGGTGGAGCCCAACGTCAACGCACGAATTCGGATTGTCTTCGACGACGCGAATGTTGTCGTTGTTGAAAAGCCCGCACCCTTGCCCGTTCATCCGTGTGGACGGTTCAATCGCAACACCTTGGATTGGATGTTGCAACAAGTCTATCGTCCGCAGCGTTTGAAGCTGGTTCATCGTCTGGATTCCGACACCAGTGGTCTGATGGTGATCGCGCGGCATCGTCGAGCAGCCACGGCCCTGCACCAACTTTTCCAAGCAAACCAAGTCTCGAAAGTCTATCTCGCGCGAGTGTACGGTCATCCAACAACCGACCAGTTCATTTCGACCGCGCCGATCAGTGATGGGCCGGAGGCAGAAGGCATTCGTATCGTGACGGCCGATGGGTTGCCGGCGGAAACCCACTTCAATGTGCGTGAACGGTTTGCCGATGGTTCGGCGCTGTTGGAAGTGCGGCCGATCTCTGGACGCACGAATCAGATTCGCGTGCACTTGTGGGATCTTGGTTTTCCGATTGTGGGCGACGCCACGTATTTGCCGGACCGCAAGTTACAACGTCATTCCAGCAAGTTGCCGCACGAGGCACCGCTGTGCCTGCATGCCTGGCGATTGGAAATGCGGAATCCATTTGTAACTCAGACGCTGGATTCCCACGACAGCGCAGCAACAATGGAGGGTTCAACATATCGCTGGGAGACCGCCCTACCTTTGTGGACAACGCCTAGCCTCTGGAGCATGGATGTCGGTGAAATAACGACGACGTCCGCCGAGACACAACGATTGAGTTCGGAAGCGAGGTTGGCACGTTGAGTTCCGTTTCTCGACCCAACATGCCCCGCGTCCGTGTTCGTGAGCTAGACCAATTTTTTCGTGATTTGCGGGAAACGGTTTTGGCTCTGGAGCAGGCGTACGTTCAAGGCACGTTGGCTGAACAATTGAAGCACATGGCGATCGAGTCTCGATTTGGCAACGGCTTGGCTCGAAGTTATCGGTTTCTGCTAAAAGCTTCTCGATTGCCCGACCCCGATGGCTTGCGTCGGAATACGGTGCATGCGCTGTTGGACCAGACGCGGGACGAGTTATTCGAGACCGATATCTGGTTCCACGCCGACATCCAAGCGGTTTCGGCCAACGGGGAAACGCCGTTGCCGGCCAACCCCGCGACCGTCAACGCACTGGCAACGACGGTAGTCGAAGCGGAACCTGCGGATTCGGCTACTGCGGAATCGGCCACCTCGGAGCCATCGCCCGCGCCCGAGTTTACTCCGGAGTCAGTCCCGGAAGGCAACATGGACTATGAATTGGAGGGTGCTGACACGATCTTGGCGGAAGAGGACGGCGTCGATGGTCGCGAAGACGTGACCGAGGTCCTGGAGGATCTTGTGCCCGTCAGCTCCTTGCGGTACGTCGTGAGCCAAGGTTTGACCACGCCGGTGTCGTTGCGATTGGATCAAGTATTGTCAGCCCGCAGTTGGGGCGTGGGCTTCTTCTTCAACGATATGGAAGAAACTGATCGAGTCGCCGACCTGCGAGCTCGATTGGCCTTGGAGCACTTGGCGCGGGATCTGTTGGATTTGTCGCGGATGTTGCCAAGGTTACTGCGCGGGAAACCCGGCCAATACCCGCCGCTCGTTCCGCCTCGTTTTAGTCGAGCCGCCGAGCAACTGATCGTGGATATCGTCAATGAACACGAGGCCAACGCCAGCCTGTCGCGATTGTGTGAGGATTACTTGCAGAAGACCGACTTGCGAGTGCGTTTTCCGGGTTTGCAACGTCGCCGTGGTGCTCGTGTGCAAGTGACCTTAGGGCCCACCCAGTCTCACCATCAGCAAAAAATCGACACGATCCGAAATCCCGACCATTTTGTGATCCTTTCGCCCTGGGCACTGGCAACGGCGATTCCCCATTTTGGCAGCCAAGCCACCGGAAACCAAGTTCCAATGGACCACGACTTGGTCCGGCGATTTTGGCGAAGCCTGTCGGGACAACCCGCCAGTCTGGAGTCCCTGGCCTATACCATTCGCGGAATCTTACACACGGCGATTCACTCTCCGATTTTGGATCCACGTGGGCCGTTGGCCTTGGTGCCGGAAGCCGTTCGGGAACTGATCCGGGCTTGGGTCAAACACGAGGCGTTTCGCAGCACGTCGGCCATGCGGGAATGGGAAGAAACTCAAGGCGAGTTTTTCCGTCGCGCCGATGGACGATTGGGGACCCGGCCGTTGCTGAATCCCAAGGCTCCATCGGCCTTGAAGCGATTTTTGGAGGCCAATCCGGTGGGTTCGCGAGTCTTGGGCCGGGTACACGCCGTTGGCCCTCGCTCGGCGATTATCGATTTGGGCAACGCCGTGCTTGGAAAAATTTCTCGGGAAGAAATTTCCTGGAGTACGACCCAAGCGAAGCTAAAGTTGTTTCTGAACGAAGGCCAAGAGTACGAATTTGTCGTGACCGGCGGTGGACGGAGTACACTAGACTTGGTGGACCTCAGCCGGAAGCGGTTGCAGCCGGACCCCTGGGCCGCCGAAGATCTCGGCGGTTTGACGTCACAAAAGTCCGTCAGCGGTCGCGTCCAAAGTCAGACGCCCTTTGGGTTGTTTGTCGAATTGCGACCCGATGTGGTGGGGCTGCTCCATCGTTCAACAATCCCCGACGGCATCCACGAGACAGTCTGGAAGTTGTACCCTAAAGACGCCACAATCGAAGTAACGGTTCTGGCGATGGATCTGGATAATCGGCGGATCTCGTTGGCGCTGGCTCCCAAAGTTTCGGCGACGTGAATTGGCACAAGTCCCGGAACAGATTCAAGTCCATTTACATGATAGAAGCAACCTGTGGCGATAATTGAGTTGAACGAGTTTCTCGGTTTGGCTGCCCAATACGACAAGATCCCGGTCGCTCGGACGCTGTTGAGTGACGGGCTAACGCCGGTCCTGGCGCTCCGCAAGTTGGGGGACTGTCGTTACGCGTGTTTGTTCGAAAGTGTTGTGGGTGGCGAAAAGGTTGGTCGGTACTCGTTTCTTGGCGTCGATCCCCATACCGTCATTCGCGTGTTTGGTAACCGAATCGATGTCGAGTCGAATGAGGGAACGGAAACGTTCGAGTCCGCACAACCTTTGGAGTTCCTCCGACAACAAGTCACAAAACATTCGGTGGCACCTCGTCCCGACTTGCCACCCTTGACCGGCGGAGCAATCGGTTATTTTGGTTACGATGTGGTGCGGTACTTCGAGCGTTTGCCCAACACACCCGCGGATGATCGCCAATTGCCGGACTTGGCGTTTGGTTTGTTCGATCAATTGGTCGTCTTCGACCATGTTTACAAGACGCTGAGTTTGATTGTCTTGGCAATGCCAAAAGCGCACGCGTCGAAAGAAGCCGCCTACGACGCTGCCCAAAAACAGTTGGATGCGTTGGAGACGCGATTGTTGGATCGGCAAGCAGAACTAATGCCGCGCCGCGCGGAATTTGCCGCCGCGCCGGAATTGCCGTTTGTATCAAACTTCACTCAGTCACAGTTCGAGTCGGCAGTCCGGAAATGTGTCGAGTACATCGAGGCCGGGGATATCTTCCAAGTCGTCATCAGCCAACGATTCCAGGCCGAAGTGACATGCGATCCCTTGGAACTGTACCGTACACTCCGAGTACTAAACCCAAGTCCCTTCATGTTTTATCTCAAGTTGCCGGAGGTCACGCTGATCGGCAGCAGTCCAGAGATCATGTGCCGGGTGGTCGATCAAGAAGTGACGGTTCGTCCGTTGGCGGGAACTCGGCCGCGAGGCAAAACGCCGGCTCAGGACTTGGAACTAGAACAAGAACTGCGTTCGGATCCCAAAGAATGTGCGGAGCACGTGATGTTGGTCGATTTGGGACGAAACGATGTCGGCCGCGTCGCGCAAGTTGGTTCGATTAAACTGCCGGATATCATGATCGTCGAACGCTACAGCCACGTGATGCATCTTTCCTCGACGGTCGTCGGCCGCTTGCGAGCTGACTGCGACAGCTTTGATGCGTTGGGAGCAACGTTACCCGCTGGAACAGTCTCGGGAGCCCCGAAAATTCGCGCGATGGAGATCATCGATTCGTTGGAGCCACACAAACGGGGTCCTTACGCGGGAGCCGTGGGCTACTTGGATTATCGTGGCAACATGGACACGTGCATCACCCTGAGAACCGTTGTTTTGCAAAACGGGAAGGCCTATGTCCAGGCCGGAGCCGGGATCGTCGCCGACAGCAATCCAACCGCCGAATATCAAGAGACGGTCAACAAGGCTCGCGGTTTGATGCGAGCCATCAGCATCACGGAAGCCAACACGTCGCTGGCGTCCCATTCCTAGTTTTCATCGATCGATACGTTAGGTAACAAGACCAATGGCCGCTCAACGCTCAACTCGTCGTACTTCCCAAGATCAGAAAGGGAAGCAACGCCCAAGTTCCAAGACCGGGAATGCCACTCGCCCGTTCAAAGGCAAGGGTGGGAAACCTGGCCCCGCAGGGCGGAGCGGTCTTGCCGCTTCCAAACCCGGCGGCCCCAAGCGGAGCGGTCGGCTCAAGAAACGGACACCGGTCCCAGCGGTCGACGCGACCACCGTGCGTTTGCAGAAGTTTTTGGCCGCTGCCGGCGTCGGTTCCCGTCGTGATTGCGAGTTGTTGATTGTCGAAGGTCGAATCGACGTCGACAATCAGGTCGTCACCGAACTCGGAACTCGGATCGATCCCGAAAAGAACGTCGTCACGTTCGATGGCCAACGGGTGCGCACCGAGCGCATGCAATATTTTATGCTCAACAAACCGCAGGGCGTTCTCAGTACTGCCCACGATCCTTCGGGACGCCCTCGCGTGGTCGATTTGATTAGCTCGCATCAACGAGTCTACAACGTCGGACGGTTGGATATGTCCAGTGAGGGACTGATCCTCGTCACCAACGACGGCAATTTGGCCCAATACTTGACGCACCCCAGTTTTGGAGTTGAAAAAGTCTATCATGTGGTCGTGAAAGGTGTTCCCAAATTCGAAGACTTGGAAACACTCAAACACGGCGTGCATTTGATGGAGGGCGTCGCGAAAGTGAAGGACGTCGAGATTCGCAAGCGACACAAAGACTCTGCCGAATTATTGATGGTCTTGGACGAAGGAAAGAACCGCGAGATTCGGCGAATGTTGGCCAAAATCGGCCACAAAGTCGTTCGCTTAATTCGCATTGCCATTGGTCCATTAGTAATGGGCGACTTGCCAGCCGGTAGCCATCGGCGTTTGACTCACGAAGAAGTTGTCGAATTGAAAGAATGGGCGGAACGCGTTGCCAAGGGGCAACCGCCACGCACCATCCTTAGCCCAAAAGCAAAGAAAGAACTAGCGGCCAGAAAACAATCCGGAAAACATTGGGCCGCCAAGGCCTTGGCCGAACCAACCAAACGCGATACTTCGATGGGTGGTGATAGCCAAGTTGCCGATTCGACGAACTCGCCGTCGGCTCTCTCCCAATCGACCGACCAACCCGCACGAGTGAATCCGGTCGCTCAAAAATTAGCGACGGGAAGACCCATCCATTTGGAGGATGTCCAGCGGTCCAAAGAGCTACGCAGCACCGAAGCCGAACGCGGACGCGGCAAACCGCGTCAAGCGTCGGATCGCGGACGCGCCGCACCCGTTCCACCGGGAAAAGGCCGCCCAGCCAGAAGCGGATCAGGAGCTGGTCCCAAGTCGGGACGTTCAGGTACTAGCCGTCCGAGCGCTGCGGGTTCCCCTTCAGCGCGACCGATGGGCAGCAAGTTCAAAGGCTCGAGTGGAAGTCCGCGGCGGGGCTCCGATGGCCCAGGTCCCAGAGGCTCCAGCGAAGGTCGTCCCGGTGCCGGTCGCTCCAATTCCGGACGGCCAAGTGATCGCCGTGCAACGACCGGACCTGCCGGTCGCGGCCGACCAGGAAAACGAGCACCCAAGCGCTAACACAGCAGCACGAGCGCCCCGATCGTGCCGCCCATAGTAGCACGAGCGCCCCGATAGAGCCGTCGGTCAAGGATGTATCGGCCGACTGTTCATCCGCAGTTCGGCTCTGCCATCCGTGGGCATTACAAAAACGCTCGCATTTTGCTGCTCGGACGCTCAGACCATTTGGTATCTCGGCTGATTCGACCTTCCTACGGATAGCAATGCCGATCTGCGGATGAATACGTTCGGAGCAAGGTTTCGAAACGAAGACTGTCCCAGTACCAACTCGGAGGTTAGGCGATTAGGGTCGGGACAAGAGCTGTCGGTCAAGGATGTATCGGCCGACTGTTCATCCGCAGTACGGCTCTGCCATCCGTGGGCATTACCAAAACGCTCGCATTTTGTCGCACGGCCGCTTAGATTTTTTGATATCTCGGCTGATTCGACGATCTGGGATCTCGGATTAACCAAGATCAGGTTCGTCCAAATCGGGACTTTATTACAGAAGATTGGCAAGGCTATTTACTCGATATGGGCGTCCGCTCGACGATGTTTTCGAACTGCTACCTAAGCGATCGAGACGCTCGCATTATTGCTCGTGATCGTCCAGCCAGGCTTTTAACTCGGTGATCTCTGCGGGCGTTAATTGCCGGTCGGGTGGCATGTAGCCGAAGTCCACCAGCACGCGAATCGGATGCGAGTGGACTTGATACAACGGGCCACGATCGCCTTCCTCGGAGTGGCACGAGGTGCAGAAACTGGGGGTCATGGGCTTACCGGTTGCCGGCGGCGGTGAATCGTCCGGAAAATAGAATCGCGACCGAGGCTGTTCGGCAATGTATTGACTGACGGCCGCGGCCAACTTGGGATCAAGCACCAAGTCTTCGCGGGCGGGATGAATCGCCAACGGTCCTGACGAGTGACATTTGTAGCAACTAGTGCCTTCGAAACGAACCTCGGTCTCATGGATTTGCCCGTAGTAGTCCAACGGCGGATCGACGGTCAGATCTTGCACGATCGAGAAATAACTCCAACCGTGATCGGTCGATGTTTTCTGGACCAACAAATACGCGCGGACCTGCGAGTTCGCAAACGCTGAAATGTGATTCAACATCGGTCGACGAATCACATCTTCTTGGGTACTGATCAAACCAACATCCGAAACAGGAACGGATTCACCTTGGTCAAATAGTTGTTGCACCAATCGCATGTAGGCTTTGACTTCGTCGTGACTTAGCCCTTGCATCGTTGGCCGAGATTCTTCGGTGGGTGGTGTTTTGGCGTTGGCAATAGTCGGCAAATGTGTGATCGGAGATGTCCACTCTTTGCGAATTTTTTCCTGGCCAACTGTTGCCATCAACTCGGCAAATTGTTCGGTAGTGAAGCCACTCAAATCCAACGGTGGTTCCAGCAATAGGCCGGTGTTCGTCGACGCGGCGGGAGCGATGAGCGGAGGGGTCGCTTTGTCGACGTTCGATTCTTGCGGTGGTGTGACCAACTCTTGGGACTCGCCACGAGCACCCCACCATCCCAGTGCCAGCAAAACGCCGAGCACAAAACTCCACCTAAAAATTGGCTTCATAAACTCCACCATGCATAATCGTCCGGCCGACACGGGTCGTTGCAAACCTCTGTTCCTACCCAACCTGTTGGCATAATCGTACCAAATCCAAACGGCGCCATCACTTCCACGTGTTCCAATGGCTTCGAACATCGGACCTGCAATTGCAGAGAACTCGTCCAGTTCGCTGGGACGGACAACCTCCGAGGCGAGCGTTCCTCTTGCCCAATGGTCTTCAATCGCGCGCACGTGTAGGCAAAGGAATCTGGGCAAAGGAATGCCGCGCTTCATTTTACCGACTCCGTTTTCTGAAATTCCCGTGCCCGAATTCCCTTGCCTAATCGTCTTCAATCGGGCCCATTTGTAGGCAAAGGAATCTGGGCCAAGGAATGCCGCGTTTCGTTTTACCGATTCCATTTTCTGAAATTCCCATGCCCGAATTCCCTTGCCAAATCGTCTTCAAACGAACCCAGTTGTAGGCAAAGGAATCTGGGCCAAGGAATGCCTCGCTTCGTTTTACCGACTCCGTTTTCTGAAATTCCCGTGCCCGAATTCCCTTGCCCAATGGTCTTCAAACGCGCCCAGTTGTAGGCAAAGGAATCTGGGCAAAGGAATGCCGCGCTTCGTTTTGCCGATTCCAATTTCTGAAATTCCCTTGCCCGAATTCCCTTGCCTAATCGTCTTCAAACGCGCGCACGAGTAGGCAAAGGAATCTGGGCAAAGGAATGCCGCGCTTCGTTTTAATAACTCCAGTTTCTGACATTCCCGTGCCCGAATTCCCTTGCCCAATGGTCTTCAAACGCGCCCAGTTGTAGGCAAAGGAATCTGGGCAAAGGAATGCCGCGCTTCGTTTTGCCGAT
>JBGSJV010000045.1:0-79816 GCA_041741535.1 Pirellulaceae bacterium
CAACGGAAAAGTAGGTCTGTATCGATTCGCTCGGCAAGCTGTCGTTCACTCCGAACTGAATAAAGAGCCATCAATAAAAGAGACTTCAGCAATCGTTCTGGGGGGACGCTCGGACGGCCCAACTTGCTATAAGCCGATGCAAAAAGAGCGTCCATCGTCGAAAGTATCCCATCGACCCGAGTCTTGATTGCCCGAAGCGGGTGGTCCGTTCGAATTCGAGATTCGACATCTATCGTGAAAAAAAGCTGAATCTGATTGTTTTCTCGACCGCGCATTCTTCTCTCCATGATGTGACCTTGGTATGGTAACAAATCCGAGACTTTTTCAGCACCCTGCTAGCCAATGCAACGTACGTAGCTAGCTGCGTCAAGCGGTGGGGTGGTTTGGGGGGATGGGCGAGGTCGCGGGAACTGGTGGTTTCGTCAACGGATTAGAGGAAATCCCAGCAATTTTCGCTGACGGTTGATCCATTCCAACGTCGAACGATCCGCCCGCATCAGCTTCGCCAAGCGAGCGGTGGAGACACCGAGTCGCCGCGCGGCCGTGCTCAGTTCCCACTGGCTGGCCACCACCTGATCGAGGGCTTCAGCGACCAAGGTCGGGTAGTCCCAGTGTTCGGCCGAGACATCCGCCGGACGATCAATACACCGGGCTTGCCACAACGGAGACGGTTCGCCGCCCGTTTCGGCGGGGCCACTCACGCCAGTTGCCAATTCCTGTGTTTTTTCCGCTTGTTTTTGCGATTCTTGAGCCGACCCGCTGCGGACCAACAGCGACAATTGACGGCGAAGTCGTCCGAGGGCGACTCGCCGGTTCTGACTTTGGTCCCTTCGTTCGTTGGCCTCGGCCAGGATCTGAGTCGGTTGGTGGATCAAGACCACGGCTGATTCCACTTTGTTGCGGTGTTGCCCGCCCGGACCGCCGCGTCGGGTAAATTCGACGCGGCATTGACTCAACAAAGTTGCTTCATCCAATCGGCACGGATGTTGGCTCATGTAAAGATAGTTCATCGTTCGGGCCTAATACGTTGTCAAAAGTCTTGTTTCAGGGGAGCGTCTGGTAAAGTTGTCAGGAGTCAATTGCCGCAACGGCCCATCGGGTGCTTCGCACAATGGACTCCTGACACCTATAACAGACGCTGAGTTTTGGATTTGACAAAGCACTAAGGTGAATCCGACAGCAATTGATCGCGTTCGTCGTATTGCCAGGTAAGAATCGCGTCATCGACAGGAATCGGACGCTGCTCGATCAGGCGCGAGGCTTCGTCGAGAAGCAGATAGGCTTCTAATCCGTCGTACCAAGGAAAAAACAGGACCCCGGTTTCCAGTTGTTTGCCCCATTCTTGATGTTCCCGTATGGCCTTTTGGAGGTGCTCTTGAGCTAGTTCCAACTCCCCGAGTTGAAAATAGGTCATGGCGCGAAGTGGAGCCACCATCGGCGGGTGCAAGTCGCCACGAAATTGTGTCGACTTGAGCAATTCCAAGGCCTCGTCCCACTTGCCTTCGCGATAAGCGACCAGGGCATGAACGCAGCTCACGACTTCACGTGGCAGTCCCGCCAACGGCCCGGGGCCATCAAACCGTCGCGGGCCCTCACCACGTTCGGGACGTCGTGGAGGTGGACCAATACGTTCGGTGGGATTCTCTGCCGATAGTGGATTTTCGAAACCGCTCGGTTCGTTTCGGCCCCCCGGTCCTCCCGGTTCACCCGGACCGCCGGGCCCTCTTCCCCCAGGACCGGGGCCCCCAGGCCCAAATGGTCTGCCGGGACCGTTTCGACGGCCTGGGCCGCCCGGTGGACCATTGCCGGGCGGTCGCCCTGGAGCCAGGCGGGCTCGTTCCAGGATTTTCAATTCGTCTAGTCTTTGTCCGATTTCGGCGGCAAACTCGGTCGCGCTTGGGGAAAGGCAGAGCCCGCGCGCGGCCGCCAAAACATGTCCAGGGTCGGAGCTATCCCGCAGTTGGGTTTGCAGTGCTGTTTGGAGGAGTTCAAATGCCCGCGCGTCTTGTTCGTACAAGAACAGCGGAGCGACGGCCCACCAACTGGGATTGTTCGCGGGTGCGCCAAGATCCAGTGCTCGAGCATAGTCGGCCGCTGCTTCCTCCCACAATCCTTGTTGAGCAAACAAGGCGCCCCGTCCGGTCCACGTCAAATAGTGTTCCGGTTGCAGTTCTGTCGCTAGCGAATATTGTCGCAGAGCCTCGGCGACTCGGGCTTGGTCCATATTGGCTCGCGCGCTATCGAGCAAGATATTGGCCTCGCGGAGATTCGCGACGGACTCTAGAGCTGCTTCCCTCAGTTTGTCGGCATCCTGCCGAGCTTGGTTCGCGACCCAAGCCCACCGCAAACTAACGCCAGTACCGGCCAACAGCGAAACCAACACCAAACTGGTTGTGAGCACCAGCCATTTATTTCGCGCACAAAATCGACTTGCGGTGTACCACGTCGATGGCGAGCGAGCCAGCACGGGTAGTCCGGCCAAGTATCGCTCCAAGTCCCGGGCCATCTCGCCGGCGGACTCATAGCGTCGTCGGCGGTCCTTATCCATCGCCTTAAGTACGATCCAGTCCAGATCGCCTCGCAATTGACGAGCCAATTCGCGCCGCGACGCGGACTCGGTCTCAACGACCGTGGTGGCGCCTGGAGTTGTCGCTAAAGTAGTCACACGGGCGCTTGGTCGCAGGGGTTGGACTTCGCGAATGATGCGACGCAATTCATCAAACGAGGCCGACTGGATTTTTTGCCGATCAAACGGAGTCGTGCCCGCCAACAGTTCGTAAAGAAGTACGCCCAAGGCATAGACATCGGTCAGTGTGTCGACGTCCTGCGCCTTCATCTCCGCTTGTTCCGGACTCATGTACATGGGCGTTCCCAGTAGCTGAGCGAACATTGTGTATACGGTCTGTTCGGTCAGCTTCGGGTCCATGGCTTTGGCGATGCCGAAGTCAATTACTTTGACGATCGGTTGCGTGTCATCCAAGGCGACCAAAACATTGGACGGCTTGAGGTCGCGGTGAATGATGCCTTTTTGATGAGCATGCCCAACCGCGTGGCAGACATCGATCATCAATTGCAATTTCTGCTGGATGTTGAGGTTCTTCAGGCGGCAATAATGGGTGATCGGTTGGCCGCGGATTAGTTCCATCACCAAATACGGCTGCCCCAGTTCGGTGGACCCCGCGTCGAATACTTGGGCGATGTGGGGGTGATTCATCATTGCCAATGCTTGGCGCTCTAGTTCAAACCGGGCCAAGATTTCCTTGGAGTTCATGCCTGGTTTGAGCAGCTTGATCGCAACCCGGCGACGAACCGGTTGACGTTGCTCCGCAACATAGACTTGTCCAAAGCCTCCTTCGCCCAAAAGCTCCATGAGGTGATAGGAGCCAATGATCTGCCCGCTCCGATCTTCATGATAGGTTTGCTCGTTGGGGGCAGTCGTTTCTTGGGGACCGAGGGGAGCGAGGACACGAGCAGCGGCCGCCAACTGAATCGGCAAGTGTCCGGGAGCTTCTCCCTTATCCAGCAACGACTGCCGTTGGTGGGCTTCCAATAAGGCGACAATCGACTGCCGAAGTGCCGGGTTGCCCGCGCATTGTCGGTCCAAAAACGCTTCGCGGTCCGCTGGGGAAGCACAATCCAAGGCGTCCCAAAAGATTTCACGTTCGTTTAGCGTCGCCATCGTTGCCGTCTCGGTGCCAGAGTACCCGTTTCTTATTCTAACCGATCCTGAGATTTCCAAAGACTCGGAAATTCGTTAACTTAAGCAAATCTCGGTTGGAAACCCCGGCCGCCAAATTGCCAAGCCTTTGCGTTATGAAAGTTCCCATGAGCAGCAGTTCCTCTCTCGACCAATTGGCCATCAACACGATTCGCACCCTATCGATGGACGCCGTGCAACAGGCCAACAGCGGTCACCCGGGAACTCCAATGGCCCTGGCTCCGGTGGCATTTACGCTTTATAGCCGATTCCTGAATTATGATCCGGCCGATCCTCGCTGGCCTGGTCGCGATCGGTTTGTGCTGTCCTGTGGCCACGCGTCGATGCTGCTCTATTCTTTGATCCACCTTAGTGGGGTCAAGAAGGCCAATGGTCAGCCCAGCGTCACGTTGGAGGACATTCGCAACTTTCGCCAACTACATAGTCCGTGTGCGGGGCATCCGGAGTACGGCTATGCCGAGGGAATTGAAACGACGACCGGTCCGCTAGGGCAGGGCATTGCCAACAGTGTCGGCATGGCGATTGCCGCGCGACACTTGGGAGCCCGTTACGATCGTGGCGACCTGAAGTTGTTCGACTACAACGTCTACGCGTTGTGCGGCGATGGATGTTTGATGGAAGGTGTGGGTTGTGAGGCAGCGTCCTTGGCAGGCCACCAAAAGTTGTCGAATCTGTGTTGGATTTATGACGACAACAAGATCACGATCGAGGGACATACCGATTTGGCATACTCGGAAGATGTTCCCGCCAAATTCCGCGCTTGTGGTTGGCACGTGCAAATTGTCGAGGACGCCAACGATGTCGCGACCCTCGACGCGGCCTTCGCAGCGTTCGAAGCGTGCACCGACCGCCCCACGCTGATCATTGTTCGGAGCATCATTGGCTATGGGGCTCCCAACAAACAAAACTCGCACGATGCGCACGGGGCTCCGTTGGGCGAAGAAGAAATCAAACTCGCCAAGGCTTTCTATGGTTGGCCAACGGATGCGAAGTTTCTGGTTCCGGCGGAAGTGCCTCCACATTTTCAAGCGACGTTGGGGGTTCGCGGTGCGAAAGCGCGGGCTCGGTGGTCGGCGACATGGGAAAAGTATCAGCAACAGCATCCGACCGAGGCTGCGCAGGTGAACTGCCTGTTGTCTGGCGAATTACCTGCTGGTTGGGAAGAAAAACTACCGAAGTTCGAAGCGAGCCCCAAAGGCGATGCGACGCGAAATTCGAGCGGCAAAGTCATTCAAGCTTTGTCCGCAGCAATCCCGCACTTCATCGGCGGATCTGCGGACTTGGCCGGTTCCAACAAGACCGACATCAAAGGGGCCGGCAGCTTTTTGCCGCCAACGCCCGCGGGGAAAAATTTCCATTTCGGAGTTCGAGAACATGCGATGGCCGCGACCTTGAACGGAATGGCATTGTCCGGCATTCGATCGTACGGCGGCACGTTCTTTGCATTTACCGACTACATGCGCGGGGCCATGCGGCTCAGCAGCCTGATGCATCTCCCTGTGATCTACGTCTTGACGCACGATTCGATTGGGTTGGGTGAAGATGGTCCAACTCACCAACCGGTCGAACACTTGGCGGCTTGTCGAGCGATTCCGGGCATGATCGTGCTTCGACCGGGTGATGCCAACGAAGTGGCTGCAGCGTACAAGGCTGCATTGTTGAATCCTCGCCATCCGGTCGCCATGGTTCTCTCGCGTCAAAACGTTCCGACCATCGACCGCACCAAGTATGCTTCGGCGGAAGGAACGTTGCGCGGCGCCTATGTCCTCTCCGACAGTCAGGGCACGCCCGATGTCATCTTGATTGGCACCGGAACCGAATTGCCGATTTGCGTTTCGGCGGGTGAGACACTGGCAAGTCAAGGTGTCAAAGTACGCGTGGTCAGCATGCCCAGTTGGGAATTGTTCGAGCAACAAGACGACGACTACCGATCGAGCGTTTTGCCCGAGGCCGTGACGGCTCGTGTGGCTTGCGAGGCCGGCATTCGACAAGGTTGGGACCGATATTTAGGCTTCCGCGGCGCCTTTGTGGGCATGAAAAGCTTCGGTGCGTCGGCTCCGTTCGAGCAACTTTACGAACATTTTGGTATCACGCCTGCCGCCGTTGTTGCGGCCGCCAAAAAACAAATTGCAAATGCATGAGCCGGCGTCACTAATTGGTCGAGGAAGCTATCGGGTTATTCGCAGCCATTTTTCGATTGCCAAACGATTGCTAGGAAAGGCCATGCGGTTGAGTTGATCGGGTGTTGGCCGAGTCCATTGAAACGCGGAGAGTTCGCCATCGACCAGTTGCACTTGCGTGGATTCGCCAACCTGGCACTGGTAGAAGAAATCCAACACCGGAACGATGAAATCACCGTGGTGATACTGGTTCGGGTAGGTCAATAGCAGCTGTGGGTCTCGAATCGTCAGTCCCGTTTCTTCGCGGACTTCACGGGCCAGCGCTTCTTCGGCGGTTTCACCGGCATCGACGAAGCCACCTGGCAAACCCAGCAACCCTAAACCCGGCTCGCGGGCTCGTTTCACAAGAAGCAGGTGTTGGTCTTCGTTGACGATCAACGCCCCAACGGCCGAGACGGGTCCAAAGTAAAAGCTCCATCCACAATGTGGGCAAAGGAATGGAGATTTTCCGGGATGGGGGTGGGCCTGGCCACAACGCGGGCAATACTGGAATGCGTGCGCGACTCCGAGCGTCTTGGACACCGTATTCATTGGATCAATCATTTAACAAGTCCCTGGTGCTGATTTCAACATTGGTAAATGTAGGCCAAAAGATCGCGCGGTTTCAACTGCCGATTCGTAACCCGCATCGGCGTGCCGCATGACACCGGAACCGCAGTCGTTGACCAATACCCTGCGCAGCCGGGCATCGGCTTCTGGAGTTCCATCGGCCACAATCACCATGCCGGCGTGCTGCGAGTACCCCATCCCTACGCCGCCGCCATGGTGCAAACTGACCCAAGTCGCGCCGCCGGCAGTATTCAACAAAGCGTTGAGCAGTGCCCAGTCGGAAACGGCGTCACTGCCATCACGCATGGCTTCGGTTTCTCGATTGGGACTGGCGACCGAACCTGTGTCCAAATGATCGCGACCGATCACAATGGGAGCTTGAAGTTCGCCGTTGCGGACCATCTCATTGAAGGCCAATCCCGCGCGGTGACGCTCCCCTAGTCCAAGCCAACAGATCCGGGCCGGCAGACCTTGAAACGCAATCCGTTGGCGTGCCAAGTCCAACCAGCGATGCACGTGCGGACGATCTGGGAATAACTCCTTGATTTTGGCATCCGTCCGGTAAATGTCTTCCGGATCACCGGAGAGTGCGACCCATCGAAACGGACCTTGGCCCTGACAAAACAAGGGACGAATATACGCAGGAACAAACCCGGGAAACGCGAACGCGTCGCGGACACCCTGGTCCCAGGCAACTTGTCGGATATTGTTGCCGTAGTCGACGGTGGGAATCCCCATTCGGTAGAGCTCCAACATAGCGCTCACGTGAGTCGCACACGATTGTGCGGCCGCGGCTGTTAGCTCGGCATGGCGAGCGGGATCACTCTGGGCGACTTGCCATTGCTCGACATTCCAGCCGGCAGGCAAATAGCCGTTTACGAGATCATGCGAAGAGGTTTGGTCGGTTACTAAATCCGGGCGGATTTCCCCGCGTTGGACGCGATGAACCATTTCCGGCAATACTTCTGCGGCGTTGCCCAACAGAGCAACCGAGACGACTTGATCTTGCGTGATCGCCCGCTGTATCCGTTCTAATGCGTCATTCAAGTCTCGGGCTTGAACATCGACATACCGAGTCCTCAAGCGAAAATCGATCCGGTTTTGTTGGCACTCGATCGTCAAAGAACACGCGCCAGCCAACGAAGCTGCCAATGGCTGAGCTCCGCCCATGCCTCCCAATCCGGCGGTCAAAATCCAACGCCCCTGCCAGGGATTATCTGTTGGAGTGTTAAGCTTGGCTCCGCCAACCATTGATGGATCACGGAGTGATCCACTACCATGATTGTCGTGGTTGGCTCCGCCAACCCGCGATGGCTCGCGGAGCGATCCACTACCATGATTGTCGTGGTTGGCTCCGCCAACCATCAACGGCTCGCGGAGCGATCCGCGACCGTAGTGCTGCCGACCGGCTTCCACAAAGGTTTCGTACGTACCTTGAACAATTCCTTGACTTCCGATGTAAATCCAACTGCCAGCGGTCATCTGGCCATACATCATCAAACCCAACCGATCGAGTTCATGAAAGTGTTCCCAAGTTGCCCAACGTGGGACGAGATTGGAATTAGCCAACAAGACGCGCGGCGCATCTGGATGAGTTTGGAAGACACCCACAGGTTTACCGGACTGGATCAGCAAAGTTTGATCATGTTCTAGTTCCAGAAGACTGGCGAGGATTTGGTCAAAACACTCCCAGTTCCTTGCGGCACGCCCAATTCCACCGTAAACGACCAACCCGGCCGGATTTTCGGCAACTTCGGGGTCCAAGTTGTTTTGTAGCATTCGAAAGGCCGCTTCCGTCAGCCAATTCTTGCAATGCAACGTTCGGCCGCGGGGGGAACGAACCACGCGAACCGGGTCGAACCGACTTGCCGCGTTAGGCTGGCCACTCATGCTTACCTCGCGACTCTTGGGAAGCGGATGCGAAATGATTTGTTTGGCCGTTCCGACCAGAAACACAGCTTACTCGAAGGAATGGTCCCGTGAAAAGCTGGGAAAAGCTCTCGGAGCGTCTGGTCGTCTGGTTGTGAATGTCCCTGGCCAGCCGTTATCTTAATACCACTACCGAGATGGCTGCGTCGAGGAAGTCTTGACTTTTGCCGCAGTCGCCGGAGCTTTGAACCTATCATCGACCAGAATACTCTGGTCGGTCAGCCTCAATAGACGGAATGAAACGATGGATGATTCGACAGATGACGACAGCGAACAACTGGCGGTTGACGAATTATCGCTTTGGCTGCAAGAGTCCAAAGAGTTTGGCATGGCCCCGAAATCCATTTCGGTTGTCGAGTCCTACGAGGCTCCTTGGCCTTGGGAACCGGAAGACCAAGAAATTCACTTGGTGCAGTTTGTGTTGCCCAATGGCCGTGAAGGTGTTGGCGTTGCCGGTCCGATTGCTTATTCGTTTTCGGATCGTGATATCGACTTTAGCCTGTTTGAACACGATGAGCTACTCAAACTCTACGCCGGTTGGTACTTGTTGTTCGAGTTGATGGAAAGCGAAAGTTACCAGCCAACGTTTTCGGCTGAAGAAGACGAAGCGATGGTTCGGATGTTGGAAGACGAACATGGCTTGACCGAGGTTCAAATCGTGGATCGAGTTCAGATTGACGATCAACGCTTCTTCGAAATGACGGGATTGGACAAAGGACAGCCGTGTCGAATCGGTGGATCATTCGACGGTTGTTTCTCTTTTTACCCGGATGACAAGTTCTACGGATTACCGGCCCTGTACTATGTCATGGGGTGGGTCTTTTACTCGGATGATGATGACGAAGAAGATGAAGAGGACGACGACGACGAGGAATCGGATGATGAAGAATGACATTGTTGCAGTGTCTCTAAATCAGTCGTTGGCCGTTGATAAGCAGAATCTCAGGAAAGGAATAAGTATGCGTTGGAATTCAGCAGTAGCGGGGCTACTTGGTTGGTGCTCGGCAGTGGCATTGTTATTTGGAGTCGCATGCGTGAAGGCAGATGAGGGAATGTGGCTGTTCAACGATCTACCGATCAAGCAGCTAAAGCAGAACTACGGTTTCGAGCCGGACGAAGCATGGGCCGAGAAACTCATGCGGTCTTGCGTTCGGTTCAACTCGGGAGGGTCTGCTTCCTTTGTCTCCAGCAATGGATTGGTACTAACCAACCATCACGTGGGCGCCGAGACTTTGCACAAACTGTCGACACCTGAAAGAAACGTCTACGAAGACGGCTATTTGGCACGGACGACGGCCGAAGAATTAAAAGCACCGGATCTGGAATTGAATCAGCTGATTTCGATCGAGGACGTCACAGCGACGGTTAATCAAGGAATCACGGCAGAGTTGTCGCCAGAAGCAGCGCTGGCCAAACGTCGCGAAAACATTGCCGCCATCGAACAGACGTCACTCGAAGCGACCGGTCTACGATCGGATGTGGTGACATTGTTTGGTGGAGGCAAATACCACTTGTACCGCTACAAAAAGTATACCGATGTTCGATTGGTCTTTTCGCCAGAAGCGTCGATTGCCTTCTTCGGAGGAGACGCGGACAACTTCGAGTACCCTCGATATTGTTTGGATGCTTGTATTTTTCGGGTCTACGAAAATGATCAACCGGCCCAAACCCCAGATTTCTTGAAATGGAGCGCGAACGGCCCAGCGGAAGGGGAACTCGTCTTTGTGGCGGGGAATCCGGGTCGAACTAGTCGAATTTTTACGACGGATGCTTTGCGGTATCAACGGGATCATCGCATGCCGTTTATGTTGGATTTCTTGCGGCGACGGGAGATCATGCTGCAACAATTTGGTTTGGCCGGCCCAGAACAAGCCCGTCGCGCCAAAGATGATTTGTTTGGTGTTCAAAACTCCCGCAAAGCCTACTTGGGCATGTTGGGTGGACTACAAGATCCGGCCGTGATGGCGGATAAGTTGTCTCGGGAGAATCAACTGAAAGCCGCAATCGATAAGAATCCGAAGCTTCAACCGGCCATCGCGGCCTATTCGACCATTGCAGAAATTCAGCGGCAGCGAACCGCGACTCTGCGAACGTCGATCTCGATGAACAGTCAAGTCTTTAGCCTCGCTCAGACCATTGTTCAATTGGTGGTGGAAGATCAGAAGCCGTCGGGGAGTCGCTTGCCGCCGTACCGTGATTCAGGTCGCGCATCTTTGGAGTTGGGTCTGTACTCGGACGCACCTATTTATCCTGATTTGGAACAGGCAATTCTCGCAGATTTGTTGGGCCGACTATGTGAGATCCGTGGCGGTGATGATCCATTGTGCCAAGAAGCGCTCAACGGTTTGAGCCCGACAGAACGAGCCCGAGAAGTCATCGCAGGAACATCGCTTCTGGATCCACAGAAGCGACGAGAATTGGTTGCTGCCGGGGCAGACGCCGTCCGCAATAGCTCCGACCCGCTGATCCAATTGGCCTGGGTTCTTGATCCGCAACTGCGGAAACAATCGGAAATGACCGAAGCTTGGAGCGAGCAGGAGCGACAAGCTTACGCCAAAATTGCCGATGCGCTGTTTGCGGTGCAAGGTGACTCCACGTATCCGGACGCAACCTTTACATTGCGATTGGCCTATGGGACGGTCAAAGGGTATGAAGAAGATGGCGAACCCGTCACGGCTTTTTCCACGATCGGCGGCGCTTTTGAACATGAAGCGAACCATCAAGGCGAGGAATTCTTCGAGCTACCTGAATCGTGGACCAAAAACCGCGACAAGCTCGATCCAAAGACTCCGTTTAACTTTGTGGCGACTCCCGACATTATTGGCGGAAATAGTGGCTCTCCAGTTGTCAACAAGGACTTGGAACTGGTCGGTTTGATTTTCGACGGTAACATCCAGTCTTTGGTGGCGGACTTCATGTACACCGACAAACAAGGTCGCTGCACATCGGTCCATTCAAGCGCCATTCGCGAGACGCTGCGCCAGTTCTACGATGCAAAAGACTTGGCCGATAGTCTCGGCAAATAAGGAACAACGAGTCGATCAAGTGATCGCTGGTGGCCCAAGACGCTTCGGCGTCGCGGGCTACTGGAGGAAAGTCCGGGCTCCGCAGGACAGGGTGGTCGGTAACGCCGACCGACCGTGAGGTTAGGGCAAGTGCAACAGAAAGCAAACCGCCGAACGACCGTCCCGCCTTTGCGCTGGGCGGTGCGTGGTAAGGGTGAAACGGTGAGGTAAGAGCTCACCAGCGGGTAAGGCGACTTACTCGGCTAGGTAAACCCCACCCGGAGCAAGGTTAGACAGATGGGAAGTCGTCGTCTTCGGACGGCGGCGCGAAGCGGTCCGTTTCGCTCGACCATCGGGTAAACCGCGCCGAGGCGACAAGCAATTGTCGCCCCAGATAAATGATCACTCGCGACAGAACCCGGCTTATCGATCGACTCGTTTTTTTCATCCGCCCGCCGCGACTCTCGCCGGCGTGTACGGATAGCGTTTGAAGGAATTGAAGGAGCGCGAGGTGTTTTCATTGTTTAAAACAATGAACTTTGATATCGAGTTGACCGCCTTGCGCAAGGCACTTGGTTTTTTGATTCCAACTGTCAATTCCACCGAAACGGAGCACGTCGATTGTCAGGTCGAGGGTGACGCGATCATCAAAGCTTGGAAAAAGGTCGTAGGTGGCCAGTTTTCACAAACACTGCTGCATTGGTTCCTCGGATTTGTTGAAGGGCATCTGTTCGTGGAGCCTCCTAAATTTTGGACGGATCATGTGCTTGCGTTGACGCTACGGGGTTCAAATGAAGTTCATTTCCCACTCCCTGGGGTGTCGCCATACGAAAACTTGGGCGACGGTCTATTGGGTCCTCCAAACATAAAGATTAATTCCGAAGCAAAGAGTCTTGTGCTTTGTTTTGATGAACGGCCCGAAACCCAGGTACGACTTTCGGACTCACTATTTTCCGAAACACAAGTGCCGCTTCGAGCAATCTCAGGCGCCGCCGATGAAGATAAATTCTATATCGCCATTCATTCACGGCGCTCAGAGGAATACAATTTAGTCTGCCTTGACGACAACGGGACGGTCGTTTGGACTGCGGTCATTGATGGCGCAAAGTACACGGGGCAACAACCCGAATTGGGCTGCTTTCATTTTGTCGATATCACGGTTTGCGACGATTCCATTCTTATTTTTGGTGTGGCAAATGAAGCTGCTTACATCGAACTAGTAACCAAATCCGAAGGTAAAAGTCTACTGCGTTTTTCCTCGCTTGTATGAGACAAGTACCGCAAGATTGAATTTGATCGGTGCCCAATCTGTACCGCCGTTCTGGGGGCAACCGACCTTTGTTTTTTTGCCTTGGGGTGATGAGGGACATCCAGCAAGAGCCGGATTTAGGATAGAAAGGCTGTCGCCCTTGCCAATTGGAAACACTCCATGCGGTTACAGATTCGATACAACAAGACCAGGGGCGGATAAGAAACCATTGAGCCGATTCGTTCGGATTGGTTGCGTTAGACGTCTAGATTTGTGGAGGGAACAATGAGAGGAAGACCGTTCCAGGAACGTTTTATCGGATTCGGCCTGTTGATGCTGGGGGCGATTTTTGGCGGTGTCGCAGGAGCCGGCCTTATGCTGATAAGTTGGGGCCCAGGACGAAGTGTATCGAGCGGGCCAATATTGCAGGCAATGCCGACGACCCAAACACGTCAAGTGGAACCCTGGCAACCGGCGATCAACGGTCAATTGGACGGGTTGTCTCCTGAAGAACAAACGAACATTCGCGTCTACGAGCAAGTCAATCGCAGTGTCGTCAATATTCAAACCATTACGTTTGTGCGTGACTTCTTCAACGTCGTTCCCGAGGCCGGCGCGGGGTCGGGTTGGGTCTTGGATCAACAGGGACATATTGTTACCAACCACCACGTGATTGGGGAAAGTCAACGCATTGAGGTGACTTTGGCCAACGGCGAGTCGTACCGCGCGACGGTCGTCGGACAAGATCCGCCCAACGATATCGCGGTCATCAAAATCGATGCCCCGCCGCGAGACTTGATCCCAGTTCCATTTGGCGACTCCAGCACGCTGTTGGTCGGGCAGAAAGTACTGGCCATCGGCAATCCGTTTGGCTTGGAACGAACGTTGACCGTCGGTGTCTTGTCCAGTCTCAATCGAATGTTGCGCAGTCCGGAGACGGGGCGGATGATCAAATCCGTGATTCAAATCGATGCCGCGTTGAATCGAGGCAATTCCGGCGGGCCGCTGTTGGATAGTCGCGGCCAGTTGATTGGCATGAATACGGCAATACTGAGCCGCTCCGGAGAAAACGCGGGCATTGGTTTTGCCGTCCCGGCAAATACAATCCGGCGGGTCGTTGACCAAATTTTGCAGTTTGGCAAAGTCATTCGCGCAAGTGCCAGTCTGGCGGTCACTCCGGTTCAGGGTGGTTTGCAAGTGATCCAGGTGGAACCCGAAGGAGCGGCCGATCGAGCTGGCCTCAAAGGATGGGAACGAAAAGTCATTCGTGCGGACTTTACGATTTATCAAGTATTGGACAAGTCCGATGCGGATACGATCGTCGCCGTTGAAGGCAAACGAGTGGCTACGGAGGACGATTTTTTGAGCGCTATCGAAGAAAAGCAGCCGGGGCAAAATATCGAGTTCGACGTTGTTCGCAATGGTCAACCCAGAACCGTCACCTTGACCTTGGATGCCGATTGAACCAATCAACATTCGCTCGCGATTCTTACGGGTTTACCAAGTATTTGTGTGGTGTGTGGCGGAAGTCGATTCGAATTGAATCGCCAGGCAGTGAGTACCACTTGGGATCCTTCGAATCCAGCGGGTGAATCATTCGACTTGCTGTGCACACCCGACGTCCCGTGAACGGTTCCCTGGATTTCGTTAACCTAGCGAGTCGAATATCGGGGCTGGTAGCTCGCGACAATGCTGGGCTTCGCGATAGCCAAATCCAACGATCTTGCCCGAACTATTGGCCAGGCTTTGCAAATCAAGGGAGCCATTTCGCCGGCGGTAGAGTCCGAGGTGAACCAAAGACTCCGGATCAGAGGCGGCAGGATAATATTGCATGGCGTTCGATTCGACTCCCCACTCCGTTCCGGCATGGGCGGCCAGCCGGACGTGCGGAATCTGGGCGAGCATCGGGTTGGTCAAGTCCTGGACCATGATTCCCATGCCGTGAGTCCGCGCCCAACACAAACTGAGGAGCGCTCCGGTTTGTGTCTTGCACGTTTTCAAAGCGACCCCGTTCCAACCCAGTTCTTTTCCCAGGCGAACGTGCCGCCAATCGTGGGCACTTTCGTCCAAGAACAACGGTTTACGTATGGCCACAGAATGAACATCCAGTGAAAGTTCCGCCAGTTCGTAGGGGAAAGGTTGTTCGATATACGCTAAGGCCTTCCAAACCTGCGGATAGTCACGCTGCAAACGATCCAAAATCTCTAGGACGTACGCAGGATCGTGAACAGTGCAATTGAAGTCGGTCGACAGCAGCCGCACGCCCAGCGGCAGACCTACGTCGGCGACTTGCACGATCCGCTGGAAATCCCATTCGCAGTCATTGCCACGCAATTTGATCTTCAAGCACTGCAGCCCATCGGTCTTGATCCAATCACTCAACAAAACAGGGTAACCATCTTGTGGGTCATGCCCCACGTCATCGCTTTGGCTTAGCGGATCCAAAGCACCTACCAAATGCCAAACCAGAAGTTTGGTCGGGGGATTGTGGACCAAGAAGTCATCCAAGTATCGACCCGAGAACGCGGTTGCATTCTCTTGTGGGCCATAGAAGTCACTCAAAGGTCGCGGAAGTACATCCCGAGTGTAGGTCGCATAAGTGTCGCATTCCAGAACTTTTCCTTGGGCATCGTGCAGAGCCAAATCAAAGGCGCTGGCAATCAGAAGCGACGCCAAATAGGGCAATGGAATTTCTTCATTGGAGTTGAATTCGGTCAACCAAGTCGGCAAGGCAGCGTCCAATAACTCCACGCCCATCTCGAAGGCGTGTGCAGAGAACGACCATTCAGAAAGTCGTTGTGCCACGCGTTGCAGGAATCGCTCCATGACGGCCAATCGTTGACCATAAGGCGTGGGACTAGGCCAGACCCATTGGACGGACAACGGAGTTTCCCCCCATCCTTCCGCCAACCTACCCGCTCCGCTTTCGACAAGAATTCGAACTCGTAAACATGAAACGCGCGTAAGGGTTTCCGTCCCAAACTTGAGTGGCACCCGAGTCTGAATCGGCAACAAAAAAACTTGAATTCCAATGAGGCGAATATCCGTCGGCCGTTGAGTGCGGGACACAAGTCTTCCCTTCGATTTGTTCTCGAGTTGCCAATTGCGGACCGCCGATTGCCCAAACGGATCGCCATGTTAAAAACGGCCACGCTCTGGCGAGCGTCGTTACGGTCACCATACGGTGGTGTTTTTCACGCTTCATCCAGGGTGTGTGGATATGCTACCACAATACAAAAAAAAGACTTGGCGGGTTGAACCAGCCAAGTCTTTTTGGTCGTGTTGGATTTGGTCGAGATTACGCCAGGACCGCGATGTTGCCGAATGGGTGTTCGGTATCCGTCAGTCGGAAGCGTTGTCCAACGTCGGTCGCTTGGACAAAGATCGATTCCAAGTTGATCGCTGGGCCAAGTTGACCACCAAGCCCAAACATTCGGAGGGTTTCAATTCGGCTGCCACCCCATTCCATGTCCTTGATTGTCAATCCGCCTACCGCTTCACCGCCATCGATCGTGAAGTCGATCCGCAAATCGCGGCCGATTCGACGGAACAAGAAGTCGTCGGTCAGATCGTTGATTGTTCCAAATGGAGCGTTCAACGTCGAGTGATTGCCGTAGACGTGGATCTCGTCGCGACCCGCACTTCGGTTTTCATCGATCGTGTCCCACGCATCACCCATCCGCCAAATGTAGGAATCGTTACCAGCCCCGGCCATCATGATATCCGATCCACCGCGGGCTTCCAAAATATCGTTTCCACCGTTACCGACCAACAGGTTGTTCAGCTCATTGCCGGTCATGCGGTCGTTACCACGCCCACCAATCGCATTTTCAATTCGGGTGTCATGAGTCAACAGCAACGAGTGCGAATTTTCGCCAATGTTGTTCATACGACCAGGACGCAGATCAATTGTTTGGTCCGTGCCGAAGTTCGAGGCATCGATGGTGTCAAAGCCAGCGGTATCTCGAAGTGTTTCGCGGAACGGAGAATTGGACCAGCGATACGTGGTGTTATCTTCGTTCTGGTCGACCGTGGCTCCATAAAGCCGTTGAATCTCCATCACGTCATAAAGCATCGGCGTGTCGATGCCATACGGATTACCATCCGAAGCCGTACTATTGCGGACACCCGGCACCTGCCATGTTCGGGTATACGACATTTCGGTAAACAAATGGTTGTTGGTCGCGCTGGGTAGCTGTGGCCCAGTTTCTCCTGGGGCCGTAAACGGATGCCCCAGACCTAAAGCGTGACCAATTTCGTGAATGACCGTCAACCAACCTTCGGTACCATCGGCAAAATCTGAAGTGCTCAAAGCCGACGAGCTGAACCAAACGTCGCCGTGCGTCGATTGGCTTGGACGTTGTGCATTCGGGAAATAGGCCCAACCAAGCGTTCCATCATCCATCCCTGTGAACATGAATCGCATCATGCCACCAATCGAGTCCGGAACCTCTCGGAAGGTAATGTTCGCGAATTCCGAATAGGTTGCCAACGCTTCCCGGACTCGTTGTTGCTGTACGCCGTTCAATGGCAGAACTTCGTCATTTCGTTCATCGGCATCATCTTCGTAATAGAACGGAACAACCAACGGGAAGCTGAAGGTGACTTCAACTGCCTGGCCCGGAAACGCCGACCACGAAGAACCGGTGGTCAAAGCTTCGTTGCCAATCACTTCCGTGACGGTATCGATTCGACTCCATTCACTCCATGCCACTCCATTGTCGAATCGCAACAACAGTTCGTTGAAGTATCGACCGGTGGAGTCACCGCCAGCACCGCCGACGTAAGTTACGTTTTGGAATTCCTGCCAAGTCAATTCGTGGTAGCGATTTTCAGCTAACGCGACGCCGTTGAATCGTACCACTGGACCGCCCGGAGGCGAACTCGGTACAAACATTTGGACTGTTTTTACTGACAAGCCGTTGCCATTGACCTGCATGATGTCCCGGAGGAAGACACTTTCGTGATCGGCCAACAAAATCAAATCAGGCATCGTCGTGATTGGTTTGACCCGGACCGTTACCGAGCCTGTCGCAATATCGCTCCAATAACGACCATCAAAAGCCATGATGCGGAATTTTTCGAAGTCGGCTGTTTCCGAAGCGTGATATCGGACTTTGCTCAGGTCTTTGGCTTCGACTTCAAACCACGAATTCGCCGCTTGCTGTTGGCCATCGACGGAAAAGAAGCCGCCATCGGTACGAGCGCCGGTATCGTAAATACGATAGCGTTTGGCTGTGTTGCCGTCGGCATCGGAATAGGTCACCCAGTTAGAAACCTGAATGACTTGACCCGATTTCAATTCCAAGTCAGGAACCGCAACCACGGGTCGTTGATTATTCGGAATGGTTTGCATCGTGAAGTTTGCCACGTTGCTCCAGAACCGACCATCGAACACTTGGAAGGCCACAAATTCCGCTTGGCCATTTTGGCCGCCGTGGTAATTGATTGCCGCGAGTTGTTCGACCCCAATCTCAAACCATTTGCCCTGATCTTGTTTGACGCCGTTGATCGAGAAAAAACCCGAGTTTGGATTGTTTTGCCGATCGATAAACCGAACGGTCCGAATATCATTTTCCGGATCCGTTGCCCGGATAAAGTCTTGAATCTTGACCGATTCGAACGCAAGCACTTGGCCGTTGAAACCCTCGGCCGTTGGCGGAAACAAGTTGGGTACAATCGTATTGATCGTTCCGAAAGCTTGGGTGCTCCAGAACTTGCCATCGGAAACTTGAATCGCAATCGTGTCCACAGTGGGGATAACGCCACCGAAGAACCGGAGGTACTGCACTTGGTTTGCCGGAATTTCGATCCACTGATTTGCCGAAATTCGTTGGCCACGGTACCACAAATATCCGCTATCGTTGGCAGCGGATCGATCGATGATCCGCAAAGCCGACATTGGATTGTTGTCGATATCCGAGTAGGTAAAAATCTCGGAAATAAGGAATGAATTTCCGACCTCTATGTTCTTACCAGTCAACGTCACCTTTGGAGGGAAGTTGTTTGCTGGTGAGCCGCCGCCACCATTGCCAATGTTCAATTGCGGCTCCGACATGTCGTAGTTGCGACTGGTCTCGTCACCCAATCCAGACGATTGGACGGCCGCGACTGGTTGAAACGTCGACCGTTGAACTTGCGTTAGTTGCAAGATACGAATGGCGTCGGCCAATTTCGTGACATCGCCACCAATCAAGCTGGCCAAGATCAAATATTCCGACCCATCACCGGTCGAGTAATCCGGTCGAACCACTGGAGCAGTTCGCAGCGCGTTCTCCGTGCTCAATTTCGCGGCTTGTTCCAACTGCGGCGTGGTTTGCAAAATGGACGAAAGTCGTTTGCCCAAATCGAGGCCCGCCGGATTGCTATTCACCAAATCCGTCAGCCTCGCAATCACGGTTGCCACGGATTTTTCAGTTCCAGTGGTGTTTCGTGACGTGAAGGTCGTGTCGAAAATCCGACCAAACTGCAAGGAAACATTGGCTTGCCATAGATCGGCCAACGTCAGGCCTGTATCCGTCGAACTCCGTTTCGATGATTTGCCGACAGGCTTCTTACCCGTCGTTTCCACTAATCCACTTTCCATCACAAATCCGTCGAATCGATTTCGAATCACTTTGAGTATCTCCGCGATATTCCACTGGTCTAGACAAGTTCACCCTGGCCACCCGACCGTTGGTCCGGCTCCCGCTTGGCGGCGAAGCAAGCGCGAGCTTTCACCAAACTTGTCCGAACGGTCTGGCCAAACCGCTCGGTACAACTGCTTAAAAGTTCGGGCTAACCGGCGTTGGCCGATTCGCTGAACCATTTCCGGAAATGGTTGGGACACTACCTTCTCCGGCTTCACGGCGCTTGATTAGTCCCGCATCAACCAATTGCTTTACCAAATCTTCCATCGCACTAAAACTGCGAAGAAACCCTTCGGGTGGTAAAACAACTCGTTTGCGAAATTCCAATCGTGGGCGTCCTTCCGCATCTTTTTCCTTCGCCGATAGACTCACCAAATCAATTCGGACCATGCCACCGGTCAAAGTGATTTCGCCAATTCCATCCGCATACACATCCTGCATACCATCCATCGTTCTGCTCACTCCTTAAGACCAACTAAAGAGTCTCTTCGAGAATAAAGAGACCTTGCCGTCGAGACTACTACAACCCAACCAAGGCAGTAATGACTCCGCCGGACCCCTTCATCTTAACCAAACGCCGTTTTTATTTCCATCAACATTTTCCGAAAAACCACCGCTTTTGGACTTCCAACCGGGAATTCACAAGCTATGCCATCCTCAATTGTTAAATTCGCTAAAGTCTGCGGATCAGGAAACCCGATCCGGTTGTAGGGGCTGTAGAGCGTGCCGAGCGCCGAACGTTGGCTTAAGTGTCTGTAACTGGACAGTTTAGCGAGTGTTGGTGAACCGGCGGTCGCGGAAAAGAGCCCTTTTCACGCCCCGTCGGCGATCGCCCCTATCGCAAAGTTAAGCAAGGTAGTTTAGCGGGCGCTCGTGTACCGGCTTTTGCCGGAACCGAGTGGCACTTTTTTTCGTAACGCTCCGGCTAACGCCAGTACACGAACGCATCCTAAACCGGATTAACTTCGCGGTATTCGGCTAAACGCGTTCAACGGCGCCCGCAAAGAGGCTTTGGACAAATTTCCCAGAATTCCCATCCGGTTCCTCCGGTCGACCCGAATCGCAGTTGAGTAGGTCCCCATGCATAGTCCCGAAGTAGATTTTCACCGTCAGCAGCTGCCAGTCTGGCGGTATGGACTTGCGGTGGTCCTGGGCCTGATCATCGGCCTAATCCCGAAAGAGTCGGCGATCTGTTACATGGTCGCGGTTGGCGGTCTGATATTGCCCATTTCATTGCCCACGGCACTGGTTTCGGCGGTCATTTTTTCATTTTTGGGCCAACAGTTGGATTCAATTACGGACCCGGTTGGCTTTTGGCTCCTGACGCAACCGGGGTTGGGCTCGATGTGGCAGGCAGTCGATACGATCCCGGGTTCCGCATGGATGAAACTAAATAATTCGGTCGTCGTGGGCTCGATTGTGGTCGCCGGTATTTCCAGCGTCCCCGTGCTGGTGCTCGCGAATTGGTTGACCCGTCAAATCCAGTTGTTTTTTGCCGCCCGCCCGACAGACGTCGTTGCATCCGCCCCCTCTTTCGTGACGGAGCTAGAATGATGAAGTTCGTGAAGTTTCTGGCTCCCCGAGTTGTGCTGTTGGCCATTTTGCTCATCGGAATATGGACAAGCAGCGAGATCATGACGCGGACGGCGATCAACCAGTCTGCTGCGTTAGCCCCGTTGGATATCTCGGTGGATCAAGCCAGCATCGAATGGGCGGACCGCAGTGTTACCATGCGAAACCTGCTGATTGGCCGGAACGGTGTCGGTCAATTTCAGGCTGATAAGGTGTCGTTGAAGCTGGACCAAAAAGCACTACTGGATCAACGTTGGGTTGTGTTGGACGGTATGATGACAAATCCGTCGCTCGTGCCGGAATCCGATTCGGCCAGCGGTTCGACGGCTCGTGCATCCAATTTGGCCGAACTCCTGAACGAAGCACTGGCCGAGGCTCGTCAATCCGAATCTGCCTATACAGCCCGACCTAAACTAGCGATCGAACCAACCTGGTGGCAGCAAATCCAGAACGTTGAGCGGGGAACTGGCCAAGCCGGCAATCACACGCTTCAAGCCTTAGAAAGCCTTAAGACAAAGTGGGAATCGCAACTTTTGGCCTGCCGGCAATCGGCCGCTCGACTGCAGGAACAAGTCTCCGCCGCGCAACAACTTGCTCGCCAACCAAACAATCCGCTTCGCAACAATGCTCGGTTGACAATGACCCAACGGGTCAATGAGTTGAACCAAGAGATTTTGAAGATTCGCGGGCAGATTGAACAGATCCAACGCGCGGCGGCCGCGGACCTTGCCGTCGTTGCCGATACGGCAGTCGGCGAGATCGAGGCGTTGGATAACGCATTTCGTCTACCGGTCCCCGCCGCAAGTAGCTTTGACGTTGACCTATTGGGCCAACAACCATCGCAACCACTCCAGCAGATCTTTCAATGGGTCGAGTGGGCTCAAGCGGTGGTCCCCAGCATGGGGAATGCCTCGCCGGTTGCCGCACGCGGACGGGATGTTACGTTTCAACGCGAGGAATTGCCAAGCCTGGAAATTCAGAAATTGACGCTGGCGGGTGTCTCCAATGTTGGCAATCAATACTATCGATTGATGGGCAGCATTAATAACCTGAGCAATCGTCCCCATGCCCAACGTTATCCCGCCAGCCTTTCGCTACGGGCTCAAGGAGATCACCACGTGATCGTCAATGGTCTGTACGATCAACGACATGGCAATCGCAAGGCCTATTTTTCGATTCGAAGCTTGGATTTGGCGCGCGAAGAAGGCTTGGCGTTGCTCTCCGCGGAACAAAGGGTCGGACTTCCGATCCAAGTGACGCCCGGAAAATACGCCGCTCAGCTCAATTTGAATCTGGACGGAGAAGCATTGGACGGACAACTGTTGGTCCGCCATACGCAAACGCGAGTCGATTGTGACCTTTCCACAATTAACGACCCTATTTTGGCGGCGCGATTGCGTGACGAGCTGCAACGAATTGAATCGTTTGTCGTCACCTACGACCTTAAAGGTACAACCGACAAGATCGTTGCGACGAGCAAATGTGATTTGGGCATGCAAATAGCTCAAGCCTTGGGCACGAGCACCCAAGGACATTTCGAATTGGCTGCTCGGCAGCAGGCTCTGGCGGTCAAACAATCGGTCCAGGAACACCAACAGCGTCTTAACCAATGGGTCGATCAAGAATCTCAACAAATCATGGTTGCCGTGCAACAGGAGATGACACGCATCGCCAGTCTGCAAGACGATGCTCAATCGAATGAAACTTTACGACTGCGCTGATCCGAACAACTTCTCATTCTGTCTCAAGTGGCACAAACGCTAAGTCGTGCGATCTTTGCGACGGGCTAGAGCCCGTCCCGTTCTCCAGACGATAGCACCTCGTACGTACGCAGGCACCCGGTACGTATGAAGGCACTCGATAGTCGGAGACCCTGTTTCCTCTGGGTGGAAACGTGGCTTCCGGATCGCTGTGCTTTGTTACGGCAGGTTTCTACCCTGGACTTGGAAGTAAGATGAGCGACCTCAAAAGCAAACAACAAGACGACGACACGGATTTGCGCGTGGACATCAGCCGGCTGGAACGGGAGCTGGATTATGTTGAAAGCGCGATCCGTGAAGCGACGGGGCTGCAGTCGCCTCTCGAAACGTACCTGCGGGAAATCAACGAAGCCAAGCTACTAAGTGCTGCCGAAGAACGAGAACTGGCCAAAGGAATTGCCGACGGCGATGTCCGAGCCCGGGATCGTATGGTCCGAGCCAATCTGCGGCTAGTCGTCAATATTGCGCGGTGCTATACCGGCAAAGGCATGGGCCTGCAAGATTTGATCGAGGAAGGCAATCTTGGATTGCTGCGAGCCGTGGAAGGTTTTGATCCCGACATGGGAACTCGGTTCAGTACTTACGCCAGTTACTGGATCAAACAGTCGATCAAACGCGCATTGATCAACTCGTCGAAGACCATTCGAATCCCCGCCTACATGGTTGAACTGTTGTCGAAATGGCGCCGCGCGACCTCCAGACTCACCGAAGAACTGGGCCGCAATCCTACCTTGGAAGAAGTCGCACGGTTGTTGGGTGTCCCCAAGAAAAAACTGCCCATCATCAAAAAGGCCATTCATATCCACAATCTCGCTCCGCAAACGGAACAAAGCGATTCCGGTTGGAGTCTGAGCGACATGGTGATGGACGAACGCACCAAGACACCCGAAGATGAACTGATTGAAAACGATATCTTGACTCGTGTCAAACAGATGATGCACGAGTTGGACCCCCGCGAATCCATCGTGCTGAAAATGCGCTATGGACTGGACGAAATGGAACAGCACACGCTGAAGGAGATCGGCGAAAGCCTCAATCTAACTCGCGAGCGAGTTCGACAAATCGAAACGGAGGCGTTGAAGAAACTCGGGGACAGTCTGAAGGACCCAAGCGAACGCATGTTCCGCGTCGCACGTCCCACGCGACGGTAACGCGAGCTACCAGTCCCTTGCGGATTCGATGATCCTTCGGCGTTAACCGGTTAGCAGAGCGTGGTTGGGCGGGAATCCGACCAACCACGCGCCGCTAAGCGTTCCCGGTCCGCAAGCATCGCTAAACATTCAACCCCAATTCGCATCCAATTGCGGGATTGATTTTCGTAGTGGCAACTTCGGACAACACCTCATCGCTGGTGGTTCTACGCCAGGGGGACGCCAAGTACCGGTGACATACATTGCCGCCAGGGACTGGCGACGCACATTGCCGCAAGGGACTGGCGACGCACACCTATTCGGATACACCTGTGCTCGCACTGGCGAGTTGCATGGCGGATCAACTAGACTATTGGATGGTGGCTTTCGAGAAACGCCGTTTTCGTGATGCCGGATGACCGACTCCCTACCCGCCCCTCTACCGGATCAATCGCAACTACTGGCCCATCTTCGCCGCGAAGGTCAGCAGGGGTTGGCTCTCTATTTCGAGCAACTTCGAACTCGGTTGGCCCGGATTGTGGCGTTTCGTCTGGATCGTCGATTGAGCGGTCGTGTTTCCGAGTCGGATGTGGTGCAAGAAGCCTATGTTCGTGCAGCAAAACGCTTGGACAACTATCTCAGTCAACCCGAACCGCCGCCCTTGTTTGTGTGGTTGCGGATGGAGATTCAGCAACAGCTGATCGATACGCATCGCGCCCATTTGGCGACCGAGAAACGGGACGTGCGGAGAGAAATTGGCATGTTTGGCTTTGCCGATCCCAGCGAAACGTCGCGGGCCATGGCTTACGAATTGTCCGCCCAGATGACATCTCCCAGTCAATTGCTGCGCCGTGCGGAACAATTGGCCTGGTTGGAGACGACGCTCAACCAAATGAACGATCTTGATCGGGAAGTCATTGCGCTCAGACATTTTGAGGAGCTTAGCAATGAAGAAACCGCTCAAGTACTGCAAATCTCGCCGGATGCCGCGAGCAAGCGATACTTACGGGCACTCAAGCGGTTAAAGGAGATCTCGGCTGTATCCAACCCCGCGGACTCCGTGCAATGACAGATGCTCGCTCAACCGATGGCCCCGAACCTCAGCTTAGCCTGGAGTCCGTTGTCGACCACTTCACGGCCCAATATCGGGCCGGGCGGTCTCCAAGTATCGACAGTTATCAGCGACAATTTCCGCACTTTGGCGAAGAATTGGGGGAGCTGCTTTCGTCGGTCGCGATGATCGAAAGCCTCAAACAACAAGCGACGCAATCGTCGTTACCAACCACACCTGAGACAATCGCCGCTGACCTGCGAGAGTTGGGCGACTATCGTTTGATCCGCGAATTGGGGCGGGGTGGAATGGGGGTTGTTTTTGAGGCGATCCACCAATCATTAGGACGCCGCGTCGCCGTCAAAGTTTTGTCCCAAAGATTGGCTGCCGATTCGCGGGCCGTCCAACGCTTTCGTTGGGAAGCCGGAGCCGCTGCGAAGTTGCATCACTCGCATATTGTTACTGTTTTTGGTGTGGGCTTCAGTCATGGTTATCACTATTACGTGATGGAGTTTGTCGAAGGATGGTCCCTCTCGGAGCTGATGACTCACCTCAAACCGAATGACTCGGTTGAAAAGTTGCTCAAATCCAACGCGACCCCGGTTCAATCGACCATGTTGGAAAGGCTGTCGCCGGCCGTTTCGCGAACATACGCGGCGAATACACCCCGCGAGGAAAACGACGATCGCACCAGAGTCGATTTTTCGGTCTCGGTTCCCGTGTTGTCCGGAGGCCCAATCGCTGCCGAACGCCCCTCATTGCGCGACAGTGCGTTTTGGCAAGACTTGGTCGATCCACGTCGGCGGATTCGATGGGCCTTGCGGGCCATGAGCGGCATAGCGGACGCGGTCGATTATGCCCATCGGCATGGGGTACTGCATCGAGACCTCAAGCCCAGCAACATGTTGGTCGATTTGGATGGCCGAATTCGACTGACGGACTTTGGTCTCGTCAAACATCTGGATGAGCCCGGTATTACCAAAACAGGCGACGTCGTCGGCACGCCGCAGTACATGCCGCCGGAAGCCATCGAAGGAAAGTACGATCAACAAAGTGAAGTCTATGGACTGGGATTGACGTTGTACGAACTCCTGACCCTCCATCCGACGTATCCGACTCATTCACCGTCCGGTTGGGTTCAGCAAGTGCTTGGACGAACGCCACCGCCACTGCGGAGTAAACTGTCACAGGCATCGGGTGATCTGGAACGAGTCGTCCACAAGGCGCTTGCGCGGGACCCGGGCGAACGATATGCGACCGCTGCAGCGTTGCGCGACGATCTGCGATGTTTGTTGGACGACCGCGCGGTTTCGGTGCGGCGGCGTCGGTTGCATGAAGAGGTTTTGCGGTGGGCTCGGCGCCATCCAACGACGGCGATCCTGGCGAGTTCCTGTTTGGTACTTCTCGTTTTGGTCGCGATCTCGACGACGGTTGGATACACCATGACACAGCGCGCGCTTCATGAGTTGAACGTGCAACACGAACAGCTGATCTGGCAGCAACAAGAAACCGAAAATGCCCGCCGATTGGCTGTGGAAAACGAACAAAAGACCACCGCGGAGTATCAACGAGCCGAAGCCAACTTGCGAGTTAGCATGGACGCGTTTGACGCCATGTTCGTCCAGATCGTTTCGCAAGGCCGCCATCCCAACGATTCTGAAAAGGCAACGTTTGCGGTGGAATGGGACGGGCTCAATGAGTTGGCGGGTGTGCAAACGGCCATCACCGCCTCGGATGCCGCCTTTCTCAAGGATATGCTCAAGTTCTACCATGAAATTGCCCAACAGAATGCGGACTCGAAAGATCTGAAACTACAAAGTGGCCGAGCCTACCGGCGGGTGGCCAATTGTTATCACTTGATCGGCGATTGGCCTCAAGCGATTCAAGCCTATTCGGACGCGATCAAGATCTATACGGACTTGGTCCTGAAAGAACCAGAGACCGAGAACCTGTTGTTGCAATTGACGCAGATCCACAACGAGACCGGGCAAGCCTTTCGCCGCAAAGGTGAACAAAGTGAGGCGATCCGCTACCATCAACGAGCCATCAAATACTTGGAGGATAGCCCGATCGCCAGCCAGGCCATTGTGCGGTTGGAAGTCGCTCGGACGCTGAATTTGTTGTGCACTGCCGAAACCGGATTGGTTGGCGAAGTGCAACGTGTGCCGCCTTCCGTCGCGGAAGACTACTTTGGATTGCAAAGTGGTCGGCGTCCCGCCGTGGCCGCGTTCGGCGGACGTTTGGGCGATCGCCGTCGAACTGAAAATATGGTTCGGCGACAGAAGAACTGGTTGGAACAAGCGATCCAAATTACCGATCTGCTCTTGTTAGAAAACCCCGACGACGACGCCGCCCGGTTGGTCCGCGCCAAGAGTCTGCGCGGCTTGGCGGTCCTGCTGGACCCGGCGGTGCAAGCAGAACAGTTCAAGCAACTAATCACCGACGCGACACAACAGATTGAATTATTACAAACGAAGTACCCAACCGACCCGCAATACACCTACTCGTTGGCTTTGACCTACACGATTCCGCTGGCGCTTCAGGACGCAACCGCCGTCGAGTTCCTCGAAAAAGCCGCTGCACTGACAAAAACACTTTGTGCCGACTTCCCCCAGAACATGGAATTCCATCAACTCAACTCGAATGTCCACGTCGAGTTGGCCAAGCTGATGTTTGATCAGGAGAAAGACGACGATGGGATTGAATGTCTGGACGCCGCGGCCAACTCACTGAGTCACTTGGTCCAGACGGCGCCAAATTTGCTGTATTACCGCCTGGAGTACGGCAACGTATCCTTGGCCCTCAGCAAGCAACTGTCGGAAAAGAAACTCATTCGACGCGCGATTGCGGTCTTGGAACGGTCCACCGCGGATAGTCGAGCGGCCGAGGAAAAGGTTCCACTGCAACAACGCCTACTCAACCTGGAAATCCGCCAATATCAAACGTTGGCGGAATTTTATCAGTCGATCAACAATCGCCCAGGTATTCAGCGAGTCAACCGCGAATTACGCAAGCTTCGGGGTTAGTGCTTTGTCAAACCTAAATTGACGAGTCGCCACGTTTGTCAAAGCGTGGTGCCCCATGGGAAGTCTGCGTTTTATTAAACGCAGCTACCCCGTTTCGCAATCATGACGAATCGCCCGGTGTTCCACACAACCAACGGTTGACTTCAGCGATATTAGTCGTTGATCGCAAAGATTTTGCGTCCTCTTGTGGCAAACCACGCCACGTTTTCCTTCCCATGGACGGTCTCTTTATCGAAGGTCTGCTCTTCCTCCAAGAAGACGGTGATTTTGGACGACTTCACATCGGTTGCGCGAACGGTGACCGTATCGACTTGGTTGAGCGTTTGCACACCGGCAAATACGCGAGGCATTTCCGTTAGGTTTTCACCGAAATGTAGCGTGGTCGGACTCGACGAAACTTGGCCCAGCCCGGACCAAAACTTGAAATGGCTGGAATCGCTCGTGGACGGGCTAATGACCACCCAGTGGAGCGTTTTGGGGGCCGCAAACCCGCGCGACACTTCGGCTTCTTGGACCACAATTTGAAAACCGTCGCCGCTGACTTGAGCGATTCGAGGCGTTGCGGGATTTTGACGACCTTCCGACTGCAGTTGCGTGAAAACCAATGGCCGTCGCGCTACGGATTCAATCGGAATGAATCGAGGTGAATGATCCACTGCGGTTTCAATTCCCGCTTCCAGCGTTTGGCCGTCGGGCAATAAATGTCGTCCAGCTTCGACGACCAGATAATCAATAACTTCGCCGACCCGAGCACGGCCGCGACGTTCCCAGTTCGCGATTCGAATTTCGAATTGGTTGGATTGTACGTTACGAATCTCGACCACACCGGGTTGCCGATCGTTATGAGTCGGAGGCCCAGTCAAAATCACCGGGTCGACAAACGAACCATCGAGCAAAACAGTTGTCCACTGATCGGTAATTCCCGACAGGGTTCCGGTTTCACCGATTTGTGGAGCAACGTCGACGTGGATGGAGTAGTCATTTCGGGCCTCTTGCACACCAAAGACCTCGACGTAGTACAACTCTTCGGCCTGGGCAATAAACTCTAGGTATTCGTTGTCGGTCGTCGAATCGGCCCTACCGACTTCCATCAAGGCCGAATCATACACGATCATGTCCAAGTTACCGTCCGCGTGGGGAAACATGATCTCGACTTGGGCCGGTCCCGCTACTCCCGCAATAAACCGGTAGAAGTCTCGGTCCCGGCCATTGTGAATACTCACGTTGTCTAACGTCGCAACGCCTAAAATCCCTAAATCGACAGCCTGCGGATGCGCGTTATTCGGTTCGAAGCGATCGCCCGGGTTGAGGTTTTCCCCGGTGAACATCAAGCACCAACCATGCAACGTGCCCGTGTCGGCAGAAAACCAATCGCGAATCCGGACTCGCCAAACGCCTTCTGTGTTTTCTCCGTTAAACACCGACAGTGGATTGGAACCAGTATTTTGATGATTGATGCGATACCATCCGGTAAAGGGCTCGCCGCCCTGTGACAGATTGATCGCTGCTTGATCGTCCAGACGCGTGTTCAGGAAATTGTCCTGGCTATTCAATAAACCGCCACCGGATTGCCATTGCGATGTAAGGATCTTGGCCGTCGTTCCTTGTGGGGAGGTTAATTCGATTTCCAGATCACCTAGCCACGAGTGATCCAATCGTTCGAAGATCAAGTTCATGTCTGTCAATTCGACTTCTGGCCCCATCAAGAAACTGGTGGCCCAAGCCCCAGGGGAATTGGATCCTACTCCGTCGGGAATGGCCACGGGAACGTCCGTGCTCTTGGAAATGATCGTGATCAGATGCCCGGGTCCGTGAACGTCCAGTTCATACCCGTTGGTAGCGCCATCGACGCCCCGAATCACGAGGTAATAGGCTTCGCCTTCATGACCATGAAAATGAATCTCTTCATTATCGGCCAGTCCGGTTGAGGACTCAATCAGATTTTGATCGGCATCATAAACAAACAAATCCAGGTTACCCAGTTCGTGAGTAAAGTTCACGTGCACATCAAAGTCGCCGTGTTCATCGGCAATCACTCGGAAATAATCTTCGTCGGTCTCGGTGTGGATCGACAAACCCACTTCTTGGAACTCGCTTGTCCGTCCAAAATTTGTCGCTTGCGCAAACGAATTATTAACTTCCCAGCGGTCACCCCCGCCGGTTGGTCCGCCTCGATTGATTTCAACCAAAACTCGCGAGGTATTGTTGGTGGAGTCACTTTCCAATAGGAGGTTGTCTGGATCGACGGTTACTTCCAACCAATACTGCCCGTCGGGCACCAGGCTAATGTTGATCCATTGGTCCGGCAAACTGCGAGTGTAAACGTCTGACCATCCCGCAGTCACTCCCTGAATTTGTCCACAACTGTTGTAGCGAGAGCTGCCTGCATCGGAACGATACTTCGTAATGTCGATCAAACAAAAGCTGATTTTGCCGCCGGTCGCCACGAGGTCACCGATGCCGCCTCCTGGCAAATACTTTCGCAATGCATAGACCGCATACCCGTCGAAGTGGATGTGGCCGTGGCCAGCATGGTAGGTGAACTCACCTGCCAAGCGATCTTGAAACGTGCCATCGTCGTAGAAAATCCGTTGGTGCACTTGTTGATTTCCATTCGGCAAGATGTCGCCGCCGCGCAGTTCCAAGTGCCCGGCTCCACTATTGGCGAACGCCGTTGTGAATCTCAGCAGGTCCCCTTCGACAACCCAGTCGTGGAGGAAGCCTTGTGATTCACTAGCCCAGGGAAACAGGTCTGGCAGCAATGGCTGTGGGTCATCCACCGCGATCGTGGCAACCTCGCCTATCGCAAGAGCTTCACTGTTTGGCAAACACGCGCTTAGCAAAACTAACAGGTACGCGGACATCATTCGCCGGACTAGCAACATTGGATATTCTTTCATCAACGATAGATGCATCTGGGTGGTTCAAAACGAAAAGGGGTGGCCGATGATCGGAACGAATGGTTGGGCCGTTGTGTGTAATCTCACGCTTTGTGCCCACTTGTCCGTATCTTGCGCGATTGGCGGCCATGTGTTGTAATGCGAAGGAACGACCGTTTTCGGCTGCAACATTCGGATCGCCTCCAGTGAGTCTTCTGGTCCCATGGTAAATAAATCACCAATTGGCACGATTGCGAGATCGATTTGCGGAGCAATTCGCGACATGTCCGAAAAGACGCAAGTGTCACCCGCAGTGTAAATCGTCTTCTGTCCGGCCGCAATAAGGAAACCACTTGCAATGCCCCCGTAGCTACCGTCTGGTAGTGAGGAACTATGAATTGCAGGCACCATTTTGACGGAAATCCCGGCGACGGTTGTTCGACCACCGATGTTCATGCCGACGCCATTGGCCACTCCCTGGTTCGTGGAAAACCACTGGACGATCTCGTAATTGGCGACTAACGCCGCCCCGAACCGATTCGCCAACTCGGCGGCGTCGGCCACATGATCAAAGTGCCCATGCGTCAATAGAATCGCGTCACACCCTTCAACCTCCGCTGATTTGATCGGGCAACTGGGATTATCGTTGAGAAAGGGATCGATCCAAATGGACTTTTCGCCCATTCGCAATCGCCAAGTTGCATGCCCATACCAGGTTAGGTCAATCAAGTCCAATTCCGTAGAACTCACGTCACTCGCTCCAAACGTCTTGAAACCAAGCGACTACTTCAGAAGACGCTTCATGTTGATCTTGTATTTTTCGACGCCGGGTTGGCCGTAAGGATTGATCTTGAGAAGTCGACCTTCGACCACCGTCGCCAACATCAACATTTGAAAAAGTTGGCCAATACTGGACTCGTCCGCCGCAGGTAAATGCAAATCCGCCGTCAACCGACCGTCTTCTAAGTAGGCTTGATTCGTTCCGGCGATCGCCGCGGTCATTAGCTCGGGCAGTGACTTACTCGCCATCTCGTTAAGTCCATCTTGGTCGTGGTCACTACTTCCCACCAGCAGTGGATCGTAACGCCATGAATCCAACACGACGTTGGTAATTAGCTTGTCTCGGCGTCCTTCCTGATGTTGTTGCGCTCGGGAATGCAAGTCACGAGTGTTTACGACCGTCAGTGGCAAGGCACCTATTTCTCGTTTGCCCAAACTCTCGGCCAACAATTGGTCGTACCAGAGGCCCACGGCTTCCAACGACTTCGACCAAACGGACATGATCCGAGTATGATGACCGCGCAGTTTTTCGGTCAAATGGCAAACGGCTGTGTAATCCAATACCGGGTTGTTGCCCAAACCTTGTGTCCGAAATCGTTCGTTCATTGCGACGGCTCCCTGCAACATGGCCACAATGTCCACTCCCATCAATGCCGCCGGCAGTAGCCCAACCGCACTGAATACCGAAAAGCGTCCACCCACACCGTCGGGAACTGGGAATCGTTCTTTGCAGCCCAGGGCATCGGCCAAAGATGCCAATTTACCGGTCTCGCCGGTCACAGGAATTACAAATTCCGGTAGTCGATTCTTCTCCGTACCTAGCGAACTTTCCAACACGCGTAAGAATTGGCGGAATGCAACCGCGGTTTCAATCGTGCCACCGCTCTTGCTGATCACAACCAACGCCCAACGCTCGTCCACCGAATGGGCGGGTCGACCATTGCCCAAAAATTGCAACAGCGCTTGACTGTGGTCGTTATCAACATTGTTGCCTTCGAAATAAATCCGCGGCCGACCGCCGCGTTCCGCACGACTCCATTCGTTGTAGTAGGGTTGGCAACACGACTCGAGAATCGCCCGGGCGCCCATGTAACTACCACCAATCCCCAAGACAACCACGCGATCGACTTGGTCCCGAAGTCGCTTGGCGACGGACAGGATGCGCCCCAATTCGCTGGTCTCACGTTGCGATTGGTAATCGCTCAACAAACGCTGCGGCAATTCGATAAATCCGGCATCCAATGGTTGCCACTCCTCCGGTACACCCGACTGCGAGTGATACAGTGGCAGTTCGTGCGAGAACACCTGATCGCGTATTTCTAGAAGTTCCGGATACAGCCGTTCGATATCGCCGCTAGAAATCCCAAATTGTGGGAGAAGAGTACCGTTCCAGCGATAATGGATGGGTTTGACCTTACTACTCATAGAACGACGCATCCTGTGCCAAATGAGCTCGAAACAACAGCCTGAAATTTTAGGCCGGACTGTCAGTTGTAGCAGAATCCATACCCTTTGAAACTAGGCTACGGTCGCGACGTTCGCCAGAACGTGGACAAAATCCTGAGCGAACCTCGACGTTCGGCGGCACCGGAGATTTTATGATTTTCGCCCTCGGTCGAGCAACGTCGCTATGGTCGTTACTTCGGCGAATGGATTGCCCCGGATTGCAGTTCGCCTAACCTGCGGCGAATCAGGCTACCCCAAAGCTGGTACCCTTGGCGACTTAAATGCAGTCTGTCCTCAACAAACAACTCGCTCCGGACTTGGTCCTGAGCATCCAAAAAATACTCGGCCGTGGGGAGAAAGAACACGTTTGGTTCCTGAAGCGTCCAATCACGCAGCCGATGATTCAGGGCTCGTTGGAGCTCCCAAACATGACGACGCCGTTCCGTGGGCGTTACCTCGATCACCAAAAGTGGCGCGTCCGGTTGATGATGTTGCGATGCCTCCCAGACCTCACGCAACCAAGCGACGACATCGTCCGGAGAATGATCGGGCTTTCCTTCTTCACCCGAAATGTCGTTGGCGACAAATACGACCAACGCGGAGTAGCGGTGGGCTTGTAGAAGTTCGGGTCCAAAAACCGCCATATCGACGCTCTGGGCTCCACCAAATCCACGCCGGATCGGGACCAGAGGGGCTAGATCTTCGGCAATCCCGTCCCACAGCCGGATGCTACTGCTACCGAGAAACAGGACCGCATCATTGGGGTAGGTTTCGATTTCGTCCAACTGCCGCAGTTTCTCGATTTCCGCGCCCCATTTTACCCGTGAGTTTTGACGTAGTAATTTGTCGGAACTTTCTCGCGACTGATCCAAAGGTCGTCGTTCAGATTGAAGCTGATCTTGGCCGATCGTCGAACCTGATGCGATGAGCCCGATCGCCATGGAAATACTTGCACCGATGAGCCACGAAAAAACCCGCCGTTGCCCGGTCAAAAAGGGCAACTGGCGGGTCGAAGTTTTCGTCTTCTGCGGCGACATCAATTCAACCGGTTGTTCACCGGTCCTATAGCGGGGCCACCAACAAGCCATTCGCGCTGGACGCACCACTCAATTGGAACCGAGTCCAAACTCCGTCAGCGGCCAGGCTGTTGAAGATATGAACCAAGTCAACATTCGTCGAACCAAACGCAAGGGTCTCGATTTGCGAAGCGGCCAAGTCCATACGACGAAGTAGAACTGTCGATTCCGCAGCGTTATTGTCCAACGTCAATTCGATCGAAAGGTTTTGATCGTCGCGATGGAAGGCAAAGTCACGTTGGAAGATCACCGGACGTTGCATGATTTCGAAGAACGGGGCCGTATCGTAGACTTCTAAACGATCGTTCCCACCGCCAAGATTTTCGAAAATCGTGGCAGCTCGGTGACCGAACGGAACCACTCCCTGATGTCCAAAACCAACAATATATCGATCATCACCGAGACCACCGTCCAACGAGTCATCTCCGCCGCCGCCAATTAGGGCGTCGTTACCTAGCCCGCCAAACAGCGAGTTGTTCCGATTGCTACCGATCAGCACGTCGTCACCATTGGAACCCAAGCCACGTTCAATTACGGCACCAATGGCGATAGTCGTTCGGCCAAAACGATAGTAGTCGCGATTGGTGGTCGGGATGTTTGGATCTAGGATAAAGCTGCTTCCACCTTCGCGCAGGTCGATTACCGCTTTGAAGCCATCGCCGGAGACCAAGTTGGCACTTTCAAAACTGATCGTGTCAACACCGCCCGCATCCCAAATCAACCGTACGCGCGGTTGCGTGTCGTCAAACACGTAAAGGTTGTCGCCGGTCGCATGGAACACGTTGGCACCATAGCGAGATTGCAACTCGTAAATGTCGTACAACATCGGTGTGATCGGATTTGGATTGTAGTCTGCTTCACGAGACAACGCCGAGTTATAGCTGTGACTGATCCCCAACCAATCAGGACTCAAGAACGGCTTTTCATCCAAAATTACCGAGCCGTCATTGGTATAAGCTAATCCCAACGAACGTCCGATTTCGCGAATGTAAGTTGTGTAGCCCCATTCGCCTTGGTCCGGATCGGTAAGCGACAAAGTACCCGCACCGGTAAACGCTCGATTGAACCACATGTCGCCGTCCAGCGTATGGTCAAAGTCGACATCGGGGTCATGCACGATTCCCGCATTAAGCACCGTGTAAGCGTACTGCGAAGTTGGGTAGTCTGTCATGTCCATCCAACCGATACCAAGGTCGAAATCCACGAACTCCGAAACTTCTACGAATACCATGTCGATCATGCTTTCGTAGACATTCAAAATTTCGCGAACCGCCGCTTGTGTCTTTGCATTCGGTGCCATGAATCCATGGCCGTGGACTCGTTCGACCGAGCTCGGTCCATAGTAGAACGCCAAGTCACTGACAAAGGCATACTCTAGTCGATGAGCCACGAAGCCATCTTGATCCAACCAGATCTCATCCGTCCCAAGTACTGTATCCAGAGCATCGTTGATTCGCGGCGCGTCCAGCACGTTGACACTGGACCATTGGCTCCATACGTTGTCGATCTGGACTCGAATCCGCACGTCGGCGATGTTGAGAATCGGCGAGCCATTGTCCGAATTACGACCTGCGACACGGACTTGCCCAAACTGAGCCCGAGTGAAGGTGTAAACTTTATTCGGATCCAGCCAATTGCCTTCAAAGAATAGGTGCTCACCCATGACTTGGAAGTTGTCACCTTGATTGAAATCGAATAGGTGATTTATTGCCAAGTCGGTCGAGAACGCGGGTTCCATTGAGGCTGGCCGTGAACTGTTGCTCAACTTCGGATCATATAGATTTCTCCAATAGATCGTCGCGTCGCCAATATCGCTCCAGGTGTGTCCGTCAGAAACCTGTATGGAATACGCGTCTTGAGTTAAATACACGTTACCTTTAAATGTCCAGTTATCCAGGTCAGCTGCATCGATTTCGTGCCAGACCTTGGATTGCATGGAGATGCCGTTGCGAGTCAACACCCCAGTATTAACGTCGTCGTTGCGGTCGATGATTCGAATTCGCGCCAACGGGTCGCCGTCGATATCCATATAGTTGAACAAGTATCGCAAGCGAATCTGGTCTTTGTTGTTGACAGCTCGATCCCAGACCTCCAACGTCGGAGTTGTCGAAAAGCTGTTGACAACGGCGATTACTGTACTGCTCCATTTGTAGCCGTTGGAAACTTCGATCTGCAACGAATCTTGGAAGGAATGTGCTCCGGCCATAAACGACCAGTTGGCAAAGTCTGCCGCGGCAACTTGGTACCATGTATTGGGACTTTGGGGATTTCCGGAGCTGATGAAGTTACCCGAGCTCAAATTCGCATTGGTATCGCGAATTCGTACCCACTGAATCGGCAGATTGTCGGGATCGGAGTAACTAAATAGGTTAGCCAAGCTGATCGACGCGCCCGGCAACAAAGTGTAGTTGAATGGAGTGGCCGTCGGCGTTCGAGTATCCGAGGTGACAGTGCCGGTCGCCAAATTGCCCCAAATAAATCCGTCATTCGCCCAGAAGGAAATCTCGTCAAAGCCCAAGAAATCCCCGGAGACAAATTCCCATAGGTGGAGATCGGCCGCCGCAATGACGTATTGGACTCCCGCCGATTGGATCACCCCATTTCGCACGAAGAAACCACTATTGCCATCGGAGTTTTCGTCCCGCACCCGCAAATTGACCATCGGATCCCCGTCCGCGTCGAAATAACTGAACAAGGACGAGAGTGCTAAAGTTGTAACAGGTAGTACCGTTTGATCGAGCGGTGTAACCGTTGGAGCCGTGGTCGTCGTGTTGACGTCCAAGCTGGCAATGTCGCTCCAGACGTACCCGTCGTATGCAGAAATCCGAACTTGATCCGCGCCGATCAACGTGTGGGCGGTGTAGGTCCAGAGAGCCAACTCGCTAACATCAAATTCGTGCCATATGAAGGTGTCTTGCTTCACACCATCGCGAGACAAGAAGCCGCTCGGAACGTCGGCGTTGCCTTCTGTGACGCGGACCCGCTTCATGGTGTGATTGTCGATATCGCTGTACGCGAACAAATCCGCCAATTGGAACACCGTTCCCGGTTTCACCGTGATCGAACCGTCCGTTGTCACGACTGGCTTGTTCGAAAAGCCCGTAACCCAAGACTCGCCAACGTTGCTCCAAGCATAGCCGTCGTAAGCCTGGATCTGGATCCGATCTTTGCGGTTATGTTCGTTGGAACGGAACGTCCAGGTGTTTAGGGTGTTGCCAGCGAATTCGTACCAAACCCCGGCATCTTGCTTCACGCCGTTGCGATAAAGTGATCCCGAACCGGCAAAGGTGTTGACGTCCTTGATCCGGACCAACAACATCGGGTGGTTCTCTTTGTCGCTGTAGCTAAACAAACTACTGGCCGCGATCGTAAACTCTGGCAGAATCGTGCGGTCGATGCCCGTTACCACTGGTGTCGAAGAGACGGCTCGGAAGTCCAACACTTGATTCGAAGTATACGAGAATCCATCCGACCCCATCAAACCAACTTGGGTGTTGACCCCGACGGCTCCCGCTTGATACTCCCACATCGCAACTTCCGATCGGCTGATCGTGTGCCAAACGTTGTTCGCCATTTCCACGCCAGCCCGATAGAACCGACCGTGCCACGCCATTGTCCCATAAGAACGAACGCGAATGAATTGCAACAGGTCGCCGTCTTGATCGCTAAATTCGAACAATGCCGTCAAGCCACGGAACGCACGCTCGTTGGTCGAATGCGAAATCGCCTTCAAAACCGGAGCATAACGATTGTTGGCGGTCAATTGCTGCGCGGTCAAAGTCGAGCTCCACAGACTTCCATCGTAAGCTTGAAACTGCAAGGTATCCCACCAAGACTGCTTTGCCCCCACAAAGGTCACGCGGAACATGTCTTTCGCTTCGATTTCGTGCCAAATACTCGAAGCAAGTCGCGTGTCGTCCATCATGAAGTAACCGGATGGATCAGCATGAGAGTTGTCGCGAATCCGAAGTTTCTTCAGCGAATTTCCATCGGCGTCTGCGTAGTTAACGAACTTCGTCAACTCAACCTTGCTCTCCAAACGAACCAAGGGATTTGCGAATGTTAACACGGGCGCTGCGTTGTTGGCCCGATTGGTAACGGCAATCTGTTCCCAATTGCTCCAGAACCGGCCGTCACTAGCGGAAACAAAAATGCTCTCGGCAGCGGCTTGATCACCTGTGTAATACTCCACTTGTCCCAATTGACCAGCCGTGATCTCAAACTCCACGTTTTCCGCTTGAATGATACCGTTGAGAAAGAGATGTCCGCCGCCAACAGCCGAGTCACGGAAGCGGTACTTACGTGGTGTGGAGTTGTCCGCATCTTGGACTTGAAAGTGATTGCCGACCATCACGTGTTCGTAAATCGGTCGATCAATCGGCGTGATTCCGACAATGCTTGGCTGATTGGCATTGGAGGCAATCGTGTGGACGGCAAAGGCAGAAATATCACTCCATTGTTTGCCATCAAAAACTTGAATTTGGAAGTTGTCATTGGCAATTCCGCTGCCGCCGACCATTCTCATGTCGTTGATGAATTGATTGAATGTCACAGAATGCCATACGTTGGCCGCCATGTTGGTCACGGCGTTGCCCAAGCGAAATCCCGTGCCGCCATTGGAATTGTCGCGAATCCGAACATGATAAAATTGACCGTCGTGGTCTTGGTCCGAGAAACTGATAAAGTCTCTCAAGAACACGGATTCTCCCAACATCAGGGAGAAGTTATTTACATTGACGCGTGGTTTGTAAAAATTGGCCATTCGTGAACTCGCTTGGGCGATAAAAGCAGCGGAATTCCCGCAAACACGGGGATAAGGACTCGACTACTCTAATTGGACCCTATCGCCGCTACAACCTGTCCAATTGTCAAAATTGTAACATTTGCGAGCCGTTTTGAGGTAAGATCAAGCTTTGGACTGGAGTCTGGCTCGAGCGAAAGTGCCAATCATGTGTGGTCGATTCAATTTGCACACAGCGCCCCGCGAATGGGCGACTGCCTTGCTGCCGGGTCTTGATTTGAAATTGCTCCCTGAGATTAGCCCGCGGTACAACATTGCTCCCACACAGACCATCCCGGTGGTTCGTCAACTAAAAGGCCCTTTGACAAACGACGGGCTGTTCGCACCAACTGCGGTTGCTGTGCCTGATTCCACCGATGTTCGCGAACTAAGCCTTCTCCGGTGGGGGTTGATTCCCGGTTGGGCGAAAGACCTCGCGATTGGCGCTTCGATGATCAATGCCCGCAGTGAAACAGCACACGAAAAACCTTCCTTTCGCAAGCCACTCTCGGTCCGGCGATGTTTGATTCCCGTCGATGGGTATTACGAATGGCGTCGCAATGGCAAATCCAAACAGCCATTTCACATTCGTTCACGCGACGGACAGACGCTTTTTTTCGCGGGACTTTGGGATTCCAACAAACAACTGAACCCCGGCTTGCCGGCCTTGCTTTCCGGCTCGGTCTTGACCACCGCCGCTCGACCGGATCTCGCCGGGATCCATGACCGGATGCCCGTTTTTGTACCACCGGATTTCTTTGAAACTTGGTTATCCTCCGAACCAGACGGTCGCCAAGTCCTGGAGCATGTCTTGTCCGTCTGCGATCGCCAGGAGTTTATCGTCGAGCCGGTTTCCGATTACGTCAACAACGCTCGGCACGAAGGGCCCGACTGCATCAAGCTACAAACTTCCATCGATTGACCTAGGCTTTGTCCCCTAAGGGGGCTGACCCTTTCCGGACATGCCTTTTTGTCCGAAATTATTGCATGCCCTCCAATGGGTCAGACCGGCCAGACCCCATTGGGGACAGAGCCTAGGAAAATATCCCTAGCTCGTTATCTCGTCGATGTGAATGGAACATGGAGGTCTCTGCAGTGAATTGCTCTGTACGCTGTTGGACCGCGTAGCGAAACAACTGCTTCTGACAATGGAATTCTGGCTGATCGCCACGTGGCACCGGCAAATAAGCACCATCGGGCTGAAGCCGCGTGGCTTTGACGTTGTCCTGAAAATAAAAGTCCAACATGTCCAGCAAGTATCGCTTGCAAGTTTCATCTTCTATGGGGGTCAACAATTCAATGCGCCGATCCAAGTTGCGGGCCATCAGATCCGCGCTTGAAATAAAGACACGCCGGTCACCACCGTGATGGAAGTAAAAGATCCGCGAATGTTCGAGGTATCGATCCACAATGCTGGTGACGTTGATTCGGTCGCTAAGTCCTGGAACTCCCGGTCGCAAGCAACAGATCCCACGCACGTTCAAGTCGATTGGTACCCCCGCTTGGCTGGCTTGATACAGGGCCCCAATAATCGTCGGATCCACCAACGAGTTGACCTTGAGACGAATTCCACTCGGCAGATCACTGGATGCATTTTGCATTTCTACCAAGATCATTTCCAGGATTCGTTGTCGCAAGCCCAGTGGAGCCATCGACAATTGCTGCATCGGTTGTGGGATCGACATCCCTGCGATGGCATTGAAGAAGCTAATCGCGTCGCCACCAATGACGTCATTGCAAGTGAAGTAACTGACATCCGAATAAAGTGTGGAAGTAGCTTCGTTGTAATTCCCGGTTGCGATATGGCAGTATTGCCGAATGCCATCCGGATCCCGGCGGACCACTACACAAATTTTTGCGTGCGTTTTTAACCCTCGAACTCCATAAATCACATTGACGCCGGCTTGTTCCAAACTACGAGCCCATTTGATGTTTCGTTCTTCGTCAAACCGGGCTTTCAGTTCTACAATCGCCGTCACGTGTTTCTGATTAAACGCGGCTCGTTCGAGGGCCTTGACGATCTGGCTGCGACTACTCGTTCGATACAAAGTCTGTTTGATCGCCAATACATCGGGGTCTTCGGCCGCCGTTTCCAAGAACCGCACGACCGGGTCGTAAACTTGATACGGATGCAGCAAGATGCGATCGGCGTCGCGAATTACATCAAAGATATTTCGCTCTACGGAAAAGCACGGTGAATCCTGTGGCGGCCAAACTTCAAATTTCAAGCCATCATAACCGGGCAAACCAGCAATTTTGAACCAGTCCTTGAGACGTATCGGGCCATGGGTTTCAAACACATGCAAGTCGTCGACATGCAGGCATTTCATCAAAAATTCCCGCGTGGCCGGATCGGCATGCGCTTCTAGTTCAAGGCGAACGCAGCTGCTCTCTTTGCGTTCGGCCAAGATTTCTTGCATCCCGTGGAGCAAATCAAAAGCCCCGTCTTCGTCGACTCGCATGTCGGCGTTTCTGGTAATCCGAAAAGCAATGCAATCGCGGACCGTTTGGCCAGGGAAAAACTCGCCGATGAATTTCTTGATCACGGATTCCAACAGCGCATATCCGTGGCCACTTTCGACCGGCACGGTCACGAAACGGTCCAGTTTCCGCCCGAGCGGCACAATCGCGAAGCGACAACTCGGTCGCTCCTTGTCCGACAGCTCGTTGGGCTGTTGATACCAATCTCCGCCCAACATCTTGGTTGGGTCCCAGGCTAACTGGACGGCCAAAGCCATTTCCGAATCATTGAGCAATGGGAAATTTTGTTCGGTATCGATCGCAATTGGACTTAACAATGAAACGACGTTTTCTTCGAACCAATGCCGTAAGAAAGCATGCTGCTTGCGGGACCACTGATCCGGTTCTAGTTGCGTAATCCCATTCTGGAGCAACCCCGTTTGAAGTTGCTCAAAACACTGGTATTGTTCGGCCATCAATTGCCGAACTCGATCCCCGGCCACTTGCAAGAGTTTTTGCGGACGGTACCCCGTCACATCGGGACGTTCGTGCTTGGAGCCAATTAAGATTTGCAAGCTTCCAATTCGCACCATGAAGAATTCGTCGAGATTGGACCCGGTAATCGCCAGAAACTTCACACGTTCCAACAACGGATTGGCAGGGTCGAGCGCTTGATTGAGGACGCGTTGGTTGAACTCCAACCAACTCATCTCACGATTCAACAATTGATCCGGTTCGGGTGTCTTGATCTGATTCATTTCTCGCACCTACCGAAAATACTCTACGGCGTTCTGAAAGACACCCAGTCCATTCTGGGCCCAATGGGTTGGCCACGCGGTTCCTTCCCCCAATCCACGTGCTGCCAAACGCGTCCATTGGAAATGCTGCGTCCGAGTGATATGACGTTCCGGGTGTGGCATCAACCCCAAAATACGCCCCGATGGATCGCAGATACCTGCCAAGTCCAGGAGAGAGCCGTTCGGATTCGCGGGCCAATCTCCTAACGACGGTTCGTCGGGTTCCGGCGCCAAATAACGCAACGCCGTTTGCTCTTGGGTAACGAGTTCGGCGGTAGTTTCCGGGCTATCGGTCAAGAATTTTCCTTCGGCATGGGCCATGGGCATCACCATTCGCTGGATTCCCTTGAGAAACACGCATTTCGACGATGCGGTTTCCAAGTAGACCCAGCGATTCAAGAAGTGCCCGCAATCGTTGGTCGCCAACGTGGCACGCCGTACCCCATCCGTTCGAGGTGAAACCAAAAGACCACAACTCAGCAAGATTTGGAAACCGTTGCAGATTCCCAAGATCAATTTACCATCGTCGTGGAATTGACGCAGGATCTCACCCAGTTGCTGCTCCAGTTTGTAGCCGAAGACTCGGCCCGCACCCAAGTCATCGCCGAAACTAAATCCACCCGGCAAGCACATCACTTGGAAATCATGCAATAGGGACGGTTGCTCCATCAATCGGTTGAGATGAAGCGTTTCGGTTTGGCTGCCTGCCAATTGAAAGGCATAGGCCGTTTCTTGGTCGCAATTGGTCCCTGGTCCACGCAGGATCAATGTCTTCATGAGCGGTTGATTGCCGATCTATCGGTTACTGCAACTGCATCAGTTGCGGGGATTGATGATGGGTCAGGATCGTTCCCAACAAAGTGAACGGCGACACATCGTAAATGCCAATTTCGACGAATTGACCAATCAATCGCCGTTGTCCTTGAAACACGACAATACGGTCGCATAACGTACGGCCGGTCAATTGAACCAGATGCGCATCGTCGGCCGTTTCTGTCGCAATGGTGGCCACTGGCGCATCCACCACACTGGCTGCCGAATGGTCTTCCGCAAACGGTGCGGAATCACCAACCGAAGATGTCAATTCGGAGGGAGAACTCTTGCCTTTCTCGCTCCACTTGCTTGGTCCTTCCACTAAGATCTCGACCGTGCGTCCCAAGAAAGCGTGATTGTCTTCTTCGCTAATCTGATTCTGGATCGCCAAGAGTTCGTTGTTGCGGCGTTTCTTAACTTCTTCCGTGATGTCGTCCACGTAGCGTTTGGCACCGACCGTCCCAGGACGTTCGCTGTACTTGAAGATAAAACTATTCTTGAAGCGAAACTCGCGGACGACATCGCAAGTCAATTGGAATTCAGCATCGGTTTCACCGCTAAAGCCCACAATGAAATCACTACTGACCGACGCATCCGGCAACCATTCGCGAATTCGGTGCATCATCTCGCGATAGTCCTCGACCGTGTAACCGCGTTTCATGCGTTTCAATACCTCGTTGCTGCCGCTTTGCAGCGGAACATGAAGGTAATTGGACACCTTGGGCAAATCACGAACGGCACTTAAAACGTCGTCGGTCATGTCCTTCGGATAATTGGTCACAAACTTGATTCGACGAAGCCCCTCGATGTCGTGCAGCTGGTGGAGCAAGTCACTAAACCGGGTCGTTCCGTTAGCGTCCGTAAACTTGTAACTGTTGACAGTTTGCCCCAACAGGGTAATCTCTTTCGCACCCTGTTCGGCCAAGATCTTTGCTTCTGCATAAATCGACTGTGGATCCCGGCCCTGTTCCGGTCCTCGGGTCATCGGCACAATGCAGTAGGTGCAGAACTTGTCGCAGCCGATCTGGATTCGCAGATAAGCCTGGAAGGGAGTTGGACGCATCGCGGGATCACGCAGAGGATCAAATGTCTCGTGGCTCCGCTTGATCGTTTCGGTCGAGCCGTCCGTTCGCTCTTTGCTGATGGCCATGTACTGGCCGCCCGGTTTGGTCTGCGATTGTCGAATCAACTCTGGAACTTGACGCAATTGACCGGGTCCGACGATAAAGTCGACATAAGGTGCTCGTTGAAAGATCAGCTGTTGGTCTTTTTGGGCCATGCAGCCCATCACGCCGATGATCTGTTCGGGGTGCTTGAGCTTATGTTGTCGCAACCTTCCCAAGGCACTGTAGATCTTGTCTTCCGCGTGTTGGCGGACGCTACAAGTATTAAAAAGAACCGTGTCCGCGTCGACTGTTGAATCCGTCAGAACGTATCCTTCGCGGCGTAAACTGGCCACGACCATTTCGCTATCCAGGATATTCATCTGGCAACCGACGGTTTCGATGTATAGCTTCTTTTCAGTCATGTTTCGTACGATCGGGAGGGGATTGCCCAATTTTGGCGAAAATAGGATCAGGGCTCGAGCCGGTACAGGATAACGGCCCCGCCCCGTTTTTCGAATGGGTCTTGGCCATCGAAGTTGTTCGGCTCACGTGGTTTCCAAAGCACTCACTCGGGTTGGACCTCGGGCGGTAAAGTCCAACCGTTTTCCTGGGCAGCCCCTCGAGTGGTTACCCGAATTTGCCCCTCCGGTCGGGCCGGGTCGACCAACCAAATCAATTTGCACTTCGGGTCACGAGCGCTGGTGACTGCTGGGTCAGGATTCGCCTTCAGGACCAACGCGGTCAGGATCTCGGCCAATGGCCGGTCTTGCTGGTTAAAATTGGTGATTTTCTGATTCTGGGTGATCCCGTCCAAACGCAATGAATTACCGTCCAATTCGATCGAAAACTGAAACGGCAACTCCGGGTGGGTGGTTTTGATTTCTGTTTCCAATTCTACCAAGGCGTTGATCAAATCTTGCTCGGGAATATTCAGGCTCAATGACGATCGCAAAAGTTCGGACAAGTCCTTGGGGCCAGATGAGCTCGAAGTTATCGGCTGGTTGCTCACGACCGCCGTTCCGCCTCCGCCGGCGTTAATCGCAGTGAAGTAGATTTCAGTCGCGGCCGCCAAATTACTTAGGGCGTGAGGTCGCAACCAAACATTGAGCGTCGGCACTCGATCGTGTTGACCGGCACGCACAAGTCCGCTGACATCGTTTAGCATCGTGTCGTATCGCAACAAGGCGTTTTCCCAATAGGCAACGCGCGGCAGTCCCAACATGCTTCGCTTGACCGACTCGGACATGGTTGACAAATCATCCAGGATCGGCCGCAGGACCTCGCCCACGGGTTGCGCTCGATCGCCGACCACCTTCCATTCAACATAGGTTTCCCCGCCCTCCGCAGCATGTACCGATAAATACATCATGCGCACCGCCGTCGGGACGCGGTCTTTGACCAACTGCCCCAACCACTGCCAACGACTGCCTAACCAATCCTGGCCCTGCGCGTTCCAGATCGTGACCGGGTTGATGAACAGTTGCACGTGACGTTGGGCATCCGAAAAAGTTAGCAGACTGGCCATGGTCCCGGTGAATTGCGTTTGCCCATGATTTTGTACGGCCGACGTCACCAACTCCGGCGTCCCAACCAACATGCGCAGGACCGGTAGCATGCGATCGTCGATCTGGATGTCCGAGAGCGTTGGGTCGAACGTGTCATCGTCCACGCGGTCGAGGGGAGCCGTCGCCAGTCCGTCGGCGAAATCGGCGGGCATTGGAGCCGTCAATTGTAGCCAGGCTGCTTCGATCGCCTCGCCTTCTCCTCGGGCTAATAAGTAATGATAGACGGTGGGTCTCTCGGGAGATGTGCCGTCATCGCCGGTTGGGCTTGGAGCCGGTTTGTCCCGAATCTCTGAGTTTTCACCCTTGTCAGGTCCAACCGGTGATGAGGTCTTCGGACCGGCCTCCGCAAATGCATCTTGACTAGCTTCCGTTTCCACCGCGGCAGTGATCACCGGTATCTCGCAGGAAGCGACCAATTTCCAGCCCGGCAACGAGGCCTCGACGGACGTCTCACTCTCCAGCAACATCACATGTTGAACCCGATCAAGAGCCTGATATTGGCCGATCAACACGCGCGTAAATTGTTCGACCTGGTAGGCCTCTCGCCACGTCTGAATCGCGGCCGCGTATCCCGTCGGATTGGGTCCATCCAATGCTCTTAGTAGTGGATCAACGGTGGCCGCCGATTTCCAAAAATCGCGATGGACGATGAGAAGTCCTGATGGATTGTTCGGCAAACCATCAACAGTTAACGGCAAACCAACGGTGGGTGACTCCCACAACAACCGACCGTCGTCTGGGACCAGTTCTTGTTTCCATCCTGTCGGCTGACTTGGAACGATGGCTTCCTCCGGGGTCTGTATGGGGGAATGATTCTTGGTCACGGTTTCACGCTCCGCAACCTCGTTGGTCGCGGGACCAGCGACGATCCACCACAACAGGGCGACGAGTGCTGCACCGCCCGAAACACAGCAGGCGACGATCGGCGGCGACCAAAAACTGTTTTGTCGCCCACTACGTCGTAAATGGGATCGAGACGCGGGCCGACCGACCGGATCGTTGCGGACGCCGGCCTCGCCCTCGGTTGCCGATGAGCCTTCGACCGGGCTACCTTGCGTGTTGATCACAATTGCGGGGACGGGCACCGTCTTGATCAGTTCTGGAATTTCGCTGGCCTTGATGGTTTCGAGTTCTTTGGTCCAACCATTACCCGGCCACGTCCGGCAGGTCTCCCGCAGTAATTTGGCGGCCGGCGAAATGTTAAAGAAGGCCTGCGTGGGCTCGGCGCTTTGTTTTAATAATCCGCGCAGGGCTTGAGCAGTGTCCGCTGCTCCTGGTCGCTGCAGCGGGTTTGGGGATGTCAATTTCTCCACCAGCGTGCGAATTGGTCCCGGAACACTTGGCGGAAGAAGGTTCGCGTGCGCGTGCCGTTTTGCCCCCAGTTTGTGTTCCAACGTTTCTATGCCTTCGGTGGGCTCCGAACCCCTCAGCAAGAATGCCAACAGAGTGCCCAAACAAAACAAATCGGCGGCCGGCGTCGCCCACCCACGTTCACTGGCCATTTCTTTAGGCCCCACGTTGTCCGGATCGGGTTTGCCCGTTTTGTCCAATCTTTCGACGATCTCGGGCGGCAAAAAATCGAGTGGAGTCCATCGCGACTTAGGCGTCGTGGTTGCCAACAAGTCTTGATAGAGCAAGTTGACATCGCCGTTTGGCCCTCCGCCCCCCAGCAACAAGCTTGCCAAAAACGGGGTGCGCAAATAGGAGCCGGGCAGCGAGCAGAGAACCGCTCGCTTGTTGGCCGTGATCAACACGCCAGAGGGGTCCCAAAAGCCGATCGGCAAATCACGCTCGTGAAGTTCGGTCAACCCTGTTGCGAGATCCAGTCCCCACTGCAGGATGCGTTTCAAGGACGGGGCTGGGTTGGCTTTTGCGAACTCGGGAGCCAACCGTTGTGCTAAAGATTGCGCCGTCCAATTTACTTCAGCCGTCGTTTCCTCGGACGTTGATCCGGATTCGGATGACTTGGGGAGTTCGGTGCACGGCGGAGCGAGGACCGCACAATGAGATTCGGCCACCACGGAGCCCCAAGGTACCCATAGATGTGGCGATTTCAATTGTTTTTCCTGAGCCAACCGTGCCACTCTTCGTTGGTTCGCGGCCCAATCGGTCGCATTCAATCGCTCGCCAAACAACGCAAGTCCTTGGGGTTCGTTGAAGCCCACGTCCTCCCTGGTTCGGCGCTTTTCCACCACCCAATAGTGGTGTGGCAGTCCCCAATCCTTGGCTTGACCAACCAACTTGAACGGACCAATCTCCAAAGGAGTTGCTTGTCCTGTTAGCAGAATTTGCCCCTGATAACGCGTCAGCAACTCGTGGCCAATCAACCATTCCATCAAACGAAATTGAGCCGAGGCTAGGGCGGTGGGGTCGGGCGCCGCGGTTCCGAGCGTTTTCAGGGCCGCGTCCTTCCAGGTCGCGACCTCGGCTCGCACGATGGCCACTTGGGCGGGTTCCAATAGGCCCGATGCTTCGATTCTTTCCCAGATCGGTAGGCTCTCAATTCTCATACTCGACCTTATGTTCGAATTTGTCCGGTGCCGTGGATGAAATACTTGTTGGTGACCAATTGCTCCAAGCCAATTGGCCCCCGGTGATGGAGTTTCTCCGTGCTAATCGCTAACTCCGCACCGCGTCCCAGTTGTCCGCCGTCTGTAAATCGAGTCGAGGCGTTATGATAAACGGCAGCGCAATCCACTTGGGTCATGAATTCCTGGGCACGGGAATGGTCGTTTGTGACGATTGTTGCGGAATGCCCACCGCTGTGCCGATTGATTTGCTGAATTGCCCCCGACACATCTTGGGCCAATCCAATCAAGATCTTGTAATCCAAGAATTCTTCATCCCACCGCTCTGGAGTGTCGAGTGGCTGCCATGGAGGCTCCGCTGCAGCCACGACTTTGGTGAATCCAGACATCCGTTCGACAAGTTCCGGATCGGCCCAAACCAAAATTCCCTGTTGACCCAGGAGTTGACACAGTTTGAACGCTCGTGTCCCAAGTTCGGGTAAACTGGCGTCCAACAAGACTTTGTCGAGCGCGTTGCAAGCCGAGATTTTTTGGAGTTTGGCGTTTTGTATCAATCTCAATGCCATTTCCCAATCGGCCGAAGATTCGACAAACAAGAAGTTGTTTCCGCGTCCACTGATTAAGACCGGGCACGTTGCATATCGTTTGACCAGGGCAATCAGCCCATTTCCCCCGCGCGGGACAATGAGATCGATTCGCTCGGGCGGTTGCGCTAGAAACTGTTCGGTTTGGCCACGGTCCAAAGTGAGCAACTGGACCCAATCGCTCGTTAGGTCGTGTTCGAGCAACGCGGATTGCCAAGTTTCCCACAAGACTTGATTGGTTCTTTGGGCTTCTCGACCGCCTTTGAGCAAGATTCGGCTTCCCGCTTTGAAGGCGATCGACGTCGCCTCAATCGTTACATCTGGGCGTGACTCGTATATGATCAAGATCGTGCCAAACGGAACCGCTCGATTGATGACCCTCAAGCCGTTGGGTAGCGTTTGTTCATCGAGGATTTCTCCGACCGGATCGGGTTGGGCAGCGACCGCTTGCAAGGCCACGGACATTTCGTCAACTTTGGAATCTTTCACAGACAGACGGTCGTACAACGCTCGGTCGGGATGTCCCGCGGCGGCCGCCAAATCCTCCGCATTGGCGTCCAAGATGGACGCCCGCCTCGTTTGGAGCAGGTCGGACATCGTTAAGAGTACCGCGTTTTTCTGCGCAGTTGAAAGAAACATCGACACCTTTCATCAGACACAACCGTCCGCTCATCAGACATAACCGGCCGCCACGGCCGCCGGATACCCCGTACTCAACTCGAAAAACCGTCGTAAACGGGTGCCTCACTCCTCAATTATGGCGGCAACCAGGGCTCCAAGGCGAGCCCGCTTCACCCCACGTCCGAATAACATTTTACCCGGAATGTGGTTGGTTCAGTCTACAACCATGGCCGGAACTCAACTATGATATTTCGAACGGCGGTGGTGTTTCCGGGCAGCGCCCCGCTGCTGGCGCCACTTTTCTCCACATGTACCTTGGTCGATTTCCATGCTGCAAAAATGTGAAGTATTGCTCTCGATGTTAGCAGGTTTGGTCCTCTTTCATGTTGGAGAATCGCTGGAGTTGGTTGGCGTCCGCCAGACGCATGCCCAAGAATTGCCGACCGAGGACGGAGCCCGGACTTTAGCCGATGGTGTTCTTACCGTGGTCGCTCCGAACATTGACGTGAATGAAGGGGTCGTTTATCCGCGTGAATTTGCCGGGTTAACCCCCAAAAACTACATACCCAATCATATCCCCAATGCTGCGACCTTAGCGGGTCGGTCAACGGGTGTTACCCGGTACCGAGACACTTGGCAATTGGAATTTGCCTTCAAAGAACTGCGATACCTGGAAGTGAAACTGCCATTGCCGGACGGCAATTCTCAAGCGGCCGGTGTGTGGTATATGGTGTATCGGGTTCGGAATTTGGACCAACACCTTAGTTTTCCTTCCGATGCAGCCAACGGTGAGATCAAACCGAATACCACCACCCGACTCGCGGACTTGGACCCCAGTATTTTACCAGGCCGCTTTTTCCCCGCGTTTCAATTAGAAGGTTGGGTTGAGGATTTGACTGGGGATTACGTCTTGCGTGGGTATCGCGATCGAGTTCTACCGGCGGCTGTCCCGCAAATTGCGGCTGCCGAGAAGATGACCGGCCGTCTGCGGGACAATATCGAAATGGCCCGCGAAGACCTAGCCGCAAGCGACGCATCTCAGGAGTTTTGGGGCGTGGCAACGTGGTTGGATGTTGACCCACGAATTAATTTTGCGTCGGTAACGGTGCAGGGCCTTTCCAATGCTTTTCGCAGCGACAGTTTTGATGAATCCGCCAAGCATGAAGTCAAGACTTTGCAGATCAACTTTTGGCGTCCCGGCGACTCCAATCTGGAAACGTCCCGCTTCCGTCTCGGCATTGCCTTTGAAGACGAGGATGCCGATCGACAACAACAATTGGTGCAGAAGTACCGATTGCCTGGCCCAGAATTGGTGATTGATCGAATCCAACCACAAACCGGAGCCCCGACTCGCTTGGGTTACGTGCCGGCCGACTTCAATCTGGAATCGAAGTCTTCGGCCGCCGTTCAAGAATTGGACAATGGCACCGTTCCGGAAGCAGTCGCGGCATTCTTGACGAAAATGGAAGCAGCGGGTGCCGACAATCTAACTGTAACCGCTACCGCCCCGGGGTCCCGGTGGCTGGTGACCGGCGCGAATGGGCAGACTTGGACCGTTGGCCTCCAGCCATTAACGTGGCAATTCAACGGCGAGAAGTTCGAATTCGTCGGGCCTCTTGATCACTTCTGGGATTTTCGCTATATTCACTAGGCTCCGCCGTAGTCGGCCGGAACTCTTTCATTCTACTCCAGAGAGAATTGTCAAATGGCACATAAAAAGGGACAAGGTTCGACTCGCAACGGTCGGGATTCGAATGCACAACGCCGCGGTGTAAAGCGGTTTGGTGGTGAGTTGGTCGGTCCAGGCAATATCTTGGTTCGCCAAGTTGGTACCGTTTTTCATGCTGGCAAGAACGTTGGCCAAGGTAACGATTACACCTTGTACGCCTTGGTCGCCGGCAAAATCATGTTTGATCGTGATGGCCGTCGCATCAACGTTATCCCGGAAGAAGCTGCAACCGCGAATTAACACTCCACCGTTCGCGTGGGATTCAAGCCTTGTAGCCAGCGATTCCCAGTTCAAAACTAGAAAATAAAAAACCTCGCGTGAAACCACGCGAGGTTTTTTTGTTGGCCGAATTTAGGGTCAATCCGGGTCCGTCCCCGTTGAGGACATCGCATACCCCTGTGAGGACAAAACTTAGTTGCGAACTTCCAAGCGATTTTCGACTTGCGAAACACCCGCTTCTAATTTGAGCATCCGGCCGATGCGTTGCTTCTCTTCTTCGGAGTTCACAATTCCCGAAACGATCGCGGTCCGATTTACCAAGCTGACCGATACGTTGGAATTTTGTAAGTTTGGAATCGAACGGATTCGGGAAACCAAGACCTGGTTCTGCACTGGAGTTTGCAGCAATTGGGTTGTTGGTGCGGTCAGGTGTGAAGTGGCGGCCGTGTTGAACGACAAGACACTACGTACGGGGGTGGCTTGTTGACTTCCGATGAAACCGATCTGGCCGAACTGATTGATGCCAAATTGACCAAACGGCGAATTGAATTGGTTCATGCCCCCGACATTGCCGGCACCTTGAACGTTTTGCGTCCGAGCCGCTTGTCCACCGGCAGCGCTTTCCGCCGCATTTCCAGTCACTTGCACGGCTTCGCTATTTCCAACTCGGGTAAACGGATGGACCACTGTCTCACCGGAAACGCCCGCAAAACGTGGGCGTCGAATGTCGTCAAATTGGTAATCCGCGCCGCCCAGCTCAAGCGATTGCTGATTGAAGTCGTTGCCGGGAGCCGCACCGCCAGTTCCCCCAGTACCGCCCGTTCCTCCGGTACCGCCGGTTCCCCCCGTACCGCCTGTCCCCCCAGTTCCGCCCGTTCCACCGCCCCCAGTTCCACCACCGCCAGTTTGCCCAAATGCAACGTTCGAAATCCCGACCAACGTGGTGACGATCAAGGCACCAAGTATGAAACGGAGGACGTGAACCGTCCATCGAGAATTGAGCATGAATCCATCTCCCAAACGAACCAAATCGGTGTAGCGACCAAGATTATAACCCCGCCGCCCCGCGGAAAGTTTCGAACTTGACCGTTTTTCTTGGATCGATCAGCAGCATCCGACAAATCCAACTTCCTTTCACTCCCGGCAGAATAAGCATAACTTGCAGGCTTTGGCTATCTTCTCCAGCTACCCCAGCGGGGTATTGAGTAAGTGTGGGTCGCCAGTCCCCTGGCGGCCTGGAGAGATGGTCTATCGATGGGGTGCCGAGACTGCGCGAAGCCCCGCGACATTTCGAACATTTGTTGGTTCCGACGAAAATACCTAGAATCTGCGAAACCTGGGCGACCTCAACGGGGTAAACAGGCTCAATGCGTGGGCGAAAAGACGGTTATCTATTGGGAGCGATTCATGCGACTTGAATTTCGGCTGGCCATGCGGCGGAGCTGGGCCTGTTTGGGCATATTGATGTTGACCCTCGGCTTGGCTCCCAAAGCTTTTGCCCAAGAAGAAGACGAACTTCCGGCACGACCATCCTGTAATCGGATTCTTCCTGAAGAAACCGTTTTGTACTTCCGGATTCGCTCCATTCCTGACATGGTCGACCTGTATCGCAAGAACGGGCTCGATCAGATGATGGAGGACGAGCGGCTATCAAACTTGTGGGGCGACCTCTACAAAGAAGTTCAAACCGAGTACGACGCGCAGGTCAAAGGCGAACTGGATGATCTAGAGTTGGACCAATTCCAAGACCTTTTTGTAGGCGAGATGTGCTTTGCCTTGGTCGCCAAACGAAGGCAGCCGATGGAAGGCGTCATGATCGTTGACGTCAAGCCGGAAACCGACACGGTGGATCGGCTTTTTGGTGTTGCACAGCGCCGTTTGGAAGAGGACGGAAGGCCAGTTGAAACCGACACGGAAGATGAAGTTGAGATCAAAATCATTCGCACGGGCGAGGATCGCGATATCTTTCATTTCCGTCAACAAGATACATTGTACTTTGCGACGAACCGCGATCTATGTGCCGAGATGATTGCCAATCTCAAGGGCAAGCCACTGGAAAAAACTCGGACGTTCTTCGAGAACCGCAAGTATCGCACGATCATGGGCCAGTGCCGCGTTGACAAAGATCATCCGCCCATGGCGACGTTCTTTGTCGACCCGATCGAATTGTTCAAGGCCGCCAGCCGCGGGGAACCGTTTGCTGCGGTTGCGACAGGTTTCTTTCCCGTCTTGGGGATCGATGGTTTGTTGGGAGTGGGCGGAGCTGTCTTGCCGGGTGATAAAGATTTTGCCTCGATGAGTCATATGCACTTGTTGATGGCCAGCCCGCGCGAAGGCCTGTTGAAGGCCATCAGCTTCCGTTCGGGTGAATTTGAACTTCCCTTGTCGGTTCCGGAAGATGTTGGTGTCTTCATGGCAACCAGCTTTGACGTACCCCGACTTTATTCCGGAATTGAAACGATCTACAACGCCTTTAATGGGGACGGCAGTTTTGCCGAGCTTGTGGATCGTGGTAGTGAAGAAATCGGATTCGATATCAAGACGGATTTGATTGATCTGCTGACTGGCACGGTGATGTTCTTGAATTGGGGTGATAAAGAATCGATGGCCTTTAACGGCGCCAGCAACGGCTACTTTATCGAACTAAATGATGCCGAGAAGTTCCAGGAGACGCTGCAGATTTTGTTGGACCGCATTCAAGAAGAGGGTGGGGAAGAATCGAACGAGAATTTCTCCAAGGTCAAGAAGGACGGTCAAGAATATTGGATTGCCGAAGTTGCCCGCCGAGGCATGGAGAGTTCACGCGAGTGGCGACGCTCGCAGCTCGAAGAATTGGAAGATGCCGAAGAACGAGCCCGGAGACAGCGTGGACTAGACTTCGAAGAGAAGTTCACTCGAGCGCCTGTCCCTTCGTTTGGCTTCTTGGAAAATCAATTCGTCATTACCGACAGCACCGAGTTGATGGAGCACTTGATCGACTCGCTGCAAGGCAAGTCTGCCAGTCTGAATGAGTCGGAGCACTATTCGGAGTTGCGTGAAAAGGCCGAGTTCTTGTTGGGCGGCAAGCAGCCGGCCGGGATCATGTACAACCGACCGATCAACCAACTGTCGTCGTTGTGGAATGCCATCACGAACAAAGACACCATTGAAATGATGCAGGACGGCGTCAAGGAACAGCCGTTCCTCTCTCGCCTGGTCGACGCCTACGCGCGGAATCAGTTGCCTCCGCTAGATGAAATGAGTCAGTACTTCCGGACCAGTGGTGCAATCATGACGGACGATGCCACCGGCCTCCACTTCTTGATCTTTGAGATGAACAACAAACCCAGCGAGAAGTAAGAAGTACTACCGAGCCCAATCGCGATACCGCGTCAGCGATCTCGGGTCTCAAATTCATCAACAATGTCCAAGTAAGCTGGAACCGCCGAACTTTTGTTCGGCGGTTCTTTTGTTTATGTGCACAGGGACAAAAGCGATTGGCTGCGCGGCCTGGCTGGAGTTCCGATCGTGCGATTCGTAGGATTGGTTTGAGGTTCACGGCAATGTTCAAAAGGGGTACAAATGGCGCGCGGGTGACGATTTCAAACGCGTCTTGTAAGAGTCGGCCGGGGGGGCACGATCGCCAACCCCATTGATTCGACGGTAGATTGTGGGGCTGGGTTGTCATTAGTACGATGGGCAGTTCGTGTTCGCGCTGTTTTCGAAGGCTCATAGGTAGTGCCTCGCGAGAACTTGATGAATAAATTTCTTTCCGAAAGGTCAAAACAATGCAAATGCCCGAAGTAACAACCGAGCACCAATGGCTTTTGAAGTTGGTGGGGGATTGGGATTTAAGAAGCGAATGTGTGATGGGGCCCGATCAGCCGCCGTCGGTAATGGTAGGCAAACAACGAACGAGAGCGCTTGGTTCGCTGTGGACCTTGGGCGAAATGGAAATGCCAGGGCCGGATGGCCAAGCCATGCCGTCATTGATCACCTTGGGGTTTGATCCCGCGCGAGGTAAATTTGTAGGCTCGTTCATTACCTCCTGCATGACTTTCCACTGGCTATACGAAGGAAGCTTGGATGCCGAGCAACGCGTGTTGACGCTGGATGCCCAAGGCCCCAGCTTCTCCGGTGATGGCACCCTGGTGAATTATCAAGACATTATCGAAGTTGTGGATGACGATACGTATTTGTTTTCATCGAGGCTCCAGAATCCCGATGGTACATGGACGAGGTTCATGCACGGGACTCACAAACGATGTGGAGCGTGAGACATAACGTGTCGTCGCAGCGGCGCCCGAAAGCCCATGCTCGCTCCTTTTGAATTTGAATGTTGGATTCATGATGACACAGCCAGACACCCGCGACCAAGTTTCAACACGTGCAAAAACGTTGGCCTTGGTCGCGGCATTATTGGGCTGGTTGTTTGACGGTTTCGAAATGGGCTTGTTTCCGGTGATCGCTCGGCCGGCATTGCGCGAATTGTTGTCGACATCCACGGCCGGACTTGATGCACAATCGGCCGAAGAACTGGTTGGTTTGTGGAACTCGATCACCATTGCCGGATTCTTGGTGGGAGCGGCTGCTGGTGGGGTTTTGTTCGGTTGGCTTGGCGATCGCATTGGCCGAGTCCGCGCGATGTCGCTCAGCATTTTGACCTACGCTTTGTTTAGTGGCCTGGGCGCGTTTGCCGGGGCGCCTTGGCAAATGGTGGCCGTGCGATTCGTCGCGGCGTTGGGAATGGGTGGCGAATGGTCGTTGGGTGTCGCCTTGGTTATGGAAGTCTGGGGCGGGCGTTCCCGTGCGTTATTGGCCGGATTAATCGGAGCGGCCGCCAATTTGGGTTATGCCGTCGTCGCCACACTCAGCCTGTCACTGGATGCGATGCGCCACACCTTGGAGAGTTGGGGGTTGTCCAAATCGTGGGTCGATTGGCGAGCTCTAATGTTGTGCGGTGTTCTGCCTGCGTTTTTGACTTTGTTTGTGCGCTTGTTTGTCCCCGAATCGCAGCGTTGGGAACACGAGCACAAAGCCGGTTCGACGGCCGGTTGGCGAACTCAGGATCTAATCGGCGTGCTGTTTGGGATTATTTGCTGCTTCGGAATCATCGGTCTGTGGAGCTACGAACTGCCCTTGTGGTGGCGCCTGCTGGGTACGAGCATCGGCTTGATTTTGGTAGCGATCGGTTATCTGTATCCCGTCTTTCAATACATGTTGCGCTCCGCCGAAACATGGCAACCCGCTTCGACCGCAGCACCCAACACCATCATTCGTCGGATGTTGATCGGAGCCATGGTCAGTGGTATTCCTTTGCTGGGAACTTGGGCTTCCGTGCAATGGGCCACCATGTGGGCCGACCAGTTGGCTGTCGGGCAACCGTCGGCCAAAGCCTACACCCAGTTGGTCTCGGCCTTGGGTGCGGTGGCTGGAGGATTTGCCGGCGCCGCCTTGGGAGCTTGGGCCGGTCGGCGGATCGCCTACGTGATCCTGTGTCTCGGGTCCTTTGCCACCGTATGGTTGTTTTATCAAACCAACACGGAATTCGGAGGTAGGTTCTTGGTGACCGTGGGCTGCATGGGAGGCGTTACTGCGGCATTTTATGGCTGGTTGCCGTTGTATTTGCCCGAACTGTTTCCCACCCGAGTCCGTGCCACGGGTCAAGGATTCAGTTTCAACTTCGGTCGGATCTTGGCTGCTATTGGAGCTTTGCAAACCAGTGCGATCATGCAATCGTTCGAAGGTGGTTACCCCGCGGCTTGCACCGCGATGGCATCCGTCTATTTCCTGGGTATGGGCTTGATTTGGTTCGCACCGGAAACCAAATCACAACGATTGGACGATTGAGCGACTGCGGTCGACTCTTTGGCACGCGTGTCTGCATTCGGGCGCGTGTGTTTGGTTCGTGGCGTCTCATGAAACTCCTGTGATTTGTTGCAAAGTTTGCTAGCTGGTAATAAAGGCAATGCTCGAATTTTTGGGCAATTTTCGCCAGTCGATGTACGAAACCTGGCGTTTTTCTTCACTAATCTGGTGTCACATCCCTGTGCGGACTCGGGGTATCGGCAAGCCTCACGAGCTTCGTCAGATCGTGGATGTGTCTCGAGTCAGCCGTGCTTTATCGAAGATTGTTGCGGCTTTGCTGGTTTTGGGTTGGATGGCTACCAAGTCAGGTTTGGGAGTTTGGTCTCATGAGTTTTACACTGCGAACATTGCTGGCTTTTTTGGATAACGCGCCGCTGCCGACCGAAGAACGCGAGCCAATTCAGCGTGCCTTGGACCAAAACCCGGCCGCGCAAGAACTGGTTCATCGCATTCGAACTTTAATGGCCCAACCGCGGATGGCTAGTCCCGCGGTGGAAACTGCGGGAGTCCTCCAAGCCAATCAAGTGGCGGAGTATCTGGATGGCACATCCGAGTTTGACGTGACCAAAAAGTTCGAGCAGACTTGTTTGAAGAACGATGCGGCCCTGAGCGAAATCGCTGCCCTGCATCAGATTCTGACCGATTGGATTGATCAACCGACCTACATTAGCGATGAACTCCGGCAGCGTATCTACCAGTTTGCCGGATCGTGGGCCGAAACTCCGGATATTGATTCGGATACGCCTCGCTCCGTGGGCCGCGAGGCGATTCAAGCCGCAGCCAATCTATTGCAAGTTCGCGAACTTGACCGGCCCGTCGATCCAATTGCTGCAAACCCGAGCAATTCTACGGAATTTACCAAAATAACGACCACAGACTCGTTGCCATCGTCGATCCGACAAGCCGTAAGTTCCGCGATCGCTGCCAATCAAGCAACGCCCGCCAAGCCGGTGGTTCAAGCCACGAAAGTGTCGACCAGCGCGACTAGTTCGAACGCAACATCGGAGGAGTCAGGGCAGGGCAGTTGGATTCTGGCGCTATTGGTATTGGTTGGAGTTGGGTTCCTGTGGTGGAGTCAACAAAATCCGACACCTATGGCGGGCCTGGCTCTCCATCAATCTACGGTTGATCAAGTCGATGTTCTAAAGGGGACCGACCAAGCGCTTCCGAGTGCCTCTGCGCAACTTCAACTCCCGGCACTGCCCTCACGTTCTCCGTCGGAGGATGCCCTCGCGTTACCATCCCCATCTTCCACGACGCTGCCGCCCATCCAACTTTCTGCTGGTCCGACGTTGCCTCCAATCTCGTTGGGAAGTTCCGAACGCTCGTTGCCCACCACGGGAGATGCAGCCACCGACTCGTTGAACATGGGGGCGCATGCAATTCCCACGCTGCCAACACCCGTCTTGGAATTGCCACAATCGTCGTCGCCCGTGGAACCGAATTTGATTCCAGGCTTCGCGGAGCCGGAATCTATCGCGTCCAACTTATCGGCACCAACAACTTCCAATAGCGATGGCAATTCAGAACAGGCGGTTCGGCCTCATGACGGAAATGTCGACGCGTTCCCGTTGGCCGAAATAAAACCGACCGACCCGTTAGCACCAAGAACGACATCCACACTGCCAAACACCGCACTGCCAAACACCACACTGCCAAACACCACACTGCCAAGCGACACGTCCGCGCTACCAAGTGAGACCGCCACGCTGCCAACGAATCCTGCTGCGTTGCCTGCTAACCTATCTCCACTGCCAAGTAATGTCGCTACGTTGCCGACGAATCCTTCTACGTTGCCGACGAACTCCACGGCGTTGCCGCCGGCCGCCGTCTCACCTTCGGCACCCATCATTTCCGCCTTGCCACCTGTTGACGAGGAGGGGGATACGTCCCCGCTAACGCTGGAACAAACAGCCAACGCACCGCATGAGGCTTCGTCAATGGTCAGCAATCCGTTGGTGCCCGCTCGGGCTGGCACTGCTCCTTCGAGTACCCTACCAGAAATCGATACATCAACAATCGATCCGGCACTTGGTGTAACCGCCACATCGGAACCCACAACCTCAGCACTTTTGCCGGCCGTAACGACGCCATTGGTGGCCGCGCCCCCTGCGGATCCGTCGAGTTCATCGAACTTGACACCGCTCGAATGGGGCTTGCAAGTAGGAACGGTTGTGATGGAAGGGCCTGTGGGCGAACCGCAAGATGATTGGATTTTGGTGCTCCCCGGTGGACGTAGTCAACTAAAGGTTCGCAGCCCACGAGGGAAATCGTGGAACTTCACATTTTCAGGAGTCTCTCGCTATCAGTTGCAAGAAAAGCCCGATCTGCCTCAGTTGTCGGTCCAACGTTGTTTTTTGTTGTTGCAATGCACGAGCCAGGACGAAACCTTGGAGATTCAAACGCCTAAGGGCAAGATGTTTGTGACCGCTTTGACACCCGAAGCCGAGCTTATATTCGAAATCCGCCCGTTTCTTCCGCAAGGATACAGCGCGGCGAACACGGCACCACGTTATTATTTGGGCTGCCTTGGCCTCAGTGGTCGAGTCATGGTTGAACATCAAGATCGCGAAGTGGTTTTGTTCGCCAACAAGTGGTTGGTCGTGGAACCAGACGGGCATCAAAAGATCTTCGAAAAAGAGTTTCCCGCAGGGATTGCCGCGACGATCGAAGAATTAAAATCCGCCCAGGTCAATCCCGATGTGTCGGCGTTGAGCGGATTGGTCCAAAGCTCCGAGGGTATGGACGAACTCTTTAGCATCGCCAACGGCAATCATGTTCACGCTCCCCAGATCACTCCCGACCAACGCTCGTTGGCGGCCTTGTGGGGCTATGGGCTCGGGCAGCTCGAACCGGCGTTTACAGTGTTAAACGATCCAAGCCTTGAGAATTATTGGGATATTCATATTCAAGCGATTGCCTCTTGTTTGCAAAGCGACCCGTCGGCCAGCGGGCAATTGGCAACTGCCGCACAACGATTCGGCTTTACTTCGCCGATCGATACACGATTTGTCGGCATCGATCCACAAACTATCAAACTGAGTCAGGTCAACGAGTTGATTGTGGATCTGGAACATGCTCAAGTGGCTCGCCGCGTGTTGGCACTCCACTCGCTCAAACTGCTAACCAACGAGACCTATGGTTACGATCCAACCGCTAGTACCGATTTGAATCGAACGGCAATCGCCAGCTGGAAACAATGGCTGGCGGATTCTGCCAAATCCCGCATCAGCATCAATCCTACCAATACTCTCGTCCCCAGCGTTGACCGGCAATAACGCTAGAACATGAGGGTACGTTTCGGACCGGTTCCGAACGTTTGAAACGAGATCCGACTTCAAGAACCTCCCAACTCCAGTTCTTCGACTTCGCCAGTCTTGAGCGGTGGAGTTGCGGTGCCGCCAGCATTGCCTTCATCCGCTGCTGGTCGTGGAGGTGGACCATTGTCTTCCGTAGGTGTTGACTCGGGGTTGTCTTGCGTCCCCGAGGTCGGCGGATCCTGCTCGGAAGGTGGTGCGTTCTCTGGAGTAGGCGGATTCTCCGGCGGTGGGTTGGTTGTCGGTGGCGTTCCCGTTGGGTTTCCGGAATCCGTACCGGGAGAATTGGGAGTATTGGCCGCCGGTGTCGAATGATTCTCGCCATTTGGATTGGCTTCACTTGTTCCACCAGATTCACCGTTGCCTGGCGGATTGGTGGGTTCGGTCGAGCCGTTGCCGTTTGTCACTGGTGGCGATTCGGGTTTACTTCCATCACCGCCACCTGTAGGTGGCAGCAACTCTAATTCTTCGAAGCTGGGTGCTATGGGGGCGTTCAGGTTGCCTTGTTCCAGTTGAGGCGGCAATTCTTCGATCGCGTCCCCTTCGGCTTGATCGTAGTCAGGCCGGGCTAGTGTTTCGCGTTCGGTGCCTAACTCGCGTTGGCTGGTGATCTCACCGACATTGTTCCAAGCCGTCCATTGTCCGATCGGCAGGTCCGCGGCGTAGGTGCCTTCCGCCGCCTTGATCCCATTTTCGTGCCACCAAATCCATTTGCCAACTCGCTCACCATTTTCGAATTTGGCCACCAATTTGCGATGTCCATTGTCATGCCACCAGGCAAATTCACCGTGTTGTTGGCCGTCTTTGTAATAGCCCGCCATGTGTCGTTGGCCATTGTCGTACCAAGCCTTGACGGGGCCCGTTTGAATGCGTTCGCCGGTGGGTTGATAGGCGGCCAAGCGTGCATTCCACCAATCGTCTTCCCCGGCTAACGTTAGCTTTGGCTCGAGAAATGAGACTTCACTCTCCGGTCGTTCCGCGGCGAAGTTATTGATCTGTTTGTCGATCCGTTGTCCTTCCACGAACCAGTTTTCCGTGAGCAATCGTCGCTCCGCGTTCCACTCTTGCCACGCGCCATGCAATAGATCGTCTTGGAACGTCAGCTGACGGCGTCGTTCGCCATTGGGGTGCCACCACGTGCCCGCTCCATGCCGACGTCCTGCGCGATAATTTAGCTCCACGACTTTCCGTTCTTGATCGTCTTTGATCAACCAGGAGCCGTTTAGTTTTCCCTCAACAAATTCTGCACTGGAGTGGAACGGTCCACGAAATCCTTGGAATTCGGCCGAACTGAGCCACGGATGGTCTTGCTCCAAATGGGTGCGACGCCATAGGCCGACCATCTGTCCATTTTCGAAACGACCGCTGCCCATCAGCTGTTGGTCCATGTCGTACATTTTCCAACTGCCATCGTTCATGTAGTTGCCATGTTGGTCCATAGCGACTTCGCGCTCGATCATCACTTGTCCGTTGGGATATCGCTGTGTGAGCAATTCGCGATTCTGTGGCTCGATCACCAAGGGTTTGAGCAAGCGGACGATGCCTTCGTTCTCGGTGCGATCTTGGCTTGCAGAGGATCCCGAGTCGGGCTTGGGTTTTGGGAGGTCCTCTCCGGCGGCGTCCTGCCGAATCGAAGCTCCTTGACTGGACACGGAAATCGTCGGGATCGTCAAGCGACTAGGAGGCGCGGTTGCGGTTGGACTGGACGAGGGAAACGAATCTTGCTTCTTGGATGTTGCCGATTGAATTGGACGCAACTCCGCCCGGTACGGGTCTGGCAATTGAGCCCAAGCCACGGTGGCGACCAGAATCGACAACAGGTTTCCGAGAAAGCAGGCGGCCAAACGCCGACCCAATCGCAAGGGTATGTTCGCTTCGTTCATGGAGCATTCCAGCCGGAAACCGCGTTGGACCTCCCGCAAACTCACACGCCGGGTGGTCTCTCCGGGTCTCATCGGCAAGTCCAACTTCCGGCGCCATTTTGCCGTCGACGGGCACGATTGCAACGAATGAACGTTCCGCCGAGTGCCGACCGTAGCGATTTTACCATCGGTCCAGGTGGCGTAAGGGACCGAACGAAATATTCCCCCTCATGCTTGACTTGGCTACTGAGTGTAGCCATAATGGCGACGTCGTGTAGCCTTTGTGGCGGGTTCCCGCCAGAATACAGTTTGGAAATGTGATGAGCAAACAGAAGTTGGTACTTGCGGAGTTGTCGGAAGCCCAGCAGGAAATCATGGAGATTATCTGGGAGCAAGGCGAGTTGTCGGCGTTGGAGCTGCAGCAAATCTTGGCCAAACGCCGCGACGTTGCCCGCAATACGGTCCGGACCTTAGCCGAACGGATGGAGGAGAAGGGTTGGTTGGTTCATCGCCAGGTTGGGCGAACGTTTCTGTATTCGGCCGCAATTCCTAAGACCGAGTCGGTTGGTCAGAAGATCGCCGAGGTTGTGGATAAACTCTGCGGCGGGTCACCCGAGTCGTTAGTGGCCGCCTTGCTGAATTACCGCGGTTTGGATGCACAGGAACTCCAACGGATTCGGCTGTTGTTGGACGAAGCCAAGGTCACGGGTAAAGGCAAGTCGAATGTGCCATCGGGGCCCAGTGTAGGTTCTAGCAATCCGCGTAAGAAGTGAGGTTGAGACGATGTCGCCGGCGGTCGTGGAATGGAGCGTGCGAGAAGGACTTAATCTGGTCTTATGTATCGCGGTACTGACTAGTTTTCTGTCACTGGTGGGAACTGGTGGCGGGTATTCGTTTCGCAGCATTGCGCATCGACACTTTTGGTTGCTGACGACACTCGTGACGATTTTATGGTTGCCGATTGCCATCGCTCTGTTACCGCGTTGGTTCTATCCCAACTTTTGCTTACCTGTCCTACCAGATTCGCCGAATTGGTCCTGGATCGAAGCGGCAGGCGCGACCTATGCCCGTACCCCGAATGAAGACAACCCTGTTCAATTCTCTCCACTGTTTTGGCTTGGGTTGCTGCTCGTCGCTCTCGGATGGCTGATTGGTGTGATTCCCAGTCTCGCTAGAGTCATCTCGGGTTGGGCGAAATTGAAACGAGTTCGTTTGAACGGAACGTTGTACCGGCTACCAAAGCGAACTTCGGCGTTTCTAAAGAAGAAGTATCAAGTCCGCCGCCTCCCCGAAGTGATTCTCTGCGGAAGTATTCAAAATGCCGTGGCGGTTGGGATCTTCCGGCCGCAGATCATGGTTCAGCGGCGATTGGTCCACGAATTGTCCAACAAACAGCTGTGTGATGTGTTGGATCACGAAATGGCTCACGTTGTTCGTCGCGACTGTTTGGTTATGTTCTTGGAGCAAGTCGCGCGGGCATGCCATTGGTGCAATCCGTTGTTGTGGTGGTTGTGCAATGAATTGGCCCGGAGCCGTGAGCAAATGTGTGACAACACCGTCCTGGTACAACGTCCAGCGACCGCTTACGGAGAGACGTTGTTGCGAGTCGCGGAGTTGTCGCTTGGGAGTTCGCTGAGTCGTCGAGTCCTGGCCATGTTATCGGGTTGGTCGGATCTGCGTTGGCGGATTCGATCCATCTTGGATCCGGGACAACTGCGAACGATGGCGGTTGGTCGTTGGAGTGCGTTTGCGATGATTGCCGGAATTGGGTTCTGCGGTTGGTTGGTCGGAGGGATCTCGTTTACGCCGGACCAAGATCAAGAAATTACGTTACCCAGGAGTGAGTCCCATGCTGAGTTGGTGGAAACCGATCGATAGTTTGTTGCGAGGTGAATTAGGCTCCGCGAGCAAATCCGCCGAACAGGAAATTGCCTTCCCGATCTGGCATGTCATCGTGCTAACGATTTTGCTCGCAGGTATCTTTGGAGCTTCGATCGGTTCGTTTAGTGCGGTGTCCGCGAAAGATCCCAGCCAGGGTGGGCAACAACTACTGGCGTCGACCGTCAAAGCACCGCTGTTGTTTTATCTTACGTTGTTCGTAACGTTTCCATCACTATACGTCTTCAATGCATTGATTGGCTCCCAGCTAAACATCGCCTCGGCGTTTCGCCTACTGGTTGCCTCGATTGCGGTGATCGTCGCGATCCTTGCCTCGTTGGGTCCAATCATTGTTTTCTTTGCGTTTAGTACACCTAGTGGCACGGATGGGTATCGATTCATCCTTGTTTTGATTGTCTTGACGGCCACTATGTCGGGTTTATTAGGTTTGCATTATCTGATGCGCATGTTGCATCGGCATGCCGACACACGTCCCGTTGGTGTCGCGTCCGTAAACCAGGCTGATCTGCACGAAACGAGTTCCGGCGTGGTTCTCGCTGAAGCAGTTGGCGGAACGGCAATGCCGACTATGCCGCGAGATTCTTGGCAATCCACACGGTCGAATTGGTCGCCGGCGAACGTCATCTTCCGCGTCTGGGTTGTGGTGTTTGCTATCGTCGGAGCTCAAATGAGTTGGGTGCTGAGGCCGTTCATTGGTTCACCGGACCGTGAATTCTCGTGGTTTCGTGAACGATCCGGCAATTTTTTCCAAGCCGTCGCACAAGTGGCTTCCGATCTGCTAACAGGAGGTTGAAGCATGTGGTCGGCTCGGCAGAGGATCGCCTGGCGGCATTGCGGAGATGTCGCTTGGCGTGTTACCGACAACATTCTTCGCGGCGAAAAATTGGTTTCCGTCGCGCCGCAGTCCCGGTCGATGATGTTGACGCTGGGGTTGTTGTTGGGTTGTGGCAGTTGTTATGGTGCCCTGATGGGTGCGTATCCTTTCACATGGGAAGAGACTCGGCCACTGCAAATGTTGTATTCGGGTCTGAAGGTTCCCTTGTTGTTGCTCTTGAGTTTCGCCCTGAGTGTCCCGAGCTTTTATGTCGCCAACCTATTGCTTGGATTGGGCAGTGATTTTGGTATCGCCTTCCGTGCGGTGTTGGCAACACAAGCGGCATTGACTATCACGTTGCTTTCGTTGGCACCGTTTATGGCCCTGTTTTACATCAGCGGCATCAAGTATGAGCAGGCCTTGATGGTCAATTCGCTAATGTTTGGTATCTCCAGTCTCGGGGTACAGCCGTTACTACGCCGTCAATATCGAAGCCTGATCGAAAGGAACCCCTGGCATCGTTGGACCATGCGTGTGTGGATCGTCATTTACGCGTTTGTTGGGATCCAAATGGGCTGGGTTCTGCGCCCCTTTGTTGGCTCGCCCAACAGCCCAACCCAGTTCTTTCGTGATGAAGCCTGGGGCAATGCCTATCTGGTCGTGTGGGGGTTGGTGAAACGAGTGCTGGACATCGATTCATAGAAGAGCAACCGGGACAAGAATTGTTTACAATTGGCAGATTCCAAGCTAATCTGTTCGTAACCATTCACGGGAACAAGGTGTGGGCGCAAGTCGCATGATTCGCGAGCCGGATTTGCAACGTCCGAAAGATGACCTTTGGGCTCACGATTCACCATTCGGTACGTGGCGAAACCCACCCAACGCCAATTCCGTTAAGGTTACGTCGGCTGGTCATCATTCGATAGGCATATTTGAATCAAAGGTGGCATGATGGAATTGGAAGTACGCCGAATTTCTACTGCGTCCGATCCAGGGCAGTTGGAATTGTCTCACGAGAAATTGCAGTTGCTCCGACCAGATTTGTACGGCTTGGCCGGCATGTGGCATTCGATCAAGGTAAAACTTGGACAAGCCTGGGATCAGAAAAAACAAGTGGCTCGACAATTGTTAACGGGAGACAGTCGAGCCGCTGTTGTAATTTCCGTGGCTCCTCTCTTGGTGGCCGCGTATACGGACGAACTCGACTGCATTGCCATGTTGCAGTTCCCAAATCAATTGGTAGGGCAGGGCGGTTTGAAGATCGGCAGTCGCCTATTAACGGTAAATTTTTATGATGACGATTGTGCCTTGGCCCGAGACTTGTTTCCGGGCCCCAAGAACACCAAACGCTGGACCAATTTCGAACCATTGATTGCTGATTTCTTGACATCGGATCAACAACGCTTGCAGCATCGCAAACAGCAAATTTCCGAAAGCGAATGGCAACGAACCGTGGCGATGGGGCAAGAGTACCTCAAACGTCATCCCAATAAATCGCGTGACGGACGGCCAATCTACTCGTGGGACCCTGCTGAATCACCTGCTCCCCAATTAACCCCCTGGCGCCCAAACTAATGGGCGACCCAAACGAGAATGGCAAACGCGATCGAGTCACATTGAAATTGGAATCCAAATTTGGGTGTAATAACTACTGAGAAATATTTGGAATTTCAATGCGGTCTCAGATTTGGAAATTTCAAATTTCAAATTTCAAATTTCAAATCTGAAATCTGAAATCTGAAATCTGAAATCTGAAATCTGAAATCTGAAATCCCTCTACCGCCGAACAATCTTTACTGGCACGGGACTAGACGGGCCCATGGTGACGCTACGGCGTTTGGGGACGACGGGGCGTGGATCCAGCAATTGAAAGTCATAGCGACGCACGAACACACCCAAAACCATGGCCATCTCATACGAAGCAAACGCCGCACCAATGCAACGACGATGCCCGCCGCCAAATGGCATGTACTGGAACGGTGAAAACGACTGCTCGATGAATCGTTCGGGGCGGAACAAATCCGGTTCAGGAAACGTCTGTGCGTTGTAATGTGCCAAGACGGTGGCCAATGCCAAGCCCATTCCGGCGGGCAATTGGTACTCGCCCAATTCCAAAGGTTCCTTCAGTTTTCGCAAGGTCTCGGTCACGATTGGGTTGACTCGCAACGTTTCTTGAATCGTCGCTTTCAGGTAACTGGCTTCGGCCACATCGGACGGCGTTTCATTGGGCAACGCATCCAGTTCCGCGCGGAGTTTTGCTTTGATTTGTGGATCGCGAAAAATGTGGTAGATGGCCCATGTCAGCGACAACGCGGTGGTTTCATGGCCCGCGAACAAAAACGTCAGCAGTTCTGCATAGATGTCGTCGCGGGTCATCGGCTGGCCGTCTTCATACTTCGCCTGACACAAGAGAGCCAGAATATCGGCGCGGGGTTCGGAATCTTTCAGCCGAGTGTCGATCGCGATATCTAGCAGCTCGCACATTTGTCGCCGCGCGTCCAACCATCGGTCCCAGGGAGTCAGTCCCAGGAACCTCACGTGCGATCGCGACGTAAAGAACAGCAGTGGATTCGCGCGGTTGGCCAGCGACTTGCTGGCCGTGAACATTCGTTCGGCCAATTTTGGATCGTCACCGCCAAAGATCGCTTGGATAATGACACGCAACGAGATGTCTTGCATCAAGTCCGCGGTCAAAACTTTGTCGGGGGATTTCTTGAGGTGTTCCTCGATAGAATTTAGGGCAATGCACTGCATAAGACCCCCGTAATGCTTCATGCGTTCGCCTTGAAACATGGGCGACATCATGCGACGTTCGCGCTTGTGTCGCTCGCCTTCCAACACCAGCATCGAACCGGACCCTAATAATGGAATCGTCGTCTGTGTCGCAAAGGGTTCAAAGATACTCGGGTCTTGGCTGTTGATGATGCGGAGCAAATCCTCGCGGCCTGTCACTACAACGGGGCCATTGAGCGGCCGAAAGAAAAATGGGTCGCCATATTGCCGAGCCCAGCCTTCCAGAGCGGCACGAGGATTGCGAATCAACTTCATCGAAGTTCCCCATGTTCCACGAGGACCAGGAGGCAGTTTCGCTGCTCCCCGCGAGATGTCGCCTGTCGAGTTCACTGAAGCTCCTTTATCAATATTCGCATTTTACGGTTTGGTCGGTCCACCCTCATCGCGACGGTGGCTGCGGGTACTTCTTTAGACCAACAACTCATGAAGCACGCGCGCGGGCTCGACGCCGGTCAGTCGCAGATCCAAGCCTTGAAATCGGATCGACAACTTTTGGTGGTCTAGCCCCAGCAGATGTAGGATCGTCGCATGGATGTCGCGGACATGGGCTTTTTCGCCAGTCGGCCCGAAGCCCAATTCGTCTGTTTCACCAAATGTGAAGCCGGGTTTTAGGCCGGCTCCGGCCATCCACATGGTAAACGCTTCAATATGATGGTTTCGGCCGGTTGACTCGCGAACTTCACCCATGGGGGTGCGTCCAAATTCCCCACCCCAAATCACCAGCGTATCGTCTAACAACCCTCGCTGCTTCAGATCCAACACCAACGCGGCGGAGGCTTGATCGATATCGCGACAAATCTCGGGCAAGTGTTTCTCCAAATTCTCGGTGGGGCCGCCGTGATGATCCCAATTGGTATGGTAAAGCTGGATGAAGCGAACGCCTCGTTCGACCAATCGCCGAGCCAACAGACAGTTCCTGGCGTAGGTGGTCTCTTTCGGATCTTGGATGCCGTACATCGCCAAGGTCTCGGCGGATTCTGCCGTCGTGTCCATCAGTTCCGGGGCGCTGGTTTGCATGCGATACGCCATCTCGTAGGCGTTGATCCGCGTGGTGATCTCTTGATCTCCTGTTTCCACCAACCGCTTGAGATTCAATTGCGATACACGATCGACTAGGTCGCGTTGTTGTTGGGCAGTGATGCCCGACGGATTTGATAGATTCAAGATGGGATCACCTTGATTCCGCAATGGCACGCCTTGATACGTGGTCGGCAGCGCACCGCTGGACCAATTCACAGCTCCGCCACGCGGACCACGCGGGCCACTCTGCAGCACCACAAAGCCTGGCAAGTCGTTCGACTCGCTGCCCAATCCGTACGTAACCCAGGATCCCAAACACGGTCGGCCGAATTGGCCAGTTCCCGTGTTCATGAACAACTTGGCCGGAGCATGATTGAACAGATCGGTCTGACAGGTCTTTAGGATCGTCAGTTGGTCGACGACTTTGGCCGTGTACGGCAAGAGATCACTGACCCACGCTCCGCACTGACCATGCTGGGCAAATGCTTGGCGTCCGCCCAACAAGTCGATGCGGTGACTGCTGTCCATAAACGCAAAGCGTTTGCCTTCGATCATACTGGCCGGGATCGGTTGGCCGTTGTACTCTTGAAGTTTGGGTTTGTAGTCGAACATCTCCAATTGCGACGGCCCACCCGCCATGAACAAGAAGATCACCCGTTTGGCTCGCGGGGCAAAGTGCGGCGGCTTCGGTTGCAAGGGGTCGGTCGTTTCGTCGAGGTCCGCGGCGTTTGAATTGGGTTCGGATAGCAGATTCGCCAAGCTGATCGCTCCCAGCCCCACTCCGCATTGACTGAAGAAGTGTCGCCGTGTGGCTTGATGCACGATCGACGTCGCGAGTTTGGTTGGTTGTGAATCCATGGGGTATCCTGTGCCACTTGTAATGCTATTCGCGAGAAATCGTTTCGTCCAAGTTCAACAGCACTCGCGCCGCGTCCAACGACGTTAGTCCCGCCAAGACCGCAAGCTCTTCGTCGCTGGGATGTCTCGACGTGCAACGTCGGAATGCGGCGACCATTCCTTCGGCTTCAATCTGTGTCGCTAAGTTTTGCGCCAACTCAAAGAAGCCTGCGTCGTTCATCAGCGTCAATGCTTGGAGGGGAGTATTGCTGCGCAGTCGCCGCGTACAGGTTTGCACGCCATCCGGCGCGTCGAAAACGTTCAGGAAAGGCGGGGGAACGGCTCGATACGTGAACGTGTACAAACTGCGACGGAATCGATCCGGCCCAGCGCTGGCTTTCCACGGTCGATTGACTTGCCCTAGGCTCATCGCGCCGTCTGGCAGTGGTGGATAGACCGGTGCCCCGCCTAAAGTCGCGGTGAGACTGCCACTGGCCACGAGCGCCGCATCACGCACCAGTTCAGCCTCCAATCGTATGCGTTGTTGTCGCGCGAGCCAACGATTGTCGGGATCGATTTCCCGGAGGGCTTCGCTAATGTTGGACGATTGTTGATAGGTCCGGGACATGACAATCCAGCGATGCAGTTGCTTGAGACTCCAGCCCTGTTCGATCCACTGCGCTGCCAATGCATCCAACAGTTCTGGATGTGACGGCGACGTTCCTTGTAATCCAAAGTCGTTGTCGGACTCGACCAATCCCCGTCCGAAGTAAACTTGCCAAACTCGGTTGACCATCACGCGGGCCGTCAGTGGATTGTCGGGCGAGACCAACCACCGAGCCAGGTCCAAACGGTCGGGAATGACGCCGCGTGCAGTTAACGGTGGCAACACCGCAGGAGTCCCGGGCGACACCTCCGCGTCTTTTCGCGTAAAGTCGCCTTTGATCAGCACATGGGTGGGACGCCGTTGGGTTCGTTCTTGCAAGACAAGCGTGGTCGTTTCAGTTGGTGTTTCGGTCGTTGCGGCGGTGCTGGGATTTGAATGATTGACTTTCAGTTTGGGTTCGTCTTGTTGATTAAAAAATGCGAATAGCTGATAAAACTCGGTCTGTGAGATAGGATCGAATTTGTGGTCGTGACATTGGGCGCAGCCGATGGTTAGGCCTAACCAGACGGTGCCGGTCGTGGCGACTCGGTCGACTACGTTTTCGATGCGAAATTGTTCGACGTCGATACCACCCTCTTCGTTATGGGGCGTGTTGCGATGGAAGCCCGTGGCAATCTTTTGGGACTCGGTGGCGTTGGGTAGTAGGTCGCCAGCGATTTGTTCGATCGTGAACTCCGTGAAAGGTTGATCGTTGTTCAGGGCGGCGACCACCCAATCGCGATAGAGCCAGATCTGACGAGGGGAATCGACCGAATAGCCGTTGCTATCGGCGTAGCGCGCTTGATCCAACCACCATCGGCCCCAGCGTTCCCCGTAATGGGGACTGGCCAACAACCGCTCGACGGTCGCCGCATAGGTTGCTTGTGGATCGACCTTATATTGAAGCAAAAACGCGTCTTGTTCCGCCAGTGTTGGCGGCAAGCCAATCAGATCCAGGCTCAAGCGACGGAGCAACGTTTCCGGGGGTGCCAGCGGCGAAAACGCAAGGTCGTGGTTCGCTCCAGAATCCAAAGCAGTGTCGCGGTTCGCTCCGCGAACCATAGCAGTGCCGTGGTTCGCTCCGCGAACGTTGGTAGAGTCGTGGTTCGCTCCGCGAACCTTCGTTGGATCGCGGAGCGCTCCACTACCCTCGCGGAGCGCTCCACGATCATGGCCAACCGCGATCCAGTGATCGATGATTTCGCTGGGAGTGGCCGCTGGTGCCGGTTCCGAGCGCCCGGTGGTCTTGGTATTCAGTGGCTGGAAAGCCCAATGTTCGGCGTAGACCGCTCCGGTCTCGATCCAACGTTGCAGCAGTTGTTTTTGTTCCGGGGTCAACGGTTTGCCGAATTCCGGCGGCGGCATGATCGCGCCCGGGTCGTCATGAAAGATGCGCTGAATCAATTGGCTGGAGTTTGGATTGCCAGGCACAATGGCCTCCCCGCTACCAGACGTCAAAGCTCCGTCACGCGTATCCAAACGCAGATCGGCTTGTCTTGAGTGGGCATCAAAGCCGTGACATGCGTAGCAGTGATTGGCCAAGATCGGGCGAATTTGTCGATCGAAGTCGAGCTCGTCCGAGCGGCCTTGTGATGGGACCACGAACCAGACCGCGGCCCAAGAAATCGCAGTCGCCAGCAAGTAGGGACCGAGCCACCTCGAGCCCACGGCACGCGACGGTTGGTGGGGAGTCGCAATCTGTCGTGGTTCGCTCCGCAAATGATCGTTGGATCGCGGAGGGATCCGCGACCATGACGGGTCAGTTTGTCGTGGTTCGCTCCGCGAACCAACGTCGGATCGCGGAGCGATCCACGACCATGACCGGTCAGTTTGTCGTGGTTCGCTCTGCGAACCAACGATGGATCGCGGAGGGATCCGCGACCATGACGGGTCGATTCGTCGCGGAAGGGCGTTTGGTTGTTTGGGCATGGTTGTTTGATCGGTCCATGGTTGCCGTACCCCGCTTGGCATTGTAATCGATGTTCGAAAGTGATTCTGGAGTGAGCGGATAAACTTGATGGTAGGTCCATAGCGGAAGTGCGGAAAAAACTATAAAATGCGACCGCTTCGGTTGGGGCTGGGTGGGAAGCCGGGCGCGATGATATTTCGAAATTCGGATCGGGAATTGGACTGAGGGATTTGAGCATGACGAAGAAGAAAGCAGCTACCGAAGACGGCGAAGCCCCGAAAAAAACGGTCAAGAAAGCTGCCGTAAAGAAGGCTCCGAAAGCCGAGGGCGAAGAGGGCGTCAAAAAAGTCAAGAAAGCCGCCGCCAAGAAGCCCTCCAAGTCCAAGTCCAAGAAAGCGGCGGAAGCGGACGCTCGCGTGAAGCTGTTTTGGGGCGTGTTTTCTCCGACCATGAAACGCGTGGCCGTATTCCACTACCACGAAAAGAAGTTGGCGGAAAAGAAGGCCAAGGACATGAGCGACGGCAAGTCTCCGCACTTCGTCGCCAAGATCAAAGAAGCCATCGATCCAACGGCATAACTGGCCGTTCTAGCATTGCGACCGTACTGGCGAGTCCCATCCATTCTCGGGTTGTCGCCGATAAAACGTAAAACGTACGTCAGCCAAGTTTGGCTGACGTACGTTTTTTTAGGCTTTGGCCGCTTCGGTCTTGCTGGATTCTGGCTTATGTGGCTTGGGTTTTGGAGCGGTGATCAGCACGGTGACAGCACCGGCGATTACTAGGAAAAGGCTCAAGTAAAAGAACGTGCCAACTTGGCCCCACAGTCCTTTGGTTATGATTTCCGAAAACGTGTTGACGACGGGGGCAATGCCAAAGACCAAGGGCATCACAAAAATGGGTCGTCCACCAAAGTTGAAAGCGTAAATGATCCCCAGCGCGCCGACCGCGCCCAACGATCCGCCTAAAATACTCCAAAACCAGCCGTCCATGCGGAACCACGAGCCAGGTTCTGGTCGAAATCCTGGTTGAATCAATAGGGGGAAAATCACGGCAACAACAAAGTAGGCCAAGCCCACGCACAAAAAAGGACGCATGCGACTGCCGCCCATGACCGCTTGGCCCTTATGCAGTACTGGACCGTAGGCGCCCCAACACATAGCGGTCAACAGAATAAACGAGCCCTGTAGAATCAACGACGCAAACGCCCCGCGATCTTCGTCTTTGAACTTGGTGGGCTCGTCTTTGAAAACAACCGGTGTGGCAGGCACGGCTTCCGGCGAAGATTCTTCGCTGGGAACATTGACGGCAGGTTGTTCGATCACCGCTTTCGTTTCGGTCTTTGGTTTTGATGGTTTGTGGACCAAGACGCCCGCTGCACCAATCGCAACGATGATAATCCCCAGATAAAAAGGCCACGTTGCTTGTTTCAAGTTGCCCGACATCATCATCGTGACAAAGGTATTCACCACGGGAGCACAGCCAAACACCAACGGCATGACGTAAATAGGGTCTCCGCCAAACTTCAGGGCCAAAATAATGCCCAACGCACCGACGGCTCCAATCGCCCCAGCGGCAAAGCTCCAAATAAAGCCCTTCATGGTCCAGTGGCCGACTTCCCCTTTGGTTCTTAGCACCAGAGCAGGCACCACGACTGCAACCAAGAAATACGCCAATCCCACGCAAATAAATGGTCGAAACGCGCTTCGTTGGCCTTCGCCCCCAAACGCATCTTGGCCCAAGTGCAGCGTCGGGCCGTACAACCCCCAGCTAAAAAAGGTCAAAGCGACAAACGGCAAAAACATCAAGCCCTTCATGGCGGCCCTTTGTGGAATGAGGTGCGGGTATGGCGAGTTTCAGTTTAACGGTTCCGCAGCGGACTGCCCACCGGGTGAGGTCTTATGAACGAACGGCAAATAAATTTAGATCAATATGAATCAATCGGGGACAGTCACTGTGGTTCTAATCAGCCGATCGCCGAGTTCGCGAAGAGCCGACAAAAGGGGACAGTCACCGTGGGACTGGCGGGGACGAGCGTTGGGGCGAGCGGGGACAGTCACCTTGGTTCTTTCGGCCAGAATGGGGACAGAGTGGGGACAGTCACCGAGTGTGGAGTGGCGGAGACAATTGGGGGACCGTCACCGTTATCCTTCGAGCCGAGAGCGGGGACAGTCACCGAGGGCCGCGTGGGGACAGTCACTGCGGTTCTTCGCCGCGAGACCATTGGGGGACAGTCACGTTGGTTTTTTCTTCACCCCGGGAGCATGAATGGGGACAGTCACGCGCGGGACGCGAGGGCCGCGTGGGGACAGTCACTGCGGTTCTTCGCCGCGAGACCATTGGGGGACAGTCACCTTAGTCCTTCGAGCCGAGACCGGGGACAGTCATCGAGTGTGGAGTGGGGACAGTCACCGTGGTTTTTTCTTGCTGCAAGTTAACCGACAGTCCATCTCGCCGCGTGGGAGCGGGGACAGACACGAAGAGGCACTCGAAGCGTGTGAGAGCGGGGATGTGAGAGCGGACAGACACGAATTGACACTTGAATCGCGTGGGAGCGGGGACAGACACGTGTTGTCGGTTCACAGCGAATGGTTGAGAGGGACGACTATTCGGTTCTCACTTCCGGAGCGATCGGGACGCTCGCTCTACTATTCCGTTCCCACATCCGGAGCGATCGGGGCGCTCGCTCTACGATTCCGGGGCCCTGCCGATGGGAAAGTCGACCTCCCGCGCAGGTCCGGCGACACCGAGAACCATAGCCCTCGACCGCCGAATCAGATAAAATCGGTCACTCACGTCTCCAAGTAGCACCGGACACCTCCCTGAAGATCACATGACTCCTGAACAACAATTTGTGAACGCCTGGAAGATGGTGGCACCGGTTCTGGAAGAACTTCAGGCCGCGAAACTCCGCGCGATGCGGCCTAAAGAGGGAGCCTTGATGCTCGGTGCCAACGCTTCACCGACCGAGTGCTTCTATTCCAATGCCTTAGCCCGCTGGCGAGCGTGGATGTTGCACTGGCGAGTTCTTGAATCCACGACGGTAAATCGAAAGCAAGGCTCATGATTTCGAGAAGCCTGTGGGAAAGTGCCCTGGAGTTGCAGAGTCTTCTGAGCACCGAACGATTGGACTTCGCCTTCATTGGCGGCCGGGCAATCCAACGCTGGGGACAGTGCCGCTACGGCCCGTCGGGTGCTGCGCACAATGGACTCCTGACACCTTTACCAGTCCCTAAGTTTTGGATTTGACCAAGCCGACGTCGTCAAACTCGTATCCACTTCATTCCTCTCCGTGGGCCCAACGAACCAACCGAACATGCCGAAAAAAAAATCTTCCTCCTCGTTGCAAATGAGCCTGTTTGGGATCGATCAGTTTGATGCCCCAGCCGATCCAAGCCCCAAGTCGTCAGCGGCAAAAGCCGGGTCCGCCAACGCCACCGCAACGGGGGCAACCGCCGACCATTCTCAAGTGATGGAAACTGCCGTGCCGCCCACTGGCCCGACACCCGACGCCACTCCCTTGCTGGCAACCCCGTCCGGAAAACTCGTCGTGGTCATCGATTCGATGGGCGTCTTGTACCAAGTCTTTCACGCCATGCCAGAGATGAGTTCCCCTAGCGGGCAGCCGGTCGGAGCCGTCCACGGTTTCCTACGCGACATCTTGGATCTGCTGGACAAATTGCAGCCGGACTTCCTGGCGTGTGCCTTCGACAAAGGCAGCATCACTTTCCGCAACGAAATTTATCCCGAATACAAAGCTCATCGTGACCCCATGCCCGACGATCTGCGGCCCCAGATTGGTTACGTGCAGACATTGCTGCAAGCGCTGAACATTCCGATACTGGAGTTGGCTAACTATGAAGCCGACGACATCATGGCTACCGTTGCCGCACAAACCGAAGCGGCGGGTGGACGGTGCTTGTTGGTCACCAGCGACAAGGATTGCCGCCAACTAATTTCATCCCAAGTGCAAATCTACCATTCACGCAAGGCCGCGATCTACAACGAGAAAGATCTGTTGGTCGATTGGGGGATTCGCCCAGATCAAGTCGTTGACTTTCAAACGTTGGTCGGTGATCCAACCGACAATGTGCCCGGCGTTCCCTTGATCGGGCCCAAGTTGGCGCAGCAACTGTTGAATCAATTCGACAACTTGGATGGGATCTTTGCCAACGCCGATTCGATCTCGGGGCAAAAACGCAAAGAGAATTTGCTCAACTCTCGCGAACTCGTCAAAACCAGTCGTCGATTGGTCGAATTGGATCGCAACACACCGATTCATTTTGATTGGACCTGGCTGCAAGTCGGTGGCGCGGACTTGGCCCAGGCGGTAGCGTTGTGCGAAGGCTTTGGATTTCGTCAACTGACGGCTAGGGTCAAACGCTTGGCGAACAGTCCGGTCGCAAACCCTCACGTGCCGCGTGATCGTGGGCAAGACTTGGCCGTGCGCGAAACCTTGGTTGGCCAGGGCCTTGACTCAGCCGTATCGGAACCGGTAGTTAACCAGAGTCAGGTGGCGTTGGATTATCGCTTGATCGATTCGCCCGCCAAGTTGCAAGAATTGGTGGCTCAATTGCGTCGCTGTCGCAAGATCAGCTTCGACACCGAAACCACGTCGACCCAACCCCGGGCGGCTCGGTTGGTGGGGCTCTCGTTTTCTTGGGCCGCGGGTGCCGCAGCCTACATCCCTATTCTCGCTCCGCCGGGCGAAGCCCACTTGGATTGGGAAACGACGGTTCGTCCCGCGCTGCAGCCGATATTCGCCAACTGCGAGATTCTCAAGATCGGTCAGAACGTCAAATACGATTGGTCGGTCTTGCAGAATCATGGCGTGACCGTGCAAGGTACGATCTTCGACACGATGGTGGCGGATTACCTACTGCAACCCGGACGCAACACACATGGACTGGAAGATTTGGCAGATCGTTATCTCGGACTTAAAGCCACCAGCATCAAAGAGCTGATTGGCAGCGGCAAACACGAAACCACGATGGACACGGTACCGCTGTTCAAGATCGTTCCTTACGCTTGCCAAGATGCGGACTTTGCCTTTCGTCTGGAAGAACTATTGCGAGCGGAATTGATTGCTTCAAAATTGGACGAACTGTTTTTTCAAGTCGAGATGCCACTGCTGCGAATCCTGGCTGAAATGGAACTGCGCGGCATCAAGATTGATACCGAACAATTGGCAGCGTTCAGTCAGCTGTTGTCCAAGCGGTTGGCAACCTTGGAGGAAGAAATCCGCCGCCAAGCAGGTCGCGCGATCAATATCGACTCGCCGAAACAGTTGGCCCAATTGTTGTTCGAAGAACTCAAATTGCCCGTCATCAAGCGAACGGCCTCAGGCCCGAGCACGGACCGCGAGGTCTTGGAGCAATTGGCCGAAAAACACGAACTCCCCGCCATCATTATCCAGTATCGCGAGGCGGCCAAACTCAAGAGCACCTATGCCGATGCCTTGCCGCAGATGGTATTGGAGAGCACGGGACGTGTTCACACGTCGTTCATGCAAGACGTCGCCGCGACGGGGCGCTTGAGTAGCAAGGACCCGAACCTGCAAAACATCCCGGTGCGGACCGAGGAAGGCCGTAACATTCGTCGAGCGTTTATCCCCGGCAACCCCGATTGGTGGTTGTTGATGGCGGATTACTCGCAGATCGAACTCCGCATGTTGGCCCATTTCTGTCGTGATGAAAATCTTTGCCAAGCGTTCCAAGATCAATTGGACGTTCACGCCAAGGTCGCGGCGGAAGTCTTTCAAGTGCCGTTAGCCGAAGTCTCGAAGGAGCAACGCCGCCGCGCCAAGGCGATCAACTTCGGAATTATCTATGGTCAAAGTGCATTTGGTTTGGCCAAAGAATTGGACATCAGCCGCGAGGAAGCCAGTGCTTTTATCGAAGCGTATTTCGGACGTTATCCTCGTGTCTTGGAATTCATGGAATGGACGCTGAAGCAAGCTCGTGAACGCGGTTATGTGCAAACCATCTTGGGCCGCCGACGACCGGTCGAAGGCGTGCGGCCCAACAGCAACTACAAGTCTCGCAACATGCCCGAACGGATTGCAATCAACACGGTCATTCAAGGTTCGGCAGCGGATCTGATCAAGTTGGCGATGCTGCGAGTCGCGGGCAGTTTACGGGATTCGGGACTGCAGGCTCAATTGCTGTTGCAGATTCACGACGAGTTGGTATTCGAAACTCCGGCCGAAGAGATCGATCCGTTGGCTCGTTTGGTCAGCGAGGAAATGAACCGCGCCTATCAAATTAGCGTTCCGCTGCAGGTGGATGTCGAAGTCGGCAAGAACTGGGATCAATGTCAAGCTTGGGAAGGAAGTTGAGCATGTCCGCGTGGTACGAAGTCGAGAACATCGCCGAAGTGGCAACCCCCGCCTTGTTGTTGTATCCCGCTCGGATTCGTGAAAATTTGCAGCACATGGTCGCGCGAGCGGGCGATGTGTCGCGTCTCCGACCGCATGTAAAGACTCACAAGCTCCCGCAAATTGTGCAAATGAAGCGGGACCTAGGAATCGACAAATTCAAGACGGCCACTTTGGTCGAAACGCTGATGGTCGCGCAAGCGGGTGGCCAAGACATTCTATGGGCCTATCAACCCGTTGGGCCCAACATCGTGAAATTTGTGGAGCTGGTCCAACAGTTCCCCGCTGTTCGTTTCGCGACGTTGCTGGATGACCTTGCGATTGGCGAACAATTGTCGGCGGCCGCCAAACACGTTGGCGTGACGGTTTCCGTTTATTTGGACTTGAACGTGGGCATGAATCGCAGCGGCATCGTCCCTGGAGTCGGTGCCCTGCAGTTGTATCGCCAATTGGCGGCGTTACCGAATCTACAACTCGTCGGGCTGCACGCCTACGATGGCCACGTTCGTGCGGCGGACATGGCTCAACGGCGCGAGCAATGGCAGGTCGTGGTCGATCAGACTTTGGAGATGGTGCAGTCATTGGTTAGGTTGGGGGTGCCGAAGCCCAGAATCGTGGCGGGTGGTTCGTCGACTTCGTGGCTGTGGTTGGAGGTACCGGAAGTTGAAGTGGGAGCCGGAACGATGGCCTTGTGGGACTACGGCCAGACGCAGACTTGTCCTGAGTCCGACATGATTCATGCTGCGGTTCTGGCGGCCCGCGTCATCAGTCGCCCTCAGCCGGATCTGTTGTGTTTGGACTTGGGACACAAAGCGGTGGCTGCCGAAATGCCTCAACCGCGCGTGCATTGGTTTGGGTTGGAGGATGCGCAGCCGGGTTTGCAAAGTGAAGAGCATTTGGTCTTGCGCACCGAGCGGGCGGCTGCCTATCCCGTGGGCCACATTTGCTACGGCTTGCCCTATCACATTTGCCCAACCACGGCGTTGTACGACGAAGTTTGGCGCATCGAAAACGCTCAAGCCATCGGACGTTGGCCAGTCGTCGCGCGTGGCCGACAACTTCCGGTGCAAGTTCACTGATCAGAACCGGACACGAAGCGCCAGAAGTCGTGGCAGGAACTTTCTGGCGAACGCTGGAGCAACAAAGCTGCACGTTTTCGGAATTGCTGGAGCACCAACGCGGCACGTTTTTGGAATTACGGGTGAACCAACGCTGCGCGTTTTAGGGAATGCTGGTGAGCCAACGCTGTAAATTTTCGGGGCCTAGTGTTACCTTGCCTCATGGTCTCCCTTCTCCCCTTTTTGGGGGAGAAGGGCCG
>JBGSJV010000046.1:0-38891 GCA_041741535.1 Pirellulaceae bacterium
CAAAACAGGCCCGAATGGGCCGAAACAGCCTCTGCCGGTGTGCGCGAGCCACCGGTTAGCGTGACATCTCATCCAGAAAAGGCCTGAAAGGCCGACACAAGTGCTGAGCATACACATTCAAAAATGCTTCACAGCGTTGCCCGATCGGGCGTCACTTCGTTGTCTGTCCCTGGTGCGCGGGTCGCTCCGTGTGGCTGTCCCGGTTGTCCAGCGCACTTCGTTGTCTGTCCCCAGGGTGAAGGTGACGGTCCCTAGGCGAACGCCCTGGCCGAGCGATGCTCTCGGGTGTCTGTCCCCACGTGCGTCCCCACGTGCGGTGTCTGTCCCCAGCAATCTTGCCGCACAGTTGTGTGTGTCCCCAGAGTTATTGCATCTTCGTTGTCTGTCCCCGGATGAACGTGACTGGCCCTAGGCGAACGCCCTGGCCGTGCGATGCTCTCGGGTGTCTGTCCCCACGTGCGTCTCCACGGACGGTGTCTGTCCCCAGCGATCTTGCCGCACAGTTGTGTGTGTCCCCAGAGTTAACCCCACAGTTGTGTGTCCCCAGAGTTAACCCATGTCCCCGGGGCGCACCAGTGTCTGTCCCCAGACTTCGTCCATATTTCGGTGTCTGTCCCCGGGGCGCAAATGTCTGTCCCCGGGGCGCACGTGTCTGTCCCCGGGCGCACCAGTGTCTGTCCCCGGTCGCTTCCCCGTGTCTGTCCCCGGTCGCGGCGGCTTCTCGGTCGCTCGGGTCTGTGTCTGTCCCCGTTACTCGCTCCCAGTTCTCGCTCCCAGTCACTCGACTACGGTCGCGAGGGTGTCTCTCGGTGGTCGCTCGTTGAAAATGCCTGTCCCCGGGAACTCCCCGGGAGCTGTCTGTCCCCGGGAGCTGTCTGTCCCCGGTCGCTGGGTATGATCGGGAGTCTGGCCGTAGGATTATCGGAATAAGTCCGAAATACCATCGAACTACGCCAGACCTCCTATTCGTGCATCTCCGATTTTTTGTGCGTGAACGGTGGCTGCTTGGTTGGCTGGCTATCCGTTCCAGCACGATTGCGGCGATTGATCGGTACGCGGAAATGGCCGAACGCCAAATTGAATTGCCTCGAAGAGCAGCATAGCTCCCATCGGGTGGAAACGCGGCCAGCCGGATTTCACCCGTATTTGCGATCGGTGGCCTGTCACCAACAACATGGCCAGCTCCATTGGAAGAATTGGCATTCATACCGGAGCCAATTGGGAGAATTGGCAAAGATGGACCTTGAATCGTGTCTGTTGGCACTATGGTCGATTATGATATTGACTTGACGTCACTACCCAAGATCCCCGTTATCAGAAATTGGATATGAAGGCTCTCAACCTACTACTGGTCAGTGGTGCGTTGGGCGTCGCATTTGTCTCAGGGTGGTTGGTACGTGAATCCGTTCCTGCAGTCAGCCTGGAAAGTCGCCCGCACAACGCGAACACTGATTCACCAAAACTTGAAGTTGTTGCCCAAGGAACGCTCCAGCCCAGTTCGGGATTGATCAATGTGTTTGGGCCACCCAACCAAGTCGTCGAGTCGATCCTCGTGTCGAATGGACAAGCGATTCGGAAGGACGAAACAGAACTTGCCACGTTTCCTCTGACGAAAACGCTGCAGCGCCAAGCGAATATCGCCGCGACGCAAGCCGCAGAGGCCAAAAGAGAACTCGCGCAAAGAACTTCCCTTGCCGAAGGGCAAGTGGATGCCACTCGGGTCGCAGTGGCCTTGGCGGAGCTACAACTCGGGCAAGCGAAATTGCGTGATTTGCTGGAGATCCCTGAAAGACAATTGACTTCCGCGAAAGAAAAGCTGACTCGATTGGAAGCCTTGGCCAAAGATCCAAAAACGGAAGCTTTTGTGGCGACCACAGCCATCGACGAGCAAAAACTGGCGATAATCGAAGCGGAAATCCAACTCAGCCATGCCAATAGGCAACACGAATCCGCTCAGAAGGCCGCAACCTTGGAACTTGAGGCGGCCAAAGAAGCTCACGATCGAGCCATCGCGACCCACCAGACCTTGCTGACGGTTCAACAACAACCCACATCGGCGGATTTGGCGGTCAGTGCAGCCGAGGCAGTGGCCAAGGAAGGACGGGTCATGGCTCCGATAGATGGGCACGTTGTGCAGGTCTTAGCCCGAGCTGGCGAGGCCGCGCTGCACACGCCGCTGATGCAAGTTGCGGACCTAAGCAGAATGGAATGTATCGCGGAGGTTCCTGACCGTTTGATTTCGCAAATCAACATTGGAGACTCTGCTAAACTTCAAAGCTCGGCTTTGCCCCGCGAGTTGGTAGGCTCGGTGGTTGAAATTATCCCGGTCGTCGGAAATCGCAGCTTGCCCGACCCGAATCCACTTGCGCTCGTTGATCGCGAAACGGTCAAGGTTCGGATTGAAATTAGCGAAGCGGATGTTGCCGTGGCGGCGAAACTGTTGCAGTTGCAGGTGAACGTGATTTTTTCCTCGAAGTAGCGGCCCGAACGGATGCGAACGAATTTGGCGCTGCAGAACATCTTGAGCCAGCCACAGAAGACGATCTTGGCTTTGGCGGGCATTGGGGTTGCGATCGTCTTGATCTTCATGCAATTGGGATTTTTGGGGGCGGTACAGAACACTGCTACTAACATTTTTGATAAGTTCGAATTCGAACTCTTGGTTCGCTCGCCAAATTATCTACACCTGGCCGACACGGACAAATTCGACCGACGCGTCTTGGACGAAATTGCCGGTTTTCCCGGGGTCAAGTCCGTCTCGCATGTCAAGATTGCGATGGGAAGCTGGCGCAATCGCGAGGGTCAACCTCATGGCGTTTTGTTGTTCGGCATCCCGATTGATCGTGTTCCGTTTAACGATCCCTTAGTCACCGCCGATGTCGACACACTACTGGCCAAGGATTCGTTGTTGATCGATCGCAAATGCCATCCCGATTTTAGTCCTTTGGATGGGCGACGCTTTGGCCAACCAGACATCGGACGGTCGGTTGTAGTTTCAGATCAAACCCTGACTGTCTCGGGACTTTTCTCCATGGGCTCGGGACTAGCCTGCAATGGCGCTGCGATCGTATCCGAGGCAACCTTCGCGAAACTTGCTCCGTACTTTCGCGAACGAGAGATCAGCCTGGGCCTCGTGCAATTAGCCCCGGAAACAGATGCGGTTGAATTGGCGACTCAACTGCGGCATCGTTTGCAAAACCGTGACGGATCCGCGCCGGTCGAAATCCTCTCTCGGGGAGAGGTCACTCGGCGAGAACTGCGACGTTGGGTTGCTGAAACACCGATCGGTTTCATTTTTAGTTTGGGTGTTGGGATTGCCGCCATCGTTGGGACGGCCATTGTGTATATGGTTCTGGCCAATGATGTCACCGCACGATTGCCCGAGTACGCCACGTTGCGTGCCATGGGGTATAGCCCGTTGTATCTCGCCAGTGTGGTTATGAAGCAAGCCGCGTATTTGGCAATCTTTGCGTTTCTCCCGGCCCTGGCCCTGTCGTGGTTGTTGTATTGGATAACCGGGTCCGCCGCTGGAATGGATCTGTCGATGACCAGTTGGCGCATTGTCGGCGTGCTAGTCATGACGTTTGGTATTTGCGGTATTTCTGGTATGTTTGCATTGAAGAAACTGTGGCAAGTTCAACCAGCAGACTTGTTCTGATGATGGCATCGACGCAATCTCCACTTGCCGAGTTTTGGACCGAGCGATTGCAGCTGCTTGTGCAATCCGTCGGACTTCAATTTGTGTGGATCATTGCACCATTGGCAGCCTTTGCCTTACTGTTTCATGGCATTGAGGTGATCGTGCAACGTCGCCTGATTCAACGCTTCGGCTGGAACGCAGCCCTGTGGACGGGGTGGATCGGAACTCCAATCCACGAAGCCAGTCACGTAGTCATGTGCTGGTTGTTTGGTCATGAAATTGAGAGCGTGGCCCTGTTTGCGCCCGATGTGCAAGAGGGCCGATTGGGCTACGTGCGGCACACCTACCACCGAGGTAGTTGGTGGCAAGAGTCAGGGAACTTCTTCATTGGAGTCGCTCCATTGATTGGCGGCGCGACGATTCTGCTACTCGTGACTTGGGCCATGTACCCACAATTGGTGGAGGCTTTCTTGGCGATGTCGCGCAACCAAGAACAGTCCGCCGCCTTGGATTGGAATACGGTTCAGGCCGTTGGACCGACTGCGTGGAACCTGCTGATCACGACCTTCAGTCTCGGGAGCTTAAAGTTTTGGCTTTACCTTTATCTAGTCCTGTGCATTACTCTGCACGCCGCACCCAGCGCGAGCGACTACCACGGCGGTTTGAAGGGCGGCGCAATCTTGCTTGGGGTTTGGTTGTCATTGAACGTCTTGCACGCCGCGTTTGGTTTATCCGTGTCGGACTGGTTTCCCATTTTCCAGCCCCTATGGCTGCTTCTACTGGCGTTACTTGGTTTGGCAGCAATCGTTAGCGGGTTGGTGGGCGCTTTGGTTTACTGTGTCACCTTGGGCTGGGACCAACTCCGTCGCGCATGAAGCGACAGTTGGACGACCAAGCCACTCAAGATCAACAACCCACCGATGACTGTCCCCAAATCTGGAGGCTGATAATCAGCTTGGCTTCCCCAAGCGAGATAAACCCACACTGGAACCAAAACCGGTTCCAACATTCCCAAGCCACTGGCCTCGTGACTACTGATTTTGCGGAGCGCAATCGCAAACAACAAATACGGCAGCCCCATTTGGAATACGCCAAATCCCACCAAATAAAACCATTGAAACCCATGGGGGACATAACCGGTCAACGCCGCCGGAGCCAAGAGCAAAGCCGTCACCGCTTGATTAACAAACACCAACAGCAAAGCGTCACAACCACGCAATCGCCGCAAAAAGATAACCACTCCAGCAAAGGTAACACCCGAAATAACGGCGGCGGTCACTCCCCAAGTTGAAAACGTATCGATCGAAACAAACTGAGCCACAAGAATCACGGTCAACCCAACGGCGGCAAACGCCAACATCGGCCGACTTGTTGGATCCGGCGACTCGCGAAAAAACAGCCATGAGAACACGACGACCCATGCCGGCGCGAGATACTGCAACCAAATCGCCAGAGCCGCTTCAATGTGGACCAAAGCACTAATAAAGGTCCAAGTCATGACGGCAAAACAAGCCGCCATTGGCAACATCCGCCAATCAAATTGCCACCGGCGGATAAAAAAGACAACCAGCAAACATGCGAAAACCGCCCGCCAAAAGGTCAAACAAACAGCCCGATCATCCTGCGGAATTTCGGCTAAAGCAGGGCTTTTAGCAAACAGACCACTGGTGCTCCATAAAAACGCAGCCAGCAATATGAGAATTCGACCGGTCAAATTTCCATCCCGACCAATTCGATACCAATCGCTTATCGCGGTACGCCATCAAGAACTAATCGCAGGCGCCCGCGCACGAGATAATCTGCACGACGTCACGCTCTGGCAAAGGGTGACTCGACGCTCGCCAGAGCGTGGCAGGAACCACGAATTCGCCAATCGTTCTACTTGCGATGGCGAATCTTCGAACGCATCTTACGCTTCTTTTGACCCAACTTTCGGCGACCTTTTCCTGATTTTTTCGTTCCCATCGTTCCTTGATCTCCTCGAGGTAATTCTGTTGGACGTGGTTTGTATTTCCACATTCATTAACCAGCCAGTTCGACCCGTTCTGGCGCTTGGGTCGCCGATTCTACTAGCTTTGTCGTCAATTACCAACGCCCATTCGAATTTTTCCCGACTTTTCCACTCGACAAACAACGATTCCTTTCTGGCACCGAATTTGCGGTAGCGAAGATTGCGTATTCGAGAACCCGAAAAAGTGAGAACCTCCAACCGCCGAATTCGGCGATGATGACATCACTTGGACGGGGTCGGAAACGAGACGAGGCGAGGCAAGGGCTGGCAATTGCGGGCGATTTCGCCAAATTGCCAGTCCTTCCTTTACCACCTTTCAACATTCCTCGCTTTTTCGCGAGCACGTTTGAAATGTGACTTATCTGCCAAGTGCCGAATTTCCGATGTACTCTTTTTGAGCACTGATCACTTTCGATACACTTGATTAAATACACGGGTCACAAAAACGCAAAAGGGTTTCTGGTGGCTCGGGCAAAATGTTTCAGGTATACTTGAGTTTGAAGAGCCTGTTTGCGGCACCGATCCAAATGTCGGTGAATGGTCGCGGGGCTCGGAGTTGGTGCAGATCTGGGATCTCAAAATCGGGGTTGGACACGCACTTGAAGGAACGCCGTTGATGCTCACGATGTTGACAAGAACTTCACGAGGTGTTCGACCAGTATTAGCTCTGGTTTTTGGTTTTTTTATATCGTTCGTTTTGGTTTGTTCTTTAAATGCCCAGACAACATTCGAACGGACTTCGGTTCGGTCTAGTTCGCCTTCTGCCGTCAAGGAGGGCGTTCGCGTTCCGGTTCAAGTGGACAAGATCAACGAATTGGTTCGGAAATCATGGACGGATTTTAATCTCAGTCCATCGGCTCCCGAAAGTGATTCCAAGTGGGTTCGACGGTTGTATGTTGATTTGTTGGGACGAATCCCCAGTCCAACCGAGCAACGCGAATTTGAGAACGACGAAGCAGAAGACAAACGAGCGTCCCTAGTGCGACGATTGTTGCATGACGATCGCTATACATTAGACTATGCCCGAAATTGGACCACGATTTGGACGAATCTGCTTATTGGTCGAACCGGCGGAACCGGCAACAACTCATTGGTAAGCCGCGAAGGGATGCAAAAATATCTGCGCGATAGTTTTGCGCGGAACAAACCCTACCACGCGATGGTCCAGGATTTGATTACAGCGTCTGGCTCGACGAAACCCGGAACCGAAAACTTTAACGGAGCCACAAATTACCTTGCGGACAAAGTCAACGAAGAGAACGCAACTTTGGCGACGTCTTCGGTTAGCAAGCTCTTCCTTGGCTTACAGATTCAATGCACACAATGTCACAACCATCCGTTTAACGATTGGAAACAGGACAAGTATTGGGAGTTCAATGCTTTTTTTCGACAGACGAAAGCGCTGCGTCGATTTGTGCAAGGCACCAACGACATTACCAACGCCGAATTGATCGACCAGGACTTTGCCGGCGAAAGCAATAATCCTGAGAAAGCCGATTTGTTCTACGAGCTGAGAAACGGCTTGGTTAAAGTTGCCTATCCCGTTTTTGTCGATGGCACAAAGATTGACCCCAGCGGCTATGTTCAAGACGTCAATCGTCGCCAAGAATTAGCAAAGCTCATTTTGGGCTCGAAGTTTTTTGATCAAGCGGCTATCAACCGGATGTGGGGTCACTTCTTTGGCTATGGCTTCACCAAACCAATTGATGATTTGGGCTCGCACAATCTTCCGTCCAACGCGGAGTTATTGTCGTATTTAGCGGACGAATTTCGAAAGACCGAATACGATCAAAAGCAGTTGATCGAATGGTTGGTCTTGAGTGAAGCGTACCAATTGTCGAGCAAAGTGAATCCGGGCAACCAGCGCGATGATCCGACGCTGGGTGAAGTACCCCAATTCTCGCACTATTACATTCGCCCCTTTGCTGCGGAAGATCTCTACGAGTCCTTACTATTGCTGACGCGAGGGACTGGGGAAGAAGACAATTATTCGACCACTGAAGAACAAAAGAGCGCCTGGCTGCAACAGTTTTCAACGGAGTTCGGCACGGACGAAGGTGACGAATCGATTGACTTCAGTGGAACGATCGCGCAAGTGCTCATGATGTTCAATGGCGATATGGTCCGCGCAGCGACACGCGCAGACGGTGGCGGCGTTTTACAGCAGATCATTCTAGACCCCAAGGCGGATGTCCGAGTCAAAATCGAGCGCATGTTCGAAGCCGCGTTGGCTCGGCAGCCAAGCCGAAAGGAAGCGACCGCTTTCCAGCAGTTGGTGCAGACGTCCGGTTCGCCGGTTGAGGGTTTGGAAGATATTTGGTGGGCATTGTTGAATAGTAACGAGTTCATTTTCAATCACTAGGAGCGAGTCCCATGTTTTTCACAACTCCGTCCGGAATGTCGCGGCGTCATTTCATGAGCCATATGGCGGGAGCTTCGGCGATGGTTGGCGCCTCCTTGGCGATGAACCATTCTTTAGCGGCCGCAGCCGCGACGCTCCGAGCGAACAACAAGCGTTGCATTCTTATGTGGATGGGTGGCGGCCCTTCGACAATCGACATTTGGGACTTGAAACCCGGCGCTGCAACCGGCGGCCCGTTCAAACCCATCCGCACGACAGGCGATATTGAAATCTGCGAACACATGCCATTGACCGCACAGGTGATGGATCGTCTATCGATCATCCGTAATATGAGCACTCGAGAAGCCGACCACGATCGCGGTCGTTACTACATGCATACGGGCTACGTGCCAAATCCAAACGTACAACACCCAAGCTATGGATCTGTGATCGCTCACGAATTGGCCGAATACCGTAAGGAACTGGAAATCCCTCCGTTTGTTTCCATTGGAGGCGGCAGCGAGGGACCAGGATTCTTGGGCATGTCTTGGGCACCGTTTAACGTCGATTCGAATGGTCGAATTCGCGATTTGGAAATGAGTGTCAACGAGGCTCGTTTGCAACGGCGTTTAGCGTCCCTGCAAATGTTGGAAACAAGTTTCATCAGCGAGAATCGTGGGGTCGCCGCTGCCGAACACGCCAAGGTATTGGACAAGACGCTCCAATTGATGACCAGCCAACAAATGTCGGCCTTTAACGTGGCTCAAGAGCCGACGGCCGTTGCCGAACGTTATGGCCAAACCAACTTTGGTCGCAGCTGCTTGCTGGCCCGACGTTTGGTTGAAGCCAATGTTCCGTTCGTCGAAGTCAATTTGGGCGGCTGGGACAATCACGACAACATTTTCCCAACGCTGCAGGACCAACGTCTGCCGGAACTGGACAAAGGTATGAGCGCGTTGGTTCAAGACCTGACGGAACGCGGGTTGTGGCAAGACACCGTGGTGCTGTGGATGGGCGAGTTTGGTCGTACCCCACGAATCAACGGCAATACGGGCCGCGATCACTGGGCCCGTTGCTGGAGCGTTGTCGCGGGTGGCGGAGGCATCAAGGGCGGTATCGCCGTTGGCAAGACCAACGAAGACGGCACACAAGTCGACGGCCCTAGTTACTCGTCTGAAGACCTGATGGCCAGTGTCTGCCAAGCGATGGGCATTTCGCTAAGCACGACGTTCCAAAGCAGCAATGGTCGCCCGATGAAGATCGCCAACGGCGGCAAGATCATCAAGGAACTGTTTAGCTAAGTCTCCACAGTGTTAGCCTCCACAGTGCGCGAAGAGAAGCTGGCGGCTCGGTTTGGAAGATCCAACCGGCCGCCTTTGCTTTTTGAGACGTTTGAATTTGCTTAAAGGCCATTGTGGTGACCACCGTCCCGAGCCAGACCTTGTCTAGAGTCGGAAAATCTAAACCGACGAGTTCGCCCAACATCCAAACAGATCCTTCTCTTGGTGGAAGTGGCCGATTCAAGTGTCGTTCAAGATTTGCCGGAAAAAGCCCGCTTGTACGTCGAACATTCCATCGCCGAATATTGGGTCGTGGACATCCCGTACCAACAACGACATGTCCACCAAAATCCGCGCGGTGGGGAGTTCCAGTCGGTTCAACGGTTGATCGGTCCTGCATCGATTAGACCGGTTTGCCAGCCAACCGCTCGACGATCGCTGGCCGAATTGTTTGCTCTGGATTCGTAACTTCACTCGCGAGTCCCATTGCTTGGTTCTGGTTGGATACCTGCAAAGCGCCGTTCAATCGGGTATCATGAAGTAGTTGGACCGTAGGAACAGTCCACCACATTGGGGATACCTGCAAGGCGCCGTTTAATCGGGTATCATGGCGGCATGAACGCCAAAGAACTTCGCCAAGGGCTGGCTAGATTGGACCGTCGCGTCCGTCAAACCCAGCAAATCGAGAAACTCAACCAGGTGCTTGATCGGACCCTGCCCACCAATGGCTTTTACGCCAACAAACTGGCGGGTCGCTTAGCGTCAGCGCCAAGTTACGTTCGGTCACCTGACGAGTTGCTTGAACTCCCTTACACGTTCAAGACAGAACTGCAACAGAATTTTCAACCAGGCGGGGCGTCGAACGATCAAGGCGCGATCTTACCGGCAAACTTGACCTACAGTCTTGATCGCTACGTCCGTTATCACCAAACATCAGGAACGAGCGGACGACCACTCGTGGTTATGGACACCGCCGAAGATTGGCAATGGTGGTCCGACGCCTGGCAATTTGTGTTGGACGCAGCCGCGATCGAAAAGGGTGACCGCGCGGTTCTCGCGTTTTCGTTCGGGCCGTTTATTGGTTTTTGGAGTGCCTTCGACGCCTTGGTACAACGGGGCGTGATGGCCATTCCAGCGGGCGGGCTCAGTAGCATCGGTCGCTTGCAACTACTTCGAACAACGGCGGCCGACACCGTTTTCTGTACACCAAGTTACGCCCTGCATCTGGCCGAAGTTGGCCGTGAACACCAATTGGTTGTCGGCGATCTCCCCATAAAGAAGATCGTGGTCGCCGGCGAACCCGGCGGAAGCGTGCCCGCGATCCGCGAATCGATCGAATCCAGCTGGCAGGCCAAGTTGATTGATCATTGCGGCGCCAGCGAAGTGGGACCATGGGGCTTCAATTCGCCCGATGGAACCGGACTCTTTATCAACGAACACCATTTCATCGCTGAATTTCGGAGCATCGAACGCGACGCACCCGCGACCGAAGGAGAATTAAGCGAGTTGGTGCTCACGTCGCTCGGAAGACTCGGAGCGCCTGTCATTCGTTATCGGACTGGTGATCTGGTTCGCCCGATTTTCCAACACGACTACGACAACACGTGGGTCTATCTAAAGGGCGGTGTCCTGGGGCGAGTTGACGACATGCTCATTATCCGCGGCGTCAATATTTTCCCCAGCTCCGTCGAACAAATTCTGCGTAGCTTCCCCGAAGTCGTCGAGTATCGGATGACCGCGTTGAAGCAGGGACATCTGGATTTCTTGAAAATTGAAGTCGAGGATCGATTGGAGCAACCACAGCGAATCGCGCAAGAACTGCAAATTCGCTTGAACTTAAAAGTCGAAGTCGCCGCCGTGCCGATTGGGTCTTTACCTCGATTCGAAATGAAAGGGCGTCGTTTTCAAGACCAGCGACACCTAAACCAGTGACGCAAATTCTTACTCGATCCAAACCACCAATCCAATCGACGGCGCGAAAATAAAACGCTAGACTTCGATTCTAACCACGCCTTGGTAACCATCCCGACGTTTGCCAAAACGTGGTCGAACCCGAACACATCCACGCTTTGGTAAGCTGATTCATACTGACAATAAAGGAGCGACTACATGATCCGAGTTGGAATTGCTGGCCTAGGCTTTATGGGCTGGATTCATTGGTTGGCCTACAAACGAATTCCTGACATGGAAGTGGTGGCGATTTGTGAAACCGATCCGATCAAGCGAGGAGGGGATTGGCGTGGAATTCAAGGCAACTTCGGTCCGCCGGGCGAAGTTGTGGATCTGACCCAAGTCACTACTTACGACTCGCTGCCTGCGATGTTGGCCAATCCTGATATCGACTTGATTGATATCTGTTTGCCACCTGCCATGCACCATGATGTCGCGATCCAGAGTCTCAACGCGGGTAAACATGTGTTGAGTGAAAAGCCCATGAGCCTGTGGACCGACAAGTGCGATCTGATGGTTGCGGCCGCGCAAGCCAATCAGCGGCAATTGATGGTCGCGCACGTGTTGCCGTTCTTCCCAGAATACGCAGTCGCTCGGCAGGTGATCGCGGAAGGAACCTACGGCAAATTGTTGGGTGGTCGATTCCTACGGGTCATTTCCGATCCGCAGTGGCTAACTGGATTTTACGATCCGAACAAAATTGGTGGCCCGATGTTGGACTTGCACGTCCACGACGCGCATTTGATCTGTCTGTTGTTTGGCCGTCCGAAAGAGGTGATCAGCCGCGGACGAGTCAAAGGCTCCGTCGCAAAGTATTGGAACTCATTCCTTACTTTCGATGATCCGGACCAAACGGTCTGTGTCACTTCGGGAGTCATCGATCAACAAGGTCGCAGCTTCACACACGGGTTCGAAATCCACTTGGAACGAGCGACTCTGCATTTCGAATTGGCCGTAATCGACGGCAAAGTCGAGGCCATGCCGCTGAAGATCATCACGGCAAGCCAAGGCGTGATCCGTCCGGAAATGCCTGTCGGCGACGATGTCGCGGGATTTGAGGCCGAACTTCGCGAAGCACATCGCGCATTGACGTCGGGACAACCGTCCAAGATCCTGGGTTGCGAATTGGCCCGGGATGCTATCGATCTCTGCTATCGACAAAGCGAGAGTATTTTCCACGCCCAAGGAAAATGATCGTGACGGTTTCTGGACCTCCGTCGAGTCAAATCATCGCGCGCGAGCGACGCTTGCCAGAGCGTGGAACTCCGTGGTTTCGCTCACTAGAGCGTGGATCTCCGTCGCTACGGTGTTCATGTTATGGCCACTTGCTGTCCCAGCCACCCGTATAGCTGCCCAAGAGCCCCAACCGGTACAAATCCAGGTGGTGGTATCCATCCCCGAAGCCTCCGCAGACGTTACAACCAACTCGCGGCAAGTTTACTTGTCGGGCAGCCTACCTGTCCTAGGAAATTGGGCGCCCGACGGCCTGCCACTCGAGCGACAATCTGACGGAACTTACCATGGAACGTTTCGAGTCCGTCCGGACACAGTCGTACAATTCAAAGTGACCCAAGGTCGCTGGGAGACCGTCGAACGTGATGCGAACGGTCGCGATATTGCCAATCGAAGAATCGTTGTCACGTCACAACCCGATGGGCAACCACAACGGATTGAGATCCGAGTCGACTCATGGGCCTCCGAGACGACGGCTATCAAATCCACAGTCGTGGGAAATTTGATCCAACACGAATTTCGCTCCGAAAAATTGGGCAACTCACGGACGATTTTTGTCTGGCTTCCGCCGGACTACGCCCAATCGGACACACGTTATCCGGTGCTGTATCTGCATGATGGTCAGAATTTGTTCGACCGAGCGACTGCGGCGTTTGGTAACGAATGGCAAGTCGATGAAACGGCGACTGAATTGATTGAAGCGGGCGAAATTCGTCCGCTGATCATCGTGGGCGTCGGCAACAGTGCGGATCGGATCGATGAGTACACCATGACCTTTGATGCGAAGATGAATGCGGGCGGGGCAGGGCGGTTGTATCTTTCGTTCTTGACGGACGAACTCAAGCCATGGATCGATCAGAGATTTCGTACCTCCGCGACTCGCCCGTCCACTTGGATTGGCGGCTCGTCGTTGGGCGGTTTGATTTCGCTGCATGCCTGTGTCGAGCGGCCCGACGTCTTCTCTGGTTGCCTGGCGTTTTCGCCTTCTTTGGCCTGGGATCGCGAGCAAATATTTGCCACGTTGTCGGAAAAACAACACTGGCCCGATCACACCCCGTTGTGGTTATCGATGGGCACCTTAGAAGGCGGTACCCAACCGTCTCAAGCCGCAAACACGGACCGAACGGCGAGGTTGGCGAAACTCTTGGAAACACAAGGACGCCAACCTGAAACCGACTTCTGGTTTCGCTCGTTTGATGGTGCTTCGCATGACGAACCCTCGTGGGCCAAGCAATTCCCGGCCGCGTTAAAGGCCATCAGAAATTCAACGCCATGATGTCAATATCTGGCTTTAGTTGCTGTTGACGTTGGTCGAAGCGAAAAGAGGTCTCGAGTCCGAGTTGTCTTTGCTTGAGTATGCGTACGAGGGCACGAAATACGAAAACAACGACCCTCGAGACATTATGATCAAAGTGAGAAATAGGGACCATTCACGTTGGTAAAACTTAACGTTTGCTCTGGTTGATTTGGCGGGCCACGAAGTCGATAGTGAACGCAAGTTGTTGGCGAGCATCGCCCCAACGTTTGTCAACTTCCTGGTGGTCGTTCCGGAGTATTTCCATGTTGTCACGTCGTCAATGGTTGGCCAGCGGCACGGCCGCCGTCTTTTCTGCCGGTATGGTTTCGACAGTTCCTCCGAACCAATCACACCGAGATGTGTTGCGGGCCGCTCATATAACCGATGTTCATGTCACCAACGACGCAGACGCCCCGGACGGTGTCCGCACGATGTTTCGCCATATGTTCGGCGACGCGTGGAAGCCCGAACTTGTTTTGAATACTCGCGATTCCGTGATGGCGGTTGATGGAGCGGTTTCCGGGCAGCGAGCCGCAGAACTGGTGGAACTCTGGCGGCAGGTCACGCGCGACTGCCCGGTTCCAATCCGATCCTGCTTGGGTAATCACGATGTTTGGGACGGTCGCGAGCCGACAGCCGAAGTTCCGGCAGGAAAAGCGGGTTTTAACTTGATGACCGAAGTATTGGACATGCCCGCGTCGTACTACAGCTTCGACCACGGCGGTTGGCACTTTATCGCACTCAACTCGGTAATCGAGTGGCCAAAATACGGTCGCCTGACTGAAGAACATTTCCAATGGTTGGTCGATGACTTGAAGAAAACCGGACGCGACATGCCGGTGTGTGTCTTGTCGCATCTGCCCATCCTTAGCGTAACTTCCAGCGTTTATGGCGATTCAAACGTCAAGCAACGAGACATCGTTGTCCCAGGCACTTGGCAACATTTCGACTGTTGGGCCATCACCGAAGTATTTCGCCAATTTCCAAACGTCAAGCTCTGCCTCAGCGGACACATGCACACGTGCGACCAGTGCGAATACCGTGGCGTGTGGTACATTTGCGGCGGGGCCGTTTCAGGTTCTTGGTGGAATGGTTCGGAATACGGATTCCCGCCCTGTTATGGCCAGATCGATCTATTCCCCAACGGGACGTTCACCTATCGCTTCACCGACTATCAATGGAAAAACCGTCAATGGAGCGGAAAGAAGCTCGAGCTTCTCGCGGAGTAACCTCGGGCGTTAATACCCCGCAAACGCGGCTAATCCTCGAGCTCATCGTGTCGAGACGAGCGTGAGCGGAGGTTGGTTTTCCACGACATCGACAGCTGCGGTACGTTTGCCAATTCCCAATCCTCTTGTTTGATTCGTGGGTTCGCGTACATCACGCCCAAGGCATAGGCGATAGTAAACGTAGGATCTCGCCTTTCAAGTAACGCAATCTCATCGCCAGACTGCAACCGTCCTGGACGTAAGACCCTCAGGTACCAACCCGTCCGACGCTGGTCTTGAACTTCGTGAGCTAAGCGATTAATCGACCAACGACGAGAGAGTTTCCAACAGGGTTGGCGGGGCTGAGAGATTTCCAACAGGCAGGTGCCCACTTGCCATACGTCGCCGATACAGCAGGTGGACTCGTCGAAGCCTGAGACTGTCAAATTTTCGCCAAACCCGCCAGCGTTGAAACCATGTTCGGGATACCGAGATTGCCAAGACGCGTAGTGCGATACGCTGTACGCGAGAACCGCTTTGTCCGATCCGCCGTGATGCACGAGATCCGATTGTTCGTCGCCCACCAGCCCATTTTCACGAACCGACACCGGCCCGTGGACAATGCACTTGATGATCGCTGACTGCCATGGTTTGCCAGAATCACCAGCGGCATCAAAACACTGCGAACGCCCCACTTGAATCGATTCGATCGTACCAGTCATAACAATTTCAGGATCGCGAGATCCGCACCGTGATGGAAACGAAACCAAAGGCCGTCGATCACCCGTTCACGCATTGCCCAAATGTACTTTCGCCGCCAGTATCCTGAGCCAATCCGCAGTGATTCGCTCCTCAGCGACGCAAGCTACTCAGCTGGCGTGACAAAAACCGACTCGTCAGATCATAACGTCCTTCCCCTCAAGCTTCAATGAATCCACTCCATAGCCATTGGTTGATATCGATTCGATGTTCTCCACGTGGAGCCATGATGAATCCCTATGCCGCGGAGCGACTCTCGACAACGCAGTGCGAAAGGCATCCAGTGTTGCCGCAGTTGGATTCACCCTAGAATTGGGTGGCCCAAGAATCGTTTGAAATTCTCGGGGGACTCATCCCAACAGGAATCGATGATCGTGGCTCCAACAACCTCCCGTTCTCTTCTGAACGTCTTCAAGATTGCGTCTTACCTGCTGCTGGTCGTGGCGGCTGCCGGAATCAGTTCTTTGGCAGCTGATGAACCCAACGACCAAACCGCCGACGAATGGGGCACGCATGGATTTGCTCCATCAGGCGACGTACGGATTCATTACGTTACCAAAGGTGAAGGGCCATTGGTCGTGATGATTCATGGCTTTCCCGACTATTGGTACACATGGCGAAACCAAATCCCAGCGTTATCTGAGAAGTTCCAAGTCGTGGCCATCGACCAGCGTGGCTTCAACGAAAGCGATCAACCGGTCGGTGTCGAAAACTACACGTTGGACAAATTGGTGGGCGACGTCAAAAGTGTGATCCAGCATTTCAAACGCGAGCAGGCAATCATTGTCGGTCATGATTGGGGCGGGATGGTCGCTTGGCAATTTGCGATGACGCATCCGGAGATGACCGAGCGTTTGGTCATTTTGATTCTACCGCATCCCAACGGTCTACAACGTGAATTGGCTAACAATCCGCAACAACGCGAGAACAGCGCGTACGCTCGATTCTTTCAAACGGACAACGCCGCCTCACTGGTCACCCCGGAAGCCCTGGTCACGTGGGTCAAAGACCCGGACGCTCGCCAAAAGCATCTAGCGGCCATGCAGCGTTCGTCTATGGAGGGGATGTTGAATTACTACAAAGCCAACTACCCCCGCGAACCTTATGTAGTGCCCACCGAAGACGGTCCAAAAGTCCAATGCTCGGTCCTCATGATTCACGGTCTAAAGGACCAAGCTCTTTTGCCGGGAGCACTGAACGATACGTGGCAATGGTTGGAGAAAGACCTAACACTGGTTACCGTGCCCGACGCCGACCACTTCGTCCAACACGACGCCCCGGAGTTGGTCACCAAATCGATCCTGAGTTGGCTGCATCGTTGATCAAGTTCTTTCTGAGCAAAGAGTCAGCATGAAGGAGCGGTTCGGGGAGAACCAATAAACCCGGGCGGATTGCCGAGAATGCTGGCGGGATTTTCGAATGGCAAAACGAATTGAAAAAGGCTTTCACAGCTCGTTTCGAACCTTTGGAGGAGGTAGCTTCGATCCCCAGAATTGGGAGAGGTACTTTCTAAAGTACTCTTCACAAGAATGGGAGGAAGAGGGTGATGGCGTTATCGGATATCACGGTGCTGCGAATCTGCTTTATTCGGTCGTAATTATACATGTTCCGCAAGACGGTTTTGTGATTCAAAATGAATGCCACAACCGAACAACAAATCGCAACGTTTGGTGTAAATTTGGTGTGGAGTCGATCAATCAGCTGTCAGAATTTGTCAACATCGGAGATGAATTTCTTTACCCCAAAGGTTGTCTACTACAACCAGCGAACGCTTGGAAAGTCGTGAAAGACTTCCTACAATACCCAACTGCGGACACAAGACCCATTTGCATGGTTGATGATGGCGAGATCGATTGGCCTGAGTTCTAGGCTCGGTCCCAACAGGCGGTTGTTGGTCTAACCCTTTCCGACGCTGCGTTTTTGTCCGAAATAGTTACATGCCCTCCCGGTTAGCCCCTCTGGGGGGCTGAACGAGCCACGCGGGGATCAGCGGGCTACGAAGCCACAGTCGTTCTTCAAACTCCAGGAAAGGCGGATAATGACATGGCTGATTTCGTCAACATCGTCGGCATGAAGTTGGTGCTGATTAGGAAGGGGACGTTCATGATGGGGTCTCCTGCGGACGAGGTCGGTCGTTCGGAAAATGAAACGCTGCACGAGGTGACGATTAGTCACGACTACTACCTCGGCATGTACCCGGTGACGCAGCACCATTACGAGCAGGTAATGGGCATCAACCCTAGTAATTTCAAACGACCTAGAAATCCTGTGGATTCGGTGTCGTGGGAAGAATCGGTCGAGTTTTGCAAGCGTCTGTCGGAGCTTCCGGAGGAGTCGAAAGCAGGTCGGGTCTATCGCTTGCCGACCGAAGCGGAGTGGGAATATGCGTGTCGCGCTGGAAACCAGTCAGCCTTCAGCTTTGGAAAGAATTTGACCTTGCTGGACGACTACGTTTGGTACATCGACAATGACAAAGATCAAACGCATCCTGTTGGTGAGAAGAAGCCGAACGCATGGGGATTGCATGACATGCACGGAAACGTTTGGGAGATTTGTTCGGATTGGGTTGGCGACTACCCGAAAGGGGCGGTTACCGATCCTGCCGGACCCCAAGAGGGGTTTTACCGCGCGATCCGTGGCGGCGGTCGAGGCCTTGTGGCCGCACTCTGCAGGTCGGCGTTCCGTGGCGGGCTCCGCCCGTTTGTCAGTTTCAACAACTGCGGATTCCGCGTCGCCCTGAGTTGCTTGTGAATCCCAACGTAGGCGGGGCCGGGACCAGACTCGGAATGAACATGCCTGAGAGTAGAAACTCACGGCGATGGTCAAGCAATTCCTGAGCCATGGCGGCCATTTCTTTCACGCCCATTGCTCGCATCATCAGCCTTTATCGATCATGTACGTTCTTAAAGGCAAGTCGTCCCACAATTAGCGAAAAAGTACCAAAATTCGCGTTACCGGAACTTTTCGAAAGAATTTTGGCCGCTGAAAGTCGCGGCTTACGATCAGGTCAGCTTGCGGTTGGTGTCGAGGTTCGCTGCCAACCTGCGCCTGACTCCCCCGTTTTGGCGCTTTTTCCCAAAGTTTTTCCCGGAAAGGAACTGTCGATGACCCGACCAGTTCGAGACGCTCGCTTTTTCGTCGTTCTGTTGTGTTTTTTGAGTGCCGTGACTTCTTCAAGTCGAGCCGATTTTGTCGAAATGGCAGCCAACGCGGACTCCCGCGTTCTCAGTGTTTTCCCCAGCAACAATGATAACTCGGAATTCCTTAGTCTCTACAACCAAACCGGTAACGTCCAACGAATCTATCTTGATTTCGACTTGACCAGCCAAGCGGGTAAAACCGTTACGGGAGATGGTGTCATTCGACTTATTGCCAACCCGACGGTTAGTGGCAACGCTTTGCTCAATGGGCAACTGTTCTTGGCTGCCGCGGCTTGGAGTGAGTCCACAGTGACGTGGAACAACCAACCTGGCGCCACGGGCTTGGCGTTGTCGACGACGCAAGGAAATTTTGCACTTAACGATTCCGTCAATTGGACCGTGCCTCAGGCGGTACTTCAATCTTGGATCGATAGTCCCTTGGATAATCATGGCGTCGTCCTGATGTCTGACTTCGGTAGCACTTTGCATTTCCGTTCCAAGGAATTTAACCTTGGCTCCAGTGCCCCACAATTGTCGTTTAACACGGTGCCTGAACCTACGTTCAGCGTGATTCCAATGCTGATGCTTGGTTGGCTGGGGATGGCCCGTCGCAGGGCCACGCAACTCGACCGTCGCTGCCAATCGTAACGACTTCCATCGTCGGCTCATGGTACCAGCCAGACGCGTGTGTGTCCCAAACACCACTGGCTGGTTCTCAACATAAACTCCCATCGAGGAGTGAACTTTGCCCATGACGGCATCGATTTTATCACTCACAATGGCAAACCTGTCATCGAAGAGAATGAGGATGGCTTCTACGAAAATATAACCGACGCATTGACAAGCCTAACTTACAGAAAAGAAGTAGGAGGGCACGGGAAAGGCAAAGGAATCGTTGGCAGAGGAATAAGAAATTTAAATTCAGAGATCGACCGTGCAAACTGGAGAGTGAAGAATTATAAAGTGGCAGCACGGACTCCTTTGGCATCAATCCATTCCCCTGCCAAACGTCCCCCTGCCAACCATTCCCCTGCCAACCATATTTCCAGAGCATCCGATTCGGGTTCGCGTCCACGTTTTGCAACATTTCTCAGGCGGTCATTCCGCCAGTTCCGCGATGGCTGTGTCCGTGTTTGCGAAAGTAATCTCGGACGCGGTTGCGAGTATTGGTCGCAATCTACGACCTGAGACTACCAATCCCTTTGGCTTTGATCCCCGTAATCAATTCCCGACACGCTGCCGGTTACTGGGCTCGCGTTCGGTTGAAGTTCAACTCTTGAGCCGTTAGACTGGTGTCGGCTCGTCTGTGTTTCATACGCATGGCGATCTTTGTTGCTTCGATTGACGTCCGCCTCCAAATGCTGGGAGCATTTTCATGAACAAAACATTTCGTTGGGTAATGGCGGCAACTGCGGGTGTGATCCTGTTATCGCACGTCGAGTCGCCGAAAACGTTGGCCGCTTGTTTTCAAGAAGACGCCAACAAAGCCGCTGACACGAAACCAGCGGATGATGCCATCACGTTTGCGTCCATTCGGGGCTTGGTCATGGCCAATGAACTGGACAAGGCGTTGGCCGACTTGAAACTAGCCAGTGAGGCGCAGCCAGATCAACCGTGGTTGTCGAGTGCTCGTTCGCTATTGGCATCCGCGTTACAACGCAGCAATCGAGCTGCCGAGGCGATCGAGTTGTTACAACTAACCTACGAGCAAACGATCCAAAACTCCGCCGCAGTCAACTCGCTCTCGGTGTTGTATTCGACAACGACCCAATTGGACGCCTTGCTTCGTCAAGCTGGAAAGACATCCGAGAGTGATGCCTTGTTCACCAGGACGCTGGAAGCCCTAAAGGCGGAGCAAACAGTGGCGGGCGAAGCAAACACGAATTCGCCATTGTTGATGAATCTCTATATGTGGCGTTCACGATCTGTCGCTCGGCAACAGGCGGAAGCTTGGTTGGCTGAGGAATTGGCTCGGGTCGAAAGCTTGTACAAGAATTCCCCCGATAATACGTTTGCGATTACGGCTTATTTGAATGCACTAACAGCACAAACATTTCCTGTATTTGCTGCTGGAACAATAAACGAGGAATCGTTCCAACACTTGGTGGATGTTGCGACCGCCGCGATGACGAAGTTCCCTGACTCCGCCCCTGTATTTGAAGCCTATTCCAAATCCATGACCAATGTCATCAGCAATTTGATGCGTGATGAACCACAGCGAGCCTCGGAAGTCTTGAGTCAGGCAAAGGCTTTGATGACTCAAGCGAAGGAGAAACTAGCGACGCCGGCGATTGCCGATCGCGCGCTGCAATCGCTCACTTCTTTGGAATCTCGAATTGCCTCAGCTTTGAAACAGTTGGCCATGATCGGCACACCAGCCCCGGCGTTGGATGCGATGACGTGGGCCAACGGGGCACCCACTTCGCTGCCCGACCTGAAAGGCAAGGTTGTTCTTTTAGATTTCTGGGCCGTATGGTGTGGGCCATGCATTGCCACGTTTCCACATTTGCAAGAATGGCATGACCAATACCACAGCCAAGGCTTGGAGATCATCGGTGTCACTCGCCAGTACAACTACGCTTGGGACGATGAAACCAAACGTGCTGCCAAAGCAGAAGCCGAAGTGGCTCTGGACGACGAAATGAAGATGCTCGAAAAATTCATCCAGCATCATGAGCTTCGACATGCGACGATGGTCACTCCAAAAGAGAGTTCCATGCAACGGGACTATGGGGTTACTGGAATTCCCCACGCCGTTTTGATCGACAAGAACGGCTTGGTCCGCATGATCAAAGTCGGTTCTGGGCCGGCCAACGCGGAAGCCTTGCACAAGATGATCGAGCAGTTGTTGGCCGAGTAGGCTCGATTCGCAAAACAAACTTGCATGTACTTGGCCGGAAACAGAAAACGGCTGGTGAGCACCTCGCTCACCAGCCGTTTTGTTTTCTACTCTTCCGGGGTTTGGGAGTTATCGTCCCAAGCTCGGAGGATTGCTCATCAAGAAGTCGCGTGGACCGCGAGTTGTGTAGTAAGGGTAGCCGTAGGAAGGCGACATTGGACCGTAAGGACCAGTCATTGGAGGTGTATGAGGCGATACTCCGCCGTATGGATGTTCGATGCCTCCGCCCAAACGACCGCCCAGCACGCCACCACCAGGTCCGCATCCGGCGGCACCGTGGGCCATGCCCATCCCGCCAGCACCCATGCCACCAGCACCCATGCCACCGTATCCCATCCCGCCAGCACCCATCCCGCCAGCACCCATGCCGCCATATCCCATACCGCCAGCACCCATGCCCATGCCGCCCCCCATACCACCATTACCTGCATAGCCAGCACCTGCATAGCCAGCACCTGCACCGAAACCGTTGCCGCCATTTCCGTAGCCAGCACCGCCCATGAAGGCTGGGCGACGGAATAAGCCACCGAACAAGGTCCCGGAACCGCCGTTATAGCCTCCCGTTCCACACGACCCATCGGCACAAGCGGTTCCGCACGACCCATCTGGGCACGTGGCGGCACCGGTCGAAGTGTAGCAACTGCCGTCGGCGCAAGCGGCCGAACTATCGGCTTGGGCTCGCATACGGGCCGCGAGATTTCGGATTGGGGTGATTACTGGGACGCTACCTGTAGCACCGGTGCCGCAAGAGCCATCCGAGCAGCCACCGGCACAGGCGGCGGAGTCGCAACCAGCTCCGTTCGCACAGCCGCACCCGGCTTTTCCATCGCAACCAGCACCGGTCTTCGCATCACACCCAGCGGCGTTGCCATCGCAACCAGCGGAATTTGCATCACACCCAGCCTTCGCATCGCAGGTCGCTAGAACCTGTGGCGTCGCGACCGTACTACAATTGGTGCAAACGGCTGTCTGGCAGCCCGTCATCCCGGCAGACGCCATCAAGGCTGTTGCCAAAGTAAAAAACAGTCGCATGGCTCCATCATCCTTTGTATTCGCTGGGTCAAACGGACCAAAACCAAAATGGCGGGGCGAACGGCATTTCAAGCGCGGGTCACTTGAGTTTTCACGTTTGCTTGGTCCTGTATCATTTCAACGGTGGTGGGCGATTACCCACGCGGATCCGGTCGTGCCGAGATCGGACTTACAACTCGTATCGTCCGCACGACTGGGAAAATTGAACAATTCAACAGTCTCAACGCAGCCAGAGTGACCGAACCTGACATGACCTGTTAAGATATAACGATACCGTAACTTGTTCTACCAATCGGGGCCGTAATCCCGAGCCGATCGTGCGACTCTCCGAATGGGTGGACTTGGTTTGCGAACCGTGGAATCGGAGCGAAGATGAAAATTGGGCTACAAGGAATGCTGATATCGATGACCTTGATTGGAATCAGCACGATGATCGCCGGTCTATTATTCACAGGCATCCTGTTAGGAGCCCCCGCCAGTGCCCAACACCGACTGAACCTATTACCATTCATTTTGGCAACGTCCATGGCCCCGGTTGGCGTTCCGATTCTGATCTATTGGGGTTTGAGAATCTACCGAAAGTTGCAAACTTCGAACCAAGATCAATGAGCCGTGACGACGTTCAAAGTGGCGATCTGTCAACAAAAGAAGCCATGCTGAACTTCAGCATGGCTTGGGCGCCAATTCGGCTCGATCTCGCTTCGTTAAACGACTGGTTAACAAAGTCAGACGGATACTCCGTCACCGCCTACTGGAAATGTTGCTGCGATGGCCAGATCGTGGAGGTAAGGTGTGTAACCACGCTCTTGCGAGCGTGGCGACAAAACCGAACCAAAGTTATCAATAAAAAAAAGCACTAGCCCACTTTTTTGCCAGTTTTCGGAAGCTGCTTCTCAAGTAGTTCTTCCATTTCTTTCCCGGTTGGGCTGACGGCGGACTTGTATCGCCCCAAGACTTTTCCGTCGGCACTGATCAGAAATTTCTCGAAGTTCCAAGAAATATCGCCAGCTCCCTTCGGGGCTGTTTCCATTTCCGACAAATACTTGAACAACGGGTCCGCGCTCTCGCCCTTCACGTCCAACTTGGCGAACATTGGGAAGCTGACCCCATAGTTGTCCGTACAGAACTTGATGATCTCTTCTTCGGAACCAGGTTCTTGGCCGCCAAACTGGTTGCAGGGGAAACCAAGTACCACAAAATCACGGTCCTTATATTTCTCGAATGCGGCCTGCATCTCCGCGTATTGTCGCGTGTACCCACATTTGCTGGCGACGTTCACAAGCAAGATCGTCTTGCCTTTGTATTGTTCTAATGAAACCTCTTCCCCTGTAATCGTCTTGACCTTGAAGTCATAAATCGATTTCTCCTCAGAAGCCTCATCTTGCGCCGAACAAAAACTACCTGCCATACTCACCATACCCGACAGTAACATTGCAACCAAAGTCAAAACGCCTAATTTCATTTCGTTCACATCTCCGTGACTACGCTTGAATCCGCGAAGTGATTCGAGCAATCCAAACAACAAGCGTGACTGCTTCGCCAGCCGATCGCCGAACACGAACCGCCCTAATCCGATACGACGGACCATGAACGTTGGTTCGAATTATACCCGCAACGACACACCCTTTGGTTGCCTCGTGCCAGCAACCCACCGTGAAAAAAATGGGCGATTCACGCAACTTGTGCGGATTTTGAGTTGTGACCTGAAAAAACAAAGTCGAAGAAGAAGGGAGCGATCGGCTTGGGCTTTGTTCGGGAGACGCATCATTAATCCATCCAACCTAGCAATTGTGGGCCTCGCTACAGGCCTACTTGGACAACTCGGGCAGGGTATTAGCAAGGCGGCCACGCAATTTGTCGAAGCAGCGTCCGCACCATTCCAGGCCGCTCTGACCGGTCAAACGAGTCTTCCTGCCGAAAAATCGGAGGCGGAGATTTTGGAAAAAACGTCTGAATTGCAGGGTTTCGCCGGACTGTATTCTCAATTCGAAAACGCCATCAATCAATTTCTGGCAAAACACCCGAACTTGCCTAAACTCCGAATCCAGATTTCCGACGATTCCAGGATTCGACTCCAACCCACTGAATCGGCGGACTTGAATCCCGAAATGGTTCAACGTCTCGCCGATATCGAAGACGCCTTAAACAACGATCATGACCTGAGTCACTTGGCGAATCAACTCTACGAAAGCAAGTCATTGGAGCGCTGGCGGAACGGATTGACGAATCGTCCGGCCGATGTCGAGCTAATCGTCCCGGCCACTGCGTGAACCGCCCTCGTTGGCGAAAGTTGGTGTCGGCTCTGTGGGTCCTTCATACACCGCCCACTCCACTCGGGAACTAAAGACAATAACGCGCTCAACGAAGGACGGTAGTAGGCACATTCCATGTGCCGCGACCATCAAAAAGCACTCGTTTTTCGAGGAACGACGGACGGAACACGGCGTGTGCCTGCTACTTATGGAGCGGTATTGGGCCGAAAGGCCCCCAGCCGTGATTCTATCGCCCATCCAACCCATGATGTCGTGAGAATCTCCGGCACTCGATATCTCCAGGAAACTATTTTTCCAAATAAATTCACGATCTACTTGCCCTATTTTGATTTCCTGCTCGCAATGCGTTAGACTCACCGTTTGTTCAGCGAGAATTTCGCTACCCGTAAACGGCTGGAAAGTGACTTGAAATCACGATGTCTTGTCCGTACTGGTTGCTCACCCGTTGGGGAGTGCTGCCGAATCGGATATTCATGTTCAAGCCATTTCCCGAAAACTTTGGGAAGCAAGCCTCGCGGCGTCTAACTTGTGGCGGCTAACCAAATCGCTTCTGAGGAGAATCGGCATGTCAAAATTCACCGTGGGCCAAATTCGCAACATTGTCTTGGTTGGGCATGGTGCAGCCGGCAAGACGTCCCTGGCGGATCAAATGCTGTTCTTTGGGGGCGTCGCCAAACGAGTCGGTTCGGTCGACGATGGCACGAGCCTGTTGGACACAGATCAAGAAGCGAAGGAGCACCATTTTTCGATTGCCGCATCGGTTTGCCATTTTGAGCATCACGGCCTGCGAGTTAACGTCATCGACACGCCTGGTTACCCGGATTTTGTGGGACAGGTCATTAGTTCGATTTGTGCCGCAGAAACCGCGATCGTCGTGATCAACGCGGCGGCCGGCATCGAACTGAATACCCGTCGCACCTTTGATTTGGCGGGCAAAGCCAATTTGGCGCGGATCCTCGTGCTCAACAAACTGGATCGAGACAATATCAACTTCGACGACTTGATTGGACAAATTCAAGAGAGCTTTGGTCGTCCATGCATTCCTTTGAATATGCCCAATGCAACTGGCAGCGGATTCAACCAAATCATTAGTACATTAAACCTCGGCTCCAACAACGGCACCCACCACGCGGCGAACGCAAGCCAATGGGGCGCGGCGCTGATGGACGCGATTGTCGAGACCAATGAAGAAATGATGGAACGTTACTTGGACGGTCAAGAAATTTCTGCGCCGCAAATCCTCGCAGGAATTCACAATGCCGTTTCGGCGGGTACGTTAGTTCCAATTCTGTGCACTTGTGCGAAGTCAGGCGTTGGCGTCCCCGAATTGATGGACGCGATTGCCGACTTTGGGCTCGAACCGGGCGAGTTGGTTCGTCACGCGCATTCGGCGTCTGGTGAAGACCACAGGTTAACATCCACTCAGGACGCTCCTTTTGTCGCGCAAGTTTTTAAGACCAAAATTGATCCCTTTGTTTCTAAACTCAGCTTCATTCGGATCTTATCGGGCAAGCTCACGAAGGACACCATGGTTCGCGATGCCCGCTCGGGGCGCGGCGTGAAAATTCATCAGATTCTTGACGTCCAAGGTGGACAAATAGAACAAGTTGACGAGGCCCATGCGGGAGACTTGGTGGCCGTTGCGAAGATCGATGATTTTCAAGTGGGCGACACCCTTTTTGCGGCTCAAGACGGCAGCGATTGGTCGTTGCCTGCTTTGGAGTTTCCAAGTCCGATTATAGGCTTGGCCGTGGAGCCTAAAACTCGTGACGATCAACCAAAAATTGCAACGGCCTTGCATCGGATTGAGGAAGAAGACCCGACGTTCAAAATGGTCCGCGATCCACAGACTCATGAATTGGTCATGCAAGGCATGAGCGATTTGCACCTAAAAATCGTGCAAGAACGGATGAAGTCGCGAGACAAAGTCGATATTACCACCCACGAACCCAAAATCGCGTACCGCGAAACGTGTCATGGAATGGCGGAAGGCTCTTATCGACACAAGAAGCAGTCGGGAGGGTCCGGCCAGTTCGGCGAGGTCCATATGCGAATCCATCCCATCCCGCCAGGAATCGATCCCGCCGATTTTGCGACGAAAGAGCGATTTGAGCATTTTCGCGAATTCCGGCACCATCCCGCTTTCAACTTCATTTTTGTCGATTGTGTTTCGGGAGGCACGGTGCCAAACCAATTTATTCCAGCCGTCGAAAAAGGGGTCCTGGAAAAACTGGAGCAGGGCATTTTGGCGGGCTTTCCGATCCAAGATATTGCTGTCGAATTGTTTTATGGCAAACATCATCCCGTCGATAGCAACGAAGCGGCGTTTCGGATCGCCGCACGTCAATGCCTCCGACAAATTTTCATGGCCGCCCACCCCGTGTTGTTGGAACCGATCGTCCAGCTGGGAGTAACGATCCCGGCCGACTATGTTGGAACCGTCAGCGGTGACCTGAGCAGCCGACGTGGTCGGATGGAAGGAATGGATTCGTTGGCGGGTGGATTGTCGTTGATGCAATCGCGAGTTCCCTTGTCGGAGATCTCGTCTTATGCTCGAGTCTTGTCTGGCATGACTGGCGGACAAGGCAGTTTCACCATTCAATTTAGCCACTACGAACCACTTCCGGCCCATGAACAACAGAAGATTGTCGCGGTTGCAAATGTCAAACATGACGAGGAATAAGTGTCGAAGTAAGCATCTGACGTTTCCTGCGAAGTTCATCCTCTTCACGTCAGGACCCAGTTGGTTGGTCGTGACTTGGCTAATGATTTTGACCACTCACACATTGCTCGGGAATAGTCCCAGCGATTTGAACGCATCCAGGGATGTACCCACAAAGAAAGAGTCGCCGAATATCGTTCTGATAATTGCGGACGATCAAGCATGGACCGATTACGGGTTCATGCAACACCCCCAGATTGAAACGCCGCACTTGGATCGCTTGGCGTCCGAAAGTGCGGTCTTTACTCGAGGCTATGTACCGACGGCCTTGTGTCGCCCGTCGTTGGCCACGTTGATTACCGGACTTTACGCCCACCAACATCGAATCACTGGCAATGATCCAGCGCTTTTACCTGAAATGGTTGGACCCAATCGAGTAACGGAAGAGCCGGCCGCTTATCGCCTCCAACGTGAACGACTCATTTCATTTATCGATCAACACCCGACCGTGCCAAAACTTCTGACCGAACGCGGTTATCTCAGTCATCAATCGGGAAAGTGGTGGGAAGGGAAGTATGTACGTGGCGGTTTTACTCACGGCATGACGCGCGGGTTTCCGGAACCAGGTGGTCGCCACGGTGACGACGGTTTGAGGATCGGTCGCGAGGGTCTTCAGCCGTTGTTTGACTTCATCGACGAGGCCAAGACTGCCGAACGTCCCTTCTTCGCGTGGTACGCGCCGTTCTTACCGCACACACCGCACACCCCGCCGGCCCGATTACTCGAGAAATACAAACGCAAAGGGATCGAATCGGACTCGATCGCCAAATATTACGCCATGGTCGAATGGTTTGACGAAACCTGTGGTGAACTGATCCAACACTTGGAAGATCGACAACTTCGTCGCAACACACTGGTGATCTATGTGGGCGACAACGGTTGGATCCAATTGCCGAATGGCCCCGGCTTTGCGCCACGCTCGAAGCAGTCGGCCAACGAAGGTGGGACTCGGCAACCGACGATGTTCAGTTGGCCCGGAGTCATCCAACCAGGGGCACGCGGCGAGCAACTTTGTTCCAGCGTCGATATCGTCCCAACGATCCTTGCGGCTGCCGGAACGCAAGTTCCGCCGAACCTGCCAGGCATTAACTTGCTGCCGGCCTTGAAGACGGGTACTCCGACCCCGCGCCAGGAAGTCCTCGGCGAAACCTTCGCGCACGACATCGCGGACTTGGACGACCCGGAGGCATCGCTACTTTATCGATGGGTCATCCAAGATCGCTGGAAACTGCTGCTGACTTACGATGGTCAAGTGGGAAGGAACGCGCAACAACATCTGCGCACCGAACGACGTCCCCAGTTGTTCGACTTGATTGCCGATCCGCATGAAGAACGGAACCTGGCAGCCGATCATCCGGAACTTGTGCAACAACTGGCGGACAGACTACAACGGTGGTGGCCCGTTACTCGACGACAAGTGCAAACAACCTGGACGTCCGTGAGTGCACCTCTCAAGCGTCCCAATGTACTATTGATCTCGATCGACGATCAGAACGATTGGCTTGGATGTTTGCAGGGACACCCGTTGGCCCGCACACCCCACTTGGACGCATTGGCCAAACAAGGAACCTTATTCCTCAATGCGCATTGCCAAGCACCACTTTGCAATCCCTCGCGAACCAGCGTACTCCTCGGATTACGTCCCACCACAATGGGAATATACGGATTGGAACCGTGGTTTCGCCAAGTGCCCGAATGGCGAGACCGAATCACGTTGCCACAACATTTTGCATTGCACGGGTATCAGACACTTGGTGCCGGCAAAATCTTTCACCTGGGGACCGGGGAGATGGTCGTGGATCGTTCGACGATCCGACGCAGCGTGGATGACTCGTTTGACATTCCTGAATTCCAAGTTCACGGACCATCGCCTGGCATTGGAATGCGACCACCGACGAAGTTGATTCCACCGACACCCATGGGCAACCACCCTTTGATGGACTGGGGATCCTTTCCTCACCGCGACGAAGACAAAGGTGATTATCAAGTGGCCTCGTGGGCCATTGAACAAATTCAACAAGCCAATCCGGAGCAACCATTTTTCTTGGCCGCCGGGTTCTTCTTGCCCCACGTCCCGTGTTATGTGCCGCAAACATGGACGGACCAGTATCCCGACAACGACACCGTCTTACCGATCGTCAACTTTTCAGATCGCGACGATACTCCCCGATTTTCCTGGTATTTGCACTGGTATTTGCCTGAACCTCGTTTGGCTTGGCTACAACAACAGAACCAGTGGCGAAATCTCGCGCGGAGTTATTTGGCCAGTTCCAGCTTTATCGATGCGCAAGTTGGACGAGTCCTACACGCCTTGCGCGCGAACGGACTAGACAAAAACACGATTGTCGTTGTGTGGAGCGATCATGGATTTCACTTGGGCGAAAAATCGATCACGGGCAAGAACTCGCTCTGGGAGGATGGCACGCGCGTTCCCCTGATCTTTGCCGGCCCGGGCATTCAAGGCGGACAGCGATGTGTTCAACCAGCCGAACTACTGGACATCTATCCAACTTTGCTGGAGTTGTGTGATTTGCCACCGCGCGACGACTTGGATGGCATCAGTTTAGGACCACAACTGGCAGACGCGAATACCATTCGCATTCGACCGGCGCTGACAACCCATAATCCTGGCAATCACAGTGTGAGAAGTCAAACCCATCGTTACATCCACTACGCCGATGGCAGCGAGGAACTGTACGCTCATGATACCGATCCACACGAGTGGTACAACTTGTTGAGTTCCGCTGAGGGAACTCCAGTACCCATCGCCCCTATCGTCGCGGAACATCGTCGATGGTTGCCATCGGATGAACACCCGCCAGTCGTCGGCAGCGCTCACCGAATCTTAAGCTATGATGCTGCGACGGACACCGCACGCTGGGAGAACACTCCCATCCGGCGTTCCGACGTCATTCCGCAGTAGGAGTTGATTCGAAGCAAACGCCGCGTTCGGACTGTTGGCTTTCGCCCCACCGTTCCAAATACCAAGCCGCTACGGATCGATAAGGCGCCCAAGAACTCACCAACACCGCCGTTGGATTTACGGAGTCACTCGATGTCGCCATGGCACTCGTCGCAACCAGTTCCAACAATTGCGGATCGGAGTTCGGCCAACTGTCGAGTTCGCCCCAACAGTAAAAACAGAATCGGTCGAGGATCGTGGATTGATAACGATCAAGTAATTCCGACAACCGCCCCTGCGTGTTTGCTAGTCCTTTAATCGAGACCGGTATGGTCAGGTCCGACTCAGCCTTATCTTGAGCAATCTGGAGATCCATCCAGAAGTTGCGTTGCGTTTCGCTCCATCGCACGTCGAATGTTCCCGGCAACTGGCATTCGGGCGACTCCAGGGAGCCAACCGAGTCGCGTCGCCGTGCAGCGAAATCCCAAAAACTTCGGCAATGGAGATGTTCGGTCAACCACCATGCCGGTCTGCGTTCGATTCGCACCGTGAATGGCCCCACCGACTTGAGAATCCCTCTCCAAGCCGGGTGAAGACCCCGCAAAAAATTCAAAGCAGCCCGGACATGTTGGGCGGAAATCGTCATGGTTTACCACGGTGTCAAATAAGTTGTTTGCGAGAATTTCCACGAAACCAAGGCGGCGCTACGTGGTCGCGTCATGAAACTAGTTAACGGATCATTGCTACCGTTCCAAACACTACAATTGACCCAACCCGTCCAAGCAGCCAGAATATGAAGGACTTGTGAAACGCTCCCAATGCACAACCCCGAGTCGCTCGCAGCGAGGGTTAGGGAATTATCGGGAGAATTCGCGAGCCGCTCCAAAGCCCGGACGTTACAATATCTGAAGTGGACGGGCCGAAAAATGGGGCTGTTACTTGGACAAAGGTCGTGGGTTCAATATGGAATCAGGCACACTGGCACCGAGGCTCTCGAATATCCAACGATCGCAGCCCTCACGGGAAACGGTCCCTGCGACGCGAATCGCCTTGGTTTTTTGGTTGGTTTTTCTAGCATGGACGTCAGTTGCTACGAGCGGCTGGGCACATTCGCCGGATACCGATCACGAAATCGGACCGTCAGCGAGCTTAACATCTGCCCAAGACGCGACTCCGCCTCAAGAACAAGCTCCGCCTCAAGAACAAGCTCCGCCTCAAGAACAAGCTCCGCCTCAAGAACAAGCTCCGCCACAAGAACAAGCTCCGCCACAAGAACAGGCGCCGCCACAAGAACAAGCTCCGCCACAAGAACAAACCCCACCTCAAGAACCGTCCCCGCCTCAAGAACCGTCCCCACCTCAAGAAAAGGCGCCGCCTCAAGAACAAGCCCCACTTCAAGAAAACACGGGCGAAAACGCGTCCGCCGATTCGTCGGCGACCGATTCTGCCGAGACATCGACGACCGAGGGGACTGCTACCGAAACGCCCGATTCGGCCAATGGGACGGTGGAGCCGGAGACGAGTTCGCCCGAAGAGCTTCAGTTCCAAGAAGTGGTTTTGGGCAAAGTCGAACCCACGTTGCCCGATTTGCGACGGTTGCAGCAACGTGTGCACGAGTTGGTAAGCCAACTGAGGCCCGCGGTCGTGGGGATTCGGATGGGTGGTGGCCAGGGCAGTGGTGTGTTGGTGAGTGGCGACGGGTTCATTTTGACGGCGGCCCACGTGGTCGGACGGCGAGGCCAACGAGCTGAAATAGTGATGCCCGACGGTTCGACTCATCCGGCAATTGTGTTGGGGACCGATGCGGCGTCCGACTCGGGGATGCTCCGAATGGTCGAAAAAGGGCCGTGGCCATACGCCGAGATTGGTGAAAGTGAAAGTCTCAAACGAGGACAATGGTTGTTGGCCCTCGGGCATCCCGGCGGTTATGATCCCGACCGCTCGTCCGTGGTTCGGGTCGGACGGCTATTGATGGATCCCAGTCGAACCACGCTTCAAACCGACTGTACGTTGGTAGGAGGTGATTCGGGCGGGCCACTGTTTGATTTAGAAGGACGAGTCGTTGGAATCCATTCGCGAATTTCGCGCCGAATACAACAGAACTACCATGTCTCGGTCGACATCTACACGTCCGAATGGGATGAAATGCCGAAAGATCCAACTCCAACGCTCGGGTTCCGAATCAAATCGGCCGAAGTGACAGATCAATTGGTGGTCGACCGAGTCACCGGCGACGGACCCGCCGCGAAAGCTGGTCTCAAGGCGGACGACCGAATCTTGCGATTTGATGGCCAGGAAGTAAAAAACCGCGATGAACTGCGGGCAAAAATGAGCGAGCTACAAAACGAGCAAAAGGTCAAGATCGTCGTTTGGCGCGACAACGCCGAAGTCGAGTTGGAACTGCAAGTCGAGTTGAAGTAATGCCTTGGGAGTTTCTTACAAGATTTCATCGCCAGAAGTGAATTGAAACCATGACCAAACATCTTCCAATTGTTCGCGCGACATTTGCCGTTACGATTTCCGGTCCAAGAACCGGACGAATGTCACGAGCAACTTGTCTGCTCACGATCATCTGCTTACCCCTGTGGCTGATAAATCTGGCTGAGGCCGACGATCAGCTTGCCTCCCATCGAAAGTCAGGATCAACAAGATCCGTTGCGTTAGGCTTCCAAGGTTCGGGCAATTTACAAACTCGAATCAAACAGGATTCGAACTCAACGGCCCCACCTCAAACGGACGTTCCCCCGCCGAATGGGAACGGTTCGGAAACTCAACCAAACCCCAATCAGGATCAGGATTCGCCGAAGCCAGACCCACCAAAATCGGAAGGTTCCGGGAGCGAAACGCCGACCGAGGGTACGCCTCCGAAGTCCGAAGAATCCGCTCCCCAGGACGCACCTCAAGCAGCAAATCCACAAGAAGCCGCTCCCGAAACCGAGGACAATTCCAAAACCGAGGGCACTCCAAACGAGAATTCGGCTGCGGAAGAGAACAAGGATGAAGAGAACAAAGATAATGAGGCGGACGAGGAACAGCCTCGTCGCCGCCGAACGTCACGATTTCTTCAGTACACGAAGTTCAACGAACACATCCAGAATTTGCTGAAGGAACAAGTCCGTTCGGTTGCCGACAGCACCGTTGAAGTTTATGTAGAGGATGCGGCGACGCCCGCGTCGTTGGGCATGATTGTGGACGCGAAAGGCTTTGTCATGACAAAAGCCAGCATGTTGAAGGGCTCCGTGAAATGCAAACTAGCGAATGGGCGGATCGTGCCGGCCATCGTATACGGCGTAGATACGGAAACGGATCTGGCTTTGTTGCGATTGCAGGTGACCAACTTATCACCAGTCCCTTGGTCGCTTCAACCGGAACAAGAGGCGTTGGAAGGACATTGGGTTTTATCACCTGGCATCGACGGTAATGTCAAATCTTTTGGTGTCGTAAGCGTTGCCCCTCGAAAGATCCCTTCCGTTAGTGGTTTTATTGGGATTCAAATGGAACCCCACGCCGACGGAGTCGCCGTCACGGAAGTGATCAAAGGATCGGCGGCCGAGCGTTTTGGACTCAAAAAGGCGGACATCATCGTAGCGATTAACGACGAGACAGTCGCTCAGCCCACGGACCTGTCGTCGGTTCTCCGTACGAAACAACCCGGTGATGTTGTTTCGTTAAGTGTGAAACGCGGCGACGCCACGTTGGCCCTACGCGTGGTATTGGGCAATCGCGAAGAAGATAACCCAGACAACCAGCGGTCGGTGGATCAGAACACGATGTCGGGCGAGATCTCGAAGCGGCGTGATAATTTTCCATTCGCCTTTCAGCACGATTCCGTGTTGACGCCTGAAGAATGTGGCGGCCCCTTGGTCGATTTGGATGGTCGCGTGATCGGGATCAATATTTCTCGGGCCGGACGAGTCAACTCGTATGCGTTGCCGACTTCATTGGTGCAAGCCGTATTTCAACGACTCGCAACCGGGGACTTCAGTCCGGAAGTGGTGTTCGCCGAACGTTTGAAGGGCTACGAAACCGTATTGTTGTCGCTCAACGTGGAGGAAGTCAAACTATCGTCCGAGAAGTCGGAACTGGACCACGAAGCCAAACAACACTCGGAGTCCGTCGCCAAAGCCAAGCAGTCGATCGATGAACTCCAAAAACAGATCGATGCTCTAAAGCAACAGATCGAAGCCACCGGAAAAGAAGTGGAATCGGCCGAGGCGAAAGAATCGCAGGTCCAGTCCAAGATTCGAAGCAAAGAGCGCGAAATTGAAAAAACTCGCGAGCAAAAAGAACAGATGGAAAAAGAGAAGAAGGAACTTCTTTTCGGCGCCAACTAATCAATGAAACGGATGTCACGGTGGCCAAGCCCAATTACAGACAACTGCAGGACTGGTTTCACCGGATATCGCTGCTTTATCGTACCGGAATCGACTTACGAACAACGGTATCGCAACTAAAGCAATCCTCGGGTGGTGCGGCGCATGATGCCTGGTCCGCGATTGAAGCCGACCTAATGCAGGGCCACACGTTGTATGACGCCATGCGTCGGCAAGGCAACTACTTTCCCCAATTGGCGTTGGCGTTGGTGGAAGCGGGCGAACGTGGTGGACGGTTGGAACAATCGGCGGAACGATTGAGCCTCTACTACAAAGGCTTGATCGAAACTCGCAAGAGCTTCCTCGCCAGTATTGCTTGGCCCGCATTCGAACTCGGGATGGCGATATTTATCCTCGGTGCGTTGATCCTGGTTTTGGGTCTGGTTTCGTCGATAACAGGAACCCCGCCGCTGGATTTGTTCGGATTTGGTTGGACGATTCGCCAATACTTCATCACCTATTGTTTTCTAGTTGTCATGTTCTTTGCCAGCTTGGTCTTGGCATACCAATCGATTGCTCGCGGTTGGTGGGGAACTTGGCCTTTGGACATTGCTCGCAGGATTCCGCTCCTCGGTCGAACCATCGAAATGATGGCCTTGACGCGAACCGCGTGGGCCTTGGCCACTGCGTACGAGGCTGGGATCAATGCGATCGAAAGCCTGAAACTGGGATTGCGCAGTACTCAGCAATGGTACTACCAACGGCATCAGAATGATGCGGAAGCCGCCATCCGCCAAGGCCGCACGATGGCCCAAACCTTGCGGCAAACGAAAGCCTTTCCGCTAGACTTTGTCCAGTCGGTGGAAACAGGCGAGCTGACGGGCACTGTCCCAGAAAGCCTAGAACATCTCTCGCGCCGCTACGACGACGAAATTCAACGCAATCTGCGAACTTTGAGTACCATCGGCGGAGTGATGATCATGCTCATGATCTTCGCATCGCTTGGCTTTGTCATTATCTATCTTTACTACAACATCTACTTCAAGCCGCTCATGGAACTCGGCCGCGGCATCTAACTGCCGATCCACGGTAGGAATCGGTTAACCGCACGAACCGAGCTCGATCCCGCGTTTATCCCAGAACAGAACTCGATCCAACGGTTAACCGCTGGAGCAGAGCTTGGTTGGGCGGGCATCATGTAGTTAACCGCTGGAGCAGAGCTTGGTTGGGCGGGCATCCGGCCAACCAAGCGCCGCTCCGCGCGTACGCCGCAAGCGCGAACAGAACGAGGTCCAGCGAGCACGCCGCCGTCGCCGTCGGCGGAATTCGTTCCGTAGTCGACAGAATCGCTACAGCTTAACAGCCTTCTGAGCCGACGAGCAGGATTTTCGCCGATTCACTGAACGAGTTATCTCGGATATGCCGAATACAACGTTGGCAAGGGTTGGAACGAATAGAACCAACCCTGAGCACCAGACCCGAATTTCGACCCACGTTCGTCCCGTTGGATAGAGGGAAGTGGCATGAACCGCTTGTTATTGGCTAGTGTTGTAGCGTTAGCGCTTTGTTTTTGTTGGGATGCGACGGAGGCCCAAGCTCAGGAACGAGGTTTCGGAGAAACCTGGGGCGGGCAGAACTCGGCCCGAGACTATCAAAAGTTCTATCACTATCCCTACGTGTACTATCCCCAAAACTACTGGGGCAACGAATACTACCGCAGTGCGGATAGCATGTACTATCGATATCCCGCCGAAATGCGAGTCCCAGTGTACAATTCCCGTTGGCACAATTTTTACCCAGCGGCTCGCCCGTACCACTGGGGACACCATTTCATTCTGGACGTGTTCTAATCTCGCTGACTCTGAACACTAGTTTGAATGAATTGAAGGTGTGATCGCCGCGTCGACTCAGGAGTCCTCGGCCGAAAATTCTTACGAATTCTTCACGTCAGGGACTTGCAAACCTCAGTCGCAGCGTTATGATTACCAAGACCTCGCAGCGGTTGAAGAGTTAGCTCAAACGCCGCGAGAAAATCCAAATCTGAAATGCTTGACAATGAGCGTTCGGGTGATAGACTTCAGAGTATGAAACACGATTCGGCTTGTCCGAGTCGCGCCCTTCGAAGGATCCTGCCCCGCCTACGAAGGGCATTTAAAACAGCCAGCTCTCAGAGCTGCAACCAGTAACGGCTCGACCTGCTCGAGCCTAGCCCTCCGCAGGGTCCTGCCCCACCTGCGGGGGGCGCTTTTTTTTATAGCCGCATTTTTTGACGGCGATAATGATGTTGAACGACTCGCGGCGCCGAGTTCGAAAAATGCATCGAACATGAGTTGCTGCGAGTTCTTGTTACTGGCGGTTGTGCGACCCGCGGCATTCGTAGCATCCAATCAACATTTCTTCTAAACGTAGTCCATCCATTGTTCATCGCGCTTTGTGAACCAGGTTGGGAAGAGCCTTTAGCTACGGAGATCCGCGCGGAGTTTGCGGCGCGACAAACCATCACTACGCCGGGAATCGTAACTGTTCCCGATTCAACGACCCACCAGCAAGGATCGCGGCCTGCACTGGTCTGGTGTCGACAAGCTTTGCCGATGGCCGAGACGCTCTCGGCCCCGTCGATCAATCAATGGATCGAAATGCTTGGCCAGCGAATCGTCGCTGCCATGAAAGACGAACACGGCCCTTGGACATTGCTTCTCGGACCAGCCGTTCCCGAAGCGAATCTTGTTTCGCCGCGGCGCATTGGATTGATCGAACAAGGGCTGCGCGATTGGCTCAAACGCAAACAGAAGCGACTCCTTAAAACCTGGACAGAGCCCGGTGTTCCGTGGGGCGAAGTTGGCTCGCTGCTGCAAGTCGCTTGGACTGACGGAGCCACAGCGTATTGGTCATGCAGTTCCACAGCCGAGGCACAACTGGCGCGCGCGGCGTTAAGTCTCTTCCCCGCTGGATTGCCACCCATTGCCAACGATCTGGCAGCCCCAGCTCGGGCCTTCGCCAAACTGGTCGAAGCCCAGGAACGTCTCGGCCGCAGAATTGCACCTGGCGAAACGTGCGTGGATCTGGGCGCCAGCCCCGGCGGATGGACTTGGGTCGCGGTGCAACAAGGTGCCAATGTCACGGCGATCGACCGCAGTCCTTTGCGAGCGGATCTGATGCGCAACGCGCAGGTCTCGTTTGTGAAAGGCGACGCCTTCGCGTTTGAACCACCTCAAACGATCGATTGGCTACTGTGTGATGTCGCGGCATTTCCCCAACGAACGTTGGAACTGCTTCAGCAATGGCTTGGACTGCGTTGGTGTCGGAATTTTGTCGTGACGACAAAGTTCCGCGGTAGCGAGGGCTACGAGCTATTGCCGGCCTACAAAGAATTGCTTCGCGCGAGCGGTTACGAATTCCAGCTCCGTCGTTTGAATGCCAACAAAAACGAAATGACCAGCATGGGGTACGTCCCATAAGCCGCCGTACGCAGCGGCTTCCCAATAAGTTTTGGCGAACATTGCTCGCGGCGCCCGACGGTTGACAAACCCGGTTATCGCTCGATGGATTGGCCTATCGAAACATGTGTCGCGAAAGACAATCCACCCCTCATTCGACCAACATTTTTCGACCGCCTTACCCCCTCAAAAGTGTCGTGAAAGCGACTTCCGTTTGGTGGATGTTGATCCATTCAATTGAATCTAGCGGTGTATGCTTCAACAGTCGTTGCGTGTGAGTCTGAAATCGAGCCAAGGCTGGGCTGCCAGGAGGGAACCCCGTGAGTTTGAACGCTGACCCGGGGGACACGAGCCGCATCTTCTGGGTACCAAGTCCCCGTCTGTCCCCGTGACCGGGATTCGAAATAGCACCTTCGCCTCGCCACCCCAAAGGTGCATCACGGCTTCTTCGTAT
>JBGSJV010000047.1:0-91075 GCA_041741535.1 Pirellulaceae bacterium
GCGCGATCGGTTGGTGAATGGACCTTCCCACTTTTCCCATTGCGGTTGGTCGGTTGGCATTGGCAAGCGGCCAATGAAACCAGCATTCGAGCTGTAATTGCTCTTGCCCAATTGCGCTCCGTCTGGAGAACCGAAGAAAGCACCCCACACGGTGTTACTTACTGGTCGTTCAGGACCATTGACCATGTGGAACATGGTGTTTGGAGCCAATTCCGACAAGTTCTGCGTTGGGCAGGTAAAACCTGGAACGCGAGCACCAGCGGCGTACCACATATCGTCGGTCGACCACCAACTGGAAGCAGCATTTAGATTCGGTGGTTGGTACGCAAACGGTGGGAAGTGGGTACCTTGGAACACAAAGCGTTCCACGTTCTTGGTCGCTGGCTTGAGCCGACTGTCCAAATTATCCAATTCCATGTAAGGCAACAAATAGGTCAAAGTACCAATCTTTTGATGCCAGCTGGCCGCGCCTGGAGGACCAAGTTCAGGTCGCTTCAGCGGATCCCAACCCAAGCCCGATGGTGGCAATACTTTGTAGGTCGAGTCGTAATTCAACGTTGCCAAGCCCATTTGCTTGCAATTGTTCGCGCATTGAGCGCGACGAGCGGCTTCGCGTGCCTGCTGAACGGCAGGTAGCAACAATCCGATCAAAACGGCGATGATCGCAATCACCACCAAAAGTTCTACCAGGGTAAAACCCTGCTTGCGATTCAGTGTCATAAGACACCCTCCATTAGAAAATGAAACGAACTACACGGATCACGTTGCCAGGAACCTCAGACAGTAAGGTATAAAGTTATCATTGGTCCCAGTCGTCATCCAAAACTCCTGACTCTCCGTTGCGCCACCAAAAAACCGAAAAACCACTCGGTGTTGGATACACAGCAAGTTCAAAGACCCGCCAAACATCCAGCCAAGTTGCTCTTCGTGAAGTTTGTTGTTGTCAGGACAAACAAGCAGAGATCCTGATGATCTCTGTGCCTTGTTAGTAGCGCAACCTCAAGCCGCACAGATGTGCATTCGTCATTCTTACGACCAATAAGATACAAAGCAATACCTAAAGGTTACAAAAAACGACATTTCAACACAAAAACAATCCAAAACGACCTCGAGAGATACCCAGAAACGGTTCACCAGGTGCCAACTGATACAAAAAAAAGCCCCCAACCAGCCTTTTGGGGCGGTTGGGGGCTTTGTAAATGTATCAAGCTGTGTCGAGTCGACTAGGCTTTGGCTTCGATTTCTTCCCCGGAGGTCGGTACAACCCACACTTTGACTTCGGCTTCCACTTCGGAGTGCAAGCGAACTTTGACCGAATAAAGACCAACTTCCTTGAGCACACCCTCCATTCGGAGTTGATCGCGGGTAATGTCGAAATTCATCGCTTTGAGTGCCCCGATGATGTCGGTTGCACTGACACTACCATACAGGTGACCTTCGTCGCTGGCATTGGCTTCGATGGTCACGCTTTGTTTGCCAAGCTCCGCAGCCATATCCAGTAAGGACTTTAGCCGCGCCTTTTCGATCGACACCAGTTTTTCGCGATGCTTTTCCACCATCCGCTTGTGGTGGTCCGTGGCCACCGTCGCGAGTCCTTGGGGTAAAAGATAATTGTTGGCATGTCCCGGGCGGACCGTCACAACATCCCCTTGTTTGCCCAAGTGATCAACGGACTGAATCAGCAATAGCTCGACCCCGCCATTTCGACCTTTGGGCTTCCGTTTGAAGCCTTTGACAGACGGACGTCGCTTTTTTGGTTTAAGGTGTGGCATAAATTGACTTCTTTCGCATTTACATCCGCCGACCTTGCCGGCAGTAAAAACACCGACCACGTCGGCTTCTAAGGTTTCAGCTATAAAACCGAAGCAGCAGCCGATCGGATCTCGGCTGCCACTTGGCAACAAAATTTTCTCGCAAAATACAGCCGACATCGACCGGCGAAAAGATTCCTAGAACGGAATATCTTCTTCCGGAATATCGTGATCCTGGCCGCCGTGAACAGCGGCAATTGCCGGTCCTGTCGTTGGTGCACCGGATGGCGCCCCACCGGCTCCGTTGCCGGAGCGAGTGCCGAGCAGTTGCAAGCGATCGGCAATCACTCGCATTTTTGACCGTTTCTGCCCCTCTTTGTTTTCCCACGTTTCGAGCTTGAGTCGCCCTTCAAAAAACGCGGGTGAACCTTTGCTTAGGTACTCCCCAGCGATTTCTGCCGTTCGCCCCCACAGCACTATATCGACAAAAGTGACCTCGTCGACCCACTCGCCGTTTCGCTTGACGCGATCTTTAACCGCCAAACCAACTTCGGCCACGGATGTTCCTTGGGGAGTTTTCTCCAAGCGCACATCGCGGGTCAAGTTGCCCATCAAAATAACACGATTGAAACTGGCCATGACAGACACTCCTGCAATTTGCTGCTTCGCCGTCATCATTGCCCGCGAGACAGCCACAAAAAAGCAGTGCAGAGCCCTTGCACCGTAAAACCACGGTCCCGGCACATCAACCGGGAAGCCGACCGATGACGCCATCATACCAAATCTAAACCGGAAAACTGGTGCCCCAGATATTTTTTTTCCGAACTATTCGTCCGAATCCGCCCCGATTGGCTCCTTGATTTCACTCGCCAACGACCTCATCGGTCGCTCTCCCAATGCCATTGCGACCAAGGTTTCGGTCAGTCGGGGATCGATCTTGATGGCCATGTGCCGAATGATCGAGTCGGTAATCACACATTGGCGCTCGATCTTGGCCAATTCCGAACCTTTGATACTGAAGTAGGTCAACCAATAAACCCCTTTGCGATGACCGTCAATCGGGAAGGCCAAACGCTGTTCGTTCCACAATCGATTGGCCATTACGGTTCCGCCGTGGCTTTCGATCATGCTCTTGACCATATTGGCCGTTCCGCCCGGATCTTTGGCGTAGGTATTAGGGTCCAAAATCAGCATCAATTCGTATACGTTTGCGTCCAAAGTCACTACTCCTCAAAACGGCCTTACAGCCGGTTTACACCCTCAATTGAATTTATTCATGGTTACGGAAAGGCCCGAATTAACCCAGGACTCTACCGCATCAGCCGCCGTCCACGCTGCCTGCTGGACGATCGGCAATTCTTCAGCCGAAAACCGACTGAGCACGTAATCGGAGGTTTCCCAACCCGCCGGAGTGGCCCCAATCCCAATTCGCAATCGAGGAAACACATCGCTCCCCAAAACACGAATCGCGTCTTGTAGACCTTTCTGCCCGCCTGACGAGCCTTGGGCTCGCAATCGGATCTTTCCCAAAGGCAAGCTCAGGTCATCACAGACAATCATTAGGTCTTCCGGTGGCAGCTTGTAAAACGCGACCAATGGACCAATGGTTGTCCCGCTCCGGTTCATATAAGTCAAGGGGCAAACGAGCACCACCTTCTCAGAACCAAAACGAATTTCCGTCAATTCCGCTTGAAACTTTGCAATCGGTCGAGTTCCACCGTTTCTTCGCGCCAACTCACCGATCACCGCAAAGCCCACGTTATGCCGGGTGTGCTCGTACTCACGACCCGGATTCCCCAGCCCAACGACGACTTTCATTTGCCGGGTTAGGCCCGCAATAGATCCACGTGGAGAACAACGCTTCCCAAACCGTCATACTGCACGGCCTTAAGAACCACGTTCCCACGAACTTCCCCTTGAAGCTCGAAGTTGGCCAGTCCCTTACGAACTGCTAGCAACAACTGCTTGGCATTTAGCGAAACGTCCACATTTCCGCCATCGCCCCCGTACAATACTCCAGGAATCCATCCCGTTTCACGTAGGCGGCAGCATTGGGCCGTCCCTTTTTCGCTCCGCAGTTTTACGTCTAGGTTGGTCACCTATCGATCTCCCAGCAAATCTCTTAGCTAAATCCCGCCAACACCTCGCTCGCGGGAATCGCGTATTGTGACAGAATGAAATTTGTTGACAAGCCCAAAAGTTGCCTTGCCAAAACCACTTCCTACCGATTAAGTTGACGGTTCCAATCCGCCCCCCGAGCCACCATTAGCGAGTGTTATGCCCAGCCCATCATTCGAATATGTCGAGCCCATCGGCCACCGCGTTTTGGTTCGCAAAGACGAAGCGAAACGGCAAACCAAAGGCGGAATTGCGCTCCCGGACGATGCGGAAATCCCGACAATCACCGGTCGGATCGTGACCATCTCCGCCGCGGTTGAAAATGATGATGACGTGCCGCTTCGGCAATACGACAAGGTATTGTTTCATCCAAAAAACGCGATCCCTGTCGATTTTGAAAGCGATAATCACCTATTTGTCGTTCCAGTCGAGGACATCGTGGCGGTGTTTCGTCGTTCCGACTCGCCCAAGACCTAGCTGACCGTTCCACGGACTTTCCGAACCTCGTCAATCGAGGTTGACGCGACCAAACTTCCCCCCTGACCCTTGAGAAAAAAAACATGCGACGACCCTTAATCGCCGGAAATTGGAAAATGAACCTGAGCCGAACCCAATGCCTGTCGTTGGCTCGGCAAATCGGAGCGGGCTTGAGTGACTCCCTGGCCGTTGACGTCGCTGTATTCCCTCCCGCCGTGTATCTGGACGCGGTAATCGCAGCCAACACGGGCCTTCAAGTTGGGGCTCAAAACGTCAATGAAAATGCCGACGGAGCATTTACTGGGGAAGTCAGCTGCTCCATGCTGCAAGATTTGCATGCCAGCGCGGTGATCCTCGGTCACAGCGAACGCCGCAATTTGATGGGCGAGACCAGCGAACAGGTCAATCGCAAAACACTGGCGGTGTTGCGCGCAGGACTAACCCCAATCGTCTGCGTCGGCGAACTCCTGGAGCAACGGCAAGCGGGGCAAACGGATCAGGTCGTGCTGGAGCAATGCCAAATCAGTCTCGCAGGATTGTCGGCCGAGCAAATGCAGGAAACCGTGATCGCCTACGAGCCTGTTTGGGCGATCGGGACGGGCCAAGTTGCGACCCCCGCCCAAGCCGAAGAAGTCCACGCGTCTATTCGCCATTGGTTGGCCAGGACGTTTTCGCCAACAACCGCCGCTCAGGTTCGGATCCTGTACGGCGGAAGCGTGAAGGCGGATAACGCTGCGGAATTGCTATCCCAAGAGAACATTGATGGGGCTTTGGTCGGCGGCGCTTCACTCAAGGCCGAGTCGTTTTTAGGGATCATTCACGCGTCAAAGGCGGAAAAAGTGGCTTGATCCGGTAGTTTTCCGCCGAGTTGTTCCAGGATGCCGTTGCACCAAACTGGAATCCTGTTTCTAATGCTCACCGCAACAATCTCGATGCCTGTTGGCAGATTGTTGCGCCTCGTTTGTCTTTTTGAAGGTACCGTGGACCGTGCTACTTGCGAATCTTTACATCCAAATCGTGATGGGGTCGTTATTGTTTTTTACCTCTCTGATCATGATTTTTCTAATCCTGATCCAACGGGGACGTGGTGGCGGTTTGGCTGGTGCGTTGGGCGGCAGTGGCGGCAGCAGTGCTTTTGGCGCTAAAGCAGGCGACACGTTTACCCGCGTTACGGCTGGCATGGCGATTTTCTGGTTCGTCTTGTGCCTGTTGAGCATCTTGATGATCCAAGGTCGTCGCGTTGCACCCGTGACCGACCCCGTACCGACCGCCGGTGCGTCAGCCCCCCTGCCCGCCAACAACCCCGCGCCAATTATCGACCCGTTAAAAGATCTCCCTCCCCTGCCGTTAGATAAATCGAATGACACCGAAAAAGGCGGAGAGACTGGAACAGACGCTGCCGAACCAGTGACGCCTCCAAGCAACGATGCCACAAAAACCCCAACCGAGACCGGCGGTACTCTACCAGAGGCGGGGACCACACCGGTTGACGCGGGGACCACATCGGGCGAGGCCGATGGCAAAACTGCCGGCGAAACCGGCGGTGCGGCGGGTTCTCAAGACGTCCCCAAAACCGACGGCTCTGGACTGTAGTCAATAAAATTAAGTAAAGGCGTTCGCCGTGTTACTAAGCATGACGGGCCAAGGTTTGGCAATGGTTTCCCAAGCCGGGCATACGGTTCAGGCCGAAGTTCGATCGGTCAACAATCGGTTCTTGAAGGTTAGCGTTCGGTGCGGGGAACTGTTCAACGAGTTAGCGCCGCGGATTGAACGAGTGGTACAGGCTCACGTGCGTCGCGGCACGCTCAATTTGAACCTTCGCGTGACCGCGGGGGGCTTGGAAAGCGCTTACCGTCTTAATCGCGAGGTGATTGCCGGTTATCAACGTCAGTTACGCGAGATCCGCAACGACTCCGAGGATTCCAATTCCGCAGACCTATTGGCTGCGGTCTTGACTTTGCCTGGTGTTACCGATGAAGGCGGTGGCAACCGCGACCAGGTTGAAGCTTTATGGCCATCAATGGAAGCCGCCGTGTTGCAGGCCATCAAACAATTCAATGACATGCGCGCCGTTGAAGGCCAAGCCATGCACCGGGACTTGGCCCAAAATCTTGAGATAATGACCTCACGTTTGCAGGAAATCGAACGTCGCGCACCCGTTGTCAGCCAAGTTTATCAACAGCGGATCCTAGAACGCATCCAACAATTGATGACGGCCGTGAGCGGTCCGGAGAACCATGGTCTCCCCCAAATGGCCTGGTCCGTTGATCTGATGCGGGAAGTGGCTGTTTACGCGGATCGATGTGATTTTTCGGAAGAAGTTGTGCGGCTTCGAAGTCACTTGGATCAATTCCGCAAACTGTTGGACGATTCCGAAAGCCAGGGCCGCAAAATGGACTTCTTGATCCAAGAGATGGTCCGAGAAACCAACACCATCGGCAGCAAAGGCAACGACGCGGAGATCGCCGTTCATGTGGTCGAATTGAAAACCTGCATCGAACGGATGCGGGAAATGGTCCAAAACGTCGAGTGAACGCCCCATGGCTAAATTAATCGTGATTTCAGGACCGTCTGGTGTCGGGAAAAGTACAGTTGTTGGGCAAGTAATCGCTAGCTGCAAGCAGCCGATTTGTCTCAGTGTGTCGGCCACGACAAGGGCTCCCCGCCCTGGAGAAATTGACGGCAAGAGTTATCATTTCCTGTCCCACGAGCAATTCGCCGAACATCGGCGCAATAATAACTTCTTGGAATGTGCAGAAGTGTTCGGACGTGGCGATTGGTATGGAACCCTTCGCCAACCAGTCCAGGAAGCACTGACTGCAGGCAAACACGTTGTCTTGGAGATCGATGTTGAAGGCGCCAAAACAGTGATGGCCAACCATCCTGCGGTTCTAACAATGTTTATTCATCCGGGCAGCTTGGGGGAATTGGAACGTCGATTGAGGGGGCGAAACACCGAAAACGAAGCCTCGGTACAGCGGCGACTGGCGGTTGCTGCGGAGGAACTACGGCAATCGGGCCTGTACCAACATGTGATTGTCAATCATGATGTGGCCCAAACCGTCCAGGAAATATGTCGTTTGATCGAAACTAGCGGAGAATCAACTTGTACGAAGAACTAAAAGAAGAAGATATCGTCAACAAAGTTGGCGGACGGTTCAAGCTGTCCACCTTGCTGCAAAAGCGGGTCGTTCAGTTGGTCCGCGGTTCGCGGCCGTTGGTCGCCACGACAAAAACGGATCGCATGGCGATCGCGTTGCAAGAAATTCTTGAGGACAAAATCTTCTTGGACCCGGAAAATGAAGTGGCGTTTCGCAGCCCGGAACCACAAACCGAGGCCCCGGAATTGGATTTGGACGATCTATAATTGCCTTGCATCCGGGCGGAAACACACGTATAACCACGTTCGTATCGCCAATGATGGCGTAAGCAAGTTTTGCTGACCGTGAGGAGCTGCCAGGGGACTGGCAACCTACATTGACGTGCTGCCAGGGGACTGGCAGTGTACGTTCGCGGGCTGCTAGAGGACTGGCAGCTTGCACCTGCAGTCTGCATGAACATCTCTACAAGCGAGAATTCTCGGTGTCGACCAATAAACCCAAAACGAACTCACCCGACCCAACTCATCCCGCTCCTGCTCGAGTGGTCAACACGATCCAACCTGGAGCGCCTGGGGTTTCGTTAGAAGAGACAGTCGAATCCAACGTTGAGAAGATCGTCAAAGAGTATGGCCCGCCCGTTGTAACGGCAATCTTGGTGGTGGTTTTGGCGGCGGCTGGTTGGGCGTTTTATGTCAGTCGCCAAGAATCGTTGGTGAGCAACCAATGGGATTCGCTGAACGTTGCGGCGGGCGCCCAGAATGCGACCAACTTGCAGGGCACTGCGGATTCGGCTCGGGGAACTCTGGTCGGAGCCGTCGCAACCAATTTGGCCGGGATGGCCGAGCTAAATGCAGCTTTGGACAAGATGGTTCGTGATCCAGTAAAAGCCAAGGAAGAAATCAAAGCCTCGATCGACCGATTCAAGCAAGTTGTCGACTATCCACATGCGACGGATCTGGTCAAGCAGCAGGCAAAATACGCGTTGGCGTTCGCACACGAGGCCTTGGGCGACTTTGATTCAGCTTTGCCACTCTACGAAGAATTGGCAGCATTAGAAAACCATCCGATCGAACGGTTTGCCAAAGATGGGATGCAGCGTTGCCAGGATCCAGCGGTCCGAGCGTTTCAGGAGAAATTTGCAACCTGGAAACCATCGGATAGCGGCACTGCTCCAAATTTTGATCTATCGAACCCGAGTCTCGATCTGAATCAAATGCTGAACCTGGATTCGTTGCCGCCGGTACCGGGCAAGCAAGACCCACCGCTTGAGAGTCCGCCGACCCAAGATCCCACCAAGCAGGAACCACCGGTCGAAAATCCGCCGAAGCAAGACCCACCAGTCGAAAATCCACCAGTCGAAAATCCGCCGAAGCAAGACCCACCAAAACAAGATCCACCGGTTGAATTGCCTAAGCAAGATTAGCTTCGTCCGAATCGAGGCTCATGATCGTGGCACCCAACGACTTCGAGCCCGATCAAAATCCATATGAAGTTTCGATGTCGGCATCGACCGCGATTGAATCGGCCGGTTCGGTGTTGTCGCAAACACGTCGATCGCGTGTGCAAGAAATCTTGATTTGGATGTTCCTACTTCGTCCCGTTCTGGCAAATGCGATCTTTTGGAGTGCGATGTTTGTTTCGACGCGAGCTCTCAATACGGACGTTCCGTTTGCAACCGCATTGCTACTAGTGCCATTGGTCGGACTTCTAGACGGCCTGACGTTGGGCTGGCAATTCTACCGCAACCCGAACCACAAACAAACGTTCCGGTCGTACCAGCGATCTTCCAGCCCTTTGGGTTTTTCGTCATGTCGATCGGTGGCTGTATTTGTGCCATACGGATCGTTTTTCTAAGAATGTAGCGATTACCGACGACGATCATCGCCGTAATCCGAGGCGATCATCAACGCTTCCTTTAGATAGCTGTTTAGAAACACGTTTGGAATTCCGGGGATCGTCTCCACCTCTTCCTCCAAGGCAAGGTTTGTTGCGTTGTCGGCCAAAAATGTCTCCAGTTGAAGGCTAATACCGGTCGGTCGAAGTGAGGCTCGGCTTCTTTCCTCAAATCTTTGAAACCAATCCGAATCGACGCGGCGTGACATCGACTTTTGTGTGAGCGTTTCTATCGACGAGGGTTCCGGACGGTTGCGACGTGCGGCGATGGGTGCGGAAGGGATCCGGTCGAACGGCAAGGCAAAACGAGAGAGTTGTGGTATCGTGCCCCTCGGGTTTGGGATGATCGACGGGACAACCAAATCGGGTCGAATACCCTTCTGTTGCAAACCATCCCCAGTCGCGCGGTAAGTCTTCGCCATCACAACTTCAAGTCGCCCGAGGACTGGTTTGTCGCCCTTGTTTCCGGGCGGGTACAGTTCAACAATGGAATTTACAGTACCGTGGCCAATTGTCTTTTCATCGCCGATCACGATGCCCGCTTGATGATCCTGGATTGCAGCAGCGAGGATTTCTGCTCCACCTGCTGTGCTATGGCTCGTCAAAACCACCACGGGTCCATCCCAGGCGATTTGCGCGCCGGTCGCCCGAAATTGCCGCACGGTTCCAACTCGGTCCTTGACCTGTGTAATCGTCGCGTTCGAACCAAGGAATAACCCGCAAACATCTAGACTCGTTTGCAATGATCCTCCGGAATTATGTCGTACATCGAGCACGATGACTTCGGCCCCTAGGTTGCGAAATTTTTGTAGTTCACGTTTTACGTCGGCAAAGGTTCCGTGTTCGGAAGAGGATTCGGTAGTCGCAAAAATCGGTAGATAGATGTAGCCGATTTTGCAGTCGGCGCGTGCCCCGAACAACTCACCCGTCAGCAATGCCGAACCAAAATTCGAAAGTTCGACTCGATCACGTTGGACCTTAACGACGCTAGAGTCGATAGTACCTTGTTGGATAACACGCAGTCGTACATGGGACCCTTTCGCCCCACGAATTTTGGCAACGACGTCGTTCAACGGCATGCCAATCACATCGACCAACATTCCATCATCACCTTCGCCAACGGATACAATCCGATCTCCGATATGAAACGCTCCTGCGATCGCGGCAGGGCCGTTCGGAATGATATTGGCAACGTAGGTGTATTCATCACGTGTCTCCAATGACAGGCCGACGCCCACCAATTCCCCCTGTAGTTCAATGACTCGATCCTGCAATTTCAAATTTGGATAAAAAGAGGTATTTGGATCAAAGGCATCACAGATCGCACTGGCTAAGAATTCGGTGACATTTCCGCTGTTGTATTTTCCAAGAAACTCCAACTGACGACGGATAGCGTTTTCGGCCAGGCGTTTGGCTTCCCCTTCGCTTGCCCCGGCCGACCGATGGGTCAGCAATTTCATTTTGGTGCGTTTCCGCTGCCGCTCGCTTCGCTCATCGTTGTTAGCGACAAACCGTTCTTGCGGAACCAACCACTCTTCTTCAGTAAGATCCAGCGGTTGATTCAACAACTCCCATTCCACCTTTAGATTGGTTCGCACTCGCTCCAAAAACACTCGAAAGATCTCGAACGCCAACGTCAAGTCTCCCTGCTTCAACTGTTCAGCGAAACGCTGGGATTGACTAGTAAAACGAGAAATATCTTCTTGGTTGAAATGGCATTTGGCTGGGTCCAATTGCTCGACAAACAGTTGCAATGTTCTGTCGGAAATTTCATGATCAAATGGATGGGACGAGAAATGCTCTCGCGGCAACGATTCCACAACGGCTCGGATGATTTGCCTATCGGACTCGGTTGGCACGAGAGGTGGGCCGGACGGAATTTCCGGGAACAACGACGGTGTTTCTTGAGTTATTGATGTCGCATCCGGTACGGAATGTTGGGCATCGTGGTCCAATGGCACTCCAATTGCGGCCAAGTCAGTGCGAGCAAGTGTATCTCCACCATTGGCCGCTAATCGTAGCCAATTTACGGCCTTCGCGACGTCGCGTTCGACGCCAATGCCATCACGCAGACAACGGCCCCATTCCCGTTGACCGGTCACGTGATCTCGTTCTGCAGCGCCGCGAAAGAGCTCCGCCGCTCGTGAATCGTTGCGTTCGAATAGAACGCCTTCGCGATGGAGTCGTGCGACCTCCACCATGCCCGCCAACGTTCCCTGCGCCACGCTGGTTTGGAACCACCGACGCGCTTGCACTTCGCTGCGTTCCACTCCGAAACCGCTCTGATACAACTTCGCCAATAGCAACACGCCATCCGGGTCGCCCTGTTCCGCCGCGCGTCGCACCCAATTGGCCCCGGCAGTCGGGTTCGCTTCAATTCCTTCGGCGTAAATCATCATGTAGCCGAATTGAAATTGAGCTTGGGCATGGCCTCCGTTGGCGGCCGTTTGCAACCAGCGAATGGCCTCTGCAGGATTCTTGGCTGGTACTCCTTGGCCTCGTCGCCACATCATCCCGACTTCATGCGCTGCAATTGGATCGCCGGTCTCCGCCAACTGGTTCATCAAGCCGAATAGTTTCTCGTCGGTGATTTTTGCTTCTGGAATTAGTATCGCGTTTACACGCGTCCCATCCCGAATGACCTCGAGCCTCATGCGACCGCCGATCGGTATCGCTCGAAATTTCCGAAAGGCATCGTCTCGGCTGATGATCTTTGTTCCATCGATCGAATCCAGATGATCGCCCGCTCGGAGTCCCGCTTTCGCGGTTGGCGACCCCGGAATGACCGCTCTGATTCTCGTGTGACCTTGGTGATTATCGACGTAAATCCCCAACCATGAATCCGGCTGGCTGGCAACGTTGGGGGACGGAACCACTGCTGCGGGAACGGGTCCGGTTTCGGCCCCGCCAGCCAAATCCACGACCACGCTGGCACCTTCGCGCCACACATCGACCGCAACGACGCCGGTTTTCGACACGGCGGTCGCAAACTCTTCCACTTTTAGTAACGTGCCTCCGTTGGCTCGCAACAGCACATCTCGTTTTTTTATGCCGGCCAGTTCCCCTATGGAGCGCGAGGCGACGGAGCGGACGACCAAGCCTGAGGTCGCAGGCAGGTCCAATAAATCGGCGACTGCCGCGTCCACGGGTTCAATCTTTAGCCCAAGGACTTCACTTTCGGTCGGAGCCCGATGTTTCGCGGATGTAATCGCCACTTGCTGGCCAAATACCGGTGTACCTGTCAGGGTTTCTAGACGTGCGGTGATCAGACCATTTGGCAACGCGATGACCAGTCCTGTGCCAATGGATCCGCTGCCTTGGTCGGGATTTTCCGCAAAGACTTCTACGGCATCGCCAACTTCGACGGGAGCTTTGGAAGTGGTCACGATGGTGATCTCGTTTCCAACCACCGCGCCCACCTGACCCATGATCTGAGGTAACTCCGAACGACGTCGACGAATTGGCTGAGGCGAGACGACGCGTACGATTTGTCCTTCGGCAAACTTCCCGGTCGCCGTGTCGATCGAACCGATGGCGATATTGCTGTCCATCTTGATAACTCGCCCCTGAGCAATGACCGCTTCACCAATGTCAGGAACAGCGATAACAACCGTAAAACGATCGCCCGCCTGCGGTTCGAATTCACCGCTAATGATAATGGCGATCTGCTGCCCATCCACGGCACCAACTCGCCCAACAATTTCATCTGCGATGATGACTACCCGCGCGTAGGACGTCAGCAGCAAAGCACAAAGAACGATGATTCGGCTACGCATATTTTGGCTCTCACTGTTTATTCACTGGCAGCCCAAAGCGGTCGTTGTTGGCTACAGTGCTTGTGGTCGTTGCGGATGGTTTCAGGTTTTGTCCGTCTCATCGGGTCTCGTGTTGCGTGTCCTCAGCCCGATCCACGGGGCAGGGCATTTCACAAACAAGTGTGGCAATTCGAGACTTCCATGCATTGCACTGTCCTGTTAGAACCCAACCCTTGGCTGTCGGACCTATTTCCGGCGCCACGTTTGTGCATTGCCCGCCGTAGTGACGGTCATCGACTTCCGGTCTGATGACAACGTCATCGTGAACGGTACCGTCGATTCGCCGTTGGGCCCGGGCGTCGACAGTGCGCCAGAAAAACGGCTGTCGCTTCCAGAGATCTTTCCTTCAATTGTGGGAAGACCGGCTATCCGACTTTCGCCATTCGGATTCATCGCCATCTGCACCGTGTTTCCCCGGACGGTCATCTTGAACTGGAGGGCAATGCCATTGGGTACCTCGGCCTCCCAAATCCCATCCACCGCGTGCGACTCCTCGCCAGCAATCGTCGTGTCGGCGAGGTTTGTATCGTCGGCCGAAACCGCAGGAAAACGGCGATCGATCAGCTGTTGTGCGTGTCGAAGCACCGTCGGCCAGTCCCGACCCACGTCATGGACAACTCGGCCACTCACGTTATGCCCGTACTCAATCAAGAAGCCGTGATAGACAACAAAATGAAAGTATGCGCAACTGGTCGCTTCGGCATTGACATGGACTTCGCGAACGAAATGAAGAACCCCTTCGGTGTCACTCATTTCAAAACGGTGAAGTGTGACGGTGGCATCATCGTCTTGTTGCGGTGTAGGCGGCGTCCAGTATTCCTGATTGTGTTTGATCGCGTCTTCTATGTCTGCAGGCATGGGCCCTCTAAAAATGTTGAACCACATGCCTTCGTGACCACGGTCGAGGTGTCCGCTGAGCGACAATGATCCCCCGGGCGTTATCGAACCCTCACGGAAGTCGGATCCAATCGCGGCCGCATCTCCTAACTGGAAGCCTCGTCGCTCCCTGTCGGTTGAAGCACCGTTGCCAACTTGGTGGTTGCCCTCCATGCCGGGGCCCTTCGGCTGAACATGAATGCCATGACCTTCAACGCGCGTGAGGGCGGCGCGAGCCGCGTTGATTTGAGCTGCAGTTAGGCCCGAGGTCGATCCATCGGACGTCGGCATTGTTCCAACGCCGGACCGATGGTTGTCCGCGCTTGGAGCGACACTATTGGCAACCATGTTGCGATCAAGTGCGGCGGTGGCCGCTTCGATTTGGGAAGCGGAAAGAGGAGCGGTGGGGGCTTGGCCCGAATCTTCGTTGACCAATACGGTAATGTTTGGGTCATAGACTTGATCACTGCGGTTTCCCGCGGCACCACGACGGATCGGCGCGGATCGAGTCGGTGGGGCGGTTGCGACCGGCGGAGCGGGAGGTGGTGGTGTTACCGAGTTCGTCGGTGCCCCGGGAGTCGTGGGAGGGGGCGGTGTCGGTGGGTCACTTGGTTCCGAAACATTGTTCGTTCCATGGGCGTTCGACGTTGTCACGCCTCCCGTATTGCTGGGAGGCGTTCCAGCGGTGCCTGTCGAACCGTTGCCGGATATCGTGTTGCCGGGTTGCCCTGCGACCACCGGTGGATTGACAGGCTGGTTTCCATTGGGCACTTGTCGCCCGCTCGAGTTGCCCGCGCCGCTCGCGCCTGATGAGCCAAGTCCCGTCCCGTTCGGTCCATCAGGCCCCGAGTCATAATTGACAATTTGTATGCGACCATCTGGCAAACGAGTCACGGTCGACACTTGCCAAGCACGGGAGGGATCGGGAGCCGGAACCAGTACTGATTCGATCCGATCATCGCGAACGCCGTGATGCCGCAGGACAGCCAACACATCGTCGAGCAAGAGGCCGGCAAACGGATCGCCGGGAGTTGCTGCCGGAGTCTGATTCGAAGCTTGAGTCAGGGGCGGAGCTTGTGTTTGGATCGGAGCTTGGTTCTGGTTGAGAGCTTGATTCGGACCACCCGTTGTTGTCGATCGCGGCGTTAGAGTTTGCGATGCTGTCGCAGTCGGACTTGCGGGGTGACTGGGGCTTTGATGCTTGACGTCCTTTATCGGCGCAAAAACGCGATCTAGGTATCTTGAATAATCCTCGTTCCTAAATATCGCCGCCAACACCAAGACCCCATTGTCGAGGTAATCTTGAAATGGGTCGATCGCTGGAGGGGACACGTTCGTCCCATCGGAATGTTTCTGGGAACTCGACGTTACGCCCAGAAATTGGGCGGCAGCCTTTCGTCGCTCATTGCCCATTTGCTCCACGGACATGACCGTTTGAATGTATCCTGCCCGCAAGCGATTGGCCAAATTTTCTGCCGAGACTTGTCCACGACCGATTGGCGTTTCGCCCACAACTGTCGATGCATCGGCGTTGTGGCGTTGGACATCTGTGACCAAGGCCGAGTCAAAACCATCCTTCACCGTCAGGGTCGGCTGGTTCGAAAACGTCGATGAGGACTCGGCTGTTTTCTGGCCGGGCCGAGATGTCGAAAGCACATGCGTCGGCGTGACCATTAACCGCCAACTTCCGTTGGCGTGATCGAATTGGCCGTACCAGGGAAAATACCAATCGGTTGTCAGTCGTTGGCCGTCCGCGATGAAACGTAGGGCCCCGCGAACGTCCAGCGTTTGCGTCTCGAAGGAGCCGATGCCTCGGAACTCCACTTGGATTGGAGTCGAGTCGTCGGTCGAATACAAACAGGTACCCATGCCACGCACAGCAAGGGATCCTGGGTGCTCGGCTCGTTCTTCGATCTGCAGTACCAGGGGAGAAAGTGAATCGTCGCCGATAAACAGTCCGACTGCTTTTGTTCGCAACTCGGCGGGATTCTCTGCCGATTCTTTTTCATCAGCCCAAGGTCCTGGTGCGACGATCGTCTCGGCTTGCCCACTCGATCTGTTTTGGTTCTGTCCGAGCAAGTCTTCCGTCGGTAACAGAGAAACCAGCAATACAATCCAATTGCAGACACTCATTTTCATCGAATCAAATCCTCGATCACGAGCCCATGTCCGAACGTGTTGCACCACGCCCGCCAACCAGCCCGCCCTAATAGCTTTGATTCCTGTTTTGGTCCAACCTCGGACAGGAATTCCCAAAAAAAGGGGCCTATTTCCTGTGGAGCAACCGAAAAGCCAGCAACCCAATTCCGCCACCGATCGCCCAGACCCACAACGGAACAGGTGTGGCACCCGTGGTCTTAGGTACCACGGTGATCACTCCGGCAGTGGATTCGACGCGAAGTTCACGCAACGTTTGGGATTCCCACGCCTGAGCAGCGGCGACGGTCAACGCCACGTTCGCCGTGCCCGTGGTGGGAGTGCCTCGCAAGCGGAACAGGGGCCCTTTTCCTTGCAGCGGTTTCGGACAGGCCAAAGCAATCCTGATTCGGCCTGGTTCAATTAGCTTGAATTCCAATCCACCTTGCGCCTTTCGCAACAGCAAGTCCGCTTCAATCGACACTGGATCCAACGTTTCCGAATCGAACAGAAGATCCAATTGCAGGGCTCCGAGTTGTTCCGAACTATCAAGCTCGATTGCCCAACCTGTTCGTTCGTCAGTACTTGTATTCGCATTTGGCAATATCAATTGCACGCCATCGCCCCACGCTGAAATAGAAAACGTCATCAGGCCAACAAACACCAACGCCATCCACAGGCAGCGCCGTTGGTCGATTGAATGACTTCGAAAAAGTCGCTGATTCATCTCGCACCTCCCACCGCACTTTGTAAAATCAGCGCCGCGTCCAACGAGGTCACGGCGCCGTCGGAGTCCATGTCCACAATCAAATCGATTGGTCGCAATCGAACCGACATCTCCAAGGCCGCCAAGGCGTCAGCTGCCGAAGCGCGACCATCACCGTCAAAATCTCCGGGTTCGCGACGCGCGACGATTCGCACAGCGCCTGCTTCCGTCGTGGGCGTTATTGTTTCGCGCGCTGCCGTGTTCATGGTCGTAACGAGCGGTGGCAATTCCGCGGAACTGCCGATCTCGCCGACGGCCCGAAACATGATCTCGGCAATCGTCCCGTCGCCGACCAAAACTGTTGAGCCGGCAAATCCAACACGGAGGATCCCTTCTTCACTATTGTTCGCACTAAATAAGGTGGAGTCCGGAAGCACGTTCCCGCGAACAACTTCCCCAACCGGCACGATCACATTCGGGTCGTACGAAATCTCGATATTCACGTTGGCCGTTCCCAGGGGGTTGCGCAGATAAACCGGGATCGTGACGGTCTCGCCTGATTGAACGTCGCGTCGACCAACGGCAATGGTGGGGCGAGCCGGTTTGGGTGGCGTGCCGCCTGTTCCGGTTCCTGTGCCGCCACCGCGACTGGCTCCTGTTCCAGCTCCACTGCCCGGTCCGGTTCCAGTGCCTCCGCCTAGTCCCGCCCCCATTCCCGGCCCAGCCCCGGTCCCCGGCCTTGTTCCGGTCCCTGTTCCGGTTCCTGCTCCGGTTCCTGCTCCAGTTCCTGCGTTGGTTCCCGTCGCTGAACCAGAGCCATTCGATTCGCCATTTGTTCCGGTTCCCGAGTTCCCCGGCGAATTGCCGCCATTTCCGGCGAGTCCGGTCGAGCTGGTGTTTGGATCGTCGCTTCGTTGGTTGGGCGGCTGGACATCGGTCAATTCGGGTTGAGACGGAGGCGGATTATTGGCGATCGTGTACGAACCAAACTCAACACCGAAGCCATGATGAACTTGGTTGGCATCACGATTGATCAAGGTTGTGCGAACATCGCGGTTCCCCGTGAATTGGGGGTAGACCCAAAGGCGTCCCGACCAAACATTGTCGTTTGCAACTTGATCGGGATCTTGGCCATTGTCGATCATGGCGGTATAGGCGGTTTCATCCATAACCGACACACCATCCTTGAGGTGCATGTAGCCGGCACTGATCACGGGGTGTGCCGACTGAACCCCAATCCGATGGGTTGACGCACGGCTGATGTCGTTGGAAATAAATGGGGGATCGACATTGTATTGCCGAATCAACGGGGCATCGGGCCGTTGCAGCTCTCGCGACGGATTTAATCGCATCACTCCGACCTGTGTCGACCCTTGGACGATGCAATACCCCGCAAACAGGCCGCCGGTTGCTTCAGTGACAAAGAGATTGTTAAAGCTACCTTGGGACCCGAACACGGGAACGTCGGGAGGAACCACTTCAAACGGTTGGCTGCCCTCGACCAAAACGGCGTAGCCAGAGTCACCCATCAACACCGCTAGTTTCTGGCCAGCGTAAAAGAATCTCATCGTCGAGCCAAGCGCAGCCCCCCCGCGCAGATTCTTGGCACTATAGATCTGCCGACCGCCACGTTGTCCAACCGAGGTCAGCCGAATGTTCTCCCAGCTGTAGTCGCCCCAAGCCAGCCACGCCCCATCTCCTGAGATCGAAAAGATCGGCGCACCACCTCCTTGATACGGTGCGTTGTCTTCATTCATCACGGTGACCTTGCCGCCGTCGTAAGTAATGAACCAGATTCCGTTCTTGGCCGCGACCTCTGGCCGCTCCGACCCGACGTAACATAAACATGCGAATCGGCGACCATCACGAGAACTGGAAACGGATCCAATTCGGCCCACTTCCCTTGGCAACACGCCCAACACATCCGCTACTTGGTCGGCGGACATTACCGCTTCATAGCCACCGGCGGCTACCCGATAGACACCGGTATCCAATTGCAGTGTCGAATCTCGAATGTTCGCGCCGAATGAAACGGAAAACAGTGGCCCCGAGACACTGGCGACCACCGGTTGATCAAGTTCAACCACGTTTCGTCCGTTGTATCGAACCACCGAGTTGCCGATCATGATCGGGCCGCCGGCATAGCTAAAACCTTGCAACTGCCCATTTTCGGCGATCACCCATTTGTCGATGATTTGAGTTTGACTGGTTTGCGCATCGACCGCCACGATTTCGTATTGACTGCGATCCTCGACCAAACGCGGAAAGTACACGGTGTTGCCATGGATCATTGGAGAACTTGGACCGCCGATTCCCGACGGATCGGACGTCAACTGATGGTATTCCCGGGTCGTGTGAATTTCGTCACTGCAAATGCCCGTGCCTGCCACGTTGATCAAAAGCCATAACCAAACGATTGATCGGATAAGAAGATGGGACTTCATGGTTTCAATCCTACGCCAATTGTGGATCTAAAATCAAAAACGCAACCCAGAGCGAAGGCGTCGGACTAGCCGATCCAATCGTTCGGGCAAGGTTGGAATTCCCGTTTCCACTTGCCGCGGACAAAAAATGGAGTCGAATCTGTAAAAATCAATCAACTCTTCGGGCGCAAACCACGCGAGGACTCACCAAGCCAATCCGAGCGGTTGCAATCGTTGGCGCATTTGATCCAACTCGACCAGGCAACCATCGCCGACAAACACGGAGGCAAATATCTTCGAATCATCGGGAGAAAATCGTAAATATCGCAAACGAGGTCGCCCGGTCGGCAGGGTTGCGATGCGTTTCCAGTCGCGAGTATCGTACAAAATGATGGCACCCGATTCACAACCTGCCGCCAACAACTTTTGGTCGCCCGAAAAGGCGATGGCCCAGACCCGTTCACTGGGCTCCTTGAGAAAGATAGGGTTGTGCAGGGGTTGGTCGGTTGCCAGGTCTCCGCTCGCGACATTCCAGAGCCCCACACCATCACCCAAGCAAGCTCCGGCCATGACGTTGCCTTGAGGATGAAACTTGAGATCGACGATTGGGTGTCGAAATGGCTGGGCAGTGTGTTGACTCTCCAAGGTTTCCGAGTGGACCAACGCAACCAAGCCGTCAAAAGTGGCCAGCCCGATCCATGGCAACCGGGGATGGAAATCAATCGCTCCAACCAGCCGAGTTCCAATTCGCTTCGCGGCCACGCTCGACCAATCGGTGGTTCGCCAGAGAATCAATTCTCCCTCTTGGGCCTCTGAGTCGGCGCTCCCGGTGGCAAGATATCGACTGTCGGGAGAAAACCTTACTCGCCAGATCATTTCTTGATGTTGGCGCAGTTCGGTCAATAACTCGCGACTTTCGATGTCCCAAATTTTGACTCGTCGATCAAAACTGCCAGTGGCCATCCACTGTTGGTTTGGGCTCACGTCCATCGACCACACCGTATCCGTGTGTCCACCCGGAATCTGCGTCGTGGGTACGGTCGACAATATGCGTTCGGTCGGGTCTTGCAATTGCGCTGCCGACATTTTCGTTGGAAATATCGACGGCTCCAGAGACGTTCGCTCCAAGACCGACAGTCCCTGTCCAGCGATCCAAAGTTGATCGCCATCGTGCGAGAATCCCGACCAACGTCCTCCATGTTCCAATTGAGCCAGCAACTGGAGCGTCGAGAGATCGAGGACCTTGCTCCGTCCCCACTTGGTTTGCAGAACCAACATCTGGCCCAATGGGTCGACGGCGACCAGATCATGAACCGTATCCAGGGTTCGTTTTTGTTTCAAGCGACCGGCGTTTACATCCCAGCTGGCGACATCTTTATTTTGGTAAAGTGCAAACAAGATGGAGCTGTCCGGAGAAAATGCCAACGCGTGCACGAGCGGATCCAGTGACCCAAACATCACCGGCGGGCCCGACCGATCATTCTGGTGGACCGCGATCTGCCCATCGGATTGCGAGATCGCAAAGCGACCATCGCCCCAAGCCAACGCGGCGCTTGATTGAACGTGCGGATTCAAGGCGAATGGAGCTTGCTCCGCTGCATATAAAAACGTTCCTGAGCGCCCAGCAACGATCACGCCATCGCCATCGGGTTGCAGGGCGATCGCGATGACCCGCCCGACATCGACAGGTATCTCGCGAACCAACTCCAGCGTGTCCACGTTCCAAATCTTGACCGGGCCAGCATCGCTGCAGGTCGCCAGCCATTTGTCGTGGTTGCCTAAAGCGAGGTTGGCCGGATATCCGGCAACGACTCTCTCCAAGACACGCACCTCGCCATCTCGGATGACATGGACGTCGCCCGCTTGATTGGCAAAAACAACCCAATCAGATTTCGCACCAACAACCAAGCCGCTCGCATCGTTCCATTGAAAATCACTCATTCGGGTGGTGGGCTCATCGGGATCAAGCCTGCCGCGCTCGTCGTACAAATGGCCGACTTGATCGATGGTGATCGCGTGACGAGTGGGAAATCGTCGGTTTAATTTTGAACCCGCCACTTGAATCAACTGCACTTCACCGGTCGCCGAGCCGACGCCGATAATCTCCAACTCTGGCACGGCCGTCAACGCGGTCCATTCCGAGTCGTTGCGGAGGTGCACGATTTGTTGATTGCCTTGCCAAAGCACCAATTGTCCGTCCGTACTGATCGACGCCACCCGTTGTTCGGACGTCTCAGCGACGCTTCGCCACGGGAAGGCCATTTTCCCAAATTCTTGTATGGGGCCGTTGATCGCAGCTCGATAAAGGGTAAACGTCTCCCAGGACGTCCATAGTAGGTCGCTGCCGCGAGCGGCAAAGTTCAGCGATCGAGCAGGCTCCGACAACAGACGAGCCGATAACATCGCTCCCGTTCGCGTCTCCCAACACTTGAGGGATCGATCCAACGAAGAACTGGCCAGCAACATTCCGTCTTCCGAAAAGACGACCTGGACCAACTCACTTTCATGACCGATCCAACTTTGTTCTTGGACAAATCCTGTCGGTGTTTGCCGCATGATTTCGAGATGTCCATCCTCAAATCCACAGACCAAACTTTGGAACGCGGCGTGATACGCAAACGTCGTTACAGATTCGGCAACGCGTTTATCGCTGACCGTGGGTTTCCACACCGGTGTGCCTCCGGGTTGAGGCTCGTCGAACTTCCAATAATGGAGCTCGTCTTCGGACAAGGCCCACAACTGGCCCGACGCCGCTTCCCATTGAAGTTGTGACACACGGTCGTCCATGCGCACGACCAAGTGCCGCATTCCCGTTTCTGGGTTCCAGAAGTAGATATCCCCCATCACGGTTCCCACGGCGACCCAGTCCGTCGATTTTGGATCAATCGAGAGGGCGCTGATGGCCCTCGATTCAGTGACGGAATCGAGGGCCACAGGATCTGCATCGGGAACTTGGAAACACGCGACTTGTTCAAAACGCGGCGCCGGTTCCAGGAATAACTTCGCACCCAAATCGCGCAGTTCCAACTGACGCTGCGGCAAATCGGCTAATCGAGCGGCCTGTGCGAAGTAGTTTTCCGCTCGCTCGAACCATCCAGACGCGCGAACTTGCAGTTCGTTTTCAACGTTCGACATGGACGAATCACAAAGCGCGGCGTTGGCTCGGTCACGTTCGGCTCGGTAACGGTCGCGTTCCTGCGTGATACGATTGAAACTGCCCACAACGGTCAAGGTAATCAATACCGCGGAACCGATGCTCACGGCAGCCAACACCGGTTGCCGGCGAACCCACAGACGCAGTTGACCGAACCACCCCGTGCGACGAGCTTGCAACGGCTGGCGGGCCATGTAGCGACGCAAGTCTTCGGCCATCTCTCGAGCTGATCCGTAGCGATGTTGCGGATCCTTGGCCATGGCGACCAAACAGATGGTTTCCAAATCTTGGGGTATAGCCTTGCACCGTTGTCTCAGTGGTTTCGGATCCTCATGGAGAATCTGGTTCAGTACGGTTGCCGCCGAACCTTGAAATGGGAGTTGACCCGTGAGCATTTGATAGAGAATCGCACCCAGCGCATACACATCGGTGGCCGGAGTGATCGCACAGTCGCCGCGCACTTGTTCGGGCGACATGTAGGCGGGCGTCCCGAGCAATCGTCCATGGCTCGTCAATCGCATCTCTCCATCGCGGCGAACGGCCAACCCAAAATCGCCCACCTTGAGACGCCCTTCTCGGTCGAGCAGCACATTGGCCGGTTTCAAATCGCGATGAATCACGCCACACTGATGGGCGTAATCCATTGCATTGCAGATCTCTTGTAGCCACCTGGCCGCTTGCTCGGTTGTCGACGGCCCACGGTTCATCTGGCGTTCGAGTGTCCCGTGCGAAACATACTCCTCGACAATATAGAGTCGATCGCCTTCTCGTCCGAACTCGTGGATGGAAATAATCCCCGGATGCTGCAGATGGGCAATCGATTCTGCTTCGCGAAAAAACCGTTGAGCATCTTCGCTTTCATCGGCCAATGGCTCGCGCGTGAGTTTTACTGCGACTTCGCGATGAAGCACTCGATCAAACGCGCGATATACCTCTGCAAATGCTCCGTGTCCGACGTGATCCAATATTTCGAACCGAGCCGCCACGAGTCGCCCGATCCAAGTTTCCGATGGCGACGTTACGTTTTTCTTGAGTTGCAAAACGGAAGAATAATCCTGACGGACTTGCCGCCACACTTCGAAGAATTCTCCGGCGCGCGATCCGAAGCGCCGCTGCAGTTCGCCGCTCGGCAACTCGCCTCCGGCGCGACGGCGAGCAATAAATTCTTCGCGGACCACCGAATCCCAAACGCCTGGATCTACAATCAATCCCGCGAAGCGAGTCCGATATTCGTCCACAAATCGTTCGATTCCCGCCATCCAATCGTGCTGTAATTCGATGGCCATCAACTCCACCAAGAGTTCTGGCCGTCGATCCTCCGACACTTGCCCCAAGACCCCGTCCAACTCGAGACGCTGGCCCGATTGAAGCGATTGATCGAATTGCCAAATTAGGGCTTCCAGCGAGGTCGTCATGGCGTCTTTGAAACCGGATCAACCGATCATAACCGGTGCGTAGCTTTCGTACAAAAAAGCCTGGTTCTGCAATTGGGTGCGGGGTTGGTTCGGTTCATCCATCCCGTATCCAACAGTATAGTCGATGGGGTTGGTCGATATCGGGCCGTCCAATTCGGCCGGTGCGGGGGCACGATTCACCGCCGTGAATTCAAATGACGCGGCGACGATCGAAAACAACAAGATAACGGCAATAGCGATAGTTTTCATGGCGGGCTCCAAGGGCTACGGAACGTTTGAGACTCACCGTCTGTCTGCGACGGACTCACTAGAGGAATTCCCGTTCGGAGCAAAGATGGACAAGTATTTCTTAAGAATCTTCCAGCGGGTTGAACATCGCTTGCCACTGGGTTTGGATCTTCGCCAATAGCCGCCTCACGGTTCGCTCCGAGCATTGCAATTGCAAAGCGATTTCCTCGTTTGTGAGGTCCGTCAACTTGCACTGCAAGACCAAGCACTCCTCTTCCCCCAATTGCGAAAGCAACGCCGTAAGTTGATCGGCCATTTCGACAGCAAGCGCGGGATCAGGCGCGCGGTCGGCGATCCAATCGGTACCGTTTTCGGCGGAGTCTGCCGAAATCTCCGACAGATGGCTTTCGCGGTTAAGTCCCCGTTTCTGTCGGGTGTGATTACGAAGCGCGCGACGAGATTTTGTCAACGTGATGGCACACATCAGGCGCCACATCGCATCCGCATCAGCGATCTTGAATTGCCCCCCAGCCATCCTGCGAAAAAAAGTCCGAAACACCGACTGCACGACATCGTCGGCCCCGACTCGCCGTTGCAATTGCCGCGAGATCTGTCGGCCGGCAATGGCTTCCAACGCGGCCCCGTGTTGTTCGAAAAACATCTGGCACGTGTTGCGGTCGCCTTCGCGCAGGCCTCGAATCACGGCGTCCCAATCTGGCAAATCGTTCATGGCCATTTTCCCATAGGCAGTTCCGAGCGCGGCGTCGCGGTGCAAATTGACCTAAATCGGTACATAGATCATAGCCGACTGCCAATCAAACTTGTAGCATCGCCGATGCCCGAAACGGTGCCCAAGATGCAACGGCTTCACCGATTGCTAGGCTTTGTCCCAAAGGGGTCTGACCGGTCTGACCCTCTCCGGTCATGCCTTTTTGTCCGAAATTTTTACGTGCCCTCCAAAGGGTCAGACGACTTTTGGGACAGTGCATTCTTGGTCCGTTAGCCTCGTAGGTAGTTTGAGAAATGGACTCTGCCATTCTTAAATTCCGTGGGGCCATCGACTCCAAACACGTGTTCCATTCCGAATCTCGCCGAAACCGCAGCTCCAACGATTGAAATTGTCTTCAGAGCCGTTTTTTGGCATGAAACTGAATCAAAAACCACCGGCATTCCGATCATCGGATCGCGAAATCTTGCCGATGTGAATTTGGGCAACTAGAGTAAGGCGACTCGCGAGCCTCGTTTGGCTGCGCGTCATCCCGTTTGCTTGGCGGTCCATTCCTAAATGTCCGTGGGTTTCTATGTACTTTTTCGCGCGGCTCCGACCAATTCTCTTTCTGTCGGTCTGTTGGTGCTGGCTAGCATGCGCGTCTAGCGGGTTTGGGCAGTCGGGGCAACGTCCGAACATTATTTTGATTAACGTCGATGACCTCGATGTCTATTTGTTTGAGAATGGTCGACAAAACGGTCTCCTGCCAAACCTGCAGCAATTGGCCAGTGATGGCGTCCGATTTACGAACTGTCACGTGACGTCGCCGTTATGTGGCCCGTCTCGAGCCAGCCTGCTTACCGGACGATACTTGTTCGACCACGGGGTCCGTTCGCACTTACCAAGCGAAGTTGTCAGCAATGGATTTCCGGGTGGCTTCGGCAAATACATGGGTCGACCGTCGAGCCTTCAACCCAGCGCACCAAGAATCGATTGGCGAAATCTCGAATTTGCGAATCTGGCCAAACAGTCCGGTTATCGAACCATGATGGTTGGCAAGTACCTGCACGGCGATTTTAGTCCACTGGCCAATCAGTCGTGGCAAGAATTGCGACCCGTGGGCTGGGATGACTTCTACGCGAGTCTAAGTGGGCAATACTATGACTTTCGACGCTACCAAAGTCGGCGCAACGGTGTCTATGAAGAAGCCGTTGCCGAATCTGCGAACTTGGACTTGGCAGATTATCCGGAGCGCTACCATCCCCATTTGCAATCGAAGTATCGCACCAACCTTGAGTTTATCGATTCGATCCAATTGATCGACCAACATGTGGCTCGTAATCCCCAGCAGCCGTTTCTGATGTATTTGGCGCCGTATGGTCCCCACAAACCAACGACCGGATCCATGTTGGATCAACGCTACGAATCATGGTGGCCGAACATGCGACAACCATGGCGGTCGGATTTCAACTTGGCCAACGTGACAGGCAAACCGGGCGCGATCGCCAACCTGCCACTACTTGGCGCGGAGCAGATTGCCCAAGCGGACCAGGAATATCGTGAACGGATGTTGGCAATGAGGTCGGTGGATGAGATGTTGGGCTTGTTGCGCTCGTATCTCAACGAAACCGGCTTGGCCCAAAAAACGTTGATTATTTTCACTTCGGATAATGGGTACATGCTGGGCCAACAGCGTCATCTGGGAAAACAATTACCGTACGATTTGGCTACTCAAGTTCCAATGGTCGTTTGGGGGCCAGGGGTGGGGGTCGCTCGAGGCGTCGAACGATCGCATTTGCTGTCCCACGTCGACGTCATGCCGACCATTTTGGAGCTTTGCCAAGCATCCAACATCGTGAGTGATGGGATGTCGTTTCGCGGACTATGGGCGGCCAGTGGCGTTCCGCAAGCAGCAACCTGGCGACCGGCCGGAATTTTGACCGAGCACTATCAGAAGCTCGGACACGCGTTTCAGAACATTGAAGGCGTGTTCCAATCCGTACGATTTCATGATCAACGTTACACTCGGTGGGCTGATGGCAGCACCGAATATTATGACCATCTGCTGGATCCGATGGAGCGACAAAACCGAGTCGCAGATTTATCGTCAGGCGAACGAAATCTGTTCGAGCGATTGCTGATCGAGTTCCGGTCAGATCCGTTTCGATTCGGTGGAACGATTTCCTCGCCAAGTTTTGACGGAGAACTGTCCTTCAAACGAGTTCGCTTAAAAGGATACGCCGAGGCGATTCAAGGTGTTTCGGAAGTTCGGTTAGTAATCACGCGTCAAGCTCAAGGTCAGACGAACGGGTCAAACGGGCTGCAGTACTTTAATGGTTTTAGTTGGCAAAATCAGTTTTTCCAAGTTCGAGCTTCCCTGCAGGCACCTAATACCAACTTGACGTCCTGGAGCTACGACTTCACACCCGGCGGAAATTCCGAGTATCGCATCGACGTCACCGCTCGGATTTATGATCGAACCGGACAATTCCAGACAGATATTTTTCGGCGTAATTTGCGGGTCGAGACAAGCTCCGTTGGAACCTCGATCACCAAACCGGTCTCGCCACAGTCCGTTGCCGGACGCCTTTTGCCTCTCGAACTCGGCGGTTGGACCAAGGGCGATGCGGCCATTCGCGAAGTACGACTGGTGATCCGTGACATCGATTCCGGTCAATACTTCGACGGACGAACTTGGCAAATCGGCTATCAGTTCATTCAGACCGACGTGACGTATCCCGGCGACCCAAGCTACGCGACCTGGGGTTATACACTACCACCCGAGGGACGAATTCGAAGAATCATTGTGACCGCTCGCGGTTATCAAACAAATGGTGTTTACGACTCGACGGTCGCGACCGCACGCATTGACTTGCTCTAATCGCGGCGGGCACGAGAATTTTTAAAACGTCTGTCGTCGTGCAGTCATTTGCCGTGCACGAATTTGTTGGGCACGAATTTGTTGGCCACGAATTTGTTGGGCACGAATTTGTTGAAATCGAGTGATAAAAAAAGTGAAGGGTCCCTGCTCGCCGCAACAGGAACCCTTCGGTTTTTGGCTGCCCGATTTTTGGATCAAGTCCAAATTTCGGAGACCCACAGCCTTTGTTGTATATCGGCGAGCGATCGTCATGACCTGATTCGATTCTTCGGTCGCGGCTCTATTCCTCCAACCGCTACAAATTAACACTGGCCGGTACCGTTTGTACGCTTTATTCCGAAAATAGGTGATCCAACCACGCTCGGGCCGACCGCAACTCGGCCGTATCGAGGCAACGAAGTTGGTCATTCTCGGCAAATCGGAACGCTGCAGTTTCGTAGCCGGGGTCGTTCGCTGTCTGCGAAAATGTGCCGTGAAATTGCCGCAGACCAGCGGCATACAACCTTGGAATCGTCGCGACACGTACACCGCCGCCCACAATCAGTTCGATCTGGCTGCTGAATGAGTGAACCATGGCCTTCAAGCAGTCCACGCCTTGGATTGCGGCGGACTGTTGTCCGGAACTCAAGATGCGATCCACGCGCAAATCCACCAGTGCTTCCAGGGACGCTCGCCAATTTCGCGCGAGATCAACGGCTCGATGAAAGACGAGTTCTTTGTTTTCGACCAACGTTTTCATGTCAGCGACTTTCGGTCGATCGATATCCCGATTGGCATCCAATGCTCCCCACACGATTCCCGCGGCTCCGGCCGACAAGATCGCGTCAGCATCGCGCAGGGCGGTTTGGTGTTGCCGGGCAGAGTAACAAAACCCGCCGGGGCGTGGGCGGACCATCACCACCACGGGAATACGGACCGCCGCGACGACTTCTTGAACCAGGCCAATGGAAGGCGTCAGGCCCCCAAGTGGCATGCCACAGTTCAGCTCCAACCGGTCCGCACCGCATTGTTCGGCAATGATCGCGTCTTCAAGATCCGCGACAGCCACTTCGATGAGCGGTCGGATATTTACTGTGGACATCGCCAACACTTTCGCACCAATTGCCTCACGTCCCTCGACTCTGTCCCCAAAGGGTCTGACCCTTCGGAGGGTATGGAAAAATTTCAGACAAAAAGGCATGACCGGAGAGGGTCAGACCGGTCAGGCCCCTTTGGAGCCAGTGCCTCGGTTCTCCAGTCATTGATTGCTCAGCCATGGGTCCTCGACGGCAGACTCGTGTGGGAGGGCTTCCCTCGATAGTCGCTCGCGCCAATCTCGTAAGATTTGCCCAAGTTCGGCGGCAAAGACAACCGCAGGCATGAGGCCTGTCTCGGACGGCTCGAATCTGATGGGCCGCGGTACCGCCGTGCTCACGATTCGTTGGACTAATTCCGGCAATCCCTGACCGGTTTTGGTCGAGACGGCGTGACTGTCCCCATCCTCGAGCGCGTTCGACGAATTTCCGGTGGTCGCGTCCAGCAAGTCAATCTTATTCAGAACCGAAATAACGGGCACGTTTTCCGACAGTGACGGGCTGGATGACCAAGGAACATCGACCGATCGAACGACGACGACCACGTCGGCTTGCTGAGCCGCGGCCGTGGCCAGCTGAATGCCTTGCGTTTCCAACTCATCTTCACTAGGACGCAATCCTGCCGAATCGACCAGCCGGACCTGCCAGCCTGCCATCGCTGTGGTTTGTCCAACCAAGTCGCGAGTTGTCCCAGGTCGATCCGAGACGACGTTCCTTTGATAGCCCAACAAAGCATTGATCAGACTGCTTTTGCCAACATTGGGAGCTCCGGTTACGAGCACTTGGACATCGCGACCCAAGAATTGTCCCCATGACCAAGTGGCAAGCAACTCGTCCAAGTCCGACACAGCTTCTTCGGATCTCACGTCGACTTTTTGCGCGATTGATTCCAGCCGCAGCAGCCACGCTCCCCGCATCTGAGCCCACAATAGGCGGCCGACTTCCCCGGCTCGAGCGCGGCCCAAAAGTTCGTAGACCCGACTTTGCAGCCGACACAAATCACTCGTCGGGAACTCCGCTGCCGCCAATCGATCACACAAGCATTCCCACCGTGCCGGTGTTACGATACCCACCGACGGCTCCCACCACTCCGGCTCCAAGAACTGCATGATCCTTGGCAATGGCAAGCTACGACCGTCCGAATTCGCAGATCGGCTTTCACTTGGATCGACAATCATGACCCCGCTGTCGCGAAATGCTGAAAAAATGGAATCGGCAATTGCGGGACTGCCATGGGTATGCAATTCTGCGGAAGCTGGGCCGGTGCGGCAAAACACAACGTCTTCGGTAGCCGTTGATTCGTTGGAATCTAAAGTAGTTGCGTGATGTTTCCAAAAACCAAACGCGATCTTCTGAGTCGGAAGTTGCCACAACGGGTGTTTGTTTTTTAACCAAAGATGCGTCGCGGCAACCTCGAAGGCGCGCGGACCATGCAATTCAAAAACGGCGATCGCGGACGGTTGCGGGCCAGTCAACCGACAAACCGTGGATCGCGATGGTTCGGCCGCTGGTTGGTTAACCCCTGTCATCCAACGCCTCCATTCGCATGTCATCCGCCAATTCTAGAATCGCTCGGGGTAGCAACTGGGGTTCCCAGTGCCAATGCGGCGGTAACAAAGATTCAAAAGCCCGAATGCCGCCGCCCGTTACGATCACTCGCGGTTGACCGAAATGTTCCGCGCCAGAACCAACCGTTCGCTCGCTCTGGCACGCATGTCGCTGCAGTGCTTCTACGGCCCCGCACAAACCGCCCCATTGACTCCAAAACAAGCCCGCTTCGATGGCCGGCGCCGTGGCACGTCCCGCCGCCGTCGGGGGAGTCGTGCACTTGAACTCGGTGAGCAAAGGCAGAGCCGCCGTATCCCGATGGAGCGAATTGGCAGCAAGCCGAAATCCTGGGTAAATCATCCCACCTCGAAACACGCCTGCCCCATCGACCCAGTCCACCGTGACTGCCGATCCGGCATCCACCACAATCACACCTCGAGCTGAAGGAGCGGTCGCCGTTTGCTTCGTCTCCCAATGGCGCGAGGCGTACCAAGCCGCCAACAAGCGATCCACACCCGTCTTGTGGCGATTTTCCAGATCATCTTCCAAAGGAATCAGGCTTTGATCGATTTCCTGAACCGCATCGTCCGGCCGGAACCGTTGCAAGACGACTCGCAGCTGTTCGGTTGCGGGTGGATTCACACTGGCAATCCACCACGAACATGGATTGCCCGTTTGCGAGTCGGACGGTGTTGGCCTCGCAGCTTGAATGTTCGCCCAGAGGAATCGCTGCAAGTAAGCCGCAAGATCAAGAGGCTCCTTTTGGTCGGCCAAATGAAACGTGCGAGCATCGGCCGACCAAGCGACGGAAACCGAAGACAAGGCGCCGCTGGTCCGAGCGGAAAAACTCAGATGACTGTTCCCAACATCCACCGCGATTCGCACAAGTTAACCGATCAGCTGATGGATGGGCTCGACACCTTCTACGCCCACAAGTTTTTGGTCCAGGCCGTTGTAGAAGTAACTGAGTCGATTTGGATCCAAGCCCATTTGATGCAAGATCGTCCCGTGAATATGTTTGACGTGGAAGCGATTTTCTACGGCTGCCGCGCCCAGCTCATCGGTTGTCCCCACCGAGACGCCACCCTTGATTCCTCCGCCGGCCATCCACACGGTGAATCCGTAAGCGTTGTGGTCGCGGCCAGTTCCTTCGGCGTACTCGGCAGTTGGTTGCCGACCAAACTCGCCGCCCCAAACGATCAAGGTCGAGTCCAACAGGCCTCGTTGCTTGAGGTCTTTCAGCAAACCCGCAATCGGCAGGTCCGTCGCTCCGGCGTGCAACGTATGATTCGTAACCAAGTCGCCGTGCGCGTCCCAATTTGAATCGTTATGAGCTCCCCCCGAATATATCTGGATGAACCGCACGCCACGTTCGACGAGTCGTCGTGCCATCAAGCACTGCCGTCCAAAGTACCGAGTCGTTTGACGATCCAAACCATAGAGTCGCTGAGTTTCTTCCGATTCGTCCTCAATATCGACGGCCTCGGGCGCGGTGCTTTGCATGCGATACGCCAATTCGTAACTGGCAATCCGCGCGGCCAAATCCGAATGGTTGGCGTTGGCCGACAAGTGTTGGTGATTGTAGTATTGGAGTGTATCGATCAAATCTCGCTGCGTGTCGTCACTCATGTCGAGCGGGCGGCGCAAATCAAGGATCGGCGAACCCTCGCTGCGGACAACCGTTCCTTGATACGTCGCCGGCATGTAACCCGTCGCCCAGTTCTTTGGACCAGAAATCGGCCCCCCCGAATGATCCAACATGACGACAAAGCCCGGCAAGTTTTCGTTGACGGTCCCCAGGCCGTAGTTGACCCAAGCCCCCAGACATGGGCTGCCAGACTGAATCTTGCCTGTGTTCATTTGCAACATCGCTGAACCGTGAATCGGTGAATCAGCAGTCATGCTGTGGATAAACGCAAGATCGTCCACATGATTTGCGAGATTGGGAAATAGGTCCGAGACCCATTTGCCGCATTGCCCATACTGGTGGAACTTCCATTTCGGTTCGACGATTCGCCCTTCGTTGCGGTGCCCGCCGCGGCCAAAGGTTTTCACTTGAATGGTCTTGCCGTCCATGCCGACCATATTCGGTTTGTAGTCGAACGTGTCGATGTGGCTGGGCCCACCGTACATGTACAAGAAGATCACCGCTTTGGCTTTGCCGGGAAAATGAGGTTCTTTGGGCGCCAACGGGTTGGCCGACTTGGCCAAAGTGGTCTCGTCGTCGCCGCGAGCCAAGCTGGGGCCCATCATTCCGGCCAGGGCAGCGCCCGCAAAGCCGGCTCCTGACTGCCAAATAAATTCGCGTCGGGTTCGTCCGCAAAAATTGGTAGGCCTGGCCATCAGTGCAATTTCTCCTCAATTTCGTGCCCGCAGGGGCTCGATGCGCGTCCGCAGGATTCGATTTTCTCAACCAACGCCCCAAATCTCTGCCGTTTATTATACGCGAAACCTGAGTATTTATCGAGCGACAAGCACGACACTCCGCTGCGGCAGAATCGCCAATTTCCGGTGGCTCGATATTTTTTTCTTTGGTGCCGTCACAGCCGGCGACTTCCCCGGTATTGATTGCGTGGTTGGAACCGTCCGACACAAAAAAACAAAACCCGCACCCCCCCAAAAAATCCCGGAGACTTCCCATGTTACGCAAGCACCTGACCCTGACCTTGGCCCTGATCCTTGGCGTTTTGTCGGCAAATCAAGTTTTTGCCTTTGACGGCTTCAAAGCTCTTTCCGGGCGAACCCCGGTCGAGGAATCGTCGATCACGACTCTGGACGAATTCAAGACAATCTTGGAATCGGTCCCGAAGGAAAACTTCCGAGCTGCCGACGAGCGAGTATTCCTTTTCGATGTGAAACACGCCGGCTTCATCCTGCCAACCGTCGCCCTGCGATCACCCAACGGAAACTTTATCTGGAACGCGTATCGGTTGGCCCCAGTCCCACAAGATGTCCCAGCAGAAAAGTTGGCCGAACGCATGATGAAACTCCTTGCCGCGTCGGGTGAAGCCGGGGACTTTTTCTACTCCATCGATCCCGAGACACGAATGATCTCCGTTCACGGATGCATCCAAGTTCATGGCAAGATCTCGGCCCAATACTACATCGATCACCTCATGGCCATGGGCGACTTTGCCGCAAAAACCGAGAACTTGTGGAATCCCGAAAAGTGGGACGCCGACGAACCCAAGCACATCGGCCAGTGGGAATCGGAGAGCAGCGGGATGACGCTGAAGCTCCAACCCTCCAACCGCTTCGAACTAGTCGTCGGCGACAGCGTCACCAAAGGCAATTTCGAACTAGATGGCAACACGTTGACCATGGAAGACAGCAACGGTGAGAAGTTGACCGCGGAAATCAAGTTCGACAACCCGAACCAATTCCAACTGATCGTGTCCGACAACGCCAACGTCTTTGTACGGCTCTAAGCCTCACGAATCACGAGACGCAACAACAACAACCGCCGCAGAGCCTTCTGCGGCGGTTTTGTTTTTGGCGTTGCTTAATAAAAGAATTAATGGACCCGTTGGCCGGGAACAGCACCGGAGTCCGGCGAAAGTAGGAAGACTTCCGCTCCACCGCCGCCCGCCGCACACACCATGCCTTCACTCAAGCCAAATTTCATTTGACGTGGTTTGAGATTGGCGACAATCACCACCAAACGGCCCACCAAATCTGCCGGATTGTAAGCAGCTTTAATGCCCGCAAATACTTGTCGGGTTTGATCACCGCCCAGGCTTACCACCAACTTCAATAATTTGCGAGCTTCTGGGACTTCTTCGGCAGAAACAATTCGGGCGACACGAAGATCGACTTTGCCAAAGTCTTCGATCGTACATTCGCCAGCCAACGGCTCGGCCAACAAGGCCGCGTCGGAATCAAGGTTGGTCGTGGCTTCCCCGCTGGCGGGAGCTCCGGTATCGCCGGAGGCAGCTGCCGCGGCGTTTTCTAGCTTCGTTTCTTCGATCATTTTCTCGACATCCTTTATGTCTAGACGTTGCATGAAGTGGGTATAGGTGCCAATCGCTTGGTTTAGCAGCGGCTGCTGAGCCAAACTCCAGTCCTCGAGCTCTTCACCCAACAACTGGGCGGTTTGTTGCTGCAAGGTCGGCAACACGGGAGCCAAGTAAATCGCGATCTGCCGGTACAAATTGAGCGTGATCGTAACCACGTCGCGGAGGCGATCGGTTTGCTCCGCGACCTTGGCCAATTTCCAAGGCTGAGCCTGATCTACAAATTGATTGGCGCGATCCGCTAGTTCCATGATCAATCGCATGGCTTTGCTAAGTTCGCCCGCATCGTACGCCGCGGCAATCGCTTCGCTTTGGGACGCTGCAAACGCAAACCGACCTTCATCCGCCGGATACTGGGCGGATAAGCCGGTCTGTGTCGCAAACTTGGCACAACGAGCCACCAAGTTGACGACTTTATTGACCAAGTCCGAATTCACCTTCTCCACGAACTCGGCAATGTTCAAATCCAAATCATCCTGGTTGTCACCCAATTTGGTCGCATAGTAGTAGCGTAAGTAGGCCGGTTGCAAGTGATCAAGATATTTCCGACCGCGAACAAACGTGCCGTCCCGTTTCGACATTTTGCGCCCATTCACTGTCAAGAAACCGTGAACGTGAACGCGAGACGGAAGTTCGTATTCGGCCGTGTGCAAAATCGCTGGCCAAAACAGCGTATGAAAATACACGATGTCCTTGCCAATAAAATGATGGATCTCGGCGGCAGGGTTCCGCCACCAATCTTCCAAGCGTTCGCCATGCGATTTGCACCATTGCCAGGTCGTTGCAATGTAGCCCACTGGCGCATCAAACCACACGTACCAATAATGGCCTGGTTGATTCGGAATCTCAAATCCAAAATACGGAGCGGTGCGTGACAAGTCCCAATCACGCAGCGTGTCGCTAAGAAAGTGACCGCGTAAATAATTGGCCGTCTCGCTCTGCAACGCTCCGGGCCTCGCAATCCAGGCTTCGACAACCTCGCGACATTTCTCCAATTGAAAAAAGAAATGTGGTGCCGATCGAATCTCCGGTTGCGCGCCAGAGATCGTGCTAACAGGGTCGATCAATTCGATTGCTGAATACGTGTGGCCACACTTATCGCAGTTGTCACCTGCCTGATCCGGGGCACCACACTTGGGGCACTTGCCTTTCACGAACCGGTCTGCCAAAAAAGTGTTCTGCTCCGGGTCGTACAACTGCTGAACATCTCGTGAATCGATCATTTTTTTTGCCAACGCCTGTTCCCAGATCTGGTGGCAAAGTTGTCGGTTCTCTTCGCTGTGGGTGCTCCCATACTGATCAAATTGAATATGGAAGTCGGCGAAGTCTTGTTGATGCTGTTGGCTCATCTGGCCAATCCACTGCTCTTCGCTGATGCCGTGTTTGCGAGCGCTGAGCATGATCGCGGTCCCATGCGTGTCGTCGGCGCAGACATAAACCACGCGATGTCCACACATTTTTTGGAATCGAACCCAAATGTCCGTTTGAATGTACTCCACCAAGTGCCCCAAATGGATCGGGCCGTTGGCGTACGGTAAAGCGCTGGTAACGAGAATTTGTCGTGGAGACATCAGGGGCCTTTGGTTAACGGCGATTCCTGTTATGATCGCCGACGTTCGTTAAGATTTGACGGTTATGAGGATTGCTCTGGGTTAGGAGACATTCCGGCTGGAGACGCAACGCCAACTTCGAATTTTGGCGCTACCTTCTCCGACTTAATCGGTCACAATAAGGAGCGGTCACAAGAACGCCCCCCAAGATCCTCGCTGCAACTTGGATTTGTCCTAAAAGGGGTCCGACCCTCTCCGGTCATGTCTTTTTTGTCCGGGATCTTACAGGCCCGCCAAAGGGTCAGACCCCTTTTAGGATAAATCCTAACCGTCCCCCAGTTTAACGCACGTCATCGATCGTTCGAAGGACGGCAACGTCCGGAATCACGCACCGAGCCATTTCATGTCTGAGTTTCCTTGGGCCTTTCAGCAGATCGAACCAACAACCTGGGCGTACGTGTCGTCCTTGTTGATGTTGGCCCTGTTCTTCAAGTTCAGCCGATTGTGGAGCATTCGGAATCTCGACCTCGTGTTGCTGGTGTTGTTAGCCCCCGGACTATTGCTCTACAACAGCGGTGTAAGCCTTGAGCGACAAGCGGCCGTGGAACTGACCAAGCTGGGGCACCCCGTCACGCTCTCGTTGACTTCCGGTGGACTCTTGGAGAGTCAGCCCGAACCCAAGCCGAAACCACCCCAGGAAACTCCAGTTTCTCCGTCCGAACCGGTACCCGCTTCGGGAGACAACGCGACGGCGTCAACATCCCTCTCGGAAAGTGACGCGGCGAAAGACGATCCGGTTCAGGGGAATTCTGAGCCGATCACATCACCGGCCCCTGACCCAAATGACGAGCGAAAAATTTGGCTGGCTCGACGAGTGCTCAGCCATTCGTTTCTTTATGGCGGGTTCCTGTTCATGCTCGTTGTGGGCGTGCTGTTTGTCATACGGCTGTTCTTGGACCAATTATTGGTGCGACGTCCCGCTTTGGAAACCAACTTGAGCCTGGGCGGATTGTGGTTGTTGGTCGTCAGTTTGTTGAGCTTCCTCATCGCCAATATCACGGTGAGCTCGCCGACTCGGACGGATGTTTCCGGCGCCCAATCGGCGGCTGCGTTGTTGGACATGGGACAGCAGACGAAACCGATGGTCGATCAAGAAATGGGCCCGGCTTACCCAATGCTTCATCTTCTTCCCGTCATTCCAACCATGCTCCGCGATGCCAACACCCGGGTGGGCTTGGACGCTGCTGCTTTGCAAGTCCAAAGAAACGAGTCGATGATCTGGGTCGCGAAATTGATGGCGATTCTGAGTCAGTTCGCCATTGTCGCTGGGTTGGTTTGGATGGGGGGGCAACATTTTGGGAGCTGGCAAAACGGCGCGGGCATGGCCACGCTTTATTTGATGCTGCCCTACACGATGCAAATGTCCGGCGCCGTCGATCATGTGCTGCCCGGTGCGTTGTTGCTGTGGGCCGTTGTGTTGTATCGTTATCCGTTTTGGTCGGGATTGCTGTTCGGGCTGACCATGGGCTTGGTCTATTACCCCATTTTCTTGTTGGCACTGTGGCTCAGTTTTTATTGGGAACGCGGCGTACGAATGTTTTTATACGGCGTCGGAGCCACGGTTTTGCTGATGATTCTCAGCCTTTTGCTGTTCTCCACCGAAGAACGGACTTTCGTGCAGAACCTGCAAGGCATGTTTGGCGTTTGGCTGCCGCGTGTCAGTGCGCTCAAAGGAATTTGGGAGTTTGGTTGGGATCCCTGGTTTCGTCTGCCTTTGCTCGTAGCGTTTGTTTCGTTAGGCACGTCCATGGTTGCGTGGCCCATTCGCAAAACGTTTGGCACGCTGATGGCCTACAGTGCCGCACTGTTGGTCGCCGTGCAATTCTGGCACGGTTACGGTGGCGGTCTGTTTATGGCATGGTACCTGCCGCTGACCATCGCCACGTTTTTCCGGCCCGGTGTCCACGAACGCATCGCTCGGCACATGGTTCACTAAAGGACCAACGTAGCGAAGTTGGCGAGCACAAAACTCGGAGTTGGTCACCGGCCTGACCATCGAAGGACAACCACACCGATTAGCCCACACCAAGTCAGCAACGTGATCAAGCCACCCAGCCAAAACCAAATCGGAATATAGATCAAACGAACCTGATGTTCACCGGGCGGCAAAACCAGCCCAGTGAAGATTCGCTGCACCGCAAATGTCGGCTGCCACTGCGTAACTCCGTCGGGTGTTTGCACGACCGCCCACCAACCGGGAGCGTGCCACTGTCGCCAGACCACAATCACCGGTCGCTCGGCTTTTACAATCGCACTCTTTTCTTGTTGCGTAAATTCCCATTGGACGATCCCATTCTCGTTCCCGGTTGCGTCGACCGACGACGTCGGACTTGGGAACGGCACGTGGTGATCCAAAACGACGCGAACGGGACTGTCCACGATCGTTTCGTTCTCGAACCACACGGCCGCCAAGTCGGCGGCTTGTTCCGCCACGGGTGCATGAATGGAAATCGGGGGACGAACCTCCCATTGTTCTGCCAACCAAACGGGAGGTGGGGTTTCGGGAAGCGTCGTCCACTGCAGCGCGCGGGGTGTCGATCCCGTTCCCGCGGGACTGGCCCAACCTAACCAATACCGAACCCCCAAACTGCGAAGATAGCTCCGCCACAAAACTTGCCCCGTTTCTTTTGGCAACGAGCGAACGGTACGGGCTAACTCCTCGCGGAGCAGGGTTGGGCCGATGGGTTCGAGCGTTTGTTCGACATGGACACTCGGAATGTTCTGAGCCAAGTGGAACTGGGGAGCGCCCGTCGCCCGCATGCTAAAGATCGCTTGCCAAGTCAGCTTGTCGATCGGTTGCCACGGCCAAGCCTCGCCCCACTTCTCCGACAGTTGTTGCCAACGATGCGCATGCATCAATTCGGGCTCGTACCAAAATCGCTGCTGTCCCAGTGATCGTTCCGCCGCTACCGGACCTCGATAGGGACTATTCTTGGCGTCCCAAACGGTCGAATCCGTGAGTACCCGAGCATCGACAGTCTGCACCAACCAAGCATGGTTAACCGTGACATCGCCCACGCTGATCGCGACCAAAATCCATCCCCACCCAGCCGACCGCGAACTTCGCTGCGCAAACAACCACCCACACAACAAGCCGCCCACCACCAGCGATTGGATTATCGACAAGTGAATTTCCAACAAAGCACGCGGGACATGCAATGCTCCCAACCAAGGATCCAGCGGGACCACCTGAAACGCGTGAAAGAAACGCCCGATGAACCAGGGAGACGAAGTCACGGCGAGACTCAACAACAGCAACAACAAGACGATGGTCACCGATAACAGAGCCCGACGATGGACTCGGTGCCTATTCCGCGCCGCGAGTTTTGTTCGGGCCACGGAAAACCAATTCGACAACTCCAATGACCCTAGCAACGACCAAGCCAACGCGGCGATGATCCACAACTTGGCGGGGTAACGAAATTGATCGAAGCCAGGGCAAAGCAATGTCAACCACCAATACACACCGCCCACATGTGCCCCAACCGAAGGTGTAGCAGCCGACCCACTCCAGACGGTTTGAATCTCCACCCACAACCAACCCGCCCCGTACCAACCACAACTTCCCAACCCAAATCCCAACAAGAGCAACCAAAGCCAAGTATTTGCCAACGTGCGATTCGCTCGCAGTTTGCGATCGCGATCAATATCGGTGTTGTCGCTCGCTGCATTCGCCAATTGCCAGCGTCGTCGGCCACTCCGCCCCAATCTACGATACCGCCACACGCCCGAACAGAGTCCACTGCCGTGCGCGAGAACCAAGACCGCCGTGATCACGCCCGCATACAACGTGGGATTCCAAACTCGATCGTTGGCCGCCAAATGTCGATCCCAACGTGCGTGAACCGATCGCCACGTTCCCATCGCATTCCCGACGACCAACGTCGCCCAATGCCACGGCGGCTGACTAAATTGCAAGGCTTGTTCGGTTTGACTATGGGGTTCTGGCGAGCCCAACAATCCCATCTTGGTCTGCGACATCCAGTCCGGAGCGCCAGACTGCCACAAGGCCGCCGCTTGGTAGATATTCGCCGGAGCCGGACGAATCACTCGAGTACTGGCTTGGGACGACTCCCACAAGGACCACCATTGAACGCAACTCCCTCCCGCAGCCAACAATCCAACGATGAAGACCGTCCGAACGCTGTGCCACAATCGAAGGACGCGGCTGTGCCCGTCAACGCCCGTCGAACTTGAATTTGGCCGGTGCTGGACAACCTGCACGAGAACCAAACCCATTGCGGCTAACAACCACAACAAAGCAGCTTGTGGTTCTCCGCCTAAGATCATTAACGAGACGGCCACCGCCGCCAGCCACTTCCCCGTCGACTGGCCCAAGACAAGTGCTCGCCACAGACCACTCAGTGCCAACGGCAGCCAGGCAGCGCCAATGAGGAACGGCCAATTGCCATGCAACGCCAAGACCGGGCCGCTGAACGCAAATGTCAACGTCGCAAACCAGGCTGCGGTCGTTTCAACGCCCAGATCCCGCGCGAGTCGAAAACTGCCCCAGCCACACAACATCAAATGCAACACGATCACAAACGCGTAACGTTGACCAAACTGCCCGACTGGAAGCGCCAACAGCCAAGTCCCGGGATAGAACACCGTTGTTGTGCCTTGCCCAACCCAGTTCACACCCAAACCGTGGATGTCGTTCCAGAGCGGTACGGAACCGGACTGCCATTGAGCAGCGGTCCATTGCAGAGTGTTCATGTGCCAATAGGCGGCGTCGCGAAACGCCAAGATCCGATCGCCGCTCAAGACAGGGCCAAATAGTAGCAGCAAAACGACCGTGCCGACCCATGGCCAACAACCGGACCAGTGAGCCGCGTGTCGATCAGGCGAAGGCCGTAAGTGGCGAGTCATTTGTGCCTGTTCGGTCACGGCAATTCTCAGTTTTGCGGTGCGTCACTCGACGGCAATTCCAATTGGGAATGCAGGTAGACCGCGCGCGCTTTGTTGCGCTGCGTGGTGTCCATCTCGCTGCCACGCATTTTCTGTAAATGAGCCGGTTGCGTGTACACGAACAAACGATTGATGGTTGGAATGTCGAGATCGTGGATCAAGCCCAAGTTCACACCCAAGCGGACCTTCGACAACAGGTGCATCGTTTCTTCGCTGCTGATTTGTCCCGCCTTTTGCAGTGTTCCCAGAGCTTTACGAACCTGCCGCTGCAAATCGTCACGGCTATCTTGCAACAAAAAATGCCGCGCTTTGCGTTCGTAGCTGATGATCACTGGCACCACGTCACCGACCTGCTTGATCAATTCGTATTCCGACCGGCCCAATGTGATCTGATTGCTAATCTGGTAGAAGTCGCCCATCGCTTGCGAGCCTTCACCGTACAAACCACGCACAGCCAAGTTGATCTTTTGTAGACTGCGAAAAACTTTTTCGATTTGTTTGGTCAACACCAATGCGGGCAAGTGCAACATGACGCTGACACGCATTCCAGTTCCCACATTCGTCGGGCATGCCGTCAGGTAGCCATATTGAGAATGGAACGCATAACAAACTTTTTCATCGATCGCATCGTCCAAGACTTCAATCTGCTGGAATGCATCTTCGAAGTCCAACCCACTGCGCATCACTTGGATTCGCAGATGATCCTCTTCGTTGATCATCACGCTGAAGTTTTCGTCCCGATCGACCAATACCCCACGAGCCCCTTGATTCTCAGACAATTCGCGACTGATCAATTGCCGTTCCACCAAGTATTGGCGATCGACTGCTTTCAAGGTCGCCACGTTGAAGTAGTCGCATGTACTGGCGATGGGCATTTCGCGAAGTCGGCGACTGACGGTCGCTTCGATGTTGGCTCGATCGAATTCGTTGCAACGCATGATAAAAGGAAACTCGGCCACATTGCGGGCCAAGCGGACGCGACTACTAATCACGATATCGGACTGCGGCCCACTGCCCCGCATCCAGGGCCCTACAGGATTCGGAAAGTGGTCGACCTTCATTCACGACCTCCGGTTTCCAACTGCCGGATCAGGTCACGGATTTGCGTCGCTTGTTCGTAATCTTCTTTTTCGACCGCTTCATTCATTTGACGACGGAGTTGGATCAGTTGCATTTGAGCTTCGCTGCTGATCGAACTGTGTTTCGGAGTCTTGCCTTTGTGTTCGGTCACGCCGTGAATGTTAACAATCAGAGGTTCCAACTCTTCGTGGAAAAACGTGTAATCGTGCGGACATCCCAAACGCCCTTGTTTGCGAAACTCGAAGAAAGAAATACCGCAGATCGGACATACTCGTTGATCCAACGCCGCCAATTGCTCGGCGGTCTGACCGACTTTGAGCTGTTTGCTCAACATGCCCATCAAGGAAGAAGTTTCAACCTTCTTGGTCTGTTGTGGTTCCAAATAATCTTTGGCACAGATCGGGCACAGATGGACCGAAGACACGGTCTCGCCGGTCAAATCCGTAATGTGAAACGCAGCCTGTTTATCGCAACGTTGACACTTCATTCCCACGTTCCTGGTTCAGACCCCACCGGGGCTCGCGTGTTGGGCCTCTCCCAGAATCATAGCCGTTTGCGCTGAAACAACAATGCCGCTAGCGACCGCACGCTTCAATCCGCGGAGTTCGCAACAAATGCAGCAGGACACACCGACATCTCTTGAGTGCATCCGACTTCCCGGTTATTCTCATCCGCGTGTCGTTCCTTGGCGAGGAGTTAAGCTTGACGATCAGCGTTTTCGACCTATACACGATCGGCATCGGACCATCGAGTTCCCATAGCGTGGGTCCGATGCGGGCGGCAAATCACTTTGCCCGGTCGTTGGCATCCGCCGAGTCAGACCCAAATGCCGTGGATTGTCGCCGACCGTGGGAACGCACCAAACGTATCGAAGTCAATTTGTACGGTTCGTTGGCATTGACCGGAATTGGACACGGAACCGACAAATCGATTCTAATGGGACTACTGGGCTTTCAACCTGAAACCGTCGAGCCGGACCACGTCGAGGCCCTGTTTGACGGCATTCGACGGTCCGGGCAACTGGCGATGCTGAACGAAAAGTCCATCGCGTTTTCTTATGATGACGACCTCCGTTTCCTCCGCAAAGTCACCCTGCCCGAACATCCCAACGGCATGCAACTGACCGCGTTGGACGAGGTCGGAACGGTGCTTGCGCAAGAAACCTACTTTTCCATCGGTGGCGGATTTATTTTGACACGTGCCGAGGCATTGGCAGGTGGCACCGGCCGAAGTGCCGACGGGTTGCCGTATTTGTTCCAACACGGAGCGGATTTACTGCGACTTAGTCGCGAACATCGGTTGCCCTTCAGCCAACTGGTGTTGGAGAACGAAAAAGTTTGGCTACCCGAGTCCGAAATTCGCGCTCGCTTGTTGCGGATCTGGGAAGCGATGCAAGGATGTGTTCAACGCGGTTGCGAGCGTGAGGGTATTTTGCCAGGCGGACTCAAAGTCCGACGCCGCGCCGCAGCGCTGTATCGCAGCCTGACGGCTGCCGAGCAACGTGACGCCGCCGATCCACTCAACGTGATGGATTGGGTGAATTTGTATGCCTTGGCCGTGAACGAAGAAAACGCCGCCGGAGGCCGCGTTGTCACGGCGCCCACCAACGGGGCGGCCGGGATCTTGCCCGCCGTTCTCCATTATTACGCTCGGTTTGTTCCGGGAGCCAACGACGAAGGCGTCATCCGTTTCTTGCTCACGGCCGCGGCGATCGGCATGCTCTACAAGAAAAATGCCTCCATTTCCGGCGCGGAGGTTGGCTGCCAAGGCGAAGTGGGCGTCGCTTGTTCGATGGCCGCGGGAGGTTTGACCGAAGTGCTGGGGGGAACTCCCGCACAAGTCGAACAGGCTGCCGAGATTGGCATGGAGCACAACTTGGGACTTACCTGTGATCCCATTGGGGGTTTGGTCCAAGTCCCCTGCATCGAGCGGAATGCGATGGGCGCTGTCAAAGCCATCAACGCCGCGCGCATGGCGCTCCGCGGTGATGGCTCACATCACGTATCGTTGGATAAAGTCATTGCAACCATGCGGCGCACCGGTATGGATATGAATCGCAAGTACAAAGAGACTTCGCAAGGTGGCTTGGCCGTCAATCTACCGGAATGTTAGGCTTGGCCCTGGGGAAGGCATGCAAGATCCCTGACAACAAGATGCGACCGGAAAGGGTCAGACCCCTGGTAGGACAGACCCACGGTAGGACAAAGCCTAGATGACTCAAACGAACCGGGATGACCGATCACGAAACTTTCGACTAGCCGCCGCTCCTTGGTTGGAAGAACGATTCTTATGCTTGCTGGGTCGGTTGGGCGGGTTGGCCAAGCGGGATGCGAAAGCCTGGGTCTCGCAATTTGGTGGCCATGTCTTACCGATAAACGACCCTCGGGTGACGGATATCGTGGTGGGTGACGATTCGTTCCCCTTCAATCTCCGTGAATTGGACGACGATATCGTGGTGCGAATTGAGCAGGGGCACATTCGCTTGTGGGAAGAGACCGAATTCTGGCGACAGTGTGGCCTGTTTGAGGAGCCACTCGACGCGGCACAGCTTTATACCCCCGCGATGTTGGCGGACCTACTCAAAATTCCCGTTCGCACGATTCGTCGCTGGCATCGGCTGGGCTTGCTCCATCCCATCAAAGAAGTTTGTCGCCTCCCGTATTTCGATTTTCAAGAATTGGCAGCCGCACGACGCTTGGCTTCTTGGCTGCAAGCGAGTTCGGCCGAACAGGTCGAGCGCCAATTGGTAAAGCTCACTCGGGTCTTGCCGGGCGCGCGCCGACCATTGTCGCAATTGCCCATCATCGTTCAAGGCAAAGAGGTCTTGTTGAGGCAAATGTCCGGCTTGGTAGAACCCAACGGCCAACTGCGATTTGATTTCGAACAATGGGGCGACCAAGAAGAACTGCCCGCCGCCCGCATCCTCGCGCTTAGCGATCATGTCGCAGAAACCGGAACACCGGCAGCTCGCTTGGCCGTCGCCGATTGGTCGGACTTTCATCCACGAAGTGCGGAGGAATGCCTCCAACAGGCAATCGAGTTCGAAGACGCCCAGGACTGGCAGTCGGCACTAAATGTTTATCGTTGCATGCAGTTGGCGTTTGGTCCGTCGGCCGATGTTTGCTTTCAAATCGGCGAGCTCTTGTACCGCATCGGCGAGTTATCCGCAGCGCGTGAGCGATATTCGATGGCCGTGGAATTGGACACCGAGTTTTTGGAAGCTCGCGCGAATTTGGGTTGCGTCTTGCTCGAGCTGCAGCAATGGGATTTGGCATTGGCGGCCTTCGAAGGGGCTTTGGATTTGCATCCCGACTATGTGGACGTTTTATTTCACGCCGCCGCTGCTTGTGAAAAATTAGGCCGTTTGGCCGAAGCTCATGATTACTGGGAACGATTCGTGCGTCTGGCGCCGAACAGTCCCTGGGCTCAGTACGCTCGCGCCAAGTTATCCAATCCACCTCCAGGACCTCGCCATTGACTTCGACCACTTCGCCCCCAGCCTCCGACACCGGCACGACCTTCGACATTGGCACTTTGGCCTGTGAGCTGGCCACGCTGGCTCCCCCACAAGCCGTAGAACGCTTGCAGGAAGTTCCCGTCGCCGTTCGTGCCCAAGTGCTCGTCGCCCTCAGCCCTGCAATCTCGGAAGAGATTTTGCTGGCGATGTCCGATGAGACGCGCGCGGACGTCTTTGCGGCGTTTCCTCAAGCGACACGCGCGCAATGGACGGCCAACCTCGCGTACCATGAAGATTCGATCGGTCGCTTGATGGAACCGGCGCACGTGGTGTTTCGACCCGACTTGACGGTGGCCGAAGCCGTGGAACGAATTCGCAAACTTTCTCGGAGCATCCTCGTCACCTACGGCTTTATCGTCGACCCACACAATCACTTGACCGGCGTCGTGGCCATGCGTGATCTATTGTTGGCGACCCCGCAACAAACGATGCAAGAGATCATGATCGCGCGCCCATTCTTCCTCAATGATCAACAAACGCTATTGGAAGCGATGCGTTTGGTCGTGAACAAACATTTTCCGGTCTACCCCGTTTGCAACTCGGAAGGCCGGTTGGTCGGCACCGTTCGCGGCCGAACTTTGTTCGAAGAACATGCCTTCGAGATCAGCGCTCAAATGGGAACGATGGTCGGTGTCGAGAAGGAAGAACGATTGTCGACGCCGTTGGCGACCAGCTTTCGCTTCCGGCACCCCTGGTTGCAGGTCAATTTATTGACCGCTTTTGTGGCAGCGGCGGTCGTTGGCTTCTTTCAATCAACCATCGACAAAATGGTCGTGTTGGCGGTCTTTCTACCGGTGCTCTCAGGACAGTCCGGCAATACGGGTTGTCAATCCTTGGCGGTGACGTTGCGTGGTCTGACGCTAGGCGATCTACAGCCAGGTCGTGAGAAATTCTTGGTGTTTAAAGAAGGCTTGTTGGGTCTCTTTAATGGTATTTTCGTCGGGCTAAGCGCGGCGGTCGGGATGATGGTCTACGCCTGGTCCCAAGGTAATCCCGCCTATTTGCAGTTGGGGGCCATTGTCTGGGTCGCTATGATTGGTAGTTGCATTGTCAGCGGAATCGCCGGAGCGACGATCCCACTGTTCTTTCGCAAGATCGGAGCGGACCCCGCCACCGCTTCCAGTATCTTCCTAACGACGGCCACCGACGTCGTCAGCATGGGGCTATTCTTAGGCCTCGCCTGGTTGATCTTCTGGTAAGAAGGGTCTGTCGAATCGGAATTTTGAAAGGCGCCTGAAGGACGCCCTCGTCTCAAGTGATCTTCCGCGAAAGCGGGGCCGGGTGCCCGACCAACCCCGAACCGACTACCGGCACTTTCATTCCTCGTCGTCTTCCAGTACCGGAGGGGCGCCGGGCTCGGGCAGGACGACATGCGCGATCTTGCCATTCTTTTGAATCTCGTTTCCGCGACCGCCCCGCGACGTCACGCGATATTTGGCCGTCGAGATGGTCTTCTTCGCACCACGATTTGTGACCACCACCATCAGGTCCCGGTCCCCAGTACTGGGTTTGAAACCCAACAAGGCATCACCCTTTGCGACTTTGATTAGCAAGACGCCTTTGCCGGGTCCGGACAAGTAGTTGACCTCTTCGGTAGGACAGATCATGGCCCGGCAATTGGCCGTAATCGCCAAGATGGTTTCCGAACCCGCAATCGCAAACACGTTCACGACTTCGCTGCCGGTCGCCACTCGACAATATCGCCGTCCGCTGCGAGTCGAAGGTTCGGCAAAGGTTGCCAAACCAAACCGCATGGCATAGCCATTGGTCGTGGCTGCCAAGCCGTGAATCGGTGGACACAGGTCGGGCTTCTTCGGATTCTCGGCGATGTCGCCGATCACCCGTTCATCAAACGACATGCAAGCGATGATTTTCTCGCCGTCTTTCAACTTGAAGAGCTTCTGGATTGGCTCGCCGTACCCCGTCGACGGTGGAACATCGACCATTCGCGATGAATAACAAACACCCAATGACGAAAAAAAGCCCACCACGCTGCGAGTCGATCCGGCGACGCAGGCCAACACGCGATCTCCTTCGCGGAGACGGCTTTTGCTCGGGTCCGTGATCTGCTTTTGTCGCTTCACCCAGCCATCGGTCGTAATCAGAATCGCGCAGTCTTCGGCGACGATAAAGTCATCGGCGGTGAATTCGGGTTCATCGACCACCGTCAACATTTGCGTACGACGTTTGGCTTCGGTGGCCGAGGCATAGGTTTCCAAGAGGCTTTCGATTTCTTGACGCACGATGCCCCAACGTCCCGAAGCATTGGTGTCCTTGGTGTCTTCTTGCAGCAACTTGCGAATCGCTCGAGCCCGTTTGCGCTTCTCGTCGACTTCTTCGCGGATCAAATTGATTTCCAATCGAGCCAAACGGTAGAGTTTCAACTCCAAGATCGCGTCCGTTTGTTCGGCATCCAAGCCGCCTTTGTCCATCGGGAACCGGGCCATGATTTTTTGAGCAGCGTCCGCTTTGCCTTCGGACTTGCGAATGATGCGAATGATTTCATCCAGCGCATCAAAAACCACCAAAAAGCCTTCGAGAATGTGCAGACGCCGTTCCAGGGCGGCCAGCTCGTTCTCGAGTCGCTTGGTCACCACGTCCAACCGAAAGTGCAAGAAGTGCCACAAGATCTCCTTGAGCCCCAATCGCTCCGGTGTCCCGACGGCAGGGTTTTCCGTCGGCACGAGGCAGGTCATATTGACCCCAAAGTTCGTCTGCAGCGCCGTGTTCTTGTACAGGTACGCTAGAACTTTCGCTTCGTCGGCGTCTTTTTTTAACGTCAAGTCGATCCGAATATCATCGGTGGACAGGTCGCGGACGTCTTGGATCAACGGCATCTTGCCGGAGAAAATAATCTCGCCGATTCGTTCGACCAACAGGGTCTTGTTGACGCCGTAGGGAATCGAAGTAATTTGCAGGACCTTGTTCGCTTTGGTTTCCGGGGCAGCGACGATCGTGCCGCGAATCTTGAGGGTGCCGTGACCCGTGCGATAAATCTCGCGCAGCTCTTCCTTCGTATTGATGACTTGGCCGCCGGTTGGAAAGTCCGGACCTTGTACTGCGTCGTTCGCTACCAATTGGTAGTCTTTGACTTCCGGGTCTTTGAGCAACTTCAACAAGGCCCGACACAACTCTCCCAAATTGTGAGGTGGAATGTTGGTCGCCATACCGACGGCGATGCCGGTGGTCCCGTTGAGCAACAAGTTTGGCAAGCGACTGGGGAGCACAACGGGCTCCTGACGCGTCCCGTCGTAGTTGGGTTTGAAGTGAACGGTCACCGTTTTCAGATCCGTCAGGATCTCGCCGGCGATTGCAGACAAGCGACATTCGGTATACCGCATGGCCGCCGCGTTGTCCCCATCGATGGAACCAAAGTTCCCACTGCCATCGACCAGCGGCATTCGCAACGAGAACGGCTGGGCCATGCGGACCAAGGCCTCGTAGATCGAACTGTCGCCGTGCGGGTGGTAATTACCCATGACCTCACCGACGATCTTGGCACACTTGCGCGGCTTGGTCGTGTGGTAGAGGCTTTGCTGATCCATCGTGTACAGGATTCGTCGCTGGACGGGCTTGAGTCCGTCGCGGACATCGGGCAACGCCCGACTGGTGATCACGGACAACGAGTAGTTGAGGTAGCGACTTTGTGCGGCCCCCCGGAGCGTGATCGATTCGATTTGGTCCTCGCTCGAGTCCCATTGGAACTCTGCCTGAGCCCCTTCGGTTGACGATTTTGATTTTCGCGACGAAGAGCGATTTTTGGCCAAAGGGATCCTCCGTAATGGCTGAAGCGGGACGGTTCAAAGCTGGTAAACCAGCCAGTTTGGGCGAATTCTAGCAAAGGGCCCGATTTTGTCACAGTCGGTTTTTTCCGCAGGTATCGATTGCACGAGCGGGGTTCCGCAGGATCGTTGGGATCATCGGTAAAGTGGTCACTTTCCCTCCCGTCAAATTCCGAATCAATCTTACAACCCACGGCGAATTTGGGATGGAGCCCTACGTCGAATCGGAAAAACAGCCTTACAACGGAGTGCTTAGGATGAAGTTCCTTGTCCCCATCGCGGCAATGACCCTGATCGTCTTGGCGATTTGCCCAGCAACCACACAAGCGCAGCAAATGCTGCACTCGGCCGACGAACAATCGGCTCATTTGTTCCACAACATGTACACAACCGGCCCCAGCGCGCAAACGGCGGCCATGTACCCAGCCCCGCACCCAACCCCGCGAATCGCTGGTCACGTGTTCAACACCTACCAGCCGTTCGCCCCTCACCAAATGATGTACGAACACAATCGCACGTATTACACACCGTACGCGGGATCGTTCTACCAAGACCCCTGCGAAGGTGGCAATTGCGGCGGGTACGCTGGTCAAGGTCTCAACGTGACGACGGTCGTTTGGCAACATGGCGGGACTTTCACTCCACCGTATCCGTTCGAGTTCCGCACTCGCTTCACCGGCCAACGATTTTTTGGCAACCGCATGGCTCCAACCGCCAGCGCTGGCTGCAATACCTGCAAGTAGTCATCCTCACCTCAAATATTTTTCCGACGGAATCTGCCCATGTCCAGAAAACTCATGCTCCTCGCTTTCGCCCTCACCTTGGGGTTCTCGGGTGTTGCGATGGCTCAAGAACCAGCTCAAGATGTCCCCTGTTTCGAACGCGGCGCTTTCCCCAGTCGTCGCAGCACCGTGGTCAACGCGATGCGCGATCAATACCACCCGAACCCGTACTACGCGTATGGTCGCGGAGGCATCACTGCCACACGCGAACATCATTGGAATTACCAACAAGCCCAGTCGTACGCTTGGCACGGCGACTATAGCTATTGGAAGTACGGCACTCCCACCGCGTTGGTACTGCCGCCGACAGCCGCGTTTATGAGCGATTACCAATGGGGTGTCGGCAATACGACCAGCACACCGATCCATCACCAATTCCAACACCAATCGCACGGCATGTCCGGTGGCGAAGCCGGTGGTGGTCACTGGACGCCTTACTGGCCGCATCACACTCGCCAATTTGGTCTCTACGGAGTTCGCGCCCCCTGGTAAGCCCGGAGGTGTGTGTTCGCAAGTCCCAAAAAAGATGCTCACGACCGGCAAACCTGCCGGTCGTTTTTTTTGCCAAGTCGCACGACTTTGTATGTCGTCGCCGCGGTTGCAAATGCCGAACCCGTACCGCCCAAACATCGAACTTAAAACGTCCGCGCGCATGCCATCACTGGGAGCATTCTTCAGTTTCTATTTTTCATTAGTCATTCCTTAGCCGCTTGGCTGGCGGACTTCCCACGGATACCAATGCCGAGCTGCGGAGGAACATGTTCACCGCATGCGGTTTCGTGAAGACCGTCAAAGTATCAGCTCGGAAGTTAGACAATTGCGGTAGGACACGGGCTTGTCGGTCAAGGAAATGTCCGCCAACGGTTCATCCGCAGTTCGGCTTTGCCATCCGTGGGAATTTACAGTCGATCGCATTTTGTCACTTTGCGGCTCCGGCGATTTGGTGCCTTCCCCATGATCCCCCGCTGCCCCGTTCCGTCACCTTCTTGATCGCCAGCGACACGGTTTGGTGGGCAAATTGAAAAAAGGCCATTCTTTGTCACAGCCCTGGGGCACGTGGGTATTGGGTTCGAAGCCAGGAAACTTCGATCAAATAACGCCCAGCCGACGAGATCAAGCCATGAGCCATAACTGCCCCAAATGCCAGACTCCAAATCCGCCGCATGCTCAATTTTGCCACAACTGCGGAACCCGGTTCGGCGGAGCAACCGTCTTTGCCGGCCCAGTTCCCCATCACCCACAAGTCGCCGCCGTTGGCGTCGGCCCCGTTGGAGCTCCTCCAACCAACGGACCGTTTATCGGTCAGCCTCAAAACGTACCGACCGTTGGCGTGACGACCGCCCAACCCGGAGCCAGTAAGCTCGCCGTGGCGAGCTTGATTCTGGCGATCCTGGCGTTGTTTTGCTTCGGGCCTTTAACGGGCATCCCAGCCGCCATCTTGGGCTGGATGGAACTGACCGCCATCAAACAGGGTCGTTCGGATCAATCCAATGCCTGGATGGCGCACGTTGGCCTGTGGGGCGGGATCGTCTTGAGTATCCTAACCAGTGGCGTCTTCTTCCTCATGCTGATCCTATCGGCAGCAAGTGCTGGGATGAACGATCCCTTCATGTCGCCCTACGGTGGGTATTAGTCAACGGAGGAGCGCGTTTACCAATCTCTTGGTTCTCACTGGGAAAGGATTTCGATCATGTCAGCCCCGCAAATGATCTTGTGTTGCTCGAATGGCCACGTCCAGCCAATGCCAAATTCGAAATTCTGCATTTATTGTGGCGAACCCACGCAATTGCAGTCGCTGGGTCCGGTGGCTTCGCCGAACTCGGGGGCATACGCTCCCCCTGCGATGGCGCCCGCGGCGGCCGTGCCAGTTCAACCGATGGTCATGACGCCAACCATGGCGGTGCCCGTTCAAGGGCCAAGAATCGCCGCCAAATCGTCACATCCAGGATACTGTAGTACTTGCGGCGGGGACGGGTCCGGCCTGGCGACCAATCGAGTCGTTTGTCCCGAATGTCGCTGGTTGCGCCCGCTCGTGCCTGGTTACCAAGTCGATGCGTCGGCATTTGCTTGGGCGGGGGATGCCAAAGCGATGGCCACGTTACGCTCCATCAAGGTTCTGACCGCGGCGGCCGCCGCTGTCTCCGAGAAAGTTGGGCGACGCTGGATTGAAGTGACGTTCAATGGGATTCGGCTGAGTGAAAAACAACTGCCCCAGATTTACTCGCAAGCCGTTCGCGCAGCTCGTGTTCTCGGCATGCCACATATGCCCGACCTTTATCTCTCGGGTGAACGGCCTTGGGATATGCTGACCTTCGGCACCGACCGGGATAGCTTCATCGTTATCGGGTCGGCCATCGCCGCCAACTTCAATGGCCCCGACATGTACTTCCTGTTGGCCCGACAGTTGGGTCATTGCAAAGCGGGACACTCGCTGTGGAAAACGGTGATTCGTTTCTTGCTGGGCGACCAAGGACCGCAAAAGGGCGTGTTGGCCGGCGGAGTCCTCAACACGATGCTGAATCCAACCGCTCTACTAAGCGGGGCCATCGAAATGCCACTGTTGGGTTGGGCCCGACAAGCAGAAATCACGGCCGACCGCGCCGGTCTGTTGGCCGTCGGCAACGAGGAAGTCGCTCGACGAGTGTTGATGTCCTGGTCACTGAAGTCGTCGCACTTGTACCAACAACTCAATATGAATGCCTGGGTCGAACAACAATCTTTGGAAGAAGATCAAACCTTACGCCTGTCGGAACTACTAACGACCGCCACGCCCTATTTGGGGCCACGTTTGAAACTGTTACAGCAATACGCCGGTAGCCCAGAATTGAAGAGTTACCTCCGAATCATTGGTGATTCCATTCGCAAGAATCAACCAGTAGCCAAGCCACAGCCCACACTACCAACCGCCACGTCGCGGCCGACTTCCATGGCCCTGCCCAACGGGGCGAATCCATCGTCAACTTCGGCGTCGAACGCGCCGGGCAAGTCAACGAACGGTGGCTCGGCTGGAGGCGTGTCACCGGCAATGGCGGTTGTAAAAAATCCAAAAATGCCGGTCACAACTTTAAAGATCAAGTGTACTGCTTGTGAGTCGAAGCTGAGCATCCCAGCAAACGCTTTGAACCAAGTCGATCGGCGACCGATCCGCTGCCCCAACGCGGCATGTGGCGCGATCACCTTGCTCGAAAAACGAGTCCAATCAACCACACTCCCTTCCCCTGAAACAAAACGACAATTGGAGACGATGACCCATGGCGACTGAAGACAAGCTGACGATGACCCAAACCAATCCCGATGGTTCCCAGTCCATCTTGGAAATTACCTCCAAGACGCTAAGTCCCGAAGAAGTGAATGCCGATCCGAGTCTATTCGAAATGATTATCGACGCCATCTTCGATTCCGGCGATGACGAACATGAGACGTATCTGGTGCCCGAAGGTTATATGGAAGCGGCCACTCCGTTCGAATCGTCCGAGAGCTTCGGTGGTCCCGCTTGGGATTCCGCAATGACTCCCGATTTCGGCGCGACGATCCCATCCGATGCGGCGGTCTCGCCTTTGGGGATGAACGAAATGGGAACCATGCCAAGTTGGTCGCCCGAAGCAACGACCGCTTTCACTCCGGCAACCGAAGCGGAGTCGACCTGGGCAACGGAAGCGAGCGAAATGGCCTCGACTGAACCACAAGAAGATGACGCGCAAGCCGCTCGAGACGCACAAGCTGCCGCTGACGAATTCATTAACAACGGTGACTATCTCGCCGCACAAGAAGCTCGCGAGCAAGCCGAATCAGCCGCGGATTTGGCCGGTGATCATAGCATGCTGAGTTTGTACGATTCGCAAGACTTGGAGTTTGCCGCAGAGAAACAGGACGTGGCCGATCACTATCGCCAAGAACAAACGGACCTAATCGCCCAAGGCGACTATGAAGGTGCGCGTGAAGCCGCGTTGCAAAGTGGTTATGCGACTGGCGATGCCGATTCCTTGGCCGGTGGTTCGGACCATACCGGACAAGCCGATCGCGATGTGCAAAGTTTGGATTGGTCGGTCTGGAACGAGAAGAACGCCGACGCCAATGTCTTCAACGCCGAGCAAGCCGCTGCGGATGGAAACTTCGAAAAAGCCGAGATGTATGCCGATCAAGCCGGTTGGCAACAAGCGACCGCGGATCAATATGCGGATCAAGCCAACCCGGATAGCCTGCAGTGGAACTACGATCCTTCGGCGACCGTGGATTCCGGGGGAAGCTACGATGCCTTGAACTCGATCGATACCGGCTTTACACCCACGACCGACTACGGCAGTGGAACGGATTACAGCAGCGGAAGCGACGACATGACCGTATAGACGCCTCAGGCCGCAGAAACGCGGCCCAGCCTGTGCCATCCACCACGAACGCTCCGCCGACTCAGTCCACGGGGCGTTCATTAAAACCCAGCACAATAGGTGCCACCCACGTATTGACTCTGTTCCTTGATTGGTTAGAATTTCATCTGGGCGCAATTTTTGGAGGTGGCGGTGATGGGTCGTGGCTTGCGATCGGAAATTTTCTCGGCATCCGAGGTGTGTATTTGCCACTGCGTCCAAAGGTGCGTGCGCAAAGCGTTCCTGGCTGGCGTCGATGTGACAACTGGGAAGGACTACTCGTACCGCAAAGAGTGGATCCGCAGGCGACTCGAGGCGCTCGCATCAACTTGGAGCGTGGATGTACTTACCTATGCCATCATGAGCAATCACATACACGTGATCTTGAGGAATCGACCCGACGTCGTGGCCACCTGGTCGGACCAAGAGGCGGCAACCCGATGGCTCAAGGTGTTCCCAGGTCGCCGAATCGAAGAGCAGCTGGCGGCTCCATCTGAATCCGATGTCAAAGCCCTGGTTCATGACGCGAATAAGATGAAGGAAATCCGCGAGCGTTTATCGGATATCTCGTGGTTTATGCGGGCGTTGGCCGAGCCGATCGCGCGGATGGCCAACCGGCAAGATGATTGTACCGGCCGATTCTGGGAAGGGCGATTCAAAGCCCAGCGGATCGTCGATGAAACGGGGTTATTGGCCTGTTCGATGTATGTGGATCTGAATCCCATCCGAGCGGCCATGGCCCAGTCCATCGAGCAGGCCACGCATACATCGGCGCACGATCGACTCCAGGGTCAGTGTGGCCACGAGATGGACTCGGCCGCATTTGATCTGGCGGTCTTGCGCCAGCAGGACGCTGGTGATTTTCACAAGAATAAAACCATGGAGCAACAGAAGCAGGAGCTGAAGCGGCGGGGCCGGAATCTGAATCGCAAGAACGGTCGACGGATCCGTCGGGACAGTTGGCTAGCCCCTTTGACATTAGCCAAAGATATTTTGTCGAACGATCCTTTGGCCCATCATGATGGCTTGCGTGCCAGTGACCGCGGCTTCTTGCAAATCGACTGGGAGGATTATCTTCGCTTGTTACGTTGGACGGCCAAGGATTCGACCCATGACGCGGATGGCATGGATCACGAAGTCGCTCAGACGGTTCTACGGAAAATCGGGATCGACGGCGACATGTGGCGTGATGTCGTATGGAACTTCCGGAAGTACTTCGGGCAGAGCAGTTGTGCGGGGAGGTCCGAAGCGATGGCCGAACACGCCCATCAAAATGGCAAACGCTGGCACCGCGGTCAGCGGCAACTGCGGTCAAGTCACGCGGTAACGTAGTCATTGAACTGCAGCAAAACCAAATTGATCTCTTAAATAATAGGTACACTATCGCCGAAGGTCCGCACGTTGTCCGCTTCAGCCATTCGAAATTCCACCCAAGTCAACAAATAGCTTGACTGTGTAGGTGTATGGCGCCTTTGTTTCGCACGCGTTTCAAACCCAAAACTCCAAGCCTCAACGCGACGTGCTTCAGATCAATATCACCCGCTGCGAGGCACTCGTGATTCTAATTAGGTGGATGGCACCAATATTCTGCTGCACCAATATTCTGCTTCGGAGTTGATTGGAAATGGAGTTCAGCGACTCTAACTTCCGCATCCTCCACATCCGCCACCCCCGCATCCGCCGCCACCTCCCCCGCCGCAGCCCGCCGCTCCGCAGCCGGTACTGCTCGTGGCAGCCGACTTTTCGGCTTGGTCCAACAGGCGTCGGGAATCGGCGTCCAGAAGAAAAGTGCTCCCGGTCGCCGAGAGCCCCAACACGGCAATCGACATGACCGCGACCGACGAGGGATCCATCAGGGGATAATCACTGCGTTGGTTTGGCGATTTCATGGATGTTGCTTTACTAAGTTCGTTCCTCGACTCATCCAGACGTTGCTGGCCCGCGGAGTTGAGCTGTTTGGTGAACCCCATCACAATTGTCAGCAGGAGTGCCAGGACCAACATGATGATCAAGAATCCAACGGGCTTATCGCGTTCCAACCCAACGAGCAACTTGGATATGCCCAACACGAGAAGCGAGCCAAACACCAGCGCACTGGTTCCTGCTGTCCAAAAACGAGTAACGGAACCGTGAACCAACCCCAATTGTTCCAAGTTGTCGCGAAGGCGTTCAGCCGCGAAGGAAATTTCCTTGCGAATCGCTCCGGGCCTCAAACCCGCGCCGCTTTGGCAGGCTCGCAATAATGTTGCCGGGACCTCGTGCAGTAAATTCGCGGATCGACGGTCCACGATTCCAATCGCTCGGAAGCGGCCAGTTTGAAGATCTGGTTCGATCAAGCGCTGATTCAACAACTCGATGATGCCCAATTGCCCAACCGCCAACGCCTGGCCTCGCAAATAGGCTAATTCGTACAACGACAGCGGTTGCGGTGGCTTGCCGGTTTGACTCGGTCGTGCCAACGGTGCCAACAAAAGTGTTCGCACCAAGACTTGGACCACAATGCCAACAAACAAGAGTACCGCAAAGAAGATCAAGAACGTCGGTCCGTTGAAATTTAGCGGATTAAGTTCCATGAACATCGCCTTTCTTTTTGATATGACGAGCGCGAAATAGCCGTTTTGTTATCCACCGCCACGGTCGTGGAACCAAGTAATACTCGGAAACATCCACCCACCGAGCCTCGCGCGAGTTCGAGAACCGTTCAACGACCGACGGCCAAATATCACGCGGCGGCACAACGCCAAAGACTTCCGTGTAACGCTCCAAAGTCTCGGCATATTGGCGACGGTACTTGTCGTCATCGTGTGAGCCTCCCGTGGTGGGAACGTGATGAATGGGTCGCTGAGCAATTTTGGCGCAAAGTACGTCCCAATAACTGCGAGTGTACAAAAGGTGTAGATGCCAGACCGCATCCACATCTTCGGACGGCGTGACCGGATGTTGGCTGGTCAGGACCAAGAAGAGAAACTTTTTGTACTCGACAACAACTGCCAATGCACGGTCCAAGCCCCAGCCATGCTCTTGGGCCAAACGGGCCTCAAAGGTCCACGCTTGCTCGGGCGGGGTAATTTCCAACTCGCTCAGTTGCTGCCACAACCGCGATGATTCATGGTGCCGGTTCTCCGGAAAACTCATGCCGTCATTGTAGCAGCTACCATCGGGAAGAATATTGTGGCCAGTCACTTGACATCACTTTGCGGCACGCATACTATGCACAGCATACCTTGCGGGGCAAGCAACAGCGAAAAGGATGGTAGGGTGAAGATTGAAAGCGAATTGATGAGGGGGGCAGGGCCGGCGGCTGTTCTGCAATTGCTGGCCGGAGGCGAAATGTATGGCTATCAAATCGTCGAAGCGCTGACCAAGCGGTCCCAAGGTGTTTTGGAGATGGGGCAATCGACACTGTATCCGATGCTCTACAACTTGGAGGCCAAGGGTTACGTTGTCTCCGAGAACAAGGACGCACCGAATGGTCGCCAGCGGCGTTACTACCGGCTCACACCGACTGGGTTGACAAGGTTGGAGCAGGACCGCGTGCAATGGACGGCGTTGGTCCAAGGCCTCCAAGCACTAGGGCTCGCTCCCAGCCCGCGCGGTATTGCCTGGGCCTAAGCCGCGCCAAAAGCTCATCGGTCGAACCATGAACCACTTGATCGTACAACCGCCGAACGAATCCAACCCGACCTCTACGAAAAGAGTCTGGGGATGGTTTCGTTCCGCGATGTGGCGGCAGACAATTCGCGAGTCTGGTTTGCCGAACGACGCCCAAAAGTTGCTGCTGGGGTTGGTCGCCGAGACAGGCTTGCTGAATGATGAAAAAGAAGAAGTCGCGGCAGAACTTGTGGCGCACTTTCAAGACGGACTCCAACGGGGCTGGGACATCACGCGATTGATTGAGGAATTTGGCGATCCAAGCACGGCGGCCACGCTCATTCGCAATGGCAAACAAAGGAACCGAACAATGAAAAATCGATTGGTACAAGCTTCGATGTGGTTAGGCGCGCTCGGCGGTGGCGGGTTCCTCGTGTTGGCGATCCTGTTTTATATGGGAAAGCCCAATCCGAGCACGGATTATTTGGCGATCCTCAATCAACCGATCATAGAAGTGCCTGACGATCAAAAAGGTTGGACGATTTATCGCGACCTGTGGATCAAATATGGCTTCAGCGAAGGAGGGGAAGGTAACTTTCCTGAAGTTCATATCAAGAACGGTGATGATTATGGGCGTTTGGTTCGCGCCAGTGACGGCGAGGCTTGGCAAAATGCGATTGCGAAACTGACCTCGGCAGAGGATTTGTTGGAGGGTTTTCGTGTCGGCGGCGTGAAGCCCTCGTTCGGCGTCGTCTATCACTCCAATCCTGCGAACTATTCACGAGCAGATTTTAAGGCCCTTTTCCCCAACCGCGCCAATCCGACGGACAACAGCGCCGCAACTGAGAATGATCGCGAGACATCCAATGCGATGATGATGGTTCTCATGCCACATGTTCAAGTGATGCGAAAGGCAGCGAGGTTATTGGTCGTAGATACACGATGGGCGATCGAGCAAAACGATAGCGACCGTGCGGTTCGAAACTTGGAAGCACTCTTTGGAATTTCCGGGCAAGTGACCGAGAGCAAGTTCTTGATCGCGGGCCTAGTTGGCCTAGCGGTTCAGGCGATGGCGTTGGATTCGGTTGACGAATTATTGGTGTCGAAAGTCGAGCTGTCCCCAGCACAATTGGAACGAATTCAAGTCGCGATTGAAAAGTGCCATTCTTACGAGTATCTATCGGTCGAATCGGAACGAGCCGGGGTCATGGATGTAATCCAACGCACTTACTCGGATGATGGGAACGGAGATGGTCGCTTGACCGCTACGGGGTTAAGTTTCTGGAACAAGTTCCTTTCCGCAGCGTCGGTCGGACAACCAGAAATGGATGCTCCATTCGGGAATTGGGGTACGACACTTGAATCGGCTGTCCAAACAACAATCGCCCCCACCTCTTTGTTGATCATGGCGACCCGCAAGCAACTCACCGAACAAACGAACAAACTATTCGACCAATACGAACAACACCTGGACAAGCCATACTTCGACACTTCGATTCAACAGCTCGAGCAAGAAGTGAGAGAATTGGGCTCGGGGTATGTCTTACTAAAGACGTTGCACCCGGCGTTTCAAACGGCTCGACAAGCGAACTTGCGAATTGCCGCCCAGCGCCATGGCGCGATCGCAGGTTTGGCGGCCATTCAGTTTCAATTGGACCATGGACGATGGCCCGAATCGTTGAACGATTTGGTTGGGAAATACATGCAAGAGATCCCACTGGATCCGATCGACCATCGCCCCTTGCGATACAAGATCTTGGACAACGGTTTCATCGTTTATTGTATTGGAGCAGATCAAGTTGATGATGGAGGCCGCTGGTTGACTCGGGCCACGGATCCTGCGGCAGAACCCACCCCAGCAACCGCAGGGAACGCGTTAACGTTGCTTGAACCACTCCCCACCAACGAATACCGCTTCGATCGCAACCCGACGGGCGATTGGATTTTGTGGCCACGGCACAGCAACTTGCGAGACTAAGTGACCTTCGTTTAGAAGTAGCGACGCTCGCCAAAGCGCACTTGAGGTGGACAAAATCCCGTCGATCAAGGGCGTTCGGGAACGGCGTGTTCACTCAAAAACTTCCATGCGGCTTCGATGGCGGGCCGCAATGGATCAACTTGATAGCCCAGTTCCTGAACGGCTTTTTCACTCGAGTAAAAATGCCTCAGTTGCCCCATGCGAACCAAGGCGCTGTTCAAATCGGTTTCACGACCGCGCAGTCGCGTCAAGCAATCACCGATCCAACCGGCCGCTATAGCAACCACTGGGCCAACTCGCCAACGAGGTGGTCGCGTGCCGGTGACCGCAGCGATCTCGCGAAATAGCTCCGAATACCTGAGGTTATGACCGCCCAAGATATAGTGCTCACCGGGTGCACCACGCGTGACGGCATTCACAACGGCTTGCGCCACATTGCGGACATCAGCGACACTGCACCCTCCACCTGGAGCCATGGGTATTTGTCGTTTGGCCACCGCCCAAATCATTTTGCCACTGGACGGTTTCCAATCCCAAGGTCCGAACATAAAGCCTGGGTGGATGACCACGGCGTTCAGCCCTTGAGTCACCCATTGCTGGACTACCTGTTCGGCGGCTGATTTGGAACGCACGTACGCGGAGGCTGGCTTGGCCGGTCGTCGAACTCCTTCGGCGACTGGTCGGCCGTCGACGCTATATCCCAAAGTGTCGACGGTGGAAATGTGCACCATACGACAGTTGGCGTTTCTCGCTGCCGCCGCGATCTGATTCGTCAGTTCGACATTGGCTCCCCACGATTCGTCTTGCCGTTGCCAACCGATGTGAATCAGGGCCGCGGAGTGAATCACGGCGTCGCACTTGGCCAAAAGCTCATCCCAAGCCGAGGGCGTCCACTTCGTAGGGGGAATCATCGATTGACCTACGTTCGAACGAGAGCCCGGGGTGTCAATTTCAATCTGGACTTGTGTGACAGGAACACCGTCCAGGGACCGATCACCTAATTTTCGCACCGGACACACGACTTCATGCCCCGCCGCCACCGCGATGCGAGCAATATTATTGCCCAACAAACCCGTCGCTCCGGTCAACACGAACTTCATGTTGTGTCTCAATCGTTATAATTTAACTGGTGATATTCCAGCCGTTGCGATACGCGCGTTTCAGAAATTGATCAGCCGCTGGAACTCCCGTGGTCATGGCGGCTCCATCCCACGAGATCGTTTTCCCGAACCGATAGGCCACATTACCCAACAAAACGGTTTCGGTCAAACGACCCGAGTACGTAAAGTTGCAGGTCGTCGGGCCACCGTTACGACATGCGTTTGTCCATTCCAAATAGTGTCCGACAGAATCGGGAATCGTTGCCTCAGGCTTTTTGAAGTTCGCAAATTGCTCGCTTGGATACAATTGCCACTGACCATAATCGGCGAACAACGAACCCTTGCTGCCAACAAAGAAGACACCCATTCCTGGGACCGGAGTGCCATTGATCTGTTGTGGGATCTGGTCGCCGTCGTACCACGTCAACTTCAACTTGCCGTGCTTCTTTGTAGCGGGGAAGTTGTAAACGACACTCAAGCCCAAGGGACACGTTTCGGGATGAACGGCGGGTCCGGTTGCGGCAACCTGATCGGGGTACTCGAGCCCCAACGCCCAGAACGGCAAGTCCATCAAGTGGCACGCCATATCACCCAAGGTACCGCCACCAAAATCCCACCAACGACGCCAGTTTGCCGCGTGATACCGGTCGGCTGCAAAAGGCCGCTGTGGCGCACCACCCAACCAAAGGTCCCAATCCAAATGAGCAGGAATGGGGTCAGCCTTTTCCGGACGGTCGCCGCCGCCCCAGCCCTTGCCGACCCACACGTGAACCTCCGTCACATCACCGATGGCTCCGCTTTGAATGATCTCGACCACGTCACGATAATTTCGTGTCGCGTGAATTTGGGTGCCCATTTGCGTAGCCACCCCTTTGGTTTCCGCCAACTTGGCCAGCGTGCGAGCTTCCCACACACTGTGCGTCAAAGGCTTCTCGCAGTAGCAGTGCTTGCCTTGTTCGATTGCCCAATAGCTGGCATGGAAGTGATGGTGATCCGGTGTGCTCACGACCACTGCGTCAAAATCCTTCGGCCGATCGAGCAACTTGCGGTAGTCCGTCACCTTCTGTGCTTTGGGATGAGCCTCGGCAGCCTGGTTCAAATAGTTTTGATCCACATCACAGAGGAACGCGATTTCTTCGTGCAGTACACCGCCCAGGTTTTCGGCCGCTCGATTGGCGACACCGATAATCGCCATATTCATTTTGTCATTCACCCAACGACTGGCTCGAGCCGTTTGCGTCCAATACCCCCCCAGCGCGAGTCCGGAGGCACCAACCACTGACGCTTGCAAAAAACGACGACGATTCAACATGACAAAGTCCTTAGGAAGGCGGGGAGAACGGCCGGGAAAGTTGGGAAGGGATCATCAAGGCAAGGCAAACGGCGACAGACCAGGACTGTCCGCACCCGACCCATTATTATCCCACCGCCGCGCGTTGCAACTGGGCCAACGGCACATAAAACTTCAAATAGCTACCACCATCCGTGTATTTTTGCCCCCGTTGATGGGGAACCAACACCGTTGCGCGACGCGTGATTCGATTGACCGTTCCCACCATTTGCTCGCCGTTCAAAGAAAACTTGACTTGATCACCCACGCGGATTCCCAAGTCTTTGCGGGCTTTGTCGACCGGCGTCAACAGTTCATGACTCGACTTGCGATGATCAAACAGCCCGTTGGCAATCCGCAAGAATCGCCCGGCCGCACAACTGGAATGAAACCAAACCAACATTTCACAAAGATGGATCATTTCGTGCTCCATCACCCGTTGCATTGCTTCCAAACGACTTTGGCAACTCAGGCCTGTCACTTGAATGGGGCGCTGGTTCTGAAACGACTCGAACAACAACGTCGATGACAACGCGATCTCAAATCGAGGCGGTCGATGTTGCGACTTTGGATAATGCCAGCGAGTTGTCTTGCCCCCAGCACTGGTCATCCGCCGCGACACGCGAAACGTCAAACTCGAGCCCATATTCGCCAAGGCCAAGTCGATTTGTCCGTTAAAAAAAATATCGTCGTACAAATGAAACATCGACTTCAGGTCCTGGACATGCAGCACTTGAAAGTTTGGATGCTGCATCGTACGACTGGACCGCAACATCGACTGGAAGATGTCCAATTGCCGCCCCAGGATTTGCGCCGCGGGCAACCTGCCCGCGGCTAGTACTCTCTCTAATCCAGTCACTCCATCCTCCATGTGATCCCGATCATGTGATCCGACGAGGCCGGTTCGCCCGCAGTGCCATTGCTTTCTTCCCTTGTCGTCCTGTGCTATTCTAGTCGAAACGCACCCGAGAGAGTCAACAGGGAAAAAAACGTCAGCGCACCCTAACTTTTGAGCGGAATGGAACAATGGATTGGGCGCCAATCGGCTTTTTCGTCATCGTGGTTCTGGTAATCTTGGGAGTCGTTATCGGCGCGATCATCGCCGACAAACGACGCACGGAAGCCATCAAACAATTGGCCGATTCGCTGGGGCTCGCGTTTCAGCAACAGACCAGCGTCGAACAATTGGAGATGTTCAAGCAGATTTCTTACTTCAGTCAGGGTCGCAGTCATCAAATTCGAAACCTCCTGTCCGGCAGCACCGATGTTACGGCGATCTACATCTTGGACTTCCATTACACCGTCGGTTCTGGAAAGAATTCCTCAACCAAGCGACAGACGGTGGTAGCGCTCGCTTCAAATGAACTAGAGGTTCCCGGCTTCGACTTGGCACCGGAATCGATTTTTTCACGGTTCACCGAATGGTTTGGAGTTCAGGACATTGACTTCGAAAGTCATCCGGAGTTCTCCGACAAATTTATACTACAGGCTACCGATGAGGAGGCCGTTCGTCGCTTCTTGGATCGCCCGTTGTTGGACTTCCTGATTCAAAAACCAGACATCTATCTGAACGTGCGAAGAGGCTTCCTCTGTGTCTATCGGCCGGATCAATTGGCCGCACCGGAAAAATGGAAGGAACGCATGGCGGAAGGATTCGAAATCTATCGGGAGTTACTCAACCGAATCTCGCGGTGATTCGGTTGTGAGTATTCGCCATCGAGCCGAAACACAAGCCGCGCCACCAAGTTCGAATTCGCGACATGCCGTCGGTCGATAGTCGTAGTGCTGACACGTTTGTTGCACCGTATCAAACCACACACAGGGCGTTAATTCGAACTGTTGCCCGCCAGTTACTCGTGCGTTAATGGGGCCGAGCCATTCGCTAGGTACCTCGCGTTGCTCGCATTCCCCCGGTGCAAAGGGTGGAATCGGTGTCAGTTGACAACAGGCCCCGCATCCGGCACATGTCGGCATTTGCAGGAGCAGGAAGGCATTTCGTTGGTTGTGGTCTGGCAAAATGGGTGCACCTAAGAGCTCGATCAGGTTCCTCGTTGCGGCAGTAATTGGCAAACACTGGCCTTTAAGGGCGGGATTGCGGCCAGCCCCTGCCCCTTGCCGAAAGCGCGTCAGGGACTCTAATAATAGTCACTAGTCGCGGTCGATTCCCATCCCCCTCGACAGAACCCCAGGAGAACTTGTCATGAGCCAAACATCCCCAGTCCCAGCGAACTCGATTCAACACTCGAAAGATCCGCTCCGCTTTATCGATGTGGATCATGTTCACTTCTACGTTGGCAACGCCAAACAAGCGGCGTTCTTTTATGCGTTTTGCTTTGGCTTTGAGATCGAACAGGTGGCGGACTTGACGACCGGCAGTCGCGAATCCGCTTCGTACTTGCTGACGCAGGGCAATATCCGCCTGCTACTCACCAGCGGCTTGCACGCGGAACACCCGGCGAGCCAAGAAGTCGCTCACTTTGGCGATGGTATCAAAGACGTCGCGTTTACGGTCGATGATGCGGTGGCCGCTTACGAACAAGCGTTGGCCAACGGTGCGCAATCCGCGTACGAACCACGCGAAGTTTCCGATGAACATGGAACTGTGTTGTCGGCCGGGATCAAAACGTTTGGTCGCGTCGTGCACTCGTTTGTTTCGCGAACGGGTGAGTACACGTTGGATCGAGTGAAACATTTTGGTCTGTTTGGCCCCCGCTTCAAGAAGATGGGGCATTTGGGTGTGAATGACTACAACCGCGCCAATCCATGCGGTTTGTTTTATGTGGACCACTGTGTCGGTAACGTCGAGATGGGCCAAATGGACAATTGGGTCAATTGGTACTCGGATGTGTTGCAATTCAAACTGTTCAAACATTTTGACGATCAAGATATCTCCACCGAGTACTCGGCGCTGATGTCCAAGGTGCTGGATTCGGGACGAGAACTAATCAAGATTCCGATCAACGAGCCTGCGGAAGGTCTACGCAAGAGCCAGATCCAAGAGTATCTCGATTGGCACGATCACACACCAGGGATTCAACACTTGGCGCTGCTGACGAGCGACGCGATCGATTCGGTGGCCCAATTGCGACATCGGGGTGTCGACTTCCTTTCGATTCCTGATACGTACTACGATCGGGTTTGGGACCGCGTCGGTGAGATTCGCGAAGACACGGACAAAGTTCGTGAACTGCGACTCTTGGCCGATCGAGATGATCAAGGCTATCTGCTGCAGATCTTTACCAAGCCACTGCAAGACCGCCCGACACTGTTCTTCGAGATCATCTGTCGTCGGGGCAGCCAGTCGTTTGGGAAAGGAAACTTCAAGGCGCTCTTCGAGTCCTTGGAGATCGAACAAGAACGCCGCGGAAATCTCTAGCATCCGAACCGTTGTAGCGACGTTCGCCAGAACTTGGACGAGGCGTGGACAAGCTCCGCCATCCACCCGTTGCAAGGTTCGCCAGAACGTGGACGAGGCGTGGACTTGACCACACATCTCTGGAGTGATCGTGGCGCTCGCTCGACTCTCTCCGGAGTGCTCGGGCCGCTCGCTCGACTGTTTTTTGGCACGATCGGGGCGCTCGCTCGACGATCTTGACCGCCTGTTGAGAATCGCCGGAATAGGTTCTAATTCCCGCTCGGTTTGGGGCGATTGTTTGGGAAATTGCGGGGCGATCACGAAGTGTCTGCGGGCCCCCGCTGGGGCATAGAGGAGTAAGGCCGTGTCAACGACAGGAACCGTCGCCATTTTGCCTGGAGACGGAATTGGTCCCGAGGTTATCGATCAAGCGGTCCGAGTCATCGAGCACTTGAACCAACATGCAGGGGCTGGGCTACGATGCGAACGAGCGCCTGTCGGAGGTACCGCGTACGACCAGCATGGTCATCCGTTGCCGCCCGCGACCTTGGAACTGGCCAAACGAGCCGACGCCATTCTGTTGGGCGCCGTCGGTGGTCCGAAGTGGGAATCGCTCCCGCGCGAACTTCGTCCTGAGCGAGCCCTCTTGTCGCTGCGCAGCGAATTGAACTTGTTTGCGAATCTTCGTCCGGCAATCTTGTTTCCGGAACTCGTGGCGGCCTCGACGCTCAAGCCTGAAGTGGTCTCCGGTCTGGATCTGATGATCGTTCGCGAATTGACAGGCGGCATTTATTTTGGCCAGCCGCGAGGAATTCGGGTTGAAGCGGATGGAACGCGGACGGGCTTCAACACGATGGTCTACAACGAACACGAAATTCGGCGAATTGCCGAGTCTGCATTCCAGATCGCCCAACTGAGAAATCGTCGCCTGTGTTCGGTTGAGAAAGCCAACGTGCTCGAGGTTTCGGAACTCTGGCGGGAGATCGTCACGCATGTCGGGCGATCTTATCCCGATGTGCAGCTGTCGCACATGTACGTGGACAACGCCAGCATGCAGTTGATCAAGGCGCCAAAACAATTTGACGTGATCGTGACCAGCAACTTGTTTGGCGACATTCTGTCCGATGCGGCGTCGATGCTCACGGGCTCGATTGGGATGTTGCCTTCTGCCAGTTTGGATGCGAACCAAAAAGGAATGTACGAACCCGTGCACGGTTCCGCGCCAGACATCGCCGGCCGCAATCTCGCCAATCCGCTGGCGACCATTCTGTCGGTTGCGATGATGCTGCGCAGCACGTTTGGGAAGACGGACTTGGCGCTCCGGGTCGAGCAGGCCGTTCGACAAGCACTGGCTCGAGGCTATCGCACCGGAGACATCGCGACCGCCGGTGAACCCACGATCGGAACGCGCGAGATGGGCGATGCCGTAATCGCGGCGCTGTAGCATCGATTCAACCAATCGCAGGGAAGGCAAACATGGCACGCAACGAACAGTTTATTCGACAGCACCGGATCTTGCAGATCTTGGAACGAGTGCGCTTTGGACGCACGATCAAAGAGCTAAACCAAGATCTGCAAGAAGAATTGGGACTGGACTCGCTGCACGATCGCACGATTCGCCGTGACTTGGAGGCCTTGCAATCGGCAGGTATCGATCTTGGTGTCTACGACGAGGCACGTGGCAAGGTCTGGAAACTGGGGCCACGCGCCAAAGAGTCCGTGAAGATCTTGGCGTCCGCTTCCGAATTGATCGCTCTTTCACTGGGTCGCGATCTGATGTATCCCTTGGCTGGAACCCCCTTTTGGAATGCGATCGAATCGTTTTGGAGCAAGATCAAAGACGAACTGCCGTCGAGTGTGTGGCAACACTACGAAAAATTTCGCCGGGTTGTCCATGTGCTGGGGATGCCGAACAAGTCGTACCAAGCCCAACACGGGATTTTGCAATCGATCAATCGCGCGATCATCCAACACCGGGTTGTGGAGATCGAATATCAAGGCAGTGCCAATTCAGAACCAAAGCTTCGCAAGATCGAACCTTATGGCCTGGTCTTCTACAACCACAGCCTCTACATCGTCGCGGCCGCACAAGAAGACCCGACCGACAATCGCATTCGCAACTGGAAGCTTGATCGGTTTCACAAGGCTCAGGCGCTTGACGAGTGGTTCAAGAGTCCTGAAGATTTTGACTTGGAAGAGTTCACCAGTCGCGGGTTGGGCATTTTCGCAGGGAACGAAACCAAAGAGTTCGTGATTCGAATCGCCGGAAAAGCCGTGCAGTGGTTGGTCGAAGATCCATGGCATCACCAACAGGTTGTCGAAAAGCAACCGGATGGCTCGGCCTTGTTGCGCGTTCCCGGCGTTAGCGATCTGGAGATCATTCCCAAAGTGTTGCAACTGGGTTCGTTGGCGGAATTGATTTCACCACCGGAAGCTCGCCAACGGTTGGCCCAGATTGCGCGTGAGTTGCACGAAAAATACAACGCGAGCTGAACTGAGGGTGCGAGAACTACGGCAACGTGCCCGCTGGTTGCTGAAAATCGGGATGAGTGTCACGGAGGATTTCCAGAACGGCGGCTTTGTCTGTCGCGCTGAGGTGCGCAAAGCCCGGCTGCGGATCAGGTGAGATTAATATCGTGGTCATCTGAGCGATGATCGCCTTCTTGGCGGGAGCGGGCAGTTTGCGAAACGCTCCCGAATAGACCAAGTAACTACATGGGTAGCGAAACATGCGAGTTTGTAAATCAAACTGACGCAAACTTCGCCCTTGGCTATCAAACGGCCCGCGAGCCGCGAACTCTTCCGCAAAACGACTCGACCCCGAAACCGGATTCTCCAATCGGTATTCGTCGCAGAACAACAATTGCCGCACAACCTGTTCCACCACCGCGTCAATACGACGTTGGGCACTGTCGCTAATCATGTCGGAAGGTCGATTTAGCAGCTCGTTCATTTCGTACGATTGATGCAAAGCTTGCCGGGTTTCGTAATTGGCGGCGGCGATCGCGTTGTGCATTTGAGTTTGATGCTCCAGGACCATCAAGGCCACCAGATCGCTGTGTGGCGTCAAATAAGCAGCGGGCTTGATCCACTTGTCCAGAGTCTCCGCATTGGCACCACTTTCCAAATCGGGTTCCGCGGTTGCGTCTTTCGCGAACACTTGATTTCCCATGTGCCGCATGTCGCCGTGTTTGCCAGTAACGTACCAGCCACCCCAACGCTCTTTGAATGGGCTGGTGTGATCGGTGGTGAATGTACCGCTGCCCAAAATCGGATGTCCCGCTCCATTGGGAAACACGCTGCGAATCAAGTATCCCGGCACATTCTGGGTGCGAGCACTCGCATGACAGGTCAGGCAGCTCCCCTGATCCCGTACAAATCGCGGGGCCTCGTTTGAGGATTGTTCCAACGTGTAGAACGTCGCACCTTGCCAGTCGTCCGTGGCGGCGAACTCCAGCACATCGCCACGCTGACAGAACCCGACATAAACTTCGTCGTTGAAATAAAGCGCTCGTGGCAATCGCGGCGAAATCTTCTGGAGCTGCAAACTGGTCTTGGAAAAAACAAGTGTCTGCGAAGAAACCGGCACATCCAGTGCTTCGAGGACGGCCGGGAGGAACCCGTGTTTGGGATCGTACTCCAGCTTCACTTCTCCATCGACCAATTGTTGATGCAACCGAGCCACGGGGTCATGGACTTCCGCGTTGAGGTAATCAATCGGCGGCCGTTCGTACGAGGCAATTTGCGCGTTCGCCGAATTCGCGAACAAAAGGCCAACCGCCAAACAAACACACAACCAGCCAAAACCACGGTCAGACGGTTTTTGTTGCCTGTATGTCGAATCAAACATCGCCACGCTCCCAACCTCGCCCCGGCAACCGAAATACTACACCTCAGTATGCAGATATATCGTCTGTGAGGCAAGTAAATTCGGAGGTTTTTTTGTCGCACTGGGGAAGGAGCGACTGCGGTACATTGGGCGGAACGATGTTTGTCGCCCAGATTCCGCCGGGGTGGCGCCGCTGGGTTCGAACCACGAAATACCCGGAGTTTCCGGGCAATTTTGCCTCGAGTTTCGGAGGATCTCCGCTTCGATGGTCGGACGACGTGGCCTCGGTTTGCCTTGAGAAGTTTCACGGCCAACCGCAACCCTGACGTGGCCTGACCATCCACCAGCCCAAAGTTTGCTTGAATCTTTTCGTCGAGTATACGGTTAGCGTGTCGGTTCGGCTTGAATTTGAAAACCGGTATCGATTTGGGGGGAGTAGAGTTTTGGCGATTCTTGGATATCCACCCTGGTTGGTGATGTGGGGCATAGCCACGGCCATGTTCTTCGCGTGCAAGTTGATTTCGCTAACAGGTGTCCGCGCCTCGTGGTGGCGAAAGTGGTTGTACGTGGTGGCATGGCCCGGAATGAACGCGGCCGCTTTTTGTAGTGGATCGCTCCGCGATCCAACTTTGGGTCAAGGAGCAAATCGTAGTGGATCGCTCCGCGATCCAACATTGGTTCGCGGAGCGAACCACGACATTGGCCGCTCGGCCGCGTTGCCATCTTGGAGCGAACTGTTGTTTTCACTCGCGAAGACCGGGTTTGGTTGGATATTGTTGTTTGGGTTGGTGCCCCTGATCGATCTACCACTCCTGAGGGGATGGGTCGGAATGGTCGGGATCATCTTCACGTTGCACTTTGGTTTGTTTCACGGACTCAGTTGGTGTTGGCGACGCATCGGATTCGACGCAAAACCTTTGATGGTGTGGCCGATATTGGCAACTTCTTTATCCGATTTTTGGGGGCGGCGTTGGAACACCGCATTTCGCGACTTGACGCATCGATTCTTGTTTCGCCCTTTAACTGGTCGGTTGGGAGCAAAGGGTGGACTGGCGGTTGGTTTCTTGGCCAGCGGCATCGTGCATGATGTCGTGATTTCGGTTCCGGCCGGCGGCGGCTATGGTCTGCCCACGCTTTATTTTGTGTTGCAAGGTGCCGGCCTGTTGGTGGAACGAGCGATACCAGGAATTCGCGGGCGTTGGTTCACGTTGGCCGTGTTGGTTCTACCCGCTTATTGGCTCTTTCATCCACCGTTTGTGCTTGAGGTGATTGTGCCCTTTCTAGACTGGTTGCAAGCCCCAACCTTGGTCGTGAGGAATACCTGATGGACATGGACAATGTCGAATTGGTTCGAGTACTCGGAGTCATGCAATTCAGTATCTTGGTGGCGTCGTCCTTGGTTCCGTTCCAATTAGATTGGAAGAAGGAGTTGGCGGGGTTGCCAAAATTGCACTACCAGATGTACCTGATTTATGGTGGGTATGTGGTTTTGAATATTGTTGCCTTTGGCGTGCTCAGTGTGGGATTTGCTACCGAGATCGCGGCCCAAACTCCGTTTGCTCGGGCCTTCTGTGGCTACATCGCCATCTTCTGGGGCATTCGACTGGGGTTGCAAGCGGTGATGGACGCGAAACCCTATCTCAAGAAATGGTGGCTGAGAGTCGGTTACCACCTACTGACTTTGCTCTTCACGCTGTTGACGATAGGGTACGGCTACTTGGCATGTTTTTAGTTGACACCCCGTACTTTCGTGCTGGGACAGCAGCAACCTTTTCCGAACTTTTTCCAAGGCCATAGGTTCGCTTTTGAGTGGTTGGTAGTTATTCTAAACAGTTGGTCCAACGTGATGAAATACTTCGCAGCCGACCGCGATCTTTTAAACGCTTGTTTATTACCGACCCACAGGAGCAACCATGATGTTGTTGGATCAGCCGATTTTGACCCGCTCAAAGAACTGGCTTAGAACGCTAGGAATCTTGCTTGTCGGCATGGGACTGTTTCACGGGGCTGGGACGGCGAGAGTGGTTGCCCACACGAGCCAGGAAACGATCGCTCAAGAAGAACAAGCCCAAGAAGCTCAACAACAGGCTGGCCAACAACAAGAAGGTGCGGTTCAAGAAGGCGGCCAACGTGGTTCTCGTGGCGGAGCCGGCGAAGGCGAAAGCGGTTCGGGACGCCAGGGGACAGGACCACGACGGGGCGCTGGCCGACGACGGCCTGGACCAGCAGGTGAAGGCGGCCCCGGCCGGCCACCTCGACAAGAGTCGGGTACTCCGCCGGCTGCAGAAGGCTCAACGCAACCGGCCCCAACCCAAGTCGTAGGAACTGGGCCGGCAATAACTCCGAACCAAGAATCCGAATCCGGCCAGCCGCAAGAAGGCGAAGGTCGTGGGCCGGAAGGACGCGGACAAGAAGGTCGTGGGCCGGAAGGGCGTGGTCCGGGCCGAGGACCAGGAGCTGGTCCGCGGATCGAACCGGCACCGACAACCGCAACCAACATTCCGGCTCCGTGGATGGAGCAATTCAAGTGGGAGTCGGTGGGTCCCGCCAACATGAGCGGTCGCATCACCGCGTTGGCCGTCTACGAAAAAGATCCCTACACTTGGTGGGCGGCTTCGGCATCGGGTGGCTTGCTCAAGACCGTCAATAATGGGTACTCGTTTGAATTTCAATTTGATCGTGAAGCCGTGGTCTCGGTTGGTGATGTGCAAGTCTTTCAACAAGATGCCAACATTGTCTGGGTTGGAACGGGTGAATCCAATCCACGCAATAGCGTGTCGTGGGGCAACGGCGTGCACAAGTCGATGGATGGTGGCACGACTTGGCAACACATGGGTTTGGACGAAACCTTTCAGATTGGCCGCATCGCGTTACATCCAACGGACCCGAATATTGCCTACGTCGGCGCCTTAGGCCGTCTGTGGGGCGCTAACGAACAGCGTGGCGTGTTCAAGACCGTCGATGGAGGCAAGACCTGGGAAAAAGTCCTCTATATCGATGACAAAACCGGGATCATTGATCTGCAAATGCATCCGACCAATCCTGATATCTTGGTCGCTGCCGCGTACGAACGTTTGCGTGATGGTTTCGATGGCAATGATCCAATCAAGAAGTTTGGCCCTGGCTCTGGATTGCACAAAACGGCGGACGGCGGCAAGACTTGGACGAAGTTGACTAACGGTTTGCCCGGCTGCAATCTCGGACGAATCGGTTTGGACTGGTCGCAATCAAACCCCGATCATCTGTATGCGATTATTGAATCGGAAATGATCGGTGGAGGCCCGGCGGAAACCGCGTTCTTAGGTATCCGCAATGAAGCAGCGGACGTTGGGATTCGCGTCACGGAGGTGGTTGCGGACGGACCGGCAGCAAACGTGCTGAAGACGGGCGATATTCTGCTGCAGATGAATGACCAGTTGATCATCAAAGCCGACGACATGACCAAGTTCTTGGCGGGTAAGAAGGCCGATGAAGAAGTGAAGTTGGTCGTGGTTCGCGAGGGGCAGCGAGTCGAAACCTCGGTGAAGTTGGTAATGCGACCCGTTCAAGTTCAAGCCGAGCGAGGTTCGCCGCCGCGACCGTTTTCGGCTTCGTTAGGTGGCCAACGAGAAAATGTTCAAGACCTCCAAGGGGATGAAGGCTATCAATACGGTGGCGTGTATCGTAGTAAAGATGCCGGTGAGACCTGGACGCGGATCAATAGCGTCAATCCGCGCCCGATGTACTACAGCCAAGTCCGGGTCGATCCCGTGGACGAAAACAATATCTACATTCTGGGCACGTCGTTGTACAAGTCGACCGACGGGGGTGTGACGTTTACCGGAGACGGGCATGGTAACGAAGTTCACGTCGACCATCATTCGATGTGGATCGATCCCAAGGATTCTCGCCATATCATTTTGGGCAATGATGGTGGTGTTTATGTGACGCACGACCGCATGAAAACCTGGGACCATCACAATCACTTTGCAATCGGCCAATTTTATCATGTCGGGGTCGACAGCCGACCAGACTACAAAATATACGGTGGGTTGCAGGACAATGGCTCGTGGGGCGGACCACGACGTAGCCGCACAGGTGCGACGAACAATAGCGATTGGTTCCGTATCGGTGGTGGCGATGGCTTTGTCTGTTTGGTTGATGCCGAAGATCCAGATCAGCTTTATGCCGAAAGCCAAAACGGGGCGATGTCACGACTCAATCTACGAACGGGCGAACGCGGGTCGATTCGGCCTCAGCCACCGCGTGGTGTAACGTATCGTTTCAACTGGAAAACGCCGTTTATTCTTTCGCCGCACAACAGTCGGATCCACTACAGCGCCGGCAACTACGTCTTCCGGTCGTACAATCGTGGCACGGCCGTGGAGGCGATCTCGAATGAGATTACCAATACCAACGAGGGTTCCGGAAGTGCGATTGCGGAATCGCCGGTTCGAGCGGGCGTTGTGTATGTCGGCACAACCGATGGAGCTCTGTGGGTGACTCAAAACGGCGGTCAAACTTGGGAGCCAATCTTCCATGTACCACAAGCACCGGCTCCTGCCGCACCAACGCCGGAAACTCCTGCGACGGAAACGACCGCGACGACGGATACCGCACCGCCTGCGGCTGCTGAAGTGAAGCCCGAAATGGTGGAACAAAAGCCCGCGACGGAAACCAAGCCGGCCGAAGCTATGACCGAAACGGTCAAACAAGCGGGCGAAGAAACTGCAGAACAAAAAGCCGAAGAAGCGACCAAGCAAGAAACGGCCACCGAAGAAACCAAGACCGAAGAGGCGGACAAGAAAGATGATCCGCTGTCTGGAACTTGGGACGGTCGATTCAGCACCTCGGGCGGTGAGATTGCCGGCGAGTTCCAAATGTCCGTGACCCTAGAAGACTCGGGTGCGGTTGTCGGGAGCATGACATCGGAAGAAGGCGCGTTGGAGATGGCCGACGGCCAATTTGATCGCGAGAAACAAACGCTGCGTTTCACGGTCGAGACTCCGTTTGGTCCGATCCAACCGCAATTCGAACTCAAAGGCCAGGAAATGTCGGCGCAATTGCCGTTGCCCAATGGCGAGATCTTGACGATCACTGCCACCAAGCGTCCGCCGGTTCGGCCAATGGTTCATACCTCGTTGACTCAAGAAACGACGCCGCCGGTTGTCGAGCCAGCGGCGGCGGCCCCAGCGGCTCCCCAAGAAGCGGCTGATCCGCCCCCTGCTGCAGAATCGCCCGCTCCGGCTCCCGCCGTTGCTCCACAAGAACCAACGGCACCTCCAGCCGAGAAACCGGCCCAAGAGCCACAAGTTGCCCCGGCACCGGGTTCTTTGGCCAGCCTCGTACCAGGACCACGTTGGGTTTCGAGTATTGAGGCATCACGTTACGCGCCGGGACGTTGCTACATCACCTTGGACGGACACCGTAGCAACGACGAACAAGTGTACGTGTTCACGACGGAAGATTTTGGAAAGACGTGGAAGTCGCTACGCGCCAACTTGCCGGTTTCGGCCGGAATCGCGTGGGTAATTCGCGAAGACATCGTCAACCAAAACGTGTTGTATTTGGGTTGCGAATTTTCAACTTGGGTCAGTATCGATCGCGGATTGAGCTGGAACAAGTTTTCGACGCTGCCCACGGTTGCGGTACACGAATTCGCGCAACATCCGACCAGTGGCGAATTGATCGCGGCAACTCACGGACGCAGTATTTGGGTCTTGGACGTCACCCCGCTCCGACAGTTGACGGCGGAAGGAATCGCGAAGACCGCGAACCTTATGCGGCCCAATCAAGTGACGCGTTGGCGCTCGCTGCCTGAACGTGGCAGTAACACAACTCGTGAGTTCCAAGCTCGAACGCCGAACAAAACCGCTGAGATTTTTTACACCTTGGCACGTCCCGCTGGTTCGGCCACCGTTGTTGTGAAAGACATACGCGGTCGAGAATTGTACCGCGCCGAAGCTCCCGCAACGGCGGGCCTGAACCGGTTGGAATGGAACCTTCGCACCGGCTCGCCGGCGCCGACTGGCCCGCGACCTGGTGGTGGTCCGGGCGGTGGTGGCTTCGGTCCCGGAGGTGGTGGTGGCGGTGGCTTCGGAGGAGGGGGTGGTCGCGGATTTGGCGGCCGAGGCCAAGGAGCTGCGGCCAACGGGACCTATTTGGTGGAACTAGTTGTCGATGGCGAGGTTTATACGGAAACTCTGACGGTCGTTGGGGACCCGGATTACCCGACGCCACCAAGTGGTCGCGGAGAAGAAGAAGCGGAAGATCTGTCTGATCAGACAGATCGGTCGGATCAGACGGATTGGTCCGATCGGTCTTGACCGGATCGATCATCCGCTCCGAAATGCTGTCACAAACCGTTTTCGGGCTGGTATGGGCTGTGTAGTCACCCGCAACGACTTATACAGAAAGAACCCAGCCATGAAACGTTCCACTTCCCAATTGTTTTCACTATTTGTTCTGACCTTAACCGGTCTGTTTGGTTCGACGGTGGCGTACGGGGATGAAAACGTCTACGCCAGCGCCGTTCGTTCGACGGTGCTGGTGATCACTCCCAGTGCCTCCGGGTCCGGAGTGTTGGTTGACCAAGACCGCCGCTGGATCGTTACCAACGAACACGTCGTCGAAGGCCATTCGGAGATCTCCGTCTTCTTTCCCGCAGAACAGGACGGCTTGATCGAAAGCGAAATGGACTTCTACATTAGCAATCGCAGCCGACTGGAGATCCCCGGGAAAGTGATTGCCGTCTGCAAGCGTCGTGACTTAGCCATTGTGGAATTGGCCAGTCTGCCGCCGAATGTGTCGGCAGTCTCGTTTGGCAAATCGGCCAAGCCAGGGCAGTTGTTGCATTCGATTGGCAACCCATCCGCCAGTGATGCGTTGTGGGTCTATACCAACGGATATGTCCGCGCCAACTATTTCAAATCCGTCAACGATTGCCGCATGCAAGTCGTGGAGACGTCCGCTCCGATCAATCCAGGCGACAGCGGTGGGCCGATCTTGAATAGCGAAGGCCAATTGGTCGGTATCAGCCAATCGTTTCACCAAGAAGGCCGATTGGTCAGCAACGGAGTTGATATCTGTGAAGTGATCTGGTTTGTCAACAAGAACCGTCGCCACAAGAACGATTCGACGGAGATCGCGCAAGACCCAACCGTCATCAGCGACACTACTGCAAACAGCGAAACGTCCGCAGCCGCACCATCACTACTGGGATTATTGGCCGGAGGCAAACAGTAAGCGACAGCTGTCATGTGTGACCGCTGCTAATGAACTTTGTACCCTGTAAAAAGTTGCTTCAATTACGCCAGAAAACCGGCCACTTCCAACTCGCCACGCAGCAGCTTTTTGGTTTCATCGTTCAAGTTGCCCAAGGGTAACCGAGCAGGTCCAACCGGAACGCCCAGGCATTCCAGGCAAAACTTGGCAGCCGCCATGTAGCCATATCGGGTCAAGATCTCGATCCACTGGACGGTTTGATATTGTAGTTTTTGAGCGACTGCCCAATCCCCCTTCTCCAGCGCGCTGATCGCTTTCAAATGGATCGGCGCGCAAAAGTTGTAACTACTGCCAACGGCGCCGCGCACACCCAATGCCCAAGCGGCTAACATCACATCGTCGACACCCCACAAAATATCCCAGGCGTTTTGGCCGAATTGCAAACAATGTTGTAGAGCTGCCATGTCGGTATTGGTGAATTTTAGACCCACAAGATTCGGGATCGATCTCGGAGCCAAATCCAAGAACCGCACCATCGACAGACTGACACCCGTCATGTTAGGGAAGTCATAAAAGTAGAATGGCGTACCCGAGGCTCGACCAGCGATCATCGCCATCGAGTCAACTAAGTTTTCTACGTTGCTCGGCTTGAAGTAACTCGGCGACAGAGCAGCAATGGCGTGGGCACCCAATTCCCCAGCATGTTCTGCCAGCGCCGCAGCGTCCGACAAACAATTGCAACCGACATGTACGATCAATTTTAGATCTGTTCCCCGGACGACATCTCGCCATCGTTCCGCGATTTGCCGCCGTTCAGGGATTGTCAGCGAATGACTTTCACCCGTGCTTCCACAAACAAAGGCCGCTTTCACACCGGCCAAAATCAAGTGTTCGGCTTGTCGATCGATCACACTTAGATTGACGTGCCCATGCATGTCAAACGGCGAGTGTGTCGCTGCAATCAGACCTTCCAACTTTTGAAAATTCACGGGTCTTACTTCTCCGAAAGGCGGGGAGGTTCGTCTGAAGTAGTTTATCGAGAAATGGCAGCCGCCCAAATGAACTTGCCAATCTTATCCGTCGTCCACCGAACTTTGAATAGGTGGCTGTTTGTTCAAGACCTGCGTGGCATGACCATATTTCGGTCATAGTACGCCGTCACCACGAAACTATGGGCAAGTCATTGATGTTGGTGGGCCGAGCGCGATAGTAAGACAAGCTGAGACCGATCAAGCGAGAGACGGCTTCGAGCCTAATCTTCAACCACCCACTCCAACGGGAAAGTCGCAAACGTCAGCGTTTCAGTGCTACGGTTGTCACCACACTCGTATAAAATTCCTATGTCGCCATTGGCCATTGTGGCGATGCAGGAATAAGCGGAAGGCCGAGGATCCAACAAACGCCCGTCGCTCCAGGTCTGGCCTTCGTCCTTACTATAGCGAATCGTCATCCGTTCGCGACGATTCGAGTTATCGTTCGACAGAAGCACCACACCACTCGGGTGCCTCGTCAATCCCGCCATACAAACCGGGTCCGCAATATCCAACCTAGTATCAACCCAAGTTCCGTTTGCCAAATTGCCCGTCCACTGCCATCGTGACCAAGCTCGCTGTGGGTCACGAGTTTCATTGCGCATGGTCATCAACAGCGAGCCATCGCTCAATTGCACGATTTGTGATTCGCTGGTCAGCGGAGTCCCCGGGATCGCCGGCGGACTGATCTGCCAATTTTCGCCTTGGTCTTGGCTGTAAATGAAGCAACTGGAAGCTTTCCCTGTCGCGTCCTTGAATTGAGCGGGGAAAACCAATGTGCCATCGGTCAACTGAATTCCTGCGCCGGGCCCGTTGAACAGCAACCGCCATTGCTTGTCTTTGATCTGAGTCGTGATCGACTTGGGGCGTTCCCACGTGAGCCCATCGTCCGTACTGCGGACAACCACCAATTGGCCGGTTTCCGCGGGAGCAAGGCCTGGCCCCGAACCATTCCAACCATTATTGCCAAACGACCACAACGCTGCGATGTACAAGTGGCCTGTGTTGCGATCGACCAAAATGGCAGGGTCGCCAACGCCATTGCCTCTCGAGTTCGGAACCTGCTGATCGTAATCGATCGCCGTAATCATTTTGCCCCAAGTATCGCCGTTGTCCGTACTGCGAATCACTCCGACATCGATGTTGGATGGTAAATCCCCGGAACCTTCCCAACGAATATCGAAACAAGCAACCAATGTTCCTTTCGGCGTCACGGCTAGACCCGGAATGCGATAGCTCTTGGATCCATCATCTCCTTCACGGCGCACCACGACCCGTTTGATGCGAGGATCTTGGTACGACGTGTCGAGAACGGCTCCCGCCGAATCGGTGGGTGAATCCTGCGCCGGAGCCAACGACCAAGTCGACAAAACGAAGACCAATATGCCGCAATTCACCATTGGAGTCCGAAGTGAACGCATCACTATTCCTTTAAGAAGCATGGGTTGGCGACTTTCCCTAAATCAATCGTCGTCACGTCCTTCGGCATCATGATCGTTTGTGTTCGGCTGAACAAGTCGATTTCCGTTCATGTTGAACATCGAGGACGTTCCGCCAACTTCGGGGCCGATTTATCGACGCTACTCGGATTTCCCAACCCAGTCCGGCACCATCCCATCTCCGGTCGCTTCGCCTGCCAAGACCCACGACAGATTGAAGCGACTGACCGTTCCACCACTTTCCGGTCCCCCTTCATACAACAAGTAAATCCAACCTGCAGACGGCGTCCCAGGTCGCCCAGCGTTCAAAGAGGAATACGCAAAATTGCCCGCAAACACCTTTCGACGAACGGGCCAAGTCATTCCGCCATCGAAGCTACACCACACGTAACCGTTCTGGCGACCTTGGCGACTGACGATATTGCTGAACAACAACACATCGCGCCCCAAAATCGGCAGTCGCACCAAACCTCCCATCAAACCATACGTCGAATCCGAATTACCATCCGGCAACACCTGGGAGCGTTGTGGACGGGTCCACGTCATGCCCGCATCGAGACTTTCGGCGTTCCACCGCCAAATCGCATCTTCTGAGGTTGGCGCCCAATGACGTCGAGTGTTGTAGTACAAACGCCCGTCGGCGAGTTCCGCCACGCACGCTTCGCCGGTCCCCATCGCGGGGAACGGCTCCGAGGCCTTCCACGTTCGGCCGCCGTCATCGCTGTAGATTGCGTTGGTATAGTGCGTGTGAAAGAACTCGACCGGGTAGTTCGTGCGTCCATACCAGCGTGAGGGGCAAATCAAACGACCTTTAAAAGGCCCGTGTCGCAGCGAGATACCATGCTCGTTCATGTGGAGCGAAGGAACATGACCCAATGAATTGGGGTGAATCGTAATCTTCTGTTCAGCCCACGTTAGCCCGTGATCTTTGGAGCGATAGAGATGCACCGGTTTGCCGGGCGGATGTTCTTCCTCGACAAAAGCCAGTATATCGCCGGAGATTTCGTCGACTACAGAACCACCACCCATAAAACCGGGAGCAATCGAGATCGCCGCGTCCCATGTCTTTCCTCCGTCGGTGCTGCGACGACATTGGACTCCGTTCCAACCGGCGATCACGGTCCCATCCAGTGCCACGACGACGTTCGGAAAACGACCCGAGGCAAAAACCTGCTGCGATTCAAAAGCACTAGGCGTCTGGAACGCCTCAAGTGACCCTTCGTGAGCTGCGGCGGGGCGGAAAATGCTGTTATCTTGATTCCAACCGATGCCCGTGGCGGAACCGGCCTCAAGATCTTGGAAATTAACGGAGCTCGTGGCGACTAAACCAACATCCGTTCGACGCAGTTCTTCAGCCAGCATGGAAACGCCAGGGATCCCTCCGAGCGAAATCCACCAAATCAACTTGGTCAACCGCCCACCCGAAGTTCGTATCGTTCTCATGAAACCACTTTCTCAGGTCAACGCCTCATGTCCGGCATAACATGCACCAAGTATGAGCCCCCGGGACCGAACGAATTGTTCACGATCGCTCCAGATTAGTGTGCTAGTCTTGACGCGCAAGTCAATCCAACCAACTGGTTGCTGCTTTAAGCTGACGATTCAACCGGTTAAGTCCGGCCGCACCCGGCGAGCGTTGCGCGGGGAGCAACCGAGCTCTGCCTTGCCAAATTGTCGTGCCGCGGTACTCGGGCTACAATCAAGAACCGCTGGGAACCTTGCGTATTACGACCCTTCGTGGGAGCGGTAACGCAAAATTTCTGGCGAGGTCCCATTTGCTGAATCTTCGGGAACTCTATACCGTGCAGCGACGTCTGTTAACGGTTGCCCTCCGTGAGGCCAGGCAAATACGGTTCATCTTCTCAGGATTTCTATATGCAAGCCCGTCGGCTAGTTGTTGGTGACTTTGGCAAACTTGGTCATTGGTTGTTCGGTTTGTTTGCCACGAGCCTTTTGGTTGTCATGGGAGTGGCCAGTTCTGGATTTCCGCCGAGCCAACAGGCCTCCGCCGCCGAGGAGCAGCGATTTATGTATCAGGACCAAGACCAGCGGCTCAAACTCTGGCAACAAGTCGATGAGGCTCAAGGCAATGGCCTGCCGAAAACGGCCATCGAACACTTGGAAACGATCCGCAAAAGCGCGCAACAAGACGGCGCCCACGCCGAAGCCCTCAAGGCACTGGGCATGAAGTTGGCGGTCGAATCGTCGTTGGACCAGCCCGCAGCTCCTAAAATGATACGAGGCCTGGAAGCCGCACTGCCCGAACTTCCGCCGACCATGCAACCGCTGGCCAAAGGGCTCCTAGCGAACTGGTATTTCAGCTACTTTCAACAGAATCGCTGGCAGTTTTCGCAGCGCAGTCAAACGGAAGCTCCCCCAAGCGACGATTTTGAAACTTGGGACTTGAAGCAATTCCTCAAACATGTGGATCACTTGTATCGCGATGCGTTAACGGCCGAAGAAACGCTTCAAAAGATTTTGATCAGCGAAGTGGCGGCGATTTTGACCGACATTCCCGCGGCCGACGAATTCCGTCCAACCTTGTACGACTTTTTAGCCTTTCAATCGCTCGATTTTTACCAACTTGATGAACAGATCATTCGTCAGCAAGGCTCTTTCCAGATCGCGGCTGAAGGCCCCGTGTTCAGCTCGTTGGATCAATTCGTGACTTGGATGCCGGAAACGCAAGACGAGGATTCGTATGTCTTGCAAGCCATCAAGACCTATCAGGCCCTGCTGCAATTTCATGCCAAAGACGAAAACCCCAGCGCAAGGTTAGACGCCGATTTGCAACGACTGGAGTTCGGCAATCAAGTCGCCTATGGCAGCGACAAGTCGGCAAGATATGAAGCGGCCTTGCAGCGCTTTGCCGACGAACACCGAGAGCATCCGTTGTCTTCGCTGGCGTTGGCTCGGTTGGCCGGTAGTAAATGGGCCAACAAGAAAAACAAAGAAGCACATCAATTGGCGAAACAGGGCCTGGATCGTTTTCCGCAAAGTCGTGGTGCAGCACAGTGCCATAACTTGATTCAAGAGATCGAAGCGAAAGAACTATCGATTCAAACGGAGCGGGTCTGGAACGCGGCCGGACCGACATTACAAATCAGTGCTCGGAACCTAAACAAAGTCCACTTCCGTCTGTTGCCCTTTGATTACGACAAATGGTCGTGGGGCATGTACCAAGAGCCGACCAACATGGAGTACGAAGAGCGACTCAAGTTAGGCACTCGCCCGCACGTCGCCGCTTGGACCGTGGACTTACCGGCTCGTGATGACTACAGCACCGTTTATCAAGAGTTCAGCGAGTTGCCCGACGTGAAACCAGGTTGCTACTTGTTATTGGCCAGCGACAGCACCGAATTTTCCGCCGGGAACAATCAACTTTCGGTCACCGAGGTTTGGGTCAGTGACTTGGCGCTATTGATGCGCGAAGACTATCAATCTCGTGAGGTCATCGGGCAAGTTGTCAACGCTTTGGACGGGCAACCGCAAGCCGAAGCGACGGTGACCGTTCGCGCTTGGAAGCAAGATGGAAACAACAGTCGCGAAGAGGTGCGCGCCGATCTCACAACGGACGCCAACGGCTTCTTCCGGATACCGCGCGAGCAGCAAATCGTTTACAAGTTCGTGGCAAAGGTGGGGGCGCATTCGCTCGGTTACATCGATACTCGCTGGTACTACGGGCAGAATCAAGACGAACAGGGCGTCCAGCGCTACGCCATGTTTTTCACGGACCGAGCCATCTACCGTCCTGGGCAAACCATTCAGTTCAAAGGGGTTTTGCACGAAGCCAATCAAACCAGCGCTGTTTACCGAGCCGTTGCCGGACGCAGCGTCAAGGTTGGCCTCTGGGACATGAATAACGAATTGGTTGATCAACTGCAGTTGACCAGCAACGAGTACGGTTCGTTCAGTGGCAGCTTTGTTGCGGCTCGGGATCGAGCGACCGGTCCGATGCGCATTGGCACCATCGAGGGACGATTCAATGGAAGCCAGACGTTCAGGGTCGAAGAATACAAGCGGCCCAAGTTTTACACCGAAGTCTCGCGACCGGAGCAACAGTTCCAACTGAACGATCAAGTCACCGTGAAGGGCAAAGCGACCGCCTATACGGGTGCGCCAATTGACGGAGCCAAAGTCAGCTATCGCGTGGTTCGGGAAGTTCGCTACCCCATGTGGTGGATGTGGCGGTGCTGGTACTGCCCTCCTATGCAAGGTGAATCGCAAGAGATCGCCAATGGCGTGTTGACGACGCAAGTCGATGGCTCGTTTGAAATTCCTTTCACAGCCCTGCCTGATCTGAAGGTGGACAAAAGTAGTCAACCGGTGTTTTCGTTTACCGTTTATGCCGATGTGACCGACACCGCCGGCGAGACTCGTTCGGCCAATACCACGATTCGGTTGGGCTACACATCGCTGGAAGCGTCGGTCTCGGTTGATGGGTGGTTAACGACTGCGGCGGCCACCGAGATCAAGTGCCAAGTGACCAATCTGGACGGTCAACCACAAAGTGTCGATGGAACGCTAAAGATCTACAGCCTAAAAGCGCCCGAAAAAGTTCAACGGGCTCAGCTCCCCGGATTGTACAGCCTTCGCATGACCTATCTCGGCGATCTTTCTCTACGAGGTTCGGTGATCGATCCCAAGCTTACTCAACCGGATCTCTCGCAAATCAATTCGTGGCCCTCAGGGGATGAAGTTGCCAGCGTGTCGCTGACGACCGATGGGGAAGGCAAAGCCAGTCACGGGGTGACACTGCCTGAAGGAGCCTATCGCGTCCAGTGGCAAACTTTGGATCGTTCAGGGCAAACGGTCTTGTCCGAACAGACATTCCAAGTGATCGACTCGGCGAAAACCACGTTCGGTATCAAGGTTCCGAATTTCTTGGCTGCCGAAAAATGGTCGGTCGAACCAGGTGAAAAATTCACCGCCATATGGGGGACAGGCTACGAAACGGGCCGAGCCTTCGTGCAATGGGTCCATCGCGGCAAAGTCTTGCAAGAATTTTGGACCGATGCAAACCGCACGCAAGTGCCCTTGGAGTTCACCCCAACGGAAGAACACCGCGGAGGCTTGCAGTTGATCGTGAGTTATGTCCGTGATAATCGTGCCTATATCGATTCGCGAACCATCAGTGTGCCTTGGACAACCAAACAACTAACCGTGAGATGGGAACGCTTTGTTTCGAAACTCCAACCTGGTCAAAAAGAGACCTGGACGGCGGTCATCAGTGGCCCCGACGCCAAGTCGGCCGCCGCCGAAATGGTCGCCACTTTGTACGACGCGTCGCTGGATGCGTTTGCACCGCATATTTTCACATCTAGCTTTGGCACTTTCTATCAGGACTACCTTCGCTGGAGCTTGTCTCATTCGAATCGGTTGCAAAACTTGAACGTTTTCCACTACGGTTGGCAACGAGACTACCGCGACCCAAGCTTTGGCTATCGCCAATTTGATCATCGGTTGTTGTTGGACAATTGGCAGATGATGGCGTTTGGTGGTATGCCCGGTGGCGGCGGTGGGCGAATGATGAGAGCGCGCGGCACTGCGGGCGGGATTGAATCGGCCGAGATGATGCGGGATGCGGCTCCCGCACCGGCGATGTCGATGGCCAAAGGTGGAGAAATGGGAGCGATCGCCGAGGCTCGCCAAGAAGCCAACTACAATTTGGCCGAAACCGAATCGGCTCCGAGTCCCACGCCTGCTCCCAACTTGGACCAAGTTCAGGCTCGGCAGAATTTGAATGAAACGGCGTTCTTCTTTCCGCACGTGGTCGCGGACAAAGATGGGACCGTGCGACTGGAATTCCAGATGCCGGAAGCACTCACCAAGTGGAAGTTCATGGGCTTTGTGCATGATGCTCAGCTGCGAGCCGGGCTATTGAACGATGAAGTCGTCACTAGCAAAGACCTGATGGTCCAGCCCAATCCGCCGCGGTTCTTGCGCGAAGGTGACAAGCTGGAGTTTTCGGTCAAGATCGTCAACCAATCGGCAACGCGGCAGACTGGTCGTGCGAAACTGACGCTGTCCAATTTGCAGACGGACGAGTCGATGTCGCGAGCGATGGGACTCGCGACGGAAGAGCAGTCCTTCGACATTCCTGCCGGTCAATCCACCAGTTTGTATTGGATGTTGGATGTGCCGGATTTCTCCGGTGTGTTGGGCTATCGTGTGGTGGCTGCGACGGAACGATTGTCCGACGGCGAAGAAGGTTTCTTGCCGGTCTTGAGCAAACGAGTCTTGGTGAAAGAAGCACTACCGTTGCCGATTCGCGGCCAAATGACCAAGCAGTTCGAATTCCAATCCTTGCTCAAGTCCGGTGACAGTGAGACGCTGCGGCATCAGTCGCTGACCGTGCAAATGACTTCGAACCCAACGTGGTACGCGGTCATGGCACTCCCGTATCTGATGGAGAACCCGTACCCGAGTAGCGAAAGCATTTTCAGTCGCTTGTATGCCAACTCGCTGGGCCATCACATTGTGGGCAGTAACCCGCGAATCGAGAGAATTTTCAAGCAATGGGAAGGCACTGATGCCTTGGACAGTCCCCTGGAAAAAAACGAGGACCTCAAGAACATCCTGATCCAGCAAACGCCGTGGTTGCGCGATGCCAAGTCGGAGAGCCAGGCTCGGCGACAAGTGGCTGTGCTGTTCGACAAGAATCGTTTACAGAGCGAGATGGCTTCGGCCCAACAACGACTGGCTCAAATGCAATACAGCGATGGTAGCTGGCCTTGGTGCCCCGGTGGACCCGGCAACGACTACATTACCTTGCACATCGTGACAGGGATGGGCCGCTTGCGGCATTTGGGAGTTGAGTTGGATCCGGCAATGGCGATCAAGGCACTGGATCGTTTGGACAACTTCATGGACCAGACCTACAAACGCATCCTCCAAACGAAGACCGAACAGAATAACCATCTGTCTTCGACGATTACGATGTACTTGTACGGCCGTAGCTTCTTCTTGCAGGATCAAGCAATCGATCCCAAATACAAGCCAGCCGTGGATTATTTCTTGCAACAGGCTCGCGACCATTGGGTGAGCTTGGACGCTCGGTTGCCGCAAGGCTACGTCGCGATTGCTTTGAAGCGGTTTGGCGACTTGCAAACACCGGCCAAGATTGTGAAGTCGCTGACCGAACGTAGCCTGAGCGACGAAGAGATGGGAATGTTCTGGCGCGAAGGTCAATCGCGGTGGCGTTGGTGGGAAGCACCGATCGAAACTCAGGCCATGATGATCGAAGTGTTCGATGAAGTGGCGGGTGATGCCGAACGAGTCGAGGAGCTAAAGGTTTGGTTGCTCAAACAAAAGCAAACTCAGAACTGGGAGACGTCGAAAGGTACAACCGATGCGATCTACGCGTTGTTGCTGCGTGGGACTTCGGGGTTGGCATCAACTCAGTTGGTGGAAGTGCAAGTAGGTTCGCTGAAGATCGAGCCCCAGAAGACAGAAGCCGGAACGGGCTTTTATCAGGAACGTATGGTCCGCGGCGAAATTGTTGCAGACATGGGCCAAATCACCGTGACCAAGAAAGACGCCGGAGTCGCTTGGGGTAGTGTCCACTGGCAGTACTTGGAGGACATTTCCAAAGTCAAAGCCTACAGCGAATCGCCACTCACGTTGACCAAGTCCCTGTTCAAGAAAATCAACACGCCTGAGGGACCCGTGATTCAGCCGGTTATCGGAGCTCTGGAAGTGGGTGATCAGGTTGTGGTTCGCTTAGAACTGCGATCGGATCGTGACTTGGAGTACGTTCACTTGAAGGACGATCGTGGCAGTGGTACCGAGCCTGTGGATGTTCTGTCGGTCTATCGGTACCAAGACGGGTTGGGCTATTACCAATCGACTCGGGATACGGGCAGCCACTTCTTCATCGAGTCCTTGCCACGGGGCGTGTATGTGTTCGAGTATTCCGTGCGGGTTCAACATCGTGGCCAGTATCAAACCGGCATGGCATTGCTGGAGTGCATGTACGCTCCCGAATTCAACGGCCACAGCCAGAGCTTGCCCATGGAAGTGAAGTAGAGGCCACACGCCGCCAGTGCGAAGGTTAACCACGTGAGCACAGCATGGATGGGCGGGAATCCGACCATCCATGCGCCGCTCCGCGCGTCAGCCGCAAACAGAACCCCAATTGCCGACCATTCACAATATTCGCTTGTGGACCACTTTTTATGGCACGGATTGGCTCGTCGAACCTGCAACAAATGGTTGGACGAGCGACAATCCCTCTATCAGAACTTGCGGAGTCTGGGTTATTATCGTTCTAGCCTTTGGAAGACGTGGGGAATGCAAATTCGCTCGAGGATTGCGTTGGAGAAGGCCGAACTCCTTTTGATATATAGGCTTTGAGCTACCCATGCGAAAAATGTTGACGGTTGCGGGACGTGAATTCCGTGCGATGGTGGCGACCAAGGCGTTTCTGCTTTCGTTGGTCGTGATGCCGGTACTGATGTTCGGCGGCATCTTGGCCATGAACTTCATGGGGCGATTGACGAAATCCGAAACGCTCAAGATTGCAATCTGGGACCCCAACAATCTGTTTGTCGGGGATTTGCAACAAGCGGCCGAGATGCGGAATCAGGTCCTGTCTGCCACGACGCCTCCGGTGCCGCTGGATCTGACGGCTCAAGTGAAGCAGGAGTTTCCGGAGGAATTCAAAGACGCCACTGGTTCGGTCTCAGCGGACGGAAAACCTCAGCCCGAGGCCGAGTCATCAGAGAAGAAGACCGCTCCGGCAAATCGATCCAGCGGTGGGCCATTGGCCGAGAACGATCGCTTCGAATTGGTCCGTTTGACGGATGCAACCTTGGACGATGCCCGGCGACTGGAGTTGTCGGCTCAGGTGCGATCCAAAGAACTGCACGCCTTTGTCGAGATACCCGCGGAGATGGAAACTTGGCTGGCCGATGTCTCAGGTGCGAATGCGACCGGGGCGAAGATGCCGATGATCCAGTTCTATTCCGAGGGCTCGGGTTTGGATTCCGCCCGCCGTTGGATCGGCGAAACGATGAATCAGTTGGCCAAGAACAATCGCTTTGAAAAGTTGGGACTTAGTCCGCAGCAGGTCATGGTTGCCAATCAACCGGTGCCGATCCAATCGATGGGCTTGGTGACCCAACGAAGCGACGGCAGCGTGTCCAGTGAAGCGTCACGCGACATGATGACCGCGATGTTTTTGCCGATGGGCATCATGATGCTGATGTTCATGGTTGTGATGATGGCCGCTCAGCCGATGCTGGAGACGGTGTTGGAAGAGAAGTCCCTGCGTATCGCGGAAGTATTGTTGGGCAGTTGCAATCCGTCGCAGTTGATGATGGGCAAACTTTTGGGGACCGTCGCAGGGTCGCTGATGATCTTTTCGTTCTACTTGTTTGGCGCGCTTGGGTTTGCTTGGAACCAGAACTTGCTGAGCACGGTGCCCCTGTGGGTGATTCCTTGGTTTTTCTTGTTCCAATTGTTTGCCGTTCTGTTTTATTCAGCAATCTTTATGGCGATTGGTGTCTCGGTTTCGCAGTTGAAAGATGCCCAGCCCATGATGATGCCGGTGTGGATGATGCTGATGTTGCCGCTTATGACTTGGTTTGTCTTGGTGCAGAAGCCTGACGGCGCTTTTGCCTTTTGGTTGTCGATGTTTCCACCGACCGCCAGCACCGTGATGGTCCTCCGGATATCGACGGGTGTGACCGTACCGTTGTGGCAGATTCTGTTGAGTTTGGGGCTGTTGGTCGCCGCCACAACGATCATCGTCTACTTGGCTGGACGCATCTTCCGAGTTGGAATCTTATGGCAGGGCAAGACTCCTAAGTTGACCGAACTGCTGAGCTGGGCGTTTGTGAAATAGGTTTCGCGGGCGAATGAAGTTAAGCGGATTTCAAGAAAGCCTTAAGGATTGGATTCTGATTCTGGAATTCGAAATTCCAAGATATCACCCGGCTGGCACTGCAGCACTTGGCAGATCGCATCTAGAGTGCTCAAACGAATCGCCTTGGCCTTGCCCGTTTTTAGGATTGACAAATTCGGTAGACTGATGCCTACCGCATCGGAAAGTTCGATGAGTTTCATCTTGCGACGAGCCAACATGACATCGAGGTTGATGATGATCGCGATGAGAATAACTCCTGGATTGGTCAAAACTTCAAAGTGGGACCGCGGCAGTTAACGGCCTGACAGCGAACGCTCGCCCGGGCACGGCAAGACGCACGATCGCTCAAACCGTAAGTTCAAGCTCTTCTTTCATGTGCAAGCTTTGTTTGACGATGATGGATAAAATGACAACCAATGTACCAGCCATCAACGATTCGCAAACTCCGCTACCCAAATAAAGCCAAGCCGAACTTTCTAACGGTTCACTGTCGTGAAGCCATTGCAGATAAGTCGTGACGAGAATTGGGGTCACGATCTCTGCCAAAGCCAAGCCAAATAATCCTAGCCCAAATCGCCCCAAACCATTGACGACGCCGTTCGAAATAAGCCGCCCACTAGAAAACTCATAAGACATCAGCACGACTTGGATCAACATCCATAGCCAACACATACTCTCCAAGGAAACCAGGGCCACCAAGACGGCACGTTGCCCGAAACTGAAGTCGGTCACGCCGAAAATCCGAGGGCCGGCCTCCGTGTCGATCACAATCCGAAACCCAAACCCACTCAAGACGGCCGCGATCGAAAGTATTGTTCCGGCGATGCTTAGCAGTGCCAACAGTCGCATGACCAAACTCCATCGCTCAACGCTATTCTGAGATCGGAACATGTCGCCTCCATGAATTCGTGTGATTTGCACCGATAGCGTTTGCGATAGAATTTATCGATATTCGATAAATCGATATTGCTATTCGCTTCTTTTTTAGCGATATTTCGCCGATCCAAGAGTCTAACAGACTCGGCGACAGGCTTCCAGCAGACGGTCGCGGGTGGGTTTGTGGAATGGTGTAACCCGGCAGAAGTCGATGGCTGGCAACTAGAGATTGGACCAAAAATGGGACGACGACTCGTAATTTTATGCATGCTGACGTTTCTCGTGAGTGGCTGCTCGGTTTCTCGCGAGCAACGCAAAATATTTGTGGGGTACCCCGCGCTGCAAGACGCCGTCAATCGGTCGACCTCAGGGCAAGTCCCTGATGATCGCCAAAGCAAAGACGGAGATCAACTCCCTCCCGCCCATGTCGACCACATCAAGGCGTTGCACTTTGTACCCGCAACCATTGAATATGGTGAGCCAAGACCAATCATCGATTCGGTAGGGTGGATGTTTGGTCTTCCGAGGCGAATATTGCTTTGGGATCAACGCGTCGATAATCACCAAGTTTCGAAAGAGACGGTGACCGCAGTTGGCGAATATTTGGCTACAAACCGAATTGATGGAGTTGCCATTCGCGTCAACCAATATGCGCCACTGGATGAGTGGCGAAGGTTGCGAACGAACCAACAGGTTGGGGCTGGGTGGCGATACACGTTCGGCTTGGGACATTGGGTGGCCTACACTTTGTTCCCGGGTCGCATCTGGGGTGGTGATTGGTATAACCCGTATTCCAACACGGTGCATCTGTATTCCGATGTTCCTCAATTGGGTTTGGTCGAAACAGCATACGCCAAGGACATTGCTTCTCAGGAATTCCCAGGAACCTATGCGACCGTCCAGACCTTACCGATCATTGCCCTGTGGCACGAAACCAAAGCAACCAATGATGTCGTTTCATATATTGCTTTAAACCTGACTTGGCACGGAAAACAGTCAAAAAATGAGCACTTGAGTCCGTAAAAGACGGTATTTATGGCTAAAAACAAAATGCAGAGTTGTTGCCACGAATTTTCCAGATAGGGCTAGCTAGCGTTTTTAATCTCGTGTATAAC
>JBGSJV010000048.1:0-3497 GCA_041741535.1 Pirellulaceae bacterium
ATGGCAATGCCGATCTGCGGATGCATACATTCGCTGCCCGCGGTTTCGAATTGAAGACCGTCGACGTATAAGCGCGGAAGTTAGACCATGGCCGTCCGACAAATTGCTGTCGGTCAAGGAAGTGTCCTCGGACTGTGCATCCGCAGTTCGGCTTTGCCATCCGCGGGAATTACCAAACGCTCGCATTTTGCCGCTTTGCGGCTCAGGCCATGCGGCGGCTCAGGACATTTGGAGTCTTGGCAGATTCGACGATAGGGGTTCTCGGATTAACCAAGGTCGGACTCGCCCAAATCGGGAAGTTATTTCCAGACAATTCCTTACAACCACGCTCTGGCAAGCGTCGCGACAACGGCGCCCTAAATTCTACGCCTAACATAAAGCGGAACTACTCAACGGGCAATTCGCGAGTTCACCGCCAAACAAACCCCGGGCGGTTTCAATCAGCCAAGTCCATGAACTTTGGCCCGAACATAATCGAGCACCGCGGGTTGAACTTCCGACAATGGCTTCTCCTGGAACGCTCCCGCAGCTGCCTTATGGCCACCGCCGCCAAAATTTCCCGCGATTTCATTACAGTTTAGGGAGCAGCGGCTGCGGAAGCTGACTTTGACTCCGCCGCTTTTCTGTTCGACGAAAATCACGGCAAACTCGGTGCCGCGAATCGAGAGAGCAAGGTTAATCAGGTCTTCCGTGTCGGACGGCAGAGCTCCCGTGTTGGAGAAATCTTCGTAATTGATCCAGGTGTGAACCAATCGCCCCCCCAGTTCCGTTTGCACTCGAGCCAACACCACTCCCCGCAAACGAACTCGTCCGACCGTTTCTTGCTCGTGAATCTGCGAATACACCCAGCTTGGGTCCGCTCCCGCATCAATTAGCATCGCTGCCGTACGGTAACATTCGGCTTTGGCCGAAGGAAAGCGAAACCAACCGGTGTCCGTCGCAATCGCCGCATACAAGGGGTTGACAATTTCGGGCGTCAATTTGCAACCAAGTGGCGCTGCCGCTCGCGTCAGGATGGCACCCGTGGCTTCGGCATTTCGATCCTTGAATAACTCGGCGTTTAAATCATCTTCACCTTGATGATGATCAACAACGATGCGTTTGACGCCGCTTTCTTTGATCCAATCCCCAACCGCGCCCAATTGAATCCACGCGCTGGTGTCCAAGATTATCACCAGATCGCAATCAGCCAGTTCCGCGCGAGTGATGTCGACATCAATGGCGAGGAGTTTCTTTTCCGGGTCGAGGAATTGCAAGTTAGGCGGCGTGGTTTGCCCGTTGACGATGCGAACGGTCTTTCCCAATTGTTGGAGCAGTCCCGCCATCCCTAGTTCACTGCCCAAGGCATCACAGTCCGGACGAATATGACTGGTTAGGACAATATTGCGGGCCTGTGCTACGATAAGCTGGAACCGTTGCCAATCAATACTCATCGAGGAAATCTCTTCTGTCAAACTGCCAAGTACATCGTCGTCTTCTATGCCACCAGCGGAGTGGACGCCGCCCACGTTCGAACCGTTGCCACATCGATTTCGATCTGTCGTTTTAATTCGTCGATCGAAGCAAATCGCCGTACGTCACGGAGTCGCTCGCACAAATCGAAGCTTAGTGTCTGCCCGTAAAGGTTGGCTGACAAGCCCAGGATGTGGGCTTCGATACGGCTTCGAGGACTTTGGAACGTCAAGGGAACTCCGATATTTAGGGCTGCCGGGTATTGGCGTCGTCCAATTTTCGTCCAGGCCATGTAAACGCCCTCTTTCGGCAGCATGGTTTGGACATCGGCCAAATTCGCGGTGGGAAATCCCAGTTCTCGGCCACGCTGGTCGCCCGGCACCACGGTGCCGGTGACTCGGAACGGAGAGCCTAATGCCAAATTGGCCAAGGCAATATCGCCGGTCAGCAACCAATGGCGAACTCGACTGCTGGAGATCATTCGTCCATCAATTTCTTCGGGAATCACGATTTTCGAGTCGATCCGATGATTCATACATAGCTCTTGCAAGCGAGACACGTCCCCGAGCCGATCTTTTCCAAAAAAGAAGTTGGGACCTTCGATCACGCGTTGCGCTGCAAGTGATTTGACAATGACTTGTTCGAAAAAATGGCGATAATCCCAATCCAAGAGGGCCCGCTCCACGCGGCCAATCACCATGACATCGATCCCACATTGCGACATTCGGCGAGCGCGTTCTTCCAACGTGGTGAGTGGCAAGGGTGCGTTTTGTGGCTGAAGAATTGCGAGCGGATGTGGTGAAAACGTAAACACGATACTCGGCCGCCCCAATTGCCGCGCTCCGTCGGCGACCTGTCTCAGCAAGATTTGATGACCGGTATGCACGCCGTCGAAGTTGCCAATGGAAACACATCCACCGCGCAATCTCGCTGGAAAGTCCCGCCAGTCGTGGATCACTTCAACCGGGGATTCATCATGGCGATTCAAGAACATTCCGACCTGCACTCACTCGTCTCTAAGTTTCTTGATTGAAGCGGACACGTTTGGGAGTTGGGAATTCCAGCGTAAATTGCGTGCCGCGTCCTACGGTGCTCTGCACGTTGATCACCCCACGATGAGCTTCGATGATTCGCTTGGCCGTAGGCAGTCCCAACCCAGATCCACCGTCCTTCGTCGAAAAAAAAGCCGAAAACATTTTTAACATTGTCGTATCGTTCATGCCAACCCCAGTGTCGATGAGATCCAAAGCAATTCCCAAGCGAGTCGTCCGAGTCCTCGCCACCAATTGCCCTTCTTCAGGCATCGCTTCGATGGCATTCTTTACCAAATTCATCAGCGCTGCTTGTAGCGCGGGCTTATCCATCATCATCCGCGGTAATTCTGGATCCAAATAACGAACCACTTCGATTTTTTGCTGCAAACATTGCGTATCAAAAAAGTCTAACACTTCCGACACTTGCTGATTGAGATCGGAAGGTCGCAACTCCAAGGCATTGATACTGGCCAATCGCATGAAGTCCTTCAAGAGATTCTCCAGTCGCACGCATTGTCGGTTGACAATGGCCACTTTCTGCAACGCCCGGCGTGACGTGGGCGAGGTCTCCCGACCGAAATCTTCCTGCAGCATTTCCATGTGCAGACGAATGACGCTTAAGGGATTCTTGATTTCATGCGCAAGAGAACCAGCAAGCTCCGCCAACTCGCGATACTCGCGCCGAAGCCGGTCCGTGTCCCATTCTTGCACCACCCGCTCAACAATTTCTTCGGATTCGTCTTCCACGCTAGTTTGCAACTCCGATTCGGTGATCAAAAAAAGGAATCGCCCCGATGCATATCGAGGCAATTCCTTGGTACTTATGAAGCCGTCGGCATCCACTTGTCCATCGGCAACTTTCGGGTGTAACCAGAAAGTTCGATGAACCAACGTGGAAGTTCCTTAGTAACGTCGCCCACCGCCGCCACCCTGGGGCCCGCGATCCCGACCGCCCGGTCGCCCACCGCCGCCCCGTGGTCCGCGATTCCCGCCTTGACCACCACCGCGAGG
>JBGSJV010000049.1:0-9483 GCA_041741535.1 Pirellulaceae bacterium
GTGCGAAGCACCCGATGGGCCGTACCGGCAATTGACTCCTGACACCTTTACCAGACCCGACCCTAAATTTAGACGTTGACAAAGCACGAGCCCCCGCTGCCATACCGTTCAAGTCGCCGATGTTAGCGATTTCCGCGCCAATGCTTGCCGGGCGGCGGTCAGCTCAGGAATTTTCCAACCTGCCTCTCGGTACGATTTGTCCAACAGATCACGGTAACGCAAGTTGATAACAAATCGAACGTCTGGAGTGTGATTCATTTGCGCTGCGTGTGGCAACATGCTGTGGAAAAACAGGGCGTCGCCGGCTTCGAGTTCAATCTGTTGCAGCGGATCAAACGTCGCGACAATCTCTGGATCGATCGTATTCCACTTGGTGGGCACGTCGTATTGTCGCACGTCGTGATCGAACATGCCTTCGCGATGTCGCCCCGGGGCCAATAGGAGGCCACCATTGCGTTGATTGACTTTTTGCAAGGGAATGTAGACCGTGCACGTTGTCTCGGGACCACCGTTGTAATAATAGTCTTGATGCCAACGTCCCAAGTGCCAACCGTCTTCTGGCAAACTCATGAGTACCAACAAACGTTGGTGCAACACGACATGCGATGACAGAATCGAACGGACCACATTCATGATGGCCGAATGACTTGCAATGTGGTGCATCAACGGCGTTTGGGAGATGGCTTCGTAAATCAGACCCTGGCCACCTTCCCGCTGGGCGTGAACCGACTGCACGTAACGGCTCGCTTGCTGGGCCAGACTAAGGCTGGTGTCGATCGCGGAACAATCCCCCAGCAACCCGGCAGTTTCCGTAATGGTCTGCAGGACTTGATCGATTTCGGCTACCGGCAGCAGTTGCGGAATGATGAAGCCACCCTGTTCGGAATAGGCTTGGCGCAAGATTGACAAATCCGAGGCAATGGCCTCGAGTGTTAAAATGGGTAGCATGGTCAAGTCCGGGTGAAAAAACATGGTGCTGGACCAGCGATCTAGTCTCGAGCTGGTCTATTCCCTGTTATCGGCCAACAGAGTCGCGACGAGAGAATCTATTTTGACGACTCCCTCCGGGAAAACCTTCAATAGAAGTCCATTAAGGCAGCGTTTTTGGCGGCCTTCGGTGGAAGAAGTTGTTTAGCGAGCGTGGGTGTAATGGTTTCAGCGGGCTCAAGGCGACCGTGAAATTCAGGCGCCCTGAGGAGCCAGGAGGTGGTGGGCAGCAGGCGAGGGCCCGGTCACAGATGGCCCGTTAACAAAAAGGCCGGGTGTGTCGCAAGAACTATAGGTGTGCCAAACACGGGAAAGTGCAGGAAGAGTGTCTGCACTTTAGACGCCCTTCATGCTTGCAGAATTTTGGGGGCTCAGGCAACCGGTGGCTTGCACCATCGGCAGAGGTTGCGCCGACGCTTCGGGCCTAAGAGCACTGGCTGTTCCAATGCCTAAACTTTGCGAGAAAAACGGTTTAAAAGGCGGTATCGGGCAAAACCCCCGATCAATGACGTCGTCTGCCCTGCTCTGCTCGTTCCACGGATACTCGAATATCGACCGGTGCGATATAAAGCAACAGCGCGTCCCGTCCTCCTTTGTTCCGGTCCATTCCCTTCCGCTTACCAACTTAGCCCTGATCTACCCGATGCAAAATTTTTCGTTGTCTATATTGGTCGCTAACTATCAATCGCTCACCGACATTGAACAGGAAATGCTGCGGTATTTCGCCGTGTATGGCCGACCGATTGGCCGTTATCAGCTAGATTATTTTCGCAGAATCAAATCAGCGCCGCAGAACAAACAAGAGTTTACCAACGCGTTTATCGAACGGACGCTGGAGAAGTTCCACTCGCACCGATTGACGCTAAGAACTTCGGATGGCTACATCATAAGTTTGTTGTCGATCGATTTCTTGTTGAGAGACATTATCGATCGGGGGGAGCTTGCTGAAATCAAGGTTGTGGCGACCAAGGCAAAGCTTTACTCGGGGTGGAGTCATGTCGACTTCTCGTTTGTGGTTAATTTCCTGGAATCGTTTTATTTAGGAAATGAGGCGGACGCTTGGCAACGGTACACCGACGACTTCCGCGGAAGTTTTCCGATACTGGAACCGTTCGACCCCGTTCGCTTTGCCGCACTATCGCCGAGGCTCAAGAGTTTATTCGCGCGGCATTCGGCGGCTCGATACATCCGCGGCGCGAACCTGCAGACCGGTCTGCTCGACTTGCAGGTCCTGGCGGCGACTCGGCAAGTGATCGAACGGGATTTGGTGTCGAACGGCGATGCCAGCCTAAGAGCGGCGACCGTCGAGTGGGCCTTGGCCAGTGGGAATCAGGACCTTTTGGGTTTGTTGGACGAACTCACCGGTGGCAAGGCCGTCGACGTCGCAGGCTGCCGAGCTCTGTTGCGGGGCGACGTTGAACAGGCCACCAGTCTATTGGCCAAAACGACTGCAAGAAAGGCGTCGGCCAAATGCCTGACGGCCCTTGGGGAATTGCCCAGTCTGTTTTACCTCCTGATGAAGCTTAGCGGTTGCTGTGGACCGTTGGGGAGTGATGTAAGCAAAGCCATCGAAACGGGCGTCCGCCAGTGCTATTTCTTATTGGATTCGTTTGAAACAATGAAGATGGTGTGCCGGTACCGTGAAAAACCTTCTGTGGACCTTGGCAACAAAATCGCAAGTGCTACCAAAGCCGATGGCGCATTCGATTATCTAACGGCCCGCTATCTAGCGATGTGGCTCCAATTGGAGAGTTCAGCGACGGACGCCGCGAGAATTCAAGAGAAGTTGGTTTTGGCGGAACAGCACTATCGCCAAGTCGGTTGCCATTTCTTGGCGGGCGAGGTCGCGGTGTTGGCTGGTCTGGAGACGTCTCCGCCCCAGAGCTGGAACATCCAGAGTTTGGCGGCGCAGCTCAAGCCACAACCGGTTTGGGAGCAACGACTGCAAGCGATTGCGGACTTGGTAGCAATTCGCAAAGTTGCGAAGTCCGACGAGTCAAGCGACGTGGCAACGGATCGTCTCATTTTTGAGATGGCTTTCGACGACGAATCCATCTATCTGGAAGCTTTTCAGCAATCCCGGAAAGGCCAATCTTGGTCCAAGGGACGCAAGATCAGTTTGAAACGATTGTCCGAACGCAGCGGCATGTCGGAGTTTGCGTATCTGACGGAACAAGACCGCGCGGTGATTCGCGGGTTCCGCCAAAGAATGGATTATGGTCGGTACGGGATCGAAGATTCCGTCGAAGTCGTCGCCGAAATAGCGGCACGAGGATTGATCGGGCATCCGCATGTTTACCGTCCCGGGGATCGGGAATTGGCCATGGAAATTGTCGAGTCACCGCCGCGACTTTTGGTCGAGGAAGTGAATTCCAAGGAAATCCAATTGAGATTGGACCCCATCCCGCAACGCGAGGACTCGAAAATCCTGTTGAATCAACTCAGCCCTGGCAGATTGGAAGTTACGTTTTTCAATGAAGAAATCTTCCGTTTGCATCAGCGATTGGGCCCGTCTCTTCGCATCCCTCGCAAAGCCGTTAACCGACTACCGGACATCTTGCGGCCATTAAGTTCCGTCGTGATGGTTCACTCGGAAGTTGAAATGGGCGACGGCACCAACAACGCGGACGGATCAAACTTGACCAAGGCGGAGGTCATCGAAGGTCAACGAACCCCTCGTGTGCATTTGTTCCCCAGCGGCGGCGGGTACTTTCTCGATATGTTCGTGCACCCATTTGGCGAGTCAGGCCCGAGCTGCCGCCCTGGTGAAGGCGGAACAAAGCTGTTCGCCAACGTCGATGGAAAATCACTTACTGCAAATCGCGACTTGTCACTCGAGATTGCGGCCGCGAACCAATTGCTTGACCGATGTCCGCATGCGCGCAGTTGGTTGGAGTCGCCATGGTCTGCATTTCTACCCACTCCGATCGACGCCTTGGAAGTTCTCTTGGAGTTGGACTTGGCCATGCGCGACGGTCATTGTCAGGTGATGTGGCCGCAGGGAAAAGAACTGCGGATCGCGGGACAGGTCGGCAGTTCTAGTTTGCAAGTACGAATCAAAAAGGATCACGATTGGTTCGCGGCGTCCGGGGCTCTGCAAGTCGATCCGACCCTCTCGTTAGACATGCTCCAACTGATCGATCTGGTGTCCAATACCACCGGTCGTTTTGTGCAACTGGATGACGGTCGTTTCTTGGCCTTGACCGAGCAATTGCGGCGGCAAATCGAAGAGTTCAAGGGATTTGGGGATCGGAAAAAAGCCGGTTCGCTGCGATTTCCGGCTGCCCATGCCGGGATGTTCGAGAACCTTGCGGGCGTCAAAATCAAAGCCGATTCCCACTGGAAGTCCATGCTGGAACGCATGCGGGCTGCTCAACAATTGGAGCCCAAGACGCCGCACGGGTTCTTGGCGGAAATGCGAGATTATCAAGAAGACGGCTACAAGTGGATGGCTCGATTGGCCGCTTGGGGTGTGGGCGGCTGTTTGGCCGATGACATGGGCTTGGGCAAGACCATTCAAGCGCTGGCCATGTTGATGGAACGCGCCACCGGACCGGCGCTGGTGATTGCGCCAACGTCCGTCGTCTTTAATTGGGCGGCTGAGATTCAGCGATTTGCCCCGACGCTTCGTCCGCGGATGGTTGCGGAAGAAGCCGCCAGTGACGAGTTGACGGACTTGCAACCAAATGACGTCGTCTTGTGCAGCTACGGCTTGTTGCAACATCGAACGGCGATGCTCAAAGCTACCCCATGGAACACTCTGATTCTCGATGAGGCTCAGGCGATCAAGAACGCCACGACGCAACGTTCGCAATCGGCCAAGTCGCTCCAAGCCAACTTTCGCATGATCATGACCGGCACTCCCATCGAAAATCACTTGGGCGAATTGTGGAACCTGATGGACTTTATCAACCCTGGGATGTTGGGTTCGGCGGAAGTCTTTCAACAGCGTTTCGCCATCCCGATCGAACGAGACCAATGTCGGCAAACCAAGTCCCGACTCAAGAAATTGATTAGCCCATTTCTCTTGCGGCGAACCAAAGCTCAGGTCTTATCGGAATTGCCGTCGCGCACGGAAATCACACTGCATGTGACGATGAGCCCACAGGAAACGGCATTTTATGAAGCGCTCCGGCAACAGGCCGTTAAGAAATTGGCCGAAATCGGTTCCGAAAAGACGTCCCACTTGCAGATTTTGGCCGAGATCATGCGTTTGCGCCGAGCCTGCTGCAATCCCCAATTGGTTCAAGGAGGTGCCGACATCGAGTGTTCGAAATTGAAACTTTTTTCCGAGACGGTCGATGAACTATTGGCCGGCGGCCACAAGGCGTTGGTCTTCAGCCAATTTGTTGATCACTTGGCGATTTTACGACAGGAACTGGAGCGAAAAAAGATCGCGTACCAGTACTTGGACGGCAGCACGCCCGCTGCCAAACGCAAAACGAGCGTCGAGGCGTTTCAAGCGGGCGAAGGCGATTTGTTCTTGATCAGTTTGAAGGCGGGTGGTTCCGGACTCAACCTGACCGCCGCCGATTACGTCCTGCACATGGACCCGTGGTGGAATCCCGCTGTCGAAGATCAAGCGTCCGACCGAGCCCATCGGATGGGACAACAACGCCCCGTGACGATCTATCGTTTCATCACGGAAGGGACCATCGAACACAAAATCCAACAGCTGCACGGGACGAAACGCGACCTGGCCGATAGCCTACTGGAAGGAACGGACCAAAGCGGGAAACTGTCGGCCGAGGAGCTGTTGGCTCTCTTGCGCAGTTAGAGTCGTCTGTTAGGTTGCGGTGATTGACGTTACAGTTATTGATTGTGAAACTCCGCGGCTACCTTCAAAGGCGGTCGCTCGGTTACAGACGGTTTCGCTCGATCTTAAATTGAGCCAACGATTGCAGAAAGACGTCCATGAACGAAACTCCCAAACGCTCTTGGTGGCGTGAGCCGCTGCTTTGGTTTGCGATTGTGTTTGTTCCTCTGTGGATCATCTTGATAGTGGGCCGGCTCAATGGCGAGGCCTTGATTGATCGGGTCCCTGTACTGTCGCTCGGGATTCTGGACACGATCATGGTGTTTGCCGTTATCACGACCAGTTTTTGGCTCGTGTTGGCGTTGCTGCTGCGCATGGCGGGACGCACTCGATTGATGGGGCTCGCGGGACTGTTTGTGATCATCGGCGTGTCGATTTTTGTTCTGCCGCAGTTCTTTGAATTTGATTTGGATGGCGACGTCCGACCGCTTGGCTTTCGTTTGAAGCAAGCCAGTGGCTCTTTGCCGATCGAAGTCGAGGGGGAGATCGCTCCACTCCAAGTATCCGGCAGCAGCTTCACGCAATTCTTAGGCCCCAACCGCGACTTGACAGTTCCTTGGCTGGATATCGGCCAAGAGGCGCGTGCGGTTGATTGCCCAGTCGTGTGGCGGCGTCCCGTTGGAGCTGGTTGGTCCGGATTCGCCGCCGTCGATGGACTCGCGTTTACAATGGAACAACATGGGAACCGTGAAGTTGTCGTCGCCTATCGCGTCGCCGATGGAAAACGCGTATGGATTCACGAGGCCATTCGCCGCCATTTTCATCCGGCCGGCGGGACAGGTCCGCGTTCCACGCCCACCTTTCACGACAATCGACTTTACACGTTAGGTGCGATCGGCAACCTTGTTTGCTTGAAGGCGAATACCGGTGAAGTTCTCTGGGAGCGTGATTTGTTGGCCGAGTTCAACATTCCAGTCGTCGTTTCAAATCCCAATTCCGATAGCCGGACGGATGTCGAACAAAGCAACGTCCTGTGGGGCCGAGCCGCATCACCTTTGATTGTGGGAGACTTGGTCGTGGTTCCTGTCGGTGGACCAAAGGACGGTCCTCAAGTGACCTTGGCGGCCTTCGATCGAGTAAGCGGTGAAATGCGTTGGAAAGGTGGTCAGCGTGCAATTTCTTATGGCTCACCTACGGTGGTCACGCTTCACGGCCAGCCTCAAATCGTCCTCACCACCGAGGACCACGTCTGCGGATTTGATCCGACGAATGGTCAAGAACTGTGGAATCATTCGCGACCGGGCCGTAGCGATGGCGACGCCAACACCTCTCAGCCAATTGCCGTCTCTGATGATCAATTGCTCGTAACCAAAGAGTATGGCATGGGTGGTGAACTGCTCCAGTTGAACCGCACCGCAGAAGGCAAGTGGTCGGTGGAGTCGCTCTGGCGAAACCCGCGAGTGCTCAAAACCAAATTTACTGTCGCCGCCGTTCGCAACGAGTACGCGTACGCGATTTCTTCGGGCATCCTGGAATGTGTAAATTGGAAAACGGGCGAACAAGTTTGGCGCGGCGAACGAGTCCGTCACGGTCAGATGTTGGTGACTCGCCAACACTTGGTGGTCATGTCCGAAGACGGAAATCTGACGGTAGCTGCCGTAGATCCTGAAGACTATATGCCACAATTCACCGTGGAAGGTTTGTTGTCGGGCCGGTGCTGGAATACTCTCTGTGTCTATGAGGATAAGTTGTTGGCTCGCTCCGATCGTGAAGCGATCTGTGTTCGATTACCGCGGGCGCGTCCGCGCATCGACACCGCCTCTGCGCAACCACACCCGGTCCATCGATTGGTGAACTGGAATCCGCCTGGAGAGGGCTTGCAACAAGATCAGGACACAAAGCCGACCAAGACGTTGCAAGAATGGTCGTCCGAATACGAAGCAGCGAACGCGCAGAACAATCGCGATGCAGCCTTGGCGGCCCTGGATGGGATCTTGGCCAATTATCCCAACGAAACGTTCACGTATTACCAACGCGGCTGTCTGCGATGTTGGACCGGCAACTTTCCCGGCAGCGTCGCGGATTTTGATAAGTATGTGGAACTGCGCCCGGAAGTGGAACGACGCATGTGGGAACGCGGGATCTCGCAGTATTTTGCCGGGCAATACGAAGCGGGAGCCAAACAATTCGAGCTCTATCAATCGCATCACGATAACGACGTCGAGAACTCGGTTTGGCGTTACTTGTGCCAAGCCAAAACCGAGGGACACGCGGCGGCTCGAGAAAATCTCTTGCCCATCAAGAACGACCCTCGAATTCCTTTGATGGACATCTACCGACTTTTCAAAGGCGAAGCCACCGTCGACGATGTCTTGAACGCGATTACAGCCGGTAAGCCCTCGGCGGCCGAATCTTCCTCTCGTCGATTTTATGGACATTATTACTTGGGATTGTACTACGATTCGTTGGGACAAACCGATAAGTCGCTCGAACATTTGCAAAAAGCACTCGAAGTCCCGGCCGAATCTCCTTTCCTTAGTCGCTACATGTGGGACGTTGCGAAAATACACGCGGAAACCATCAAACAGCAAGCGAAGGCTCCCGGACCAAAATAGCGCACTGCGGAACTTTCATCGACCGAGTTCCTCGTGCCCAGCCAACACCAATACCTAACCCGTTGTCAAAGTTGACACCATGATCCGAACAGTTTGTATTGTGCAGGTCCTCGGATGGTGGACAATTTCGGCTGTGGCACTGGCTGATGACACCAGCACTTTGCTGCGACACCTCGAATCGGTTGGTAAAGCGGAAATCCATGTCTACAAGTTAAAGGATGATCTTGGGCAAGGCATGGACTGCCTCAAGGTCTTCCAGCCGGAGAGCGGGGCGGTCCCAGGAGTCTACTATGGCGTGTTTCACCATTTTCGTCAGGGTTTGCTCGTCACGCATCTGGCGCGCTCGACGGATTTGATGAACTGGACGCATCTTGTAGCCCTGGATGAACACGCCTCCCAACCGGCGATTTTTTCCTGCGCAAATGGCGCGTATTTGCTGGCGTACGAACACGACGAACCGAATTCCGTCTGGATTCGAATTCGTCATTACCAAGATCTAGCGGCTCTATGTGAAGGGCGACATGACCGCCAGTTCGACATTCTGCGGTCGCTGGCGCCGACTGCCGAAGGGACACCCAGTTTCGAGTCGGTAAGGATCGGGCATCAGGGTGTTGAAGAATCGGAAATCCAGCTACGTTTTCATTACTACCAAGACGGGGATGTCGATCAATTGGCAGTTGGTACGCTGACAAATTTCCAGTCGTGGGAGGCGCGCCCGGCAATGGCACTGAATACTGGTTTGATCGAACAAGGTTGGCGCGGCAACTTGGGTGATCGCGACAAGTTCGATTGGAACGACCAGACGTTTTACTTGCAGGAGCTCCAACGAACCAAAGGCGACTGGGGCTCATGGCGATTGGGCCTGTGTGACACCAAGGGTGTACTTCTTCACGAATTGTCGATTCGAACGCATCAGGATTCGACAGCTTTTTCCAATCCACATGCCACTTGGATCACGGACGCGGCCCAGCAAAAGAAATTGGTGGTGACTCTGTTCCTGCATTCCCAAGGAAACCCACCATCCGAACGCGGTGTGTTGTTGTACGTGATTGACCCAAAAAGAGTGCCATAGGATCGAGCGCTGTTTCGCTTCAACGAATTTCTCCCCCTCACCCCCCGGGCCCC
>JBGSJV010000050.1:0-10280 GCA_041741535.1 Pirellulaceae bacterium
GGTCCAGAATTCCAAACGAAATTAGCCAGCACAAGTTGACAATCCACCGGAAACCAACGGCTTTGTCAAATCCAAAACTCAGGGTCTGGTAAAGGTGTCAGGAGTCAATTGTGCGAAGCACCCGATGGGCCGTACCGGCAATTGACTCCTGACACCTTTACCAGACCCGACCCTAAATTTAGACGTTGACAATCCACTAGGGTGATTGGCTAAATCCCAGCGAATCGCTCAATTCTCGCAGGCGTTTGGCTGGAATCTTGAGCACCTTGCGATCGTAAGTCATCAATCCGTTGATCTCGCCTTCCACGTCCGTGGTTTGGGTATAAACCCCGGCGGCAATGCCTTGTTTCCGCAATTCGCTGAGACGTCGCAGCGATTCTTGGTATCGTTCCATGTACTCGTCCGCGTTTTTGGGCAACCCACCGTAACCCCAATTGTCCATCTCGGGGTTCCACAAATGCCCGCGAATGGGCAAGCCATGTCCGCCAAATTCGCCCACGACCATCACAAAGTCGCGGTCGCGGTTGGGCTCAAACGGAAAACCGGGATGAGGGTATTCATGATGATCGACGACATCACCCACGGGCCAAAAATTTCCACCACTGGCAATGTTGATCACGCGACTAGGATCACGTTGTTTCACCCAGTCGCCAACTTCGGTCGTGCGGTGCTGGCCCCAGGCCTCGTTAAACGGAACCCAGACGACGATGCTGGGATGGTTCTCCAAGATCGAGATCATGCGATCCAATTCGGTGAGATATTGTTGGTGATCCTCCGCCGGCCAATCGGCATCGGTGGGGCGAGGATCAAGACGAGTCCACGGCGGGCCAGGACCTCCGCTGACTTGATCTTGCCAAACCAACATTCCAACGCGATCGCAGTATTCGTAGAAGCGACGCGGTTCCACTTTGATATGCTTGCGAATCATGTTGAAGCCAGCTTCCTTCAAATAATCCACATCAAAACGCATGGCTTCGTCCGACGGAGGCGTAAGCAGTCCATCCGGCCACCAACCTTGGTCCAACGGACCCCAGTGAAACAGCGGTTCGCCATTGAGTGTCATCCGCCAATGACCGTTTTCATCGCGCTGTTTGCCCACCGACCGAATTCCGACATAACTTTGAACTTGGTCCGTCACACTCTGGTCAGGATTGAGGAGTTCGATCTTGAGGTCGTACAAGAATGGATCGGTTGGCGACCACAACCGCGCTTGAGGGACCTGCAGGACCAATTTGCCGCCGGCCGTTGAGGATCCCGAACTCACGGTTTGAGCTCCAGCTCGCAATTCGAAGCGCACCACGGCTTCGTGGGCGCGGTTGCCAACCAGTCGTGGCGTCACGGTCACCGTTCCCGCAACCGCGTTTGTCTGGATCAAACAATCTCGAAGGTAGGTCTCCGGTACCGACTCGAGCCACACCGTTTGCCAAATCCCCGAGACTTGTGTGTACCAAATGCCATTGGGGTCCAGCACTTGTTTGCCGCGCAATTGCATCATCTCGGTTCGGTCGGTAACACGAACGATGATCTCGTTTTCGCCTGCTTGGATCGCCGTCGTGATGTCCACACTAAATGGCGTATGCCCACCGCGATGACTGCCGACCGCTTTTGCATTGACGAAGACTTGGCACTCGTAATCCACGGCTTCGAAGTTCAGCAAAGTGCGTTGACCGGGTTGCGGATCGTATTTCAACGTACGGCGATACCACAGACACTGATTCGGTTTGAGTAAACGCTGGACACCCGACAAAGCGGACTCCAGCGCAAACGGAACCAAGATCGTACCGTCCCACGAGGCGGGAGCTTCGGTCTGGTGATCTGGGGTGATGCGATATTGCCAAGGTCCGTTGAGATTCACCCAGTTGCCGCGGGCAAACGCCGGTCGCGGGTATTCGGGCCAAGGTTGGTCCTTGTCCAGGGACTCGCCCCACGGCGACATCAATTCGGATTTGAAAGGAACATCGGCCCGTTGTACCGGTAGCAATTCCGGTGGAGCGGTCGCGTCGATCAGATGGGCATCGATGTATTGCCCGCCGCCGGTCTGGCGGCAATGGACTGCGACGAGATTCTTGCCGGCTCGCGCGAAGGCGGATTGCTCGGGTCCTAACTCGATGATTTGATAGTTGGTGGTGTAGCCTGCAAGCTCCGCGACGAGTGACCCGTTCAAATAGATCTTGGCGTCTTCATCATGGTGCACCAGCAATGCGAGCCGCTTTGGAACAGCGGTTAGTGTCGTGTTCCGGCGCAACCAAATCTCCTTGGTGTTCCAGACCGTGCCGATCCGAGCGGCTGGCGTCCCCGGTGTGCCAAACCCGCCCATCGCTTCCGTCCACGAGCGATCCGCAAAATCCAACTTCATCCAATCGTCGGCCGGCGCTTCGAGAGTGTATCGCCAACCGCCATCGTCGACTCGCGTGGCTTCTTGTGCGAAGTTGGCGTTTGTATCAAGCAACAGACAGCCAAAAATCACCGAACAAGCAAATGACCGAACAAGCGCAACGACCGACAGTGGCCTGGCGACAATCTTTAGTCTGGTCCACATGTTTATTTTTCCGAATCAAAAGGTTGAAGCCAACTCTAATGAAGGACGCGGAAGCGAGCGCCTCGCGGCCTTCGAAGTCTTACAAGGTTGCCCAATGGTGCCCCGAGCCCCCAACGGTCTTGCGAGAATTTACGCTCGCTTGATGGCCACTGGTAGTTGATCGATTTTGGCTGCGAGAATGAAGTCGTTTTCGCTGAGTCCATCAATCGCATGTGTCCACAATTCAATCGTGACGTTGCGATAACCCACCAAGTGCAAATCGGGATGGTGGCCATCTTCTTCGGCCAGTTTGGTGATTTCGTTGAAGAACCGCATGGCTTCCACGAAATTCGTAACCGTCCATTGTTTGGCAATCCGCTTCTGATCGGCCGTCAAGTTCCAACCGACCAGTTGTTGCAATTGGCGTTGGCTAAATTCCAGCGGACAAGGTTCGACGCCGCCTTCGCAGGGCAGGCACTTTTTGCGAGTCAGTTCTTGAGCCGAAACGGTTTCCACGATGATTTCCTTTGCGAAATAGGTTCTGGAACACCGAGCGATTTTTCGCCTGGAGGAGCGTGCGGAGGACGACGCTGGGTATCTCCAAGGTTTTATGCTCCCAACCCCCATTCGTCCACCCGCCCAAACCCCGACAAACAGCCGCGTCGTCTTTGCGTTCGCGCCGCGAATACGCCAACCATTGCTTTCACCGGCGTGAATTTTTTGTAACCGTTCACGAAATGTAGGGTGCCGTGGAGCAAGTCGCTGAAAAAACGGGCTTCATCGGATGTAGAACCCGTGAGCACTCGAGCGCCTCAAAACTACAAACAGATGACTTGCGCAACGCACCAGCCCCTAGCATTGACCAACAACCGTGAACGGATACGAATTTTTTGTGGTGACGGATCGTGCGGGCGGGCTGAGCAGGGCCCTGGAACTTTGTTAAGCTGTTTCATGGGATCACTCGGCCGTCGCAAGAAAGAAAATATGGGTTCGGCTACCAACAGCGAGACGCTCACGACTTTGTTGTTCGACATTGATGGCACGCTGTTGATTTCGCAACGGGCGGGAGGGCGAGCGATCGATACCGTGTTCGAACAAGTCTTCGGGCGGCCCCGTTCGATCGAACTCCGGTTGCACGGAAGAACGGATCGCGGGATCTTGACCGAACTGTTTAACGCCGAAGGTCGAGAGCTAACCGATTCTGAATTCGCCGCCTTTATCGACGGTTATCTGCGCGAACTGGATCAGAACCTCCACCAACAGCCGGCGACGGTCTTGCCGGGCGTCACACAGCTTCTCCCCTGGTTGGCCGAACATCCGCAAGTCGCGCTCGGACTCTTGACGGGCAATGTTCGCCAAGGAGCTCAGACCAAGCTGCGACATACGGGGCTGGAGCATTTCTTTGCGTTTGGTGGTTTCGGAGATGCTCATGCTCATCGCGATGACGTGGCTCGCGAGGCGGCCCATGCGGCACAGTCGCATTTGCAGCATCGATTCTGCCCCCAATCGGTCGTTGTGATCGGCGACACCGTGCACGACATCACGTGCGGCCAAGCGATCGGGGCCAAAACTCTGGCGGTACTGACGGGCGGGGCCAAAAAAGAAGAGTTGGCGGCCGCCCAACCGGACTGGATTTGCACGGACTTGCGCCAGGGATTCTCGATCCTCGAGCACTTACTCGGCTGAGAGTCGCCTGTTAGAATGCAAGTCGACGGACCAGCGACACACCCTATTCAACTTCCAGCAACGAGCATAGTGATGAGCGAGCGAGAACTACACGTGGATGACGATTGGAAATCGCGAGCTCAGGCGGAAAAAGAAGCCGCGTCGGCTCAATCTCACGAGGAAGAGGACATGGGCTTCCCGCCCGCCTCGATTCCGCTGCTGATCAACACGTTGGCCATGCAAGTACTGTCGGCCTTGGGACAAATTCCGGACCCGCAAACCGGCAAGGCCATGATCTACAAGCCGCTGGCCCAGCATCTGATCGATATGTTGGGAGTCCTGGAAGAGAAGACCAAGGGCAACTTGTCGGCGGACGAGCAAGAGATGTTGACCGATGTGTTGACGCAGCTGCGAATTTTATTTGTGCAAACGCCTGATCCGCCGGTCCACGGCTCCGGGTTGCAGTTGCCTCCCGATGCGAAACCGTCGGGCTCGAGCATTGTTCTGCCGTAAACGAATGCGGCCTTAAGCACAATGGACGGATTGAACCCATCTCAGCGGGAAGCGGCCCATACGCTGCGCGGACCGCTTTTGGTTTTGGCGGGCGCCGGAACCGGTAAAACTCGTGTGGTCACGGTGCGGATCGGACTGCTGATCAAGTCGGGCATCGCGGCCGAACGAATCTTGGCCGTGACGTTTACCAACAAAGCCGCCAACGAAATGCGCGAACGTGTTCAGGCGCAAATTGGCAAGCGAAAAGCCAAGCCATTGGTGGCCACGTTTCACTCGCTGTGCGTGCGCATCCTGCGGCGGCAGATCACCGCACTTGGTTATCCCGCGAAGTTCGCCATCTACACTCGGTCGGACCAGGAAAGCGTGATCACGGCCGTGATGAAAGAGATTCGTGTCCGCGACGCGTCCCTCAAGCCGGCCGACCTGTTGTTCCAAATCGGCAGCTGGAAGTCGCGGGCTCTGTCCCCCGAACAAGCCGCCATCTCGGCTCAGTCCGACAAAGAGCATCTGGCCGCGTCCGTCTATCGGCGCTACCAGCGTGAATTAAAGAATCGCGGCGTGGTCGATTTTGATGACTTGTTGCTGTTGACCGAAAAGCTGTTCCGTGAACATCCCGTGATCCTGGAACAGGAAGCCGCGCAGTTTGATCACCTGCTAATCGACGAGTACCAAGACACCAACCAATCGCAATATCGGATCGCCAAGGCGTTGGTCGCGAAACATCGCAACCTGTGCGTTGTGGGTGACGACGATCAATCGATCTATGCTTGGCGTGGCGCCGAAGTGCAGCATATTTTGCGTTTCCACCACGATTGGCCAGATGCCAAGGTCGTTCGCTTGGAGATGAACTATCGTTCCACCGGGCCGATTATCGAATGGTCCAACCGTTTGATTGACTTTAATGTTGTGCGACATGGCAAAGTCTTGCAAGCCGCCCGGCCAACCGGTCCGCCTCCCGAGATCCATCAATACAAAGATGAGACCAAAGAGGCGCAAGATGTTGTGTTCCATATCTCGCAGCGATTGCAAACACCGGGTGTCGAACCCAACCACATTGCAGTGTTGTTTCGCACCAACGAACAGCCCCGAGTCTTTGAAACCGAATTTCGCAAACGTGGTATCCCGTATATCTTGATCGGAACCCAATCGTTTTTTGATCGTCGGGAAGTCAAGGATCTGCTCAGCTATTTGCAAGTGTTGGTCACGCCCGGTGACGAGGTGGCGTTGCTGCGAATCATCAACAGCCCAAAACGCGGCATTGGCAGCAGCGTCGTGGAGAAACTTCGCGACGCCGCCGTTCGTTCAGGTCGAGATACTTGGGACGTGATGAATGATCCGGCCGCGTGCCCGGATCTGAAACCAGCCGCTCGCCAAGCCGTGTTCAGCTTTTGTGAATTGATTCGCGAGTTGCAAAGTCAGATGGGCCAAATGACGGTTCGACCTTTGTTGGAACTGTTGGTGCAACGAGTTGGCTTTCGCATGTACTTGGAAAGTTTGTACACCGAACCCGACGAATTGGAAACACGCTGGAACAACGTCGCGGGGGTGATCAACGCCGCGGCCGAGTTCGACCGCGACAACGGCGGGCAAGGCACCTTGGTGGACTTCCTCAGCGAACTAACGATCGGCGATCGCGACGCCCAAAACGATAAAGAGAAACAACTGCAACGTCGGGGCGTTGTGCTCATGACGTTGCACAGTGCCAAAGGGCTGGAGTTTCATGAAGTCTACATGGTTGGAATGGAAGAGGGCATTTTGCCGCACAAACGTAGCTTGGAGACCGAAGAGGCTATCGCCGAGGAACGGCGCCTGTGCTACGTTGGAATGACCCGGGCCCAGCTGCGGCTCACCTTGTCGCTACCGCTGAGCCGGAAAAAGTGGGGCCGTGATGTGCCCACCGTGCCGAGCCGTTTTTTGTACGAAATGATCGGCAAAGCCGAAAACCCCAAGCACCTGCACCGCAAGAAATAGAGTAACCGTTCACGCCCTCAGCCGGGAGAGTTGTTTATCCGCCATACCGCTCAATTTTCGTTTAACCGCGACGCAGAGCAATGCCGGGCGGTGACCCACGTTGCCCAATTGTCTGTGCAAGTCGCCCAGCATTGCGTCGCTGAGCGATTCGGAAGTGAAATAAGTCCTTCGTTGAACGGTAGATTGGTTAACCGCGTGGCCAGAGCGAATTTGGCGGATTCCAACGTCGCCATAAATAACCGTTCGAACGGCCAAATTTGCGGCGGCCCGCGTTTGGCCGTGAACGTTTACAAAATAAACGATTGACGACGCCCCGTCGTACGGAGGCGTCCCCCAATTTTTTCGAGTTGGAAACAGTTGCAAACAGGAGCAAACCATGGCGCAGAAGATTCTGATGTTGGTCGGTGACTTCGTAGAAGACTACGAAGCAATGGTCCCCTATCAAATGTTGTTGATGGTCGGCTACGACGTCAAAACCGTTTGCCCAGGTAAGAAAGCGGGCGATGTCGTCGCGACCGCCATTCATGATTTCCAAGGCCATCAAACGTACTTGGAGAAACCCGGACACAACTTTCACATCAACTACGACTTCAATCAGGTCCAGGTAGCGGACTTCGCGGGCTTGGTGATCCCCGGTGGAAGAGCGCCGGAATACTTGCGACTCAACGCGCGAGTTCTGGAGATCGTCCGCGAGTTTCACGCGGCCAAGAAGCCATTGGCGGCGATTTGCCATGGTCCCCAGATTCTAGCCGCCGCGGGGATCTTGAGTGGTGTGGCTTGTTCGGCCTATCCCGCGGTGTTGCCCGAAGTCACGCTGGCCGGTGGTCAGCCCATTTCGCCGAACGACACCTACACGGACGCGCACGTCACGGGCAATCTGGTTAGCGCTCCTGCTTGGCCCGCTCATCCGGCCTGGATGCGAAAGTTCGTCGAGTTGTTGGGCGCCAAAATCTCGATTTGATTTGGCCGTTTGCCTAGGTCGCTTCAATCCAACTTGTTCTTAGGAGTTTGTGGCCATGTCCTCAGTCGCGTCGCCAAACCAGATCGTCGATCGCGTGACGTTGCAGAACCAGCTGTTCGGAAAACTCTCCGAGATGTTCGCTGCGGAAGTGCCGCTGTACGACAAGTCCTTGGTCGTGAACCAAGTCTGCAATCGCGCGATCTGCGATCTGTTTACGTTGCTTTATCCCGATTTCCAAATCGACGACGCCGCGATTGTAGAAACCAGCGGCGAGCGGCACGGCGCAATTCGGATCGGTCGACGCGACGAGTATCGCTGGATGGGCCGATTGTTCGCGTGCTTTGCGATGGAGCCGCACAACTATTACGACATGTCCAGCATCGGGGCCAAAAGTCAGCCGATCATTGCCACCGCGTTTCGGTCGCGTTTTAATCCAGAACATCGCGTCTTCTGTTCATTGTTGCTCACCGATTTTTTTGATGCGCGGACCCGCTCCCGAATCGAAGATTTAGTCAGCCGGCGTCAAGTCGTTTCGCCGGAAGCGCAAGTCTTGATCGAACGCTCGGAGCGAAATGGTGGCCTCACCGAATCCGAAGCGAAGGCGCTGATCCAGGAGTGCACGACACGGATTTTCAAATGGACAGGCGAAGCGTACGACTACGATCTCTATCGCGAACTATGCGATGCCGGACTCAAAATTGCCGCCGACATTGCTTGCTTTCAGGCTCACCATCTGAATCACTTGACGCCCAACACGTTTGGAATCGATGTCTACACCAGCGCTATGAAGTTTTGCTTGGGCGAGATCCTTACGGAACAATTGCAACAACGGCTCGCACTTGCTTTCGAACGTTTGGCCCAGCAAACGGATCATCACGCGTTGCGATTGTTGTTCCGCAGCGTCCCGCTGGAGACGTGCGTGGGTCTGGTGCGGCGGCCTCCGACGCCTGGAGAAATCCAAGCGGTGGTTGACGGTTTGGTAGGCCGATTGGCTCAGCCGGATTTGGTGTTGACGCGGTTGAATCATTCGGGATTCAAAGATGCGACGGAAGGCCCGAGCCAGGATACACCGGTGTTGCTGCGCCAAGACGCGTATAAAGCATTGTCGGAGCCGGTCACATTCCACAACTCCGACGGCAGTTCCGTCGCGGCTTCGCATACGGCCCGCTTTGGCGAAATCGAACAACGCTCGTATGCGACAACGCCGGCTGGACGGCAATTGTACGACGTGTGCTTGGCCGAAGCGGAACGGCGGTTGAGTCAAAGCCAACTTCCCCGCAGTGATTGGCGCGGGCGGGAAGATCTCTATGCGTCTGCGTTTGCCGAATTTCCGAAGACACTGCCTGAGTTATACGAACAAGGTTTGGTTTACGTTCGTTATGGAGCAACCGCCGCCGGACGGCAAGCGGCCGGAAGCATTCAAACGACCGATCTCCGAGAGTTGCTACGCTTGGGCTACGTCAGCTATGAAGGTCAGCGCTATGAAGATTTTCTGCCGATCTCGGCGGCGGGCATTTTTGCGTCGAACTTGAATCAATACGGCACGGCGTCGACGGCCGACGCGCGGCCGGTCTATCATCAAGCCGATCTGGAAGCGATCTTGGGTCGACCGATCATCGATGCCAACGCCCAATACGCGGCGATCGAATCGGAGTCACTGGCGGAAACCTATCGTCACTTGCAAGTTGCCCAGCGGATAGCCTGATCGACCAGTGGTTGATTGCGGAGTCTTTGCCAATAGCGATCTATGACCTTGCCATTCGCCTTCGTTGAACGGCATCGCGTTTCACTGCGCCGCAGAGCAATGCTGGGCGTGGACGCACTTTACCCAAATGTTGATGCATATCGCCCATCATTGCGTCGCCGAGCGATTGGGCAGCTAAAGTGACCCGTTGGTTGAACGGCATGGTGCTTAGTAGTTCACCGCAGCGGCGTAGTTGCGCGCCAAAGGCGTCAACTGGGAGCCAAACCATTCAACAATTGAAACACCAGCGAACGAAGGGGACCAGGGCTACGCCGGAAAAGGAATTTCGCCCGCAAAAACAGGCCCGGACGGGCCGAAACATCCTCTGCCGGTGTGCGCGAGCCACCGGTTAGCATAGCACCTCAAACAGAAAAGGCCTGAAAGGCCGACACAAGTCGAAGGAACGAAATCCTTCACGGCGTTGGGACCAGGGGGGGCCATGAGCGTCAACATGGCAGGGGAATTTGGGCGGAAGATGAGGAGAACCAATGCGCCCTTGGAATGCCGGGCAGCTTTTCATGTCCGCGCGCGAATGAGGGAAAGTTGCCAGTAAAAAAGACAGAACTTCCATCTGCTCCCGCCCAGGGCAACCCATGCTCAACTAGCCGCACCCCGCCCTACCAGCGCGTTGATATAGGAATATCCGCAGTCAGCGCGTGACTTCAGGAATATAACTTGTTGACTGAGTAATAAAAAATATTTACACTTTGACTGAGGAAAACCCCCGAAAATATCCAGTTATCCCGCGCTGAGTGAGGATAATAACAAGTTATGCCTTAGAAGAGGACACATGAAGTCACAGACACTTGGCACGTTGTTGTTCGACACCGACAGCGAGTGCCGTAAATCTACAACTGTCAATGTCCCTGCGCTTGGCAACATCGAGTGCACTTTCACCTTTCCGGAAC
>JBGSJV010000051.1:0-47372 GCA_041741535.1 Pirellulaceae bacterium
CACCACCGGGTTGCCCGCCGCCACCACCGGGTTGTCCCATACGTTGCCGCATCGCATCTTGGATGGCTCGCATGGCATCGGCGTTACCGCCCATTGCACCTTGCCCGCCGCCTTGTCCACCTTGTGCCCCGCCCGGTTGGCCAGGTTGTTGGCCCGGACGTTGTTGGGTTTGGGTACCCGCATTGAAAAGGTCGCCCATGATCTTGGAAACTTGGTCGGCGGTCACTCCCGGCGGCAACTTCAGCAGCTTCATACTCTGCTTTGGCACCACACCTTCAAAATCCATCTGTTCAACAAACTGTTCAACTTCGTCAATCAAATTGTCTGGGCCTTTGACCATCAATAACTTCGCCGCGACATCGACCGAGACGCTAATTTGAGGCTTCGCTGGTTCCGATGACCCGCCCCCGCCACCACCACGTCCACCACGTCCGCCCATCATTTGCTGAATTAGTTGTTGTGGGTTGATCTGTGGTTGTTGTCCGCCGGCTTGCCCTTCCGCTTTCCGCAAATAGGACGCGAAGTGGATGTCGACCTGGTCTTTTACAACTTGAGGATCGTTATGTTTGATCTTGATGCTGCGGGCGCTACCATAGATCCGAGGATCATGAGGCGCTGTCGGGCGATCCTTCAGTTCAATCAACTGGTCGATTTCTTCCGTGTCGGTGACGTTGGCATATACGATCATCGCATTCAAGTAGTTGTCGACATGAATGGAGACATCGCCAGTCGTCTTTTCACTGCTCGTACTACCTCCAGTACCGCCCCCCAATAGTGATCCCATCATGCCACCGGCCGCGCCACCCAAGGCATTTTGGGCCATGTTGCCGATCATGTCTCCCATTCCGCCACCGCCACCACCGCCAGCATCACCGATACCCAAAATATCTTCGATTTCAGTTGCGACGTCTGCTGCCGGTCGATAGCCTAAAAAGAACACCGTTTTGGTCGGGGTTGGGTCCGTCGTGCTCGCGGTTTCTTTGCTCAGATCCTTCAACAATCGCTCCGCCAAATCCAAAGCGTCGAGGTCGCGCGATCGCAGCATCAATCCGTTGGGGGTCATTTCGATAATGATCGGATCACCCGGTACCGACTCCACGTTAAATTCAATGTCCTGAGCTGGTCGAGTTGGCGGCAGCTCGTCATCTTGTACCTTCGTGACCGCGTAGACACTGGTCGACGGAAGTACTTCGGCCGAACGATTTCGGCGACCCAATTCGACCACCTCGTATTCACGACCAGACAAGGAGCGATGGGTTTGGATCGGGTTTGTCGCCCGCGGTGTTGGAGCCGGTGTTGGTTCGGTGGATTCCGGTTCTGTTTCCGGAGAGACAGGTTCGACGTTTTCTTCAGCTCTCTTCTGCATCAGTTCCATCAACTGGAGTAACTGCTTCATTTGTTCAGGCGTGAGACTTTCGGGATTCAGCTTTTCAAACTCCCCTTCGCCAAACTGGCGATCAAACGATGGAAAGCGAAATCCGCTATTCCCAGGTTCGAGCGAGTTACCACCCTGGGCGCTACGGCGATCTGCCGGCTTTTTCCACTGTAAAGGCGAAGGTCCGCCCGTCGTTTCCCACACGCCTTGCAGCAAATCGATGAGTTCCGGAGCCGATTGTTCGTCGATGTTTGGAAGTACTCGATACGGAGCACGGACGACATCACCTTCCACCGGCGGTGGATCGAGTTTCTCAGCGATCATCTTGAGTTCGGTTACCAATCGCTGCGTGCCACGGACAAAAACGCAATCAAATTCCTCCATGAAGATGATGTTCTTCCCAGCGCCAGAATCGGCTTCTTCGTCCAAAATCGACGTCGAGATACCCAATGCCGTTTTTAACTTGAGCACCATTTCACTGGGGATTAGATCGTAACAAGGGATTCGCTCGAAAACGATCGCGTTGCTTTCCAGTTTCGTGATCAAGTCTTCAATTTCAACATGGTCGCGTGGGCGAGCTTTCACATAAATTGTGTCGGAATCCTCGGACAAAGTCATCCGAATATCGCCACGACCCGAAAAGAAATCGACCATGATACGGTGAACGATCGCGGGGTCGGTCTTGGGCGAATAATATTTGATGAGATAACCTTCGACCTCGAGACCGGTCGGGCGGTTCGCTTCAATATCCAATTCATCGATCAGCTTCAACGCCTTTTGCACTTTCTCTCGGGTGCCTGAAATCCACGGACGGGTCTCCGAGTTCAACAGGCTGATCGCCAGCGTCCCATCCTCCAAGCGATTCTCGTTTTCTCGCATCCCAAACTGAGCACGCATAAACTGCATCAGTTGGGGGAAAGGGATATGATTTAAAGTTCGGGCTTCATAAACAATGACCGCATTGGTTTTTGCCTTATCGACTAGGCTGCGAATCTGCCGCAATTGCCGAGCCGTCTCCCGCACGTACAACTCTTCGGAAATCGACAGCAATCGAACCTCGCCGCGTGGCTCCTTGATGATGGCTCGCACTTGCCGCTCGATCGATTCGAAGTCCAAACCCGTAATGTTGAACTTGCAAACCACGACTTCATACTCGCCGCGATCGTCCAGTTCCGTCTCCGAAACAATTGGAATCAGATCCGCGGGGAGGCCTTTCGTCTGGTGATCAATCACAATCAGGCGATTGCCAAATCGCACCAACGTGTAGCCTTGCAGGCTCAGGTAAAAATTCAGTTGATCCAGCGCTTCCTTGACCGTGTAGTCTTTTCCGTCGGCATTCGAAAATGTCCCAGCTGGATAATCGCTATAATCCGTGTAAACAATCAACCCAACCTGCTCGGCAAACCAATCGATCACGGTGCTCCACTTTTCATTTTGGAACGCAAACCGAATCGTTTGGGATTGTTGTCCAGCCGGAATCGCAGCAGACCCAAATTTGGCTTCGTCTTGTACCGCCACCGATTCCGCTGTTTCAGTGACGGTTGCTTCCGACGTGGCAACTTCTGCAACGGCGCTTGACGATTCGGATTCCTGAACCGCAAACGCCAGCGAACCCATCGTCATCAAGCTACCGCATGTCGCCACTGCCAACGAGACACTGCTGCCACGTAATCGACCTGAACCAAACACGCGTTGCAACAGATTGGAAAACAAACCCAAAGTCGAATCTTTTTTCATCATGAATTCTCGCTTCAGTGACCCTTCTACCCTAACTCCAATTGCCGCACTGTTCAAAATTGCAGCGCAGCAAAATAACTCACTCTTAAGTCGGTCCAGCTTCAAGGGAACGGACGTTCGTCTTGATTTGCGACACAATTCCCAGCCGTTGAACACTTCGCCCCGGTGCCCGACGCTTCTCTAGCTTAGTTGCTACTCGCAAAAAACCGAGCGATCTAACGATGGGCTTGAAAAAAAGGCCGCGAAGCCGATCCAATCCCGCGAATTATCGCGCCAGTCGTCACTGGAACACCGCAGACGTAGGTAACGTTTCGCACAAAATCAACGGCAACCGGGCAAAATCACCGTTTGCCGAGCCACCTAGCCGAAATTTGGAGTCTTACCTACTCGCAAAATAGTTGACGTCCCAGCATCGTTCCCGAAAATTGCTCACACAAATTCGCGAAGTTTTCCTTCTAAATCTACTTGCCAGTAGTCGCCCGAGTCGACGTCGACCGCCGAAAGATACCCGCCGCCATAACAATTCGTGTCAATAATCGCCAAATGTCCCAAATCGAGAATTTCACCGTTTTGTTGGGGGGTGTGCCCGACCCACGCTTTTTTGCCGTTCCAATGTGGCACCGGAAACGACAATTTCATATGTTGCCACAACGTGATTTCGTCCGGAGTCTGGTTCAGAGGTAGGTCGCTGCGAAAGTTCGCATGGACAAAGAAATGCCGGTCGATTTCCCAATATCGGCGGCAATGTTGGAGAAACATGCGATGGTGCGGTGGGATCTGTTCCAAGCGGCCACCGTAACTATGCAACGTTTGTTGTCCCCCGTGTTGCATCCAGAACTGGTAGGCCTGCGGATCCGTCATTGCTTGCAAGAGCATGACTTCGTGGTTGCCAATCAAGGGGATAAAACGCGCCTTCCCAGCGACATCTAACAGGGTGTCGATCACCATCGGCGTTTCCATGCCTCGATCGACATAGTCGCCCAATGTTACCAGTGTATCCTCGGGCTCCAAGGCAACCGCTTGCAACAGCACTTTCAGAGCCGTGCCACATCCATGAATATCACCGATAACGATCGTACGCGGCATATTGCCCACCAAGTTGAAATTCCGAAACACCCGCCCCACACCGCTCCCAGCAAATGCTGGGCCGGATGCTTCATGCCGGGTTCATAATGTCAAAAGTTTATCGCGAAGACAAGTAGTTCGATGGAGCACTTGCCCGGGTTGGGATAGTTTTTAAAGTCGATCGCTTTAGAATGGGGAGCCAAACATGGTACGGATTAGCCTACGTTAGCGTGAAGGAGATTCAATGAGTATGGAGTTGGGAGTTGACTTGGAAGCTTGCCGTCTTCGTCAGGCCAAACTGTTGGAGTGGATGCAATCCGAGCGTCTCGATCGGATTGTGCTGACAACCAACCAACACATCCAGTATCTATTCGGACCGCGTTTCGCGTGGACCTTTGCCGCCGCAGCGGTGTTGGATGCCAGCGGCAAGTCACTGGTGATTGCCCCCCATGCGGAGCCCGCCGTTTGCGCCGCTGACCGAGTCGATGTCTACAAACCGAAAATGCTCTCGACCATGAGGAACGACCAGGCGGTACTGGCTACCGAGGCGTTAGCGAATTCTCTCGGTGGGCGTTGGGATGTGGGGCGAATGGGGGTCGAGTTCTCTGCCTATTGGCAACATTTGGCGGCATGCCATTCGGCGGAACTGGTTGACATCGAACCGATCCTGTTTCGGCATCGACGTTGCAAGTCGCCGGACGAACTGGCCAAAATTCGGATGGCGATTCAGGGAACCGGCGTGATGTACGACGTGGCGCGCAGCATTATTCGTCCCGGAATTTCGGAACTCGAGGTCTACAATCACCTGCAAGCGGCCGCCAACAACGTCTTTGGGGAACCCATGACCGCAACCGGCAACGACTATCAGGTCAACTCGCGGGGCGGCGGTCCACGCGCCAATGTGGTCGCTCAGGCGGGCCAACTTTACATTCTCGATCTCGGGCCCGCGTACCGAGGTTACTTCGCGGATAACGCGCGAACGATTGCGGTCAGCCGTGTTTCGGATGAGCAACAGGCTGCTTGGGAGAAGATCATGGAAGTTTTTCGAATGATCGAATCAACGGTGAAGCCGGGCGTTCGTTGCCGTCAAGTTTTTGATCAGGCGCAGGCCATTTTGGATCAAGCGGAAATCGGCGTCTTTAATCATCATTTGGGACATGGCATTGGGCTGTTTCCACACGAGGGTCCCCACTTGAATCCAAATTGGGACGACGTGTTCGAAGTTGGCGATGTATTCACAGCAGAACCGGGCCTCTATGCGGAGGCGCTTCAGGGTGGAATGCGAATCGAAAACGACTACCTGGTGACGGAAGACGGTATCGAAAATCTCTCGCCATTCCCGCTGGAGCTCAAATGCGGGTAAGTCGCGTTGAGAGGTTACTTTCGCCAACGCGCCAACGATCCGGCAAATAATTGTTCATGCAGGCGTTGCAACGATAAGAGGCCACGCACTTGTTGTTGGTCGTCCACGACCAAGGCGAGCTCCGCCTCGACGGATCGCATCTCGATCAGGGATTTGGCGAGCGAACTGGAGTGCTGAATCTTGGCAAACGAGTGTAACGACGTTACTTGGGAATTGGGTGGCATTAATAATAACTCGCCGACCAAAACGTATCCGGTCAAGTGTCCCAATTTGTCGGCGACGGGAACGCTGGCCAGTTGATGCCGGCGCGCCATTTCAATAGCTTCGGCAATCGGGCTCCCGATTTTGACCGAAATGACTCTAGGCAATGGGATGATCAATGGATCGAGGGTTTTCTCGACCATATCAAAAAAGTTCTGCGCCAACGACAACTGCACGGGTTCCAAAAGCCCCGCGGTGTGTCCTTCGCGAAAAATATTGATCAGTTCGTGTCGTGCCAAACGCGAATGCACTCGTTCCGGGCTTTTGCCGACGATGGCTTCTAGAACTCGGCCCAAGCACCAAAGGACCAAGACGGCCGGCAGCAATAAAATGTTGACGACGACCAAGAACGGCACGACATACCTCAGCAACCGATTCGGTGCTTGTAGAAACAACTGCTTTGGCAGCGATTCTCCGTAAACAAAAACGACAGGCGTCAGGAGGACCGTTGCAACGAGTTCAAGTGACTCGGAGCCGGACGTCACCAACGATTGCACCGCTAATACGCTGCCAAAAGTAATCAAGTAATTAGCAAGATTGTTGCCAATCAAAATGTTCGAGACAAACACAGCCGGGTTATTCGCCCACCAAAGCAAAATCTTCGCAAACCGATCTCCGGCCTTGCCATCCAGAACCCACCGCGCGCGTGTCGCTCGATAGAAGCCCGTTTCACTGCCACTGAATAACGAGCTGCAGCACAGCCCGACCAACATGATGACGATTCCGAACATGGTTTTAGCGGTCCTCCAGCTCAACCACGCGAGTCATTACCCGCATGCGTCCTCGCATGGGAGCTTCCGTCACCGTGAACTCCAATCGGCCCCACTGGCACGTGTCTCCTGGTCGCGCAATCCGCTGCAAGACTTCCTGGATGACCCCACGGACCGTGACATTACGACTTTCGGGCAACCGAACCCCCAGTTCTCGTCCTAACATGCGCAGGCTCGTCAGTCCACTGACTTCCCACGTGCCTTCTTCGATTTGCCGAATGCTCGGTTCATCGACATCAGTGGCGTCACGCGAAGCGGCCGTCGTAAAGATCGTGTCCAAGATATCGTCCAGCGTCATCACGCCAATGGTTTGTCCATGCTCGTTAACGACTGCGGCAACTTGTAAGTTCTCCTTGGCCAGTCGTTCGACGACCGCAGCGACGGAGGTACACCACGGCACGTAAATCACTGGGTCCGCCAACACATCGAGCCGTTTCTGCCGGTTGGTCGCCAAGCCTGGCAGCCATAACGACTTCGCAATCTCATCCGAATCCGGTTCGGAAATCAGGACATAGGGACTTTCCCAGCTACGTTCCCGCAATTGTTCCAACGTCAGCGGTGGAGAAAATCGAGGCAGGCTACCACTTGGTCGCATCCATTCGTCGATGCGACGATCCGCCAACGAAACGATGTGTTCGAGAGCCCTCCGTTGACTGCTGTCCAAAGTCGTATCGGTGCCGCTCATCTGGACGGCACGTTCCAGGTCGTTTAATGATAAGTAAGGCTCGGGTCGCAAGCCTGGCCAGACCAGACGGAGCGTCAGCGTATTGATCGCGGTTAACATGGGTAGCAACGGACTGACCACACGTAACGAAATCGCAATTGGTCCGGCACACAAAGTTGCAAACGATTGCGGCGTCAGAACGGCAATACATTTGGGCAACATTTCCGAAAAAAAGATGATCGCAAACACCCCGCCAAAAGCAAAAACGACAGCCGCTATCGTCTGGCCGGACTCCTCCAGCCTCAAGGACACCATCGACAAAAGCGCAAATGCAGCCATGTTGACTAACAAGTTCCAAAACAAGATCGCTGACAGAACTTGCTCAGGCGATTCCATCAATTTGGCGACCGCCACTTGCCGCGGATTCCCCCGCGCCAACTGCCGCAGATCACGATCACGTAAATAGAATAAAGCCGCTTCCGAAGCTGAGAAGAAGCCCGAAAACAACATCAATACCGCGATAGCCGCGAGAATCGGTAGAGAAGCGAACCAGTCCATAAAAAGATGATAGCAGTTCGGATCACTGTCCGCTACTCGTCGTCAAACCCCCGCGGGCTACCCGTCGAATAGCTAAACTCCGCGATGGCCGGCACAATCATGGCAACAACCGCAAACGAGAAGATGACCACGACATCCAAAAACACAAACATGTATTGCCGCAACAATAAACTGGTCATCGCATGAAACATCCCAATCGGCATCAAGATTGATGCCGTGAACATGGCCGCGGACGGGTTGTGGGATCCCAAAACCCAAAACAAGCCAATTCCACCACCCACGATAAACGTCAAAAACGCTGCCAGTTGACTGTCAACGTTCCCAGCAAACGATACCAGCAACAACATGCAGGTTACGGTGCCCAAAAACAAAAAAAACTGAGTCCCGAGACTCGCTAAGATCGCGGGTCGACTTGTGGGAAAACTACGACCACAGTGAATTCCAAGCATTGCCGAAAACACGTTCAGGACGATCAATCCCAGCAGGATGAAAAACAAATTCTCCGAAGACAACAATCCGGTCGCAAACATCAATCCGCAAAATAGGATTGGAAACAAAATCGAATCGAGAGTTACAAATAAGACCCCAATCAGCTTCCCAAACAAGATCTCCGTCGGTGTTAGGTCCGTCACCAAGAGCAGATCAAGGCTCTTGCCATCACGCTCCGAAGTGATACACGTCACGCCTAATGAATTGACAATCATCAAACTCACGAACAAGAAGGGCATCGCCAGTTTCATTACTGTAGGCAAATAAATCGTTGACGTTGGGTCGGCGACCAACGCCATTTTGTTCGCGACCAAAAACGCGGTAGCGGCCAAAACGGCTACGGAGATGGTCCAATAAACCGCGCGGATCATCAAGATTCGCCGACCATACGCCCATGTACGCATCTCGCGCCACAAAACGGGATTGTTCCACACCTCACGACTGGGTAATGCCGCCGCCCGTGGCTTGGCAACAACTGCCGTGGCATCCTCAGTTCCGGTTTGGTTGCCCTTTTGGCGCAAATTCAAATCGTGTTCGGCTCCCCAGATCGTTACACCGCCAGTGTCCGCCTCGGCCGTGGGTCGCAATTCGCGACCCGAGTTCCAATAACGCACGCGCCAAATCGCCACCGCGTTCAGGAAAACCAATCCGCAAAGATTGACAATGCAAAACGGAACCATCGTTTGTCCATAGTTTTCGCCGACCATGGGGTCTGTCGCCGCCATGACGGCGCGCAGGGGACTAAACCAAACGCTCCATTGGTCGGCGGCGTAACCTTGGATTGTCAGTCCCGAACCTGCAACAAACTCCCAAACGGCAATCCAAGTGACCAAGCCCATTAGAGCCATCGCCAGAGCCTGAAAGGACTTTTCCCGCCAAAAGCCAACAAACGCACCCCAACTTCCACCCAACAATATCCCAATCAACGTGACGACAAACACCCAAACAATCTGCGTGATGCTGGTTCCGCCAAATAAAATAATGGCAAAGAAGATTGGCAGAGCCAACGCCAAGTTCACCAGACTCGGCAACATACTGCCCAACAACCGCCCAAGGACCAACTCGGAGTTGTTCAATCGTGTCAACAAGAGCAAAAGCAAGGTGTTGCGATCCTTCTCGACCGCGATACTGGAAGTCGCCTGAATTGCCGACATAAACGACAGCAGTGCTAACTGGATCGGAGCCAACAGGTTCAAAAGGACGACCCCAAAGTGGGCCATGTCCCCGACATTGCGAATCGTCTGTGCGCCCGTTCCCGCTACCAACAACCAAGCGGTGTACATGAAAAAGAACAAGGACAACGGGTACAGCAACCGTCCCAGGAAAAAGCTGCGCCGCCGAGGCGTAATCGCCGCTTCCCGATAAAAAATTGGACCCACAAACACGTCGTTATCCTTCCGAACATTTAGCCGCGGCCTGTCTCAGACCGGCACCTCTCCAACTGGCTCATCATAGTCGAGCTAACTCGCGGATCGTAGCCCGGACTTGGTATCAGCTTCGTTTCACTCGCACTCATGTCCGCACCGGCCAACTGCCGCCCCCTGGATCACGCCGGTTCACCCTGTTTTTTCGTGACGAGTGCGCACAGTTCCCGAAACATCTCGCCATACACAACTTCGGGTTGCAGCTCCGTCTCCGCGAATCTGGCTGCTTGTTGTCGCAACGACGCCAATCGGTTGCGATCCGAGCCTAGTTCTTCGATTTGTTTGACCCATGACTCGGGACTTTCGCAGACAACCACCCCCGATTCTCGCGCCGGAAAACTTTCGGTCGCTTCGGGAGTCGCCAGCACCGGGCAGTGAAATGATAACCCCTCGACCAGCTTGATTTTCAGACCCGTCCCGATGTGAATCGGACAAAGCACGACATCGATCTCCCGGTAAAACTCAGCCAGATCCTGAATATTGCCCAAACAACGGACCCGCGGTTTGACGAACGCCAAACGTTCATCGGAGTTCAGCATTTCCATGACAGCCGCGCCAATCGAGCCACCCACAACCAAGGAGTATTCGTGCAAATGCGGTGCGACTTCGGAAAGCCATTTCGCGATACCCTGTCGATTAGGGAAGTTGTTCGAGGCCAAAAGACCGAGTCTCAATTCCGAATGTCCACTTTGGTGGCTACCCCCAAGTCCTTCATTCCTCGTCGGCGGGCTCGTCGAATTGTGGGGGTTGGCGATTGCGACCACTTGCTTTGGCGAATGCCCGGCCACGACGACTTTCGGCTTTTGTAATCGATCGGCAAACCAAGCTCGCTCCGAATCTTGGATCGCGATAACCAAATCGGCCGGTTCCAGGGCGGCGATTTCGGCGGCTTCATTGATCTGCAGCCAATGGTCTTCACCCGCCGCGTTGAATTGGGCGGCACGCTGGGACAGGCAATCGTGAGTGTCTACCGCCCAAACAGTCTGGTGGCGCTGCCGTCCGTGGGTGTAGTCGATCAAATAAGTCATCGTGACATACTCGAGGATCACGACATCGGGCCTAAAATTCTCGAGCGTCTCATTCCAGTGTTTTTCGACCCAAGTCCAACGATAGTCGCTCATCGAAAGCGACCGACGCGACGCACGGGGCACCGTGTCTTTAATTTCTGCCCGTTCTCCCGTCCAAGCCTTGCTTGCTGACTTCAAACTGTTGGCAAACCAAGACCACACACGAGATGTCGCTTCGGAATGTTCAAGACAGGCCGGCACAAACTGCCCAATATCTTTCTGGTTTGTCGAATCGGGGGCATGTTTTGGATCACCCAGGTAATAGACCAATGTCGCGGGCGGTTCGGTCCCGGGTGTCAGCGTTTGCCGCACCGCTTCCCACAAACAAGAAATTCGTTGTTGCGCACCGCCACGACATAGCCAAAAAGGTTGATCGGTGGCCAGCAATATTCGCATATTAGAATTTTGGATGGTGGACACTTCCTGTTTCATGCCGCAGAAATCGCTCGTATCGGCGCTCCCAGAACCAGTGTAACCGGTTACGATGGTGCCGGGAAACCGTGGATGGTCTAGCGGAGAATTTGACGGAATATGAATTTGTATTTGATTGGGCCGCGCGGATGTGGCAAGTCGAGTGTCGGCCGGTTGCTGGCCGAGGCCTTGAAGCGGCCCTGGGTCGATCTAGACGAACGAATTCAGGCCACGGCAGGCACGTCAATTTCGGAGATTTTTGCGAATCACGGACAGGGCCACTTTCGAGAATTGGAATCGAATGCCTTGACCCTCTTGGCAAGGGAAACGGCCGGTGTACCCCACGTTGTCTCTTTAGGAGGTGGTGCCGTCCTGCGTCCCGAAAATCGAAGAGTGATCGAAAGTTCCGGCGTTACCGCGTTGTTGATTGCCGAACCGAAAGTGTTGGTCGAGCGTTTGTTGGCCGATCCGGCCACTTCGACCCAACGACCCGCCTTGGTCGATCCTCGTGACAAACATTGGTCGCTATTGGAAGAAACGGAACACGTATTGGCATTACGCATGCCAACCTATCAACAGTGCGCCAACCTCAAGCTGGATACGTCTCACTTGACGGTGCCCGAAGTCGTACAGCAAATCTTGCGGTGGTTGGAGCGAGTCGATTCGTCGCTGTTGACTCCGAGCCGAGGAGCTGACGCGTGATTCCCTGGTTCTGGTACGTCGCGCTGACGGGCGTCGGCTTGATGCTCGGTGTGTTTGTCAACAAGGCAATTTACGACTGGGCGTGGTTCGTCGAGTGTTCCCCAAGTCCCTACTCAAGCAAGAAACGCGTGGCCAACGATTCTGTTTGGCGATATGTTCCGGTGTTGGGTTGGTGGTGGACTCGATCGTTGGTCGGCCAGACGCTGTATCCGACGTCCTTGGAAAACGCACGGGAAGATGAAAAAAGCCTCATACCCGTGTATACCAAATATTCATTCTTGCGACCGATGTCGATCGAACTCGTGTGTGGTTTGGGATTGCCATGGTTATTGTGGTACTACGCCTCGGGATCATGGCTCGGCGTCGGTTGGAATCCCGATTTGATTCCCGGTGGGTATTCAACCATTTGGGTATGGGTCGCATTGCACACGACAATCATGGCCCTGCTGTTGATCGCCGCTTTAATCGATTGGGACGAACGAACGATACCCGATCAGGTCACGACCACCGGACTGGTGTTGGCACTGTTCGTCTTCGCTGCCTGGCCAATGGCTCGCTTGCCAAATATTGATTTTGATGGGTTGGCTGTGAGTGAGATCACGACCGTGCATACGTTCTCGCCGCAGTCCTTTCCAACGGGCGCCAATCAGCAGTTGGATCCGTTGCCTCCGGGTATGTTGGGTTGGATTTACTGGGATCGGGTCATGCCATTATTGGACCCCCACGGATTTGCTGGGCTGCTTACGGTTTTGTTTTGCTGGGTTTTCTGGGCGGTCCTGATTGTGCCTAGCTTGTGCACGTGGCGATATGGATGGCGGAAGGCCTTGTGGTTGGCTTGGGCCAGTGTCGTTCGACCGGCACGAAAGACCAACGGCCTGGCGAAACGAACGCGCCGCGTCAGTCCGGTTACCTGGGTCGCGCTTGTGGTCATGATCTTGGGTTGGACCATCGCGGCGGTGACTTGGAATCTGGGTGGATTGCACTGGGAAGCGATTTATAGCTTGAGTGTGGGAATGGCGTTGGCAGGGTTTGGTACTTGGGTGATTCGACTTCTGGGCAGTTGGACCATGGGTCGCGAAGCGTTGGGCTTTGGTGACGTGACGTTGATGTTCATGCTCGGCGCCGTTTTTGGTTGGCAGTTCGCTCTAATTGTTTTCCCTCTCGCCGCCGTATTGGCGATTGGTTATGTCGTTTTCCGAATGTTGACCTCAGCCGATAACAGCATGGCCTTGGGGCCTTGGTTGTCGACAGCGGCCGTTGTGACGCTGCTGTTGTGGTTTCCAACTTGGCACGAATTCACCAGGCAAAGTGTGTTTGGGATGGGGCCGGTCTTGCTGGTGGTCATTGGAATCTGCCTGTTGTTGTTGCCGGTTTCCTTGATCATGTTGGTGTGGGGCAAGCGACTGTTGGGCTTGGACAATTCCTAAGCGAAGTGTCGATCCGAAATGGGGACCGCCACTCTCCGGCGACACGTTGAAAACACGACAACTTTGAATTGTGCTTTGTCAAATCCAAAACTTAGGGTCTGGTAAAGGTGTCTGGAGTCAATTGTGCGAAGCACCCGCTGGGCCGTAGCGGCAATTGACTCCTGACACCTTTACCAGACCCGACCCTAAAATTAGACGTTAACAAAGCACTAGGCATCCAAAGGGTCAGACCCCTTTGGGACAGGCTCTTAGCTAACAAGGTGAGACCATGACGAGTCGCGAACGATCCAGTACGGAAGAGTTCAAAGATCCTGCCTGGCAATGGCGTCGACTTGGGCTATGGTCGGTGATTCCCGGACTTTGGTTAAGCGTATGGTTGTTGACCGTTGCGTTGTATGCGGAAGAACATGCAACGCGTCATTCGACGGAAATCGCTCTATTGGGTTGGCTGCCCTCGTTGATCGCCAGCGTCGTGACCTCGCTTTATTTGGCGAACCGGACCGGGATTCTTCAACAAGTTGCCTCATGGCGAGTGAATCTCGGATGTGTCTCGATCGCCGCCTTGTTTGTCGGCACCCAAGTTTATTTGGGAGGTTGGAAAAACGGTTTTGTCGCTGGTTTGATCCTAATCGCCGGGGAACTGCAACGCCGGATGACCGTTGAACCGATGTCGTTGAAGATCCACGACGCTCGACTCCCACATACCCCGGTCCAACCCCAGGAACGCGATACGGAAGGACGCCAACGCACCGCATCCGTCGATGATCCTCGTGCCACGATCGATCGCAACGAGGAACAACCATCCGTTCCAGTCCCCACTCCTGTTCAAGAACCTGCTCCACGGACAGCTGTGGGAACCGGCTCGCATGTGGAGTATTCTGATGTTGACGCACCGGCCGAGACAAGGTCGCACGAATGGTCGGCAGAGTCGGACGATGTTGAATCGGAGGAAGAGTCTGCCGCTCCTCTCGCGAGCTGGATCCAACAGATGACGCGAACCGTTTGCGAAACTCCCGACGTACAGCCGACTTCCGCTGATTCCGAACTGGGAGAACCACAAAACTACGAGCGCGTGGAGTGGTTCTGCCGGCATCATTGGCAACCGACCGAAGTTCTGGTCGATCTTCACGTCGTTTTTCAACCGGCGTTCCGCGAGAAGCCCAGTCTACAGGTCGAAGTGGTTGAAGGATCAGGAAGTGTTGCAATTGGCGATGGGCAAGCATACGGAGCCCGCTTGCAGCTAAAGCGACTCTCGCCCAGCGATGGCGACGATTACGCAGTTGTTTGGCTCGAAGCCATCGGTCCGGTATAAATCCCAAACAACTTCGATTTACTAACTTGAATTGCGGTTGTCGTCGTAACAACGTTCCGTTGACTATTCGTTCGGTTCAGAAAATGCGAATCCGTTCACATTACCTACATAGTTCACGATAACGTGGACAACTCGTTCGGAGCGATCTTCTTTCCCAACGTTCGCACATCACCATCCCGAATCGTTAATCCATTGGTGTCCAAATACTCGCACAAAGGAACCGCAATTTTCCGGGTGATTTGCAATTGATCACGAATTTGAGCGACGGTCAGCCCGCCGTGTTCCGCAAACATTGGCAGCAGCGATTCCCATGCCGCCTGAACAGTCTCTCGTGACAAGTAGGTTTGCGCGTCGATGCGAATCAAGTCTCCACTTTCAGCCGCCATCTTCAAAAGATCTTCAACATCTTGTTTGTTCTTAACCGCCAGTCCAATGCACTGCTCGATGGTCGGTGGCTGAAGCCCGGCCGTCCGGAACGTTTGCAATAGTTGCTCCAGTAACTTGGCCTGATTCTTGGTCAGATTGGGACCCCGGTCCGGCAACCCGATTCCATTCACCGAACGACGTAATTTGTGCGATTGCTGCAATCTTTTCAAAAGTGTGGTCACGATGACCAGAGGCAAGAAATGCAAATGCCGTTCAACCAACGACACGTCGATGAACCATCGCTTGGGTTGCAGCGTATGTTGTTGATCCAAAAACTTTAAGACAATGGCCTCCAACTTGTGCAGACGCTCGGGATGATAGACCCATTCCATCGTTCCGTCACGAATGATCGTCATTTGCGCGAGGGTCGCATCTCGAACGCTCGACCATTGCTCGTCGGCGATCGCCAATCGCGTTTGCATGTGCGAACCAGGCGAGCGTCCGTTCAATGAAAAATACATCGCGGCAGAAAGTCTCGCGACCGCGTCGTCGGATGCCATTTGATGCAACATTGCCAAGTCCCGCGAATCCGGTCGAGCCAATCGAGGAAGGCTGGGGTCCAACACGATCGCTTGCCCCAAGGTCTCAACGGGTGATGGACGACGAATCACCATGTGTTGCCCCCAGTTGGCAAGGACGGGGTGGTCCAGCAACAGCTGCGCCAAGATGCGTTGCCCTGGCGCTAATAACCTGATGGGAGCCGAATGTCGCCTCGTTGTTTCTGACGAGACTTCGAGCGCAGAATTTTCCGAATTGACGCCCGATGCTCCCTTGGCCGAAGTACCCGAGTCGGCACTTGTCTGTTCTGAATCGGACTCCACCGCCAGTCGTTCACGAACTTGCAGGAAGCGGACCTTTCCTAGAACCACATGAGTCGCCAAATGCACACGAATCGATTGATGATCGTGAATACCGTCCGTCAATTGCTCGGCAGCCGACAGTTCCACGGTCAAACATTCACTGGCCGCTAGTTGTCCCGGAGCCACCAATTGAAATCCACGTTGGACTTCCTCGACCGAAACCCCCGCCAAATTGACGGCAGCGCGTTGACCCCGCACGACTCGTTCCACACCCCGATCGTGCGACTGCAATTGACGGACTCGAAACTCCCGATCCGGCCACTCCGGCAAAATCTGGACCGATTCCCCGACCGACAATTGGCCGTGTGTGACGCTTCCGGTCACCACGGTTCCGTGCCCAGGGATGGAAAACACGCGATCAATGGGCATGCGGAACGGTTGGTCGATACGTGGAGCTCGGGCAGCCGCGGCAACTCCCCCGGCGGCTCGCAACGCCGCGCGTAGTTCGTTCAACCCAGCCCCCGTCACTGCCGAGGTTCGCACCAACGGGGCCTGTGCCAAGAAGCTGCCTTGCACCAACTCGCGAACATCCTGTTCGACCAATTCTAGCCATTCCGGGTCCACGCGATCACACTTCGTCAACACGATAACGCCAGACGGCAGATCGAGAAACTTCAAGATCTCAAGATGCTCCCGAGTCTGTTGGTTGATCGAATCATCCGCAGCGACAACCAACATGACGAGATCGACGCCCGTTGAACCCGCCAACATCGTGCGAACGAACCGTTGATGTCCGGGAACATCAACAATCCCAAACTCAAACGGAGGGCAAGAAAGATGAGCGAACCCAAGCTCGATCGTGATCCCCCGCTTTTGTTCCTCCGGCAACCGGTCGGTGTTGGTCCCGGTCAAGGCCTTCACCAACGACGTCTTGCCGTGGTCGATATGTCCCGCCGTGCCCAAGATGAGATATTGCGGAACGGTCGGATTGGCGCTGTCCATTCAATTCAACCATTCGTCAAAAACCGGCCGCGATTTTCAACTTCGCTTGTACGGATTATTCCAAGGCTCGGAAGGTTGACTTGGCGGCTGATAAGTCGAACCACCGTAAGGCGATTGGCCATACGCCGAATAACGATTGTTCTTCTTCGTGGACTCTTTGATAATGAAAAACACGATGCCGCCAACAATCAACAGAATGGATAGAAAAAATCCAATTCCCGCGACCACGATCAATCCAACGTCGTTTTGCATCCGAGCCTGCTGCCCACTGGTGCCTTGGTTCGAACTAGCCGGACGATTTGATGAGGAGTTCGCTCGTTGGTTAGCGAATGGGTCATCCGCAAACGGCGAGACGGACGTGTTCGTGAAACGAACTCCACAATGAGGGCACTTCGAAATATGATCCGCCGAGAAACGTGAAGTGCCAGTGGCAATGACTCGATCGCAGTTCGAACAAGTGAACTCGTATTCGGGCAAACCAGGTATATCTCGCGAACGTCCGATGCTACCCGGAAGGTCACTCGAAAATGATGGAATGTTTGGTATCGAGGGCGTCCTGGGAATCGATGGAAAACCAGGCGTCGAGTTGAAGCCGGGCATCGAAGGAATGTTCGGGCGGGAAGGAATTCCAAAATTGTCCGAACGCCCGGGAATCCGCCCGGGTTGAGCGTGGGACTCGGCCGGTAACGCCGTTACCAGTCCAACGACAAATAATGCAAACGCGAGCAAATTCAAGGTGCGCATGGTAGTTGCCCAATCGATGAAGTGTGACGATGCACCGGAGCCACCCGAGCCCCTCCTAGTTCATCCGCCATCTTCAGCACGATATCAGCTCTGGCCTGGCTTTTCAACAATAAAAAGGCCGTTTTTCGGAACTTCGTGCGGAACGGCAACATGGTAGTGGATCGCTCTGCGATCCGACTATGGTTCGCGGAGCGAACCACTACATTGTCGTGGATCGCTCCGCGATCCAACTATGGTTCGCGGAGCGAAACGCTACATTGTCGCGGATCGCTCCGCGATCCAACGATGGTTCGCGGAGCGAACCACTACAATCTGTGGCGGTACGCTTTGTGATTCAGCACTGTTTTCTTCGCGTTTTGGGGCGAGGATGACTCGAGCGAGGGCCCGAGTCCGTGAAGGTTTCTTGACACGCCGAGCCGCTGATCGCTACTTCCTGGGCCTGATTCCACTCCTATAATACGGTCCGATGAATGTTCGGGTCGGAAGAGACGCACCCCCAGTATCGTTGAAAGGACTTTATGATTTCTGGACTCATCAAAAAGGCGTTTGTATTGGACACAAACGTGGTGCTGCACGACTCCAAATGCCTGGATCGGTTTGGACCCCACGATGTTGTTGTGCCAATTACGGTCATTGAAGAATTGGATCGGTTCAAACGAGGACATGACGATCTGAGCTTTCAAGCTCGGCAGTTCTTGCGAACCCTGGATGAATTGGCCGGCGCGATTCTCGACCCCATCGGCGTTTCGCTTGGTCCAGATCGCGGCCGAATCCGGGTAAGCTGGGGCGAGCCGCTGGATGAAAAGCTGAAGCTCTCATTCATGCAGGATTCGCCCGATCATCGCATCCTCAACGCGGCGATTCGCGTGCAGATGCAACGACCGGAACTCACCGTAGTCTTGATCTCCAAAGACACGAACCTCCGTCTGAAGGCCAAAGCTCTGGGCGTTATTGCCGAAGACTACGAGGCCGACAAGGTACGGAGCTTCGACGAATTGTATACGGGCAAACGTACGATCTTGGATATTGACGCGGATTCGATCGAACAATTCTTTGCAACGGACGATCCTGTCCCTTCATCGTCCTTACCGCAAATCCAAGACATGATCGCCAACGAGTGTTTCGTGTTGAAGTCGGGCTCCAAGTCGGTGTTGGCAACCTACTCAGCCGAATCGAAATGTTTCTCGCGTTTGACGCGGCGTTCGGCGTTTGGAATCCAACCGCGCAACGCCGAGCAGACGTTTGCCATGAACGCCCTGTTGGACGAAAACATTCGGTTGGTCACCTTGTCCGGCCGCGCGGGTACGGGAAAAACGTTGCTGGCATTGGCTGCCGCATTGGAGCAACGGTCCAAGTTTCGCCAAATTTTGCTGGCCCGGCCGATCGTGCCCTTATCCAATCGCGACATGGGATTCTTGCCGGGGGATGTCCAGGACAAATTAGCTCCTTATATGCAACCTTTGTTCGACAATTTGAATGTGATCCGCAGTCAGTTCAAAGAGTCGGACCCCGAATTCAAACGCATCGCCGAAATGCTGGAGCTGGAAAAACTCCTGATCACGCCGCTGTCTTATATTCGCGGTCGAACCTTGCAGAAAATGTACTTCATTGTCGATGAAGCGCAAAATCTTACACCGCACGAAGTGAAAACCGTGATCACTCGAGCGGCCGAAGGAACCAAGATCGTCTTTACGGGTGACCTTCATCAGATCGACCATCCGTACTTGGACGCACTCAGCAACGGACTCAGTCACTTGGTCAATCGCATGAAGAAGCAGTCGATCTACGCGCATGTGACTTTGGAAAAAGGTGAACGCTCCCAACTGGCCGACTTGGCATCCGAACTTCTATAAGATCTGCGCGACTCAACATCGAGGAGAAATTGGTGGAACGACCGCTGGTGGTTGGCTTGGGCGAAATATTGTGGGACATGTTCCCGACCGGCCCACAATTTGGCGGCGCGCCAGCGAACTTCGCTTGTGCGGCTGCTCGCCAGCTAGGCGACACCGCCATGGTGGAGATGGTCAGTGCCGTTGGCCCAGACGATCTGGGTACTCAAGCGATCGCGGCCTTGGCAGGGCAGGGCGTCGGCAGCCAATGCGTTCAAGTTGGAACGTTACCTACAGGCCAAGTGCTGGTAAGTTTGGATGCGAAGGGACTGGCCACGTATCGCTTTGCCGAACAACAAGCTTGGGACGAAATCCACTGGGATAGTGACCTTGAACGCTTGGCCCGAGCCTGTCGGGTGGTGTGTTTTGGAACCCTGGCACAAAGGGCCCCCGTGTCGCGCTCGACGATCGAAAAATTTCTCGCGACGGCTCAAGACGCGTTTCGCCTATTCGATATCAATATTCGCCAACCGTATTTCTCGCCCGAGGTTGCGTTGACCGGTCTGCGCCTGGCCAATGTCGTGAAGCTGAATGAAGAAGAATTGCCTGTGGTCGGCGGATTCATCGGCGCTGGCGGTGATTGGCGGTCTGTCGCGAAGCAGATTCGCGAACGATTCCAGTTGCAGTATCTCGCGGTAACTCGCGGTGCCGAAGGAGCGTATCTTTTGTCCTCCGAGCAAGAACATTTTGCGGCCGCTCCCGCGATCAAAGTCACGAGTACTGTCGGAGCGGGTGACACCTATGCCGCAGCCCTGGTCGCCGGGATCCTGGCAGGTCGATCTATTCCGGAGATCAATCAATCGGCCGTCAATCTCGCGGCGAAGGTTTGTTCCGCCTAACGCGCAACTTGAAGGGTCGTTCCGGCAATCGACTCCTGCCCTCTTCCCCAGACCGACCCCAACATTACGTGGTGACGAAGCTTCGATGAGATCATTCCACTTTGCGTTGCTGGGCTTTGGCCCGTGGATGGGCTTTCTCGTAGGCTTGACGCAAACCGGCGGTACTTAAATGCGTGTAAATCTGGGTCGTGACCAGGCTCTTGTGACCAAGTAACTCCTGGACGCTGCGAATATCTGCCCCTCGATCCAACAGGTGTGTCGCAAAACTGTGACGCAACGTATGGGGCGAAGTCTTTAGATTCAGTCCGGTCTCGAGCAAGTACTTCTCCAACATTCGCGCGACGCTTCGGGTCGTGAGACGATTGCCAAACTTGTTCGTGAACACGGGGGAGGTGGCGGTTGGTTGTTTGCCTTTGGCTAAGACTCGTTTCGCCAGCCATTCGTTCACCGCCATCACCGCGTAACTACCAAGCGGCGCGAGACGCTCGCGTTTTCCCTTGCCTTTGACCCGGACCAAGCCGTCGTCCAGGTCCAGGTCGCTATCGCTGATCCCGACCAATTCACTGACGCGTAAACCCGCCGAGTACATCGTCTCGAAGATCGCGCGATCTCTCGAGCCCATGACGGCCTGGCGATCGGGCGCCGACAATAACGTTTGAATTTCGTCGGTCGTCAAAAAGTGCGGCAGCTTGCGATGTGGCCGAGGATTGCGCAGGGGCTTGGCAGGATTTTGATCGACCAATCCCTCGCGCTGCGCGAATTTGAATAGCCCCCGCATCGAGGCCAACCGTCGCGCGATACTGGTCCGCGCGTACTGAGCTTCATGCATCGCCGCGACATAACTTCGCAAAATCTGCGGGTCGATGCTGGCAGGGTTTGGGCAACTCCCCAGCGACTCGGTTAAATAATCCGCCAGACTGAGCAGGTCTTCACGATACGACTTGATCGTGTATTCGGACGCGTTCCGTTCGACTTGCAGGTATCGTAAGTAACGCTGGATCGTGGCTTGCATCGTGAAGGGTTACTCAGAATGGGCTATTCGTCCCAATTGGAACCAGATTCAGGAACCACCAAATCGGCTCGCGACAAGGTCGTCGGCTGATCTTGCCGCAGTCGCTGACTCAAAACGGCTGCGTCGTACCACGAGAAATTGATTTCCGGGTCCGAAGCAAATCGACCTAACGTTCGTAAGGTCTCGGACTTGTTGTTGTCCGTATACAAGAAGATGAATCGCTCTTCGCCTTTGACCAGGGCCAATACATTGACATCTTTGGACACGTTGAGGTCTTTGGGCACGTTTCAACTTTCCAGGAGGGAAAATGAGCTTGCGGTTCGCCTAGTCGGCTCCGTGCTTCTTTTTCGGTTGAACCTCCAGACCGAATTCAATCCACTTACTCGTTAGGCGATGTGTAACGATTAATTGTATTGGAGGTTTGCTGGCGCAAGACTTGGTATTGGGGTTAACCGCGTGAGCAGAGCTAGGTATTGACGTTAACCGCGTGAGCAGAGCTAGGTATTGGGGTTAACCGCGTGAGCAGAGCTTGGTTGGGTCGGGTATCCGACCCAACCAAGCGTCGCTCCGCGCTCAAGCGCGCAAGCAACATCACAATCCAAGTCCCCGAGTTTGCTGTCCCCCGGCCTCCACTCCGCCGCCAACGCGCTTAGCGGCGCATGTTCGATCGGATCCCCGCTCGACCAGGCTCTGCTAACCGGTTAACGCAGCTTTTTGGACTTTGGAGGTGGAAACCGCCGAGTTTGGCTTGGCATTGGGTTAACCGCGTGAGCGTCGCTCCGCGCGTTCATCCGCACGCCCATGTCGGGCCGTTTCCCGTGACAGCGGGGTCTCACGGTCGAAAGGAACCCCACGTGTAACGAATGTTAGGGTTGGTACGTTGCCAACGGCCATCGCCAGGTCGGCCGCGAATATCCCGCACCACCTCGTGCTGTCAACAATTCGGAGATATGCAAATAACAACAGAATTTGATGAAGTCGTCGGTTCGCTCCAGATAAGATTGCCAACCACCAAATCGAGCGTCATCTCGAAACGCGTAGTAGCTCTCGAGTCGCGAGGTGAATTCCGAATCGCTCCCGTCGTATTGTTTGATCAGGTCCATAACCGGCCCAGTATGGGGTTGGGCCACTGGGCGAACCGCTGCCGGAGGGTCCGGCACGAACCCATTTGAATCTGGCCAATTGGGTGGCAGCCCTTGACCGCCGTGAACCACCATCGGTTGTCCCGCTGTGGAGCCGGAACCGTTCGGAGCCGAAAACGGTCGGCCATACACCACGTCATCAGGTGTCGTGGCGGACGCGGGTTGAACCGCATCCTCGTCGTCGGTAGGTAAACGCATGGCATTCGGTGGAGTCGGTGTTTGCGTCTTCAGTTGTTCGGAAGCCAAGGCAAACTCGGCCTCGAAGCGCAGATCTTCCGGAATGTATTCTTCTTCTGCCGTTCCCCACGGGAGACCGTAGCCCGGTGGAATCGGATGAAAACCCGGGTTGGCCGCGTACCAGCGGACAGCCAAACCCATACGCGGCGGATAATAGGGATCAAAATCCGTAATCGAACCCACCACGACAGCATCGACCCCAAGATCCCGCGCCATCTGTTGAAAGTCCGGGGCTTGATCCACTGGGATGGGCCGTTTGGCCAGGTAGTTGTCCACCACACCGATTGGCAAAACTTCGAATCCGCGAATTTGCTGCAGTTGGTGACGATAACTGTCGGCGACGTCCGCGCCGTTGATCCGTGGGAAATCACTCTGATTAAAAAACGGCACCACCGCGATTTTTCGCAGCTGTGGGAATGGATTGTGGATTTCCGGGCGATCCAACCGCTGCGGAAACAATGTGCATCCGCTTTGACACAACAACACCATGATCGCCAGGGCGGAAACCCATGGACCGGCAACGACTGGGATTTTCATTTCGCGAGCCCTACCTGCACTGGCCGTCCGGGTTGACTTCACACAACACTCGCCCTTACAGTTTATCTATCGGCTACGAAGTCGGTAATCGTTAAACTTTCCCTGGATTACCCAGATAAAGGAATTGGAATTTTCCGTAAAGTTGACCCGATCGCCTGATTTGGTCGAAATAAATACAAGATCCGGATAAAGTCCGTTTCTCCCGACCGCGCCTCGTGGTCTCCCAGCTCTCCGGTTGAGGGGAGAAGTATCCAGGGGGGCGGGGTTTGCTTGAAATCCAAAAACGCTTAGCGGCGCGTGATTGGTCGGATTCCCGCCCACCCACGCTTTGCTAAACGGTTAACTCCTGAGGCTGAATGGAGTCATGGGATCTGCTAGCGACAGCAATGGCTGATACGCGAGCGGGAAAAGCGGCGGGGGTGAATAACTATAAAACCGTAGGACCAGAATGATTCGCCTCGGAACTCGAAATAGTCAACTGGCTTTGTGGCAATCCAACTGGGTCGCGGACCAATTGCGGTCTCGCGGTGCTACCGTTCAGCTGGTTCCGCTGACGACCGAAGGCGATGTCGTGACGGGTTCCTTGCGGCAACTTGGCGGCGAAGGGCTGTTTACCAAGCGCTTGCAGTTAGCTCTGTTGGATCGCGAAATTGATTTAGCCGTTCATAGCTTGAAGGATCTGCCCACCGAGGAGGTCGCCGGTTTGAAGTTGGCCGCGGTTCCATCGCGTGAGGACGTTCGGGATGCTTTTGTTTCCAACCGGTTTGTCACGTGGAGCGAACTGCCGATCGGGGCGACGGTGGGCACCGGCAGTCTACGACGCGCAGCGCAACTGAAATGGTTGCGGCCTGATCTTGGTATTCGCGATTTGCGCGGGAACGTTGATACGCGTTTGCGAAAACTGGACGAAGGGCAGTACGATGCGATCGTTTTGGCGTGTGCTGGCTTGCGTCGCTTGGGACTGGAGCAGCGAATCACGCAGTCTTTGGATCTATCGACGATGTTGTCAGCGGTCGGCCAAGGAGCCTTGGGCTTGGAAACTCGGCAGGACGATGCCGCGACCATTCAAGCGGTGCAAGCACTTAACGATGCGGATACGATGGCTTGCGTGACGGCCGAACGAGCGTTCTTGAACGAGACTCGTGCAGGTTGCACTGCCCCCGTCGCGGGACACGCCAGCGTCCGCGACAATCAGCTCTACTTGCAAGCGGCGATTCTCAGCGAGTCAGGAGATCAGCGCTTGGATTGGCAGATTGGCGGTTCGGCGTCGTCCGCCGCAGTCTTGGGGCGCGAGCTGGCTCGGCAATTGATGAACATGGGTGGGCGAGAAATATTATCCAAGAGGAGTGTCAACACGTGAATTCCCCGTTGAGTCGATTAAAATGTTTGTCAAGTTGGACGAACGCTGGTCTGGCCTGTTTGCTGGGCATATTGGTTCCCGTCGTAGGTTTTGCCCAAGAGCAAAGCGTTCGCCCTGGGATCAACGACGATTTTTTAAACGCGAATCCGGCCAGCTATGTTGAACGTTTCGAAAAGGAAGGCCGCGAAGTCTACGACCAACGAAATGTGATCGTCGACGCACTAGGCTTGAAACCGGGAATGGTCGTGGCGGATGTGGGTGCGGGCACCGGGTTTTTCACTCGTTTGATCGCCCGCCAGATCGGTGCGGAAGGACGAGTCTACGCGGTGGATATTTCTCCCAATTTTGTTTACGAACTGGTCCGCGATTGTCGCCGACAAGGTTTTGATAACGTGATTGGTGTGATTTGCAATGACCGCCAAAGCACGCTGCCACCAAACTCGGTGGACTTGGTTTACATTTGCGACACGTATCATCATTTCGAATTTCCGTATTCGACGATGGAGTCGATTCACGCCGCCTTGCGCGAAGGCGGACGTGTGGTGGTCGTTGACTTCGAGCGAGAAGAAGGCGTCAGTAGCGATTGGATCATGAACCACGTTCGTGCGGGCAAGAGCGTGTTTCGCGAGGAGATTGAAAAAGCCGGCTTTGAACTGGTAGAGGAAGTTGATTTCCTCAAAGACAATTTTGGACTGGTCTTTAAGAAGCGATAAGCGAAACGATGGAGTGAGCTAATATGCGTAACCGACGGTTCTTTTTGACACGCTGGAAGAAGTGGCTGTTGTGGCCAATCGTCCTCCTTTTGGCGGTCGGGGGCGGCTGGGTTGCCTGGCGCATGATTCCCGCCGGCCCGTTGGTAGTCGTCCCGTATTTGGGGGCACCTCCGATGCCCGAGGAAGTGCCGCGCCTGCGTTGGAACGAGACGACAAAGGATTCGCAAAGTGCTCTGCTGGCGGAATCGAGTTCGCTTGATCGAATGGACACGGCAACCATCGATGCCGCTCCCTGGTCCGCTGAAGAACTACAACCCACGCCCGTTGCCTTTGATACCTTGGTTGTCTGTCCGACCCAGTGGCAACCGACCTTGGAACCTTGGCTGCAGTACCGCACGAACCAGGGCTATCGCATTGGCTTGGTGGAATCGCCGCAGTCACCCGAGCAACTGAAGGACTTGTTGCAGCAAATGCATTTGACGGGGCTGCGGTTTGTGCTGTTGGTCGGGGACGTGCCTTCGTTATTGGATTTGCAAGGAACTGGACTGCCGACTCATCACGTGGATTCAGTGGTCAGTGCCCGATTTGGCGGCCGCTCGCGCGTCGCGTCCGATAATTTTTACGCAGATCTTGATGACGACGGAGCGCCGGAATTGGCGATCGGTCGGTGGTCCGTTCACAACACCGAACAATTGTCTGTGTTGATTGATAAGACAATTCGGTTCGAAAACGACCCAGACATCGAGTTCGCGAAACGAAGAATCGAGTTCGTCGCTGGTGTCGGTGGGTTTGGTGCGTTGGAAGACAAGGTGATCGAAAGCACCGCGACTCGCATGTTGTCGGAATTGATTCCCGGAAAATTTTCTGTCGGCATGACTCACGCCAGTTGGCGCAGCGTCTATTGTCCAGGTCCCGACCAGTATTGTGATAAGGTATTTGAGAGTTTGAATCGTGGCGCCCTGTTTTGGGTTTACATGGGACATGGCTCTTGGAATGCCTTGGATTCCGCCAGATTCCCGGATCGCGTTGTCTCCACGATCACGACGGGAAACTCCGGACAGATTTCCAGTTCCACCTCGCCGATCGCGCTCTTGTTGGCTTGCTCGACCGGGCAATTTGATTTGCGTCAAGATTGTTTGGCAGAATCCATGTTGCGAGCGCCCCACGGTCCTGTTTCTGTGATTGCGGGAACGGGCGTCACCGCACCGTACGGCTTAGCAAACTTTGGCTTGGAGCTGTTGACGCTCCACGGCGAAGAGTCGTGCGTCGAAGTGGGGGCCTGGTTCCAACAAGCGAAGCGCCGGATGGTTCTAGCGGCCCGCGAAAGACAGTTGGCACAAAACCAAGCGAAATCCCGCGAAGAGAACAAGTCGGCCAACGATTCATCCCAGTCACCTGAAACCGCCTCGTTGACCGAAATGCTCGACGAGATCGGCACCCGAAAAATCGACTACCGGCAAGTACTGCATCAGTTTGCCTGGCTGTTGAGCCCAACCAGCGATATCTTGGAACAAGAGATCTTGGAACACGCGGACATGATGACGTACTTCGGTGATCCCCTGTTGCGTTTCCCGAAGTTCGGGTCGATCGAATTGGAAACGGAAATGTCCGGTGGCCACTTCGGAGTCGTGGGGCATTTGCCAAGCGCCGGACACGGTACGTTTGATGTCGAAGTCGAAGTCGGGTACCCACTTGATCAATTGAAATTCAAACCCAAATCGCGTCGCAAATACGAGAGCACGGAATCGTTCTCGCAACAATTGGCGGATGATTACGTTCAAGCCAACGACCGAGTCTTCCATCGCGCGATTGTCTCGGCGACGGGAGGACGCTTCGTCTTGCCATTGGCAAACTTGGGTCCGCTCCCCAATCGCTTCTGGGTGCGGGCGGTCGCCAACGACGCCGACACCAAAGCCTTGGGATATTCGGAAGTTGACCTCCGACATTCGGGAGTCCAAGCCGTTTCTGTGACCTCCGCGGCCGACGATAGCTCCTCCCAAACGAATTCGCCCATTCTGATTCCATCCGATACGGGCCTCGCAGAAAAGGGGGACCAAGAAGTGAGCGTCCAAGAAACGGCCGCGCAAGAGATCGCAACACAGGAACAAGCGAAACAAGACCCGGCGAAGGAAGCGACAGCTGCCGAGCAAGTGATTGAGTTGTTCGATGGAAAATCGACGACCGGTTGGAAGCAAACCAAGTTTGGCGGCGAAGGCGAGTTTTTATTGGAGGAGAACACCCTGGTCTTGGAAATGGGGCAGGTGCTTTCCGGGATCAATTACGTTGGGCAAGAATCGTTACCATTAAACGACGTCCCTCGAGAGAACTACGAATTGCGAATTCGCGCGAAGCGCATTGACGGCAATGACATGTTTTGTGGGGTCACGTTTCCGGTCGGCGACGCATATTGCTCGTTGATTGTCGGAGGTTGGGGTGGCATGACGGTTGGGCTCTCCAGTGTCGACGAAAAAGACGCCGCGAGAAATGAAACTCGTACGGTCCATCGCTTCGAAACCAATCAGTGGTACGACGTACGAGTCAAAGTTTCGGCCGAAAAGATCGAGTGCTGGATTGATGATCAACAAGTGGTTGATCAGCTTCGTGCCGGGCATCAATTTTCGATCCGTCAGGATGTACGATTGTCCGAGCCACTGGGAGTGTTCTGCTTCCAAACGACCTCGGCCTACGAGAAGATTCAACTGGTTATTCCCGCAAAGTGAGCCACCGCTTGATCATTGAAGCCAACCCCGACGATGTCGATCACCAACGGTTCATGTCGCGCGCGATTCAACAGGCTTTGTTGGCCTACGAGTCGGATGAAGTGCCCGTTGGGGCCGTGATTGTTAGCCCTGACCAAAAGATCATCGCGGAAGCCCACAATCAAAAGGTTCAACTGAACGATCCCACGGCTCACGCCGAGATTTTAGCCATCACCCAAGCGGCCGCCGCATTAGAAGATTGGCGGCTTAGCGGTTGTACCCTCTACGTGACGTTAGAGCCGTGCGCCATGTGCGCCGGCGCCATTTTGCAGGCTCGGATCGACACGGTTGTGTTCGGCGCCTACGACCCCAAAGCCGGCGCGGTCCAATCTCTATTCCAACTATTGAACGATTCGCGACTCAACCATCGTTGTCACGTGATTGAAGGACTCATGGCCAACGAATGCGGCCAAATACTCACCGCTTTCTTTCAAGAGAAACGAGCCCAGGGTAAGAAATGATCTATTGAGGGAGTGAGCGGCAGTAAGGTGGCTCGCATGATTCTGGTAGGATGCCATCTGGATTAAACTCCAGCCACACGTCGCGTTCTTCTTCCGTGGCGTAATACTTGAGCCACAGTTCGGGCTCGCTGGATTCATCGACGCAACGCCAGACGAAACGGTTGTCAGGCAAGTTGACCTTCTTTTCCCGACTGGGCAGAATGTCGCGAGCAATCAATTGGTAAAGTTCGCGGTCCGATAAATGGTCGGTGAACTGCAGCACAATTTGTTTTTCGAATAACTGAGCGATCACTTCGTGCAATCGCAGGTGCAATTCCAAATCATCCAGTTGCCCGGCCGGTTGTAGCAATAATGTCGGTTGAAACCATTGCGAGATCGGTAAAATGGGGGCCGACTCCCAGGCCAATAAAGACTCGAGAAACTGATTTTCTGCCGGTGTCGGCATCTGATTGGTGTCGACAACCAACAATGCTTCATCCAAGAACGGTTCCAATTCCGAACGGAGCCTCGCATTTTGCAGCAGGCATTCCACTTCGTCCGTCAATCGATCAGCATTGTCCATTGCAAATCAAACCGAAAAATACGCGACCTAGACCGGAACCACCCGGCCCACCGAACCACTCACCGGCAACCATCTGTCAGCTAAAGCAACCAACAAGCGATGACCCGTACAGTTTTGAATGGTATCCAGTCCGAAAACCATCTACAAGATTTGCTTGAGCAAAAATGATCAAATGGTTAAAAATCGAAACACGGTCTCCCGACCAATCGACACGATCGAAATAGCTTGACACATTTGGGGGTGGATTTTTCCACCGGACGAGCCAATCGCTGAATCCGCCGAACTTCCTGGCTGGCCTTCTCAAGTCGATTTTCGTTGTGACGAAGACGAATTGCCCCACGGTTTGTTCTTGTGATCTCCCTCCAATCAGACTAACCTACCAACCGGGTCAGGCGGATGGTTGGGTTTTGCGGGTTGGGCAAGATACTCCGGCCCTGCGAACAGGTTTAGCCCGCGACGCAGAGCGACACTGGGCGGCGTTCCACTTTTGCCCTTTCGACAGACATGACCGCCCCGTGTTGCGTCGCCCAGCGAGGGGTCGTGAAGAGGCTCGTTTATCGAACGGTACTGAGGTTACGCTTTGTCCCAAAAGGGGTCTGACCCTTTGGAGGGCATGTAATAATTTCGGGCAAAAAGGTATGACCGGAGAGGGCTAAACCCCTTCGGGGACAAGGCCTATGTCCCACAGCAACATGACGGAATTTCCAAATGAATAAACGAAACCAGCGGCGAAGTTTCCTGATGTGGACGGGTGTGGCCGCAGGATTCATCCCCATGAGCGAGGCTATTGCTCGCGCGAATGACGGCCCGACATCCGTGGGACCACGGCAGACGCACCCAATTCTGCTGTCTACCTATTCACTTTGGCGGTTTCGCAACGATGCTCTTCGCGACTTCGACAAGTGCTTGGATTTGGCCGATCATTTTGGGTTTGATGGTGTCGAACTGTTGTTGTACCAGTTGGAGCAGAACGAGCTCCTCAGCCATAGCAAGATCATGTCGTACAAACGACGTGCGTTGGCTCTTGGCTTGCCGTTGATCGGCATGTCCACGCATCAAGGCTTTGTCACTCCGGATCGTGAGGTGCGCCAACAAAATATCGATCGGACGATCGGCCAAATCGAACTGGCGTACAAACTGGGTATCCCGACCATGCGGGTCAACACGGGACGTTGGGGGACGGCACCTAGTTTCGATGCCTTGATGGAGAATCGTGGCCTGGAACCTCCGCTGCCCGGCTATACGGACGAAGACGGTTTTCCCTGGGTGATCGATGCATTGGCCCAGTGCGTTCGCGTCGCCGAAAAATGCGGCATTGTCTTGGGACTCGAAAATCACTGGGGGTTGGGATTGACCCCCGAGGGTGTGCTCCGCATCGTCGATGCCGTGGATTCGCCTTGGTTGCAAATTACCACCGACACGGGCAACTTCTTGGAGGAGCCGTACGAACGTTTGGAGAAACTAGCGCCGCGGACCATCTTGGTCCAAGCCAAAACCTATTACGGCGGTGGCCAATGGTACACGTTGGATCTCGACTACCAGCGGATTGGACAGATCCTGCACCAACATCAGTACCGTGGGTTCATATCGTTGGAGTTCGAAGGTATGGAAGACTTCCGCACAGCAATCCCCAAGAGCCTTGAATTGATGCGTTCCGTGTTTCCACGAACCGAACGAGCCGATGCGGCGAAGTTGATGGAATAACTCGTCCGAGTTGTGAGGTGTTGCGGGGCTTGATGGAAGCGGTCAAATCTCGCATCATCACAGGTCTCGCCCTGCTCGCTTTTTGTTCAAAGAATGACCCGTTAACCGGAGGGCGTGATGCCAGTTCGCTACCTTGTACCCTTTCATCCGAAGAATACATCCCATCTGGTGACCGATGTTCTCATCATTGGTGGGGGCTTGGCGGGTTTGCGAGCGGCTCTGGAAATCGAGCCCTCGCTGCATGTAACCATTCTGACCAAGGGCGAATTGGTCCAATCCAATAGTACCTACGCCCAAGGAGGCATCGCCGGCGTCCTTGATGCCGAAGATCACTTTCAATCGCATGTCAATGATACTCTGATCGCTGGCGGGCCATTGTGCGATCGCGAAGTCGTCCAGACAGTTGTGGAACAAGCCCCGCAACGGATTCAAGAACTAATCTCCTGGGGGACGCAGTTCGACCGCACGCCGGACGGTTTGAATCTCGGACGTGAGGGAGGGCACTCCCATCATCGAATTGTCCACGCGTTGGGAGACAGCACCGGGCGCGAAGTCATGCGGGCGGTCATTGGTCAAGCGCGGCAACGACCGCGAACTCGCATCATCGAGAAGAGCTTTACCATCGACCTTCTGACCAATGATTCGGGTTGCCAGGGAGCCATTGCACGAATCAACAACCAGATTTATTTGATCTGGGCGAAGGAGACGATTCTCTGTACCGGCGGCGCGGGACAAGTTTTTCGCGAAACCACCAACCCCGCAATTGCCACCGGCGATGGACATGCGATGGCGTGGCGCGCCGGAGTGCGAATGCGGGACATGGAGTTTATGCAGTTTCATCCCACAGTGCTTTATATCGCCGGTGGTGGCCGTTGCTTGATCACTGAAGCGGTTCGCGGCGAAGGTGCCTATCTGACCGATCGAGAAGGTCGTCGCTTCATGCAGGACTACGATGAACGGGCCGAGTTGGCGCCGCGCGATATTGTGTCGCAAGCCATCGAAAGTCAAATCGCAAAATCTCGGGACACCTGTGTCTACTTGAATCTTCGACACCTGGACCCCGAACTTGTCCGGGAACGGTTTCCCGGCATGACATCGTTGTGCGCCCAGTTCAACATGGACGTGACCAAAGACTTGATCCCGGTGCGGCCCGGGGCGCATTACATGATCGGCGGCGTCGAAGTAGATAAGATCGGCCGGACTTCGCTCGCGCATTTGTGGGCTGCCGGGGAAGTCACCAGCAGTGGCCTGCATGGCGCCAATCGTCTGGCGTCCAACAGTCTCTTGGAAGGTCTCGTTTATGGCGTGTTGACCGGACAAGGTGCGTCACAAGCCGCACTCGGTGGCCGTGATCAATTCGAATTGACCGGTTGTTCCAATTCGGCCATTGATAACGGTCAATTTCAACTCGATTTGGTTGACGTCAATAACTCGCTCCGCAGCTTGATGTGGCGTGCCGCAGGTGTACGCCGTCATGGCGACGGACTGCACGAAGCACTCGAACAGATCGAACGTTGGGTTCATTACATCGACAAGCACCAATTCCAAAACCCCAAAGGATGGGAATTGCAAAACTTGTTACAAGTTTCCCGGACGCTCGTGCAAGCCGCGCTGCTGCGCACGGAAAGTCGCGGCGTGCACTTTCGGAGCGACTTCCCTGCCTTGAACGACCACGATTGGTTGGGGCATCTGTGCGTTCAATCAGACAAAATCTGGTTCCAGCCATTGAGCTAGATTCAACTTGATCCGCCACGCATCTTCACAGCCAGCCTTGGAGCGATGGTACACGATTCCCACCGGACGCTCGTCGGGCAAAAGGACCAATATCTCTTTGCTAGATTTGGCCGTGCCGACTTCGTGGCCATGTACTCGCCAAGTTTCTTCCAGTTGTGCGTCCAATGTTTGCGAGACCAAGCCATTGCGAAATCGTCGTGCGATTTCCAAATCGACCGTAACTTGCGGCAGGTCGTGCAACGCCGAGGCGACACTCAACAATTCGTTCGTCCAAGTGTCCGTCGAATTGATTTCGCTCCAACTCCAAGCTTGCTGCAATTCGTAGCCACTGGCCGCCGTCCGCCGGAGGTCGGTCATGACCGCTCGTGTGCCCCATTCCCGCGCCAAATCATCACCCAACGTGCGAATATAGGTGCCCCCACTACACAGGACGTCGATCTTGAACGCTGGCCAGGCATACTCCAGCAAATCCAAGCGATGAATGCTGATCTCGCGCGGAGGCAGTTCGAACTGACGCCCGTCGCGCGCCAATTCATAGGCCCGCTTGCCTTGGACGTGGATTGCCGAATACTTCGGTGGAATCTGCGATCGTCGTCCTACAAAGTTCGCACAGGTCGCGCGAACGGTCTCCAGGTGCGGTTGGGGCACTGGGGCTGCCTCGACCAGCGGAGTCTCTAGATCCAACGACTCGCTCGAGACACCCAACTGGAAACGGGCTTCGTACCGTTTGTTGCCACTCTGCAGCCACGGCGTCAATCGTGTCGCAGGACCTATCGCCAAAACCATCAATCCGGTTGCTAAAGGATCCAGTGTTCCGCAGTGCCCAACGGTCGCGTCACAACCCATGTCGCGCAAGCGTTTCGCAACCTGAAACACGATTTGACCGGAGCCAAGGCCCGCCGGTTTATCAATCAATAAAAAGCCGAACAAAGTTCCTCCGTTAATAATCATGCGCTAGGCTCTGACCCCAAACGGGTCTGACCCTCTCCGGTCATGCTTTTTTGTCCGAAATCATTACCTGCCCGCCAAAGGGTCAGACCCCTTCGGGGACACGGCCTCGCTAGGTCGTACTTGCGGTCACAACCGGGGTGGCCGGCGTCTCCGGCGGCGTCTCCGAACGCGGCGTTGCGGCTGCCGCAGGATTGGATCGCTGCTGTTCCATGCTCAACAATTCTTGCTTGAGCATTTTCAAAATCGTTTGCAGGAACACCACCAACATCGGCCCCAGCATGATTCCAATCGGCCCTAAGGCCGTCACGCCTCCAATCACACTCAACAACGCCAACAAGGGATGCAAGTTGCTTTGACCGTGCAGAATGTAGGGCTTGATGACGTTGTCGCACATCGAAACAATAAGTGCCGAATACAAAAACAGAAAAAAGGCGGTCCAAGGTTGGTTCTCGAAGAAGCCAACGTACAACACCACCGGAACCCAGACGCTGGCGGCACCCAAAAATGGCACCATCGCCAACAGCATGGTCAACATCGTCAGCAAGACCACCGATTGCACACCGGCGAAATAAAAGCCAATCCCCGCCAACAGACCTTGCGCGATGGCCGCCGCCAAACTCGCCACCACGACCGCTCGACTAGTCCTATCGAACTGGGCGATCAATTCCGCTTCGTGTCGTCGATCCATCGGCGAAATTTGCATGAAGGCCTCGATCATTGTCGGCCCATCGAGCAAAAAGAAGTACAACGCCACAACGACTATCACACTCCCAAAAACCAGCCGCCCCACCTGCAATGTGATCGATCCGCCCCACGAAACAAAGTTTCGCTTCGCAAAATCGAACATCACCAACGAATATTGATCGACATCTTCGTCTTGTGGATGAACCGTTTCCTTCAACCAGGCCATGACCGGCCCACCCAAAAATCGCACTTTGAACTCGCGAAACAACAAGTGAGCATTACCGAGACCCGCGACCAAGTCGCTCTGCAGTTTGCGATTTTTCGCGGACGACTCCTCCCAAGCAGGATTCTGCAGCAACAGCTGCATGTCCTGAAGTTGAAAGACGTAATTGAACCAATGTTGCTCCAAAGCCGTGGACCCGGATGGCCGAATCAGATCCGGCGGTGTATCCAGCGCGGACTCGTTGGTTGTCGAATCACTGGGTACCGATGATGTAGATTCAACAAGTCCCGCGACTTGTGGTTCGTTCGTGCCAGATTTGGAGTCAGCGGCTGGTGGCCTGGGAGCGCTTTCTGGCCAATCGAGTTCGTTGATTTCTCCCAACGCCCGGGTGGCCGTTTCGATTTCACTCAACATGTTCCCCAGGAGCTCGCGTTGGACGGCATCGATCGAATCTGCCGGTCGATTCCCAAACGTCAGCGCCCCTTCTTCGACGCTATTTCGTAGGTCCAACAATCGCTTTTCCAACTCGATGAGCCGCTCGGCATGTGGGAAGTTCAAGCCCACCGAATCACGAAACTCCGTCAACTTCTGCAACAGAACCGCGCGATCGAAACGCTTGACCAACTCGCGACCTTCTGCCGCTGCCATGATGAACATGACAGCAAACGGTAAAAATACCAACAAGCTCACCAAACTCGTGGTGATGAACGCGGCTAAAGCCGGTCGTTGGGACACGCGCTGACTCACCCAGACATGCAGAGGTCGGAATACAACCACCAAGACCAATGCCACAAACAAGGGCACCAGGAACTCGGCCATCACCCGGACAAAAAACGCGGCGATGACGATCAACACGCCCACCAAGACAAAAAAGGAAACCCAGCGCGACATAAGTCCGTTCTCTCTTTGCTGCAAATTCACCGGGTTACATCAAGACGAACCGGGGGTCGTCTCGGGCAATGTGCCGGCGCGCCGCCGTTGGATCTTTTCCCATTCCGGATCAGGCTGGTGAAAATTCAAGACGTGTTGTGATTCGAAATCCCGCAGGATGACGCCGGGTTGCGCCATACGCCCCGCATGGACCGCCGCAATCCGCACATGAAAGTAAACGCGAGTTTCTTCGAAACGACGGTCCAGGACTTCGCCATGTTTCTCCAGATACGCGATCAAACGTCCATCGCTGATCTCGCCTTCCACTTCCAAGTCCAGGAACGATCGACTCAACGCCAGACTGACGGCTTTGGTCAACGATTCGATTCCTTCACCCGTCGACGCGCTGATCGGGATCGCAAACGGATATCGATTCAAGAGTCGGCTCAATTGATCGGGATCGGAAATGGCGTCGACTTTGTTCAGGACCAACAAAGTGTCCTTTTCATCAATTGCCAACTCTTTCAGGACATCGTAGACCGCCGCAATTTGTTGGAATACATCGGGACTACTGGCGTCGGCCACATGCAATAACAAGTCGGCTTCCACCGTTTCCGACAACGTCGCACGAAAGCTGGCGACCAAATTGTGCGGCAGTCGTCGAATAAATCCCACCGTGTCGGAAAGCAAGACCGGCCCCCAACTGGGCAAGTGCCAACGCCGTGTTCGTGTATCAAGGGTGGCGAACAACTTGTCCTCGGCCAACACATCCGCGTCGGTCAGAAAGTTCATCAGCGTGCTTTTTCCGGCGTTGGTGTAGCCGACCAAGGACACCTTCATGCGCCCGCTGCGCGACTGAACTTGGCGCTGCCGTCGCTCCTCGATCTGACGCAACTCGGCTCGCAGTTCACTGATTCGTTTTTCGACTAACCGGCGATCGACTTCCAATTGCTTTTCACCGGGCCCCCGCATACCGACGCCCATCTTGATCCGCGACAAGTGGGTCCACATGCGTTTCAATCGCGGCAACGAATACTCCAACTGCGCCAATTCCACGGCCAAGCGAGATTCGTACGTTTGGGCATGCGTCGCAAAGATGTCCAAAATCAATTCCGTCCGGTCCAGAACCTTGATTTTCAGTTCCTGTTCCAAGTTGCGAACCTGGCCGGGTGAAAGATCGTTGTCAAAGATAATGACATCAACCGCATGGAACTTGATCAGCTGGGAAAGCTCGGTGACTTTTCCGGAGCCAATATAAGTTGCTGAGTCAGGACGTTCGCGACGTTGCGTCATCCCACCGACGACGATACTGCCAGCCGTTTCCGCCAACCCTTCCAATTCCTCCAACGGATCGGCTTCCATGACTTCGTCTGGAAAAATCACGCGGACCAAATAGGCAACTTCTTGATCAACTTTCTTCTTGTCGCGTTCCAACACGTTTTATCAATTTTCCTTTGCATACCAGACCGAATCCATATCGCCCAACACCACCGTTTGATGTCGAGCTCGGTTCGGTAGAACTAACAGAATCCCCAGATCGGGGCAATGTTCCAATAATCGCTGGCAACCGTCCAGCCCCAGCACAAAACATGCCGTCCCCAAAGCGTCCGCTTGGGCAGCTGTCGGCGCCAACACCGTCGCACTCCAGACACCTTCAGCGGGGCGGCCGGTTCGCGGATCCAGCACATGACTGAGCCGTTTTCCCCGATAATGAAAGAATTGTCGCGCCGAACCGCTCGTTCCTAACGCTCGTTCCCGCAAATCAATCTCCCCCAGCTGCCGATCTGGATAAACCGGGTGCGAAACGCCAATCGGCCAACCCACTCGTGGCCGAGCGGTCTTTTGTTCCGATTCGTTCCGATATCGCCCGTCCGTGCCGATCGCGACCACACTACTTTGGCCACCATGAAACGCAAAATCAAGGATTCCACCGTTATGCAGGGCCTTGGCCAATCGATCCAGCGTCCAGCCTTTGCCGATCCCGCCCAAATTCAACCTCGTGCCCGGATGCAACAGACGCACGGTCCGATCGTCGCGATTCAAACAAACCTTGTCCATGCCGACCGGTTCCAAAGCTTCCCCCAGTTCTCGCTCATTCGGCATTCGACCTTCACGCCGGAGAAAACCCCAACACTCGGACAACGAGCCACTGGTGATGTCGAATGCGCCTTCCGTCAAATGCCATAAACGCTCGGCCGCTTCGAGTATTTCAAACGTGTCCCCAGATACCGACACGGCTTGTTCGTGACCTTGGCGATTTACTTGGCTAATTTCACTGTCCGCGCGAAACACACTGAGTTGACTCTCGCAATGCTCCAAAACCTCTAAAGCCTGCGTGGCAAACTCCGCGCCATCCGAATATTGGCCGTAGTTTAGAAATACTTCCCACGCGCACGCCATCGCGTTGGCCGTAAAATGAGAGTAAAACCCGTTTGGCGTCCAGTCTTCCGGTCCGCCTCCGAGGCTCTGCGGAGCGGACAAGGATCGATTGGTGGATTGCAAGGCCGTTCGCCCCCAATCGCTCCACCACCGCCATAGGTCCTTGCCCTGAAGGAACCGCCGCCGCGCCGACGGCGAACCATCGTCGCCATTAGAGTCTGTCGCAAACGGTTCTTGATCGGGCAACGCCGCGCTCCTGTTGGAAAATCTTGATCGGTCCCCGCGAGCTCTATTGTAGGTTAAGATGATCAACCGCAAACCCAACCATGGTTGGTACCACCTTAGCTATGTAAGTAGCGATGCTCACCAGAGCGTGGGTCGGACGAACGGTAGCCACGCCCAAGCGAGCGTGGTTCGCCTACGATCGGAACCCATTTTTTGAGTGAAATAATCCACCAGGCGGCGGGCAGGGAATGAAACTCGCAATTTTTAAAATTGGGGAGTGGATTATTCCAAGACCGAGTCCGTTTTTCGGAAACAAGCCCAATGGCGCGAGCAGGCCGGAGCTCTCGGGCCAGTCACCGTTGATTGTCATCCGCTGGGAGTTGTCTTTTGAGTCTCGATAACGTGCCGCCTGGAGATAAGATTTCCCAACATTGGCCCGAGCCGACCAAGCCGTTCGACTCGTTGGCCAGCGATCCGGATCGTTCTGTCGACCAACGAGCCGACGTGGATCCCAACCGGCTCGTTGCAACGGGGTTGGATCCTTTGCTGGCAACGGACCCGCCAGAACGAGAGTATCACGCCCTGGACCCACGGGATATTCAAGTCTCGCGAGTGGTGGCCCTGATCATTTCGCTGGTCCTGGGCGTTGGTGCCTTGATTGGTATCGTCACTGGCGGATTCGCCGCCGGTTTTTCCACGATTTGGATGTGGGCTGCGGCGGGTGGAGTGTTGTTGCTTTTGATGTTGATCAGCTTCTTGTTCTCGTGGCCGCCGATCCATCATCGGCATGTTCGTTGGAGAATGGATGACGTTGGGCTTGAGATTCAACGGGGCGTGTTTTGGAAGCAAACGATTTCCGTTCCCTTGGCTCGCTTGCAACATGCCGACCTGACGCAAGGTCCCCTGCAGCGACAATGGGGACTGGCCAAACTCACCGTTTACACGGCGGGAACCCAACATGCCTCCGTGGAACTCGATGGGTTAGCCTACGAGACAGCCGCCCGTTTGCGCGATCGGCTGTTGCGTCAACAAGGGGTTGGCGATGTCGTTTGAATCAGATGGCCCTCGTGAAGCCGACGACGAACCCTCGTCCGTCAACCCCGACGACGAAGGGAAGCTGTTCCAGCGCAGAGAAGATGGAACGGAGTTTCCCGCGCGGCAGCATTTGGAACCGTTCGAGGCCGATGCATTGGAGTCGGACGATTCGCACCGACCGACAACGGACCTTGGGCCCGACATAAATGTTCCCGCGCGAGACACGAGCGTCCCAAACCACGGCGAGGAAAGAGCCATCGCCCTCGAGCCACAATTCTTGCATTTCTCGTCCATCATTTTTGATTTGGCGTCGCATAGTCGCGAACTGTTGATGCCCGTTGTGTTTGGTTTTCTCGGTGCCGCCAGCGGCTCTTGGTTTTGGGGCATTATCGCCATGATCGCGTTTGGGTTCGCGATGTTGCGGACGCTTTTTCGCTACCTTACGTTGCGTTATCAGGTTGTGAACGGCGAATTGATCCTCAACGAAGGTTTGATCTTCAAGAATCAACGGACGGTTCCACTAAGTAAAATCCAAAACATCGACCTGACCCAGAATATTCTGCATCGAATCTTTCGCGTGGCCGAAGTCCGCTTGGAAACCGCCAGTGGAACGGAAGCGGAAGCGGTCTTGCGAGTCTTGACGGAACGACAAATTGACGCGTTGCGACTCGCCGTGTTTGGTTCGCGAAATTATGTAACGAAGGTCGCGATAGATGACGCAGATCGTGTATCGGGGAGCGGCCAACTTGAAGGCGGGACACCAGCTGGAATCCGACGAGATCAGGAGACGAACGGCTTATCCAATTCATCAGCGACTGCGACGGATTTGGTCGAGCCGAAGGTGGTCCCCTTGCTGCAAATTCCGTGGACATGGTTGGTCCTGGCGGGTCTGGCGGGCAATCGCGGTTGGCTGATGGTAGGCGTTGCGTTAGGCACGTTTTACCAATTTGATTTGTACGAGAAGCTGTTTCCGAAGGAATGGGAAAAGTGGATTCCGGTCATGCGATTGAAGTGGACCGATTTGCTGGACAATTGGGCCGCGGTTTTGTTGTTTGTCTTTGTCGCCTTTGCCCTTCTAAAGTTATTGGGAATCGTCTGGTACCTTTATCGCTTCTTCGGGTACCAACTGGGGCGACAGGGAAATGACTTACGCGTTTCCGCGGGGCTCGTCAGTCGCTACAGCATGTCCGTACCCCAACAACGAATCCAGTTCATCAGCATTCATCGTCCGCTGGTATTGGGGTGGTTTCGCTTTGTTTCGATTCGAATCGAGACAGCGGGCGGGACCGGCGGGGGTGAAGACACTCAGGAAAATTTGGCTCGAACTTGGTTCATTCCCGTATTGCCAGCCGCCGAAGTGCCGCGGTTGCTTCACGAAATTCGCCCCGGGTTGAGTTTGGCCGAAGAACAGATCCATTGGCATGGAGCGGCGGGCAGCACTCGGCAGCGCTTGCTGCGAGTGGCCGTTGTCGTCAGTGTTTTCGCAGTGGCCATTTGCGTTTATTTTTGGCATGTTTGGGGGCTGTTGCCCGGCGGGTTAATCACGGCCCATCAAGTTTGGTTCGCTTGGCGAAAAAGCCAGAGCCTTCGGTACGCCCGCACGGATTTTGGAGTGGTTTTTCGCAGCGGTATCTGGTATCGAAAATTGAGCTGCACATTTTTTGATCGCATTCAGATTCTGCGGCTAAGTCAATCGCCTTTTGATCGGCGGTGGCAGACGGCGACTTTGGTGGTCGACACCGCCGGGGCTGGCCCGTCGGATCATGCGATCGAGGTTCCGTACCTTGATGCCCAATTTGCTCGCGTTGAATTCGACAATCTCGAACGCTCCGCCGCCGAACATCGCCCTCGGTGGCGTTAAGGAATTGCCTGGAAATAACTTCCCGATCTGGGAGAGTCCGACCTTGGTTAATCCGAGAATCGCTATCGTCGAATCTGCCGAGACACTATTGCTTTGTCACAGCTAAAAATGGAGGTCTGGTAAAGGTGTCAGAGTCTGGTAAAGGTGTCAGGAGTCAATTGTGCGAAGCACCCGCAGGGCCGTTCCGGCAATTGACTCCTGACACCTTTACCAGACTCACCCTAAAATTAAGTAGTGACAAAGCACCAGGCCTGAGCCGCCGAATGGCTAAGCCGCAAAGCGGCAAAATGAGAGCGATTGGTAAGTCCCACGGATGGCAAAGCCGAACTGCGGATAAACAGTCCGCGGACACGTCCTTGACCGACAGCAACTTGTCCGACTGCCATGGTCGAACTTACGAGCTGATACTTTGACGGTCTTCAATTCGATACTGCAGGCCGCGAATGTATTCATCCGCAGATCGGCGTTGCCATCCGTGGGAAGTCCGCCAGCCAGGCAAATGATCGTCTTTGGTTCACACGCGGCTAAGAAATGAGTAATGAAAAATGGAAATTGAAAAGTGCAAATTGCTGACAGCCATCGTTTGCTCGCGGAATGCCTGAAACTAGACGTTTGGTACCTTTTGAATTTCTCATTCTTCAATAATCATTAATCATTCAAACGCCAGAGCCAGCGAGAGTCATTCCGGAGCTTTCGACGTTCGAAATCCGGAACTTATTTCGCGACAAATCCTCAGCTAACTGGTCGGATCACTGCCGACTCGATGGGCACGCGTTGCCTGGGCGGCGACCCAGCACTTGCGAATCTCGGTTTCCAACAGGGCCGTTAGCGATTCGTCGTCCAGGCTTTGGACCACCTCCAGCGAAATGGGAGGTCCGATATACATTTGGATTGTCTTGGGCGATGGCCACTTTTGTTTGCGAGGCCAAGCCTCAAATGCGCCCGCAATCGCCATTGGGAGCAACGGAACTTTGGCACGACGAGCGATGACGGCCAATCCGCCCTTCAGAGCTTGCATTTTTCCGTCCGGCGTCCGGGTACCCTCGGGGAAGATCAGCACTTTTTCGCCACCTTTGAGACGTTCGAGCGTCTTTTTGACGCCGGCAAACCCCAGGCCATCGCGCTGGATTGGAATCGCCCCTAAATAGGTGATCAACTTGGCGAACCAACCTTTGAATAACGTATCGCGGGCCATATAGGTAATCGGCTCGCGACAGGACAATCCGACCAAGACCGGGTCCAGATGCGATTGATGGTTGCAACAGATCAACATCCCACCGGCTGGAATATTCTCTCGACCAGCGATCCGGAGTCGGAAGAGCAGGGCGAAAATCAAGGAAACGAAGAGGTGGCAGCCTCGGTAAAAGGCTCGAGCATGCCAGGGTCGGGAGGGGGAGTCGACCAAGATCCCGACGACTGGCTTTACGGAACTTACGGCCGGTTCCACACCCGAGCCCTGGTCCGTACGTTGGGGTTCCGGCTGGCGATCAACGGACGGAGAAACGGCAGAAACGGGCAGATCCCGTTCGTTATTTTCCATAAGACCAAGTCAAGAGATTTCCGACCTCACCGCCAGGATGAAGCACAGCGACGGCAATAGGAATGGGCGTTACTGGACTCGAACCAGTGACCTCCACGATGTCAACGTGGCGCTCTAGCCAACTGAGCTAAACGCCCTCATGTTGAGAGCTTCCCAAAGTTTTCTGTCTATCGGCCGACCGGCCAACCAGCGATGAGCCAAAGTTTGGCGATCCGCCGATACTTCGTCAAGCCCTCGCCCCCACCAATAGGTGCCACCCACCAAACGGGCCGCCCACCAAACGGGCCGCCGTAGCCAATCGCATCCGTCTACCAATAGGTGCCACCTGCCCAGCAAGCGACGGCTGCAGATTGTAGTGGACCGCTCCGCGGTCCTCGGATCGCGGTGCGATCCACGACCCTGTCCGCGCGCAAATAGATGCCACCCACCAAACGGTCCCGCCCTCCAATAGGTGCCACCCACCAAATGGTCCCGCCCTCCAATAGGTGCCACCCACCAAAAGGGCCGCCCTAGCCAATCGCATCCGTCCACCAATTGGTTCCACCCGCCCAGCAAGCGACGGCTGCTGATTGTAGTGGACCGCTCCGCGGTCCTAGGATCGCGGAGCGATCCACGAAACATTCCAACTAGGATCGCGGAGCGATCCACTACAAAGTCGGTGCCACCCATCAATTGGGGGCCTGCGGTCTCGAACCGCCCAAACCGGATAGCTGTCTGTGCAGAGCGCCGCTTGGCCTCGGCAGTTAACCGCGTGAGCGACGCTTGGTGGGGTCGGGTATCCGACCCCACCAAGCGTCACTCCGCGCTCCCGCCCGCAAGCAGCGCCAAAATCCACGTCCCAGAGTCTGCCGTCCCCCGGCGTCCATTCGGCCGCCGATAGGTGCCACCCATCAATCGAGGGTGCCGTGTCAATAGGTACCACCCATCAATCTGGGGACGGCCAGCTTGGGATAGAACACGTCCCTGAGTCTCCCGTCCCCCGGCGTCCACTCCGCCGCCAACTCGCTTAGCGGCGCCTGGTCGATCGGATCCCCGCTCGACCAGGCTCTGCTAACCGGTTACCGCAGCATTTGCCGCACTGCCTTCGTTCCAGACGCACAACAATCGTGTTATGTTGGTCACCTGCCCAGCAAGCGACGGCTGCTGATTGTCGTGGACCGCTCCGCGGTCCTCGGATCGCGGAGCGATCCACGACACTGTCCGACTCGGATCGCGGAGTGATCCACGACACTGTCGACCAAAATCCACATTTACGAATCGAGGCGAGAATCATGACGACGAAGCTTATATGGTTGCACGGGACCCTCGGTTTGGCTTGGTTCTTCGGCGGACCTGGGCTTTCGGCCCAGACCCCGCCTACCGCCGAGACCGCGCGGGGAATCGTCTTCGTGGACCGCAATCAGAACGGCGTCCTGGATACCGACGAACAACCGTTGAGCGGCATCCGAGTTTCAAATGGTCGAGAAATCGTCTTGACGGCCGCCGATGGTCGCTACGAAATCCCACTCGAGGTCGATCAATCCGTTTTCGTGATCAAACCTCGACGCTTTCGCACACCTTTATCCGAAGATGGGCTGCCGCGGTTTTATTACACGCACAAGCCCGAGGGCTCACCCCAGCTGAAGTTTCCCGGAGTCGCCCCCAGTGGCCCGCTACCGACAGCAATAAATTTTCCGCTCGTGCCTCAGAATGAGGCCGATCAATTCCGGGCCATCATGTTCGGCGATCCCCAGCCACGAAACATCCAGGAAGTCCGTTACATCGCCGCTGACATCATCCCCGAGTTGATCGGCACCGATGCCTCATTTGGCGTCACGTTAGGCGATATTGCTTTTGATGATCTATCGACCTTCAAGCCACTCAACCAAGCGATCGGCGTGTTAGGAATTCCCTGGTACAACGTGTTGGGCAACCACGACCTGAATTTTGATGTCCCCGATCGCAAGCACTCGACCGAGACCTTTCAAAGCATCTACGGACCGACGTACTACAGTTACGACTACGGCAACGTTCACTTCGTCGTCATGGACAATATCAACTATTTCATTGATCCCGCGACGTCAAACGGCAAGTACAGCGCACTTTTCGGCGAACGGCAACTGGAGTTTCTCAAGAATGATTTGGCCTTGGTTCCTGCCGATTCGCTGGTGGTATTGATGATGCACATTCCGTTGATTGGGGCCGTCGATCGCCAAGAGGTTTATCGGCTGATCGAGGAACGTCCGTTCTGTGTATCGATTTCCGGACACACGCACTACCACGAGCATCGATTCATCGACGCGGCGGACGGATGGCGCGGCAAACAGCCCCATCATCACATGATCAACGTGACCGTCAGCGGAAGTTGGTGGGGCGGGAATCGCGACGAACGAGGCATCCCCCACGCCATGATGAGCGACGGAGCCCCGAACGGCTATAGCATTATGGCGTTCAATCATCACAACTATCAGCTGGATTTCTACCCCGCCGGACGAGCCCCAAACTACCAGATGGACGTGGTGTTGCCCGAAAAAATCCCCGCCTCCCAATGGAAAGACCTCCCCGTCATTGCCAATGTTTTCAACGCACGACCGCACGATCGCGTGGAAGCCCGCATCGGACACGATGGCTCGTGGACGGTCATGGAAAATTACACGGGCACCGCGCCGTACTTCCTCGACGTCAGGCAACGCGAATTGAAACCAGACGGCACACCGATGTTTGGCGAACCTCATGCGACCAATCATCTCTGGCGCGTGACCTTGGGGGCGTTTGGAAAAGAGTTGCCAGCGGGCCACCACTTGCTGCAAGTTCGCTGGACCGACGATCAGGGCCGTGCAACGATGGCGAACAAAGTCCTCATGATTTCGGAGTAAACCGAGCGATGTCCGATTCGAATTTGGAACACCTGGATGTCATCGCGGTCGGAGCCCATCCGGACGATGTCGAGATCGCGTGCGGCGGAACCTTGGCACTGTTGGCCGAGCAAGGGTATCGCGTTGGGATTATCGACTTGACCGATGGCGAACCCACACCGCTGAGCACGGGGCCCGAACAAAGACACCGCGAAGCCGCTGCCGCAGCCGCCTGCTTGGGAGTCGCTCGCCGAGTCATTCTGGAACTGCCGAATCGTCGGTTGTTCGACTCCTTCGAAGCTCGCGTGGCCTTGGCCACCGAATTTCGCCGGTATCGGCCTAAGGTGGTCATTGGTCTGGGACACAAAACCCCGATGGCGTCCCCGGATCATTGGCAAGCGATGCAAATCACCGACGCGGCCGTGTTCTACAGTCGCCTGACGAAATGGGACCAGCATTTTTCCGGCCTACCGATCCACAACATCCCGTGCCAGTTGTACTATCCTCTGTCGTTCGACATCGAGCAGACCCTGACGCTGCCGCATCGGTTCACGGTCGACATCTCGAGCGTGATCGGGAAGAAACTAAGTGCCATTCAAAGTTACGAATCCCAGTTTGGCCACAAGAGCGATATTCTGGAGCGAGTAAAGTCCATCAACTCGGTTGCCGGCGCGGCGGCCGGTTTTGGTTCCGGAGAACTACTGTCCAGGACTCGTCCACTAGGGACTCGCAACCTCATGGACTTCTTAAGCCTATCCTGATGGTCAGGCTTCAGGTGTCAGGCTTCAGGGGGTCAGCTCTGTACCATTGCCTGTTGGATTTTTATCCGTGTCATTCCGTGTCTATCCGTGGCTCGCCACTCGCCACCGACGCCCCTGAAGCCTGACCCCTGACCCCTGACCCCTGACCCCTGACCCCTGACCCCTGACCCCTGACCCCTGAAACCTGAAACCTGGGCGGTAAAAATTTGTTCATATCGTGCAACGTTCCCTCCCAAAAAATCAAACACTCATTAGGATAGAACCTCAGTGGTCCACGGCACCGGGCAAACCGGCCGGGGTTCCGTTGGCCCACGATTCCCGTCAACCGTCACAATCCGAACCACCTTGATTGGCACAGTTTTTCAGCAAACTGTCACCCAGGTGGACGGAGTCTGCCCCGAAATAAGCCGGGACCAAAGACCCGACAAACCAGATCTCGCCTCGGAAGTTAACCGGTTAGAAAAGCAAGGCTGGGCGGGAAACGAGACAGGAAGCAAGGCCCGAAAAACAAAATCTCGCCTCGGGAGTTAACCGCTTAGGAATTGTCTGGAAATAACTTCCCGATTTGGGAGAGTCCGACCTTGGTTAATCCGAGAACACCTGATTGTTGAATGTGCCGAGACACCAGGCCTGAGCCGCCGAATGGCCTGAGCCGCAAAGCGGCAAAATGACACCGTTTGGTAAGTCCCACGGATGGCAAAGCCGAACTGCGGATGCACAGTCCGAGGACACTTCCTTGGCCGACAGCAATTTGTCGGACTGGCATGGTCTAACTTCCGAGCGGATACGTTGACGATCTTCAATTCGAAACCGTAGGCAGCGAATGTATTCATCCGCAGATCGGCATTGCCATCCGTGGGAAGTCCGCCAGCCAGGCAAATGATCGTTTTTGGATCACACGCGGCTCAGAAATGAGGACTGAAAAATGGAAAATGCAAAATGCTGACCGCCATCGTTTGCTCGCGGAATGCCTGAAACTAGACGTTTGGTACCTTTTGAATTTTTCATTCTTCAATAATCATTAAACATTCACACGCCAGAGCCCGCGAGGGTCATTTCGAAGCATTCGACGTTCGAAATCCGGAACTCATTTCGCGACAAATCCTAAGCGTTCTAACCGCTCGTCCATCAGGTCCAATCCCTGTCCATACGTGACTCCAACCAGCCTCAGAAAACCAGCCACGGATAAACACAGAATCACACGGAAGAAGCAAGCAGTGAGCAGTCCGAAGTGAGAACAGCTTTGCACTTTGAACTTTGAAATCTCCTCCCCACTCACCCACTGACCCACTCACCTAAAACCTCACCCGTAGTCCCTAGCCCCCAACGCTGTGAAGCATTTTTGAATGCGTATGCTCAGCACTTGTGTCGGCCTTTCAGGCCTTTTCTGAATGAGATGTCACTCTAACCGGTGGCTCGCGCACACCGGCAAGGGTTGTTTCGGCCCATTCGGGCCTGTTTTG
>JBGSJV010000052.1:0-2757 GCA_041741535.1 Pirellulaceae bacterium
TCGAATTCGAGATTCGACATCTATCGTGAAAAAAAGCTGAATCTGATTGTTTTCTCGACCGCGCATTCTTCTCTCCATGATGTGACCTTGGTATGGTAACAAATCCGAGACTTTTTCAGCACCCTGCTAGTGCTTTGTCAAATCCAAAACTTAGGGTCTGGTAAAGGTGTCAGGTCTGGTAAAGGTGTCAGGAGTCAATTGTGCGAAGCACCCGATGGGCCGTACCGGCAATTGACTCCTGACACCTTTACCAGACCCAGGAGTCAATTGTGCGAAGCACCCGACGGGCCGTACCGGCAATTGACTCCTGACACCTTTACCAGACCCGACCCTAAATTTAGACGTTGACAAAGCACTCGGCCATCTGGAGGACGTGCCAGTCAAGGGACAACGCATCATAGCCGAAAAGAAACGCTGCCAGTGTATGGCAAAGCTGAATCCAATCGCGATTGTCCCGCGGAGATAAACTCGATGCGGGGACCGAAACAACCTTTGCCTGAACCTGCGACCTAGCAATTAAGGTTCAACGCTTAACGACAGGAACGATATAGATGACCACGATCTCCAGAAGAAAATTCATTGTAGCATCGGGCGCAACGACGGCTCTGAGTCTCGCGGGTGGGCTACCGGACGTTTTTGCCCGAACTGCGAGCACGCTTGCGAACTTACCCGAAGCGAAACGAACGCCCAGGGTCTTGGTGGTCTTGCAGTTGAGTGGCGGAAATGACTCTTTGAATACGTTGATCCCGTTTGGCGATGATGCGTATTATCAAAATCGGTTTACATTGGCGATGGGGCGCGAGCAAGTCTTGCGCTTGGGCGATTATTGTGGCTTGCATCCGCAGATGGCGGCGTTCATGCCCAGTCTGGAGGGCGGGCGCACGGCATTCATTCAAGGCGTTGGGTATCCGAACCCCAATCGCTCGCACTTTGAGTCCTTGGACTTGTGGCATACGGCCCATCAATTGGAGTACAAACCGCTACGGGGTTGGTTGGGAAGCGCGGCGGATCGATTGCCGCAAGATCAGTTTGCGCCGGTGCTACAGATTGGGAACGAACCGGTCCCGGTCTCGTTGTTGGGGCAACGCGTCATCCCCGCGACCTTGGTGGATCCCCAGAACTTTCGTCGGTCCATTGATCCCATTGAATCGACCGGGGAACTTCGCTCGGCGGATGCGGCGTTGCCGCGTGCCTCGACGTTATTGACCAAGTTGCAACAGACCAACGAAACAGCGGACGCCTTGTCGGCGCGGTTGAAAGCTGCGGCGTTGGCGGCGCCTCGTTCGACGACTTGGCCGTCGACAGGGTTGGCGCAAAAATTCAAACAAGTCGCCGATTTGATTGCTGCTGACTTGCCGACACGAATTTATCACGTGAACATGAACGGATTTGATACTCACTCGAATCAAGAACCCGCGCACGGAACTTTGTTAGCGGAATGGTCAGGTGCCGTGGCAGCCTTCCTGGCGGATTTGGAAGAACAGGGTCAAGCGGACCGAGTCATGGTGATGACGTTTACGGAGTTTGGGCGACGACTGCGAGAAAACGCGAGTCGCGGTACGGACCACGGCGCGGCGGGTGTCGTTCAACTATCGGGCCCCGAGTTTATCCAGCCCCTGTTAGGCACCTATCCCTCGTTGAGTGATTTGGACGAAGGCGATCTCAAGCATACGGTCGACTACCGCAGGGTCTATGCCAGTATCTTGGAACACTGGTTGGATCTGAATCCACAGGAAATTCTGGGACCTGGATTCGATTCTTTGCCGTTGCTGCGTCCGGTAAGCTGAGTCGATCGCGCTGCGTGGCTCGGACGCTCGGCTCGACGTTATTCGATCGTTAGATACGACATGGACGTGGCGTAGGGGAATCGTTGCAACGTGTACTTGTTGAGCGAGACCTGCTCGAGCAACGCCAACGTTTCACCGGGGAACAACTTCATGTTCAGCTCGTCGAACAAGATAATGCTGCCACGTGGCATTCGCGGCAGCAATAGCTCGAGCGTGACTTTGGTCGGGGCGTACAAGTCGGCGTCCAAGTGCAGCAAGGAAACCAATAAATGGGGATTTGCTTGCAAGTACTGCGGTAGCGTCGTGGTGACATCTCCCTTGACCAATTCGCATTTCGGAATGTGGCTCATCAGTCGATTGATGTCGTACAGGTGCAATGCTTCCGCGATGTCGACTTCGGGAGATTCCCCAGCGGAAAAGCCGCCCTTGACCAAGTGCTCGCTGACGCCGGCTTGATCCTTTTCGCTAATGGACGGTAAGCCCTCAAATGTATCGAAGCCGATGATCTTGCGAAGATAGTTCACGGGTTCGTAGATGCTGGATAGATGAGCCCATGTCAGCAGACTGGCGCCGCGATGCACACCAACTTCAACGATCGAACCGTGAATCGTAAGTTGCTTTAGAAACACTTCGTTGCGAGCCAAGAACTTGGTCAAGGACTGACGCGAAGTGTACTTGGTAAATGCTTCTAACTTTTCGACCGGCGTGCCTGGGCTCTGTTCCCAATAGTCACCCAAGCGAGCCACGTAGCTTTGGTCGTTGTGCGATTGATGAGCGGATTCACGAACCAATTTCATAACAAGTCAACCTACAACCGATTCTGCCAAGTTGCGGGGACTCGGCGTCAGACTTCACGGCCTCTCTCGAGCGAACATCCACTCGAGTGCTTTGTCAAATCCAAAACTTAGGGTCTGGTAAAGGTGTCAGGAGTCAATTGTGCGAAGCACCCGATGGGCCGTACCGGCAATTG
>JBGSJV010000053.1:0-16758 GCA_041741535.1 Pirellulaceae bacterium
CCCGAGCCAACAAACGCAGGCCGAAACTACTCGCCTTGTTGACAAAGCCCCGCGCGCAGGCGAAGCTACTTCTCATCGTCGCTGCGTGACCTAAGTCCCCTGATACCAGGCGGCAGTGCCATTCACTCCTGACACCTTTACACACGACCCTAAATTTTGACTTTGACAATAACCAATCAATCGACCGTTCCAAGACATCCCAAGATACTTCGATTGACAACAATTTCGATGTTGGTTATCGTTCCTTCCATTCGCGTCGACTCGGATCACTCTGCTTGACGGGGAAGCGAGCTGTTATTACCATGACGAGGAATGGGAAGCATCTTGTGTACCAATAGATCAGCCGCTGTAATCACGTGGGTTTTGGCCTGGGTGTTGGCCGGTACCCTTATTTGTTGTCTGTTTAACTCTACTCCCGTCATCGACGCCTATCTGGATTGTGCGGAAAAGAGCATTCTAGAAATTGCCGCGGAAGCGGATGACAAATGTGATTCAAACGAGATCGACTTCTCAATCTTTTCAAATGATCTTCTTGGTTCTACAGAGCATTGGCAACAGATCGATGATAGTGCTGTTGCTCAGCCCGACCGAACACAATGGGAATCGCACTTAGTTCGCGGTCCCCCATGTTGCTAGATTCTGTAAACAGCGTCTGCTGTTGATTGCAACGGTCTCGATCAGTGAGCTACGAATGGGCACTGATAAAACGCGTTTGAAGCATGGGAAGTTGAAGCCGGAATGGTTGTGCGATTGGGTGCAAGCCGTTCGGACTCACAGGCTTTCTTGTTCCGTCATCAGCGTTTTCTAGCTTGATTTAGCCGTTTTCAACAGCGTCGGGTAGTGTACCGCCAATGGGCACTGAGAGAACGCTTCGGAAGCATGGGAAGTTGGACCCGTGGATGTGCGCTCCAGCGCCATCGGTAGGGGTTTGTGGATTTCTCTGCTCAAAGTTGTAGCGTCGACGTATTTCCGTGCATCGAGATTTCATTGAGGGTTTGTGATGTCGATTTCCCTGAGAAGGATCGCACAGGCGTGCAACGAGGCAGCCGAGCTTTTGCCACGGCAAGGCCCGATCACGAAATTTGCTTTTTTGAATCCCTTGCAAGGTTTGGAGCAAATTCACTTCGACAAAGTGATGGAGCACGTTGGAGCGGTCTATAACAACAAAGCCTACTTGGATGATTATCGTTACCGAGAAAAACTCCGTCGCGGACGTATCGTCGAAAGTGATTTATTGGAAGTACTGACGGAGGAGTTGGGCGAGCGGGCCGTTGAGTGCGTGGCGGGACTTACCTCACGTATGGAATTGCGACTCGCCATGCTGAAACATCCTTTGCATTTTGGTCATCGTCGCGAACTTGACTGGGTACTTGCCGAGACGGAATCTCTCAAGAAGTTTCGCCCAGAAGTCGCCCAGGAATCCAAGACAGAAGTACTTGGAAAATTCAAGCAATGGGCGGTTGCCAATCGCCATCCAACTGTTTGCGCAACACTAAACAAAGTGCTGGGGTGGCCCGAACAGAAATGTGAACAACTTTCCGATTCGATTTTCTCTGCCTCCGTCCCCGAATCCCGCTGGGAATGGGTCTATTTGCAAACACTCTGGAATGCCTTGCGCGCTGGGGTCTATCACGCGGTTGCAGCGGCCAAGCAAGAGGCCATGGCACCGAATGCCATCGTTGAAAATTCATTACTGGCCCATCCGTCGATGCCGGAGTTCGTGACTTCGACATCGGACAATCGCGTAGATGAGTTGATGATTCAATTTACCTCTGCTTTTGTCGATCAAGGTTTTGCCCACAGTTCATTGCCGGGGGTCGAACGCGGGTATTGGAAGTGTTTCACTCAGATATTTTCGCAACCCTCGCTATTGGCCTCCAGGTGGCGACGCCAACTTTGGCGATTGGCGCGTGAACTCGATCAATCGAACATCGGACCCTTGGAGAGCATTCAAAAGTCGCTCAAGGAACTCGCGATTCGTGAGGCGGATGCACCGGCGTTCCTAGGAGCGGCATTGTTGTCGTTGCGCGGCTATGCCGGCATGATTTGGCAAACGGAAACACGACCCGATTTGTTTCGTAAGCCATCTCCGCCCGGAACTTTGATGGAGTTCTTGGCCGTGCGGCTATTGCTACTCACGTTGGCCAAGAAACATCCTGCGAAGTCTTCCTTCTCCACGGGAATGACACCGTCGCCCGTAAGCTCACCACCTAAAATTATCGACGTGGAACAGTTGGCATTCTTGCTGTTCGAGCTGGCTCAAGTTCTTGGGTGGAGTCCGCAAGCACTTCTCGAATTAAATGTCTCGCAGTGGCAAACATTAGTCGCTGAAATGTACGAATTTGGAGACCATCAGCGTCGGCGAATCTTTCACGCGGCCTTCGAGAGACGGCTTGCCAAGATGGCCTTGCGGACTTTTCAATTGCGAACTCTTCAACCGCCCATTCGGCCTGAGCAGGCCACTCTGCAAGTGGTGTGTTGCATCGATGCCAGAGAGGAGTCGCTGCGCAGGCATTTGGAAGAGTTGGATGCGACGGTTGAAACGTTTGGCATCGCGGGTTTCTTTGGCGTGGCGATGTACTATCGAGGCGTGGGGGATGCCGATTTTTCCGCACAATGTCCCATCATCATGACTCCCAAGCATTGGGTAACGGAAGAGCCGGTCTACTCGCTGAAACAGTCGGATCGCTCTCGAGCCCGGGCGCGAAGGTTTCTCGGCACCGTGCAACGTCGTTTTCAATCTCAATCTCGTGGGTCCGTTGGAGGAACGATCGTGTCGACGTTGGTCGGGCCACTGGCCACGATCCCGATGTTGAGCCGAATATTGTTCCCTCGGACGACCGCCATGATGAATCAAACGGCTCGTCAATTTATCGCTCCTCCCACGTTTACTCGTTTGCATTTGGAGCGATCGCCGGATTGTCCACCCGCCATGCCACGGCTCGCGGCCGATGGGTCGATTGACGATCAAGGCGTGGGGTTCACTCTGGAAGAGATGATTCAATTGGCCGAACGTGCTCTGCGAGATATCGGCTTGACAGCGAATTTTGCGCCGATCGTGTTATTACTTGGACATGGTTCAAGTTGCCTGAACAATCCACATGAATCGGCTTATCACTGTGGGGCCTGTGCTGGAAACGCAGGTGGCCCCAACGCTCGGGCTTTGGCGATGATGTTGAACGACGTTCGCGTGCGTCGCCGATTATTGGCGCTGGGGTTGTCGATTCCTGATGACACACAATTCATCGGCGGTCTGCACAATACGGCAACTGAAGAGATCATGTTTTACGATTTGGAGTTGCTCCCCACTCGAAAAGTCAAGCAAGTACGCGAGGCCAGTCGATTGTTGGCCGAAGCCGCACGGAGAAACGCCCATGAACGCTGCCGGCGATTTGAATCGGCGGACTTGAAGATCACCAGGAACGAGGCCCTGTTGCATGTACAGAACCGCAGCGAAGATCTTGCCCAAACGCGTCCCGAATACGGGAACGGCAGCAACGCCATTTGTTTCGTCGGGCGACGGCAAAGAATACGCGGGTTGTACCTGGACCGGAGGTCTTTCTTGATGTCCTACGATGCCACGCAGGATTCGGCCAATGCCGCGATTTTAGCCAGGATTCTCGCGGCAGTCGTTCCGGTTTGTGAAGGCATCAATCTACTCTATTCGTTTTCGGCAATGGACCCGGGCGGTTGGGGTTCAGGAACGAAGTTGCCACACAACATTACTTCTCTGGTTGGAGTCATGGATGGTGCGGCCAGCGACTTGAGACCAGGCTTGCCCTGGCAGGGTGTGGACATTCACGAACCCGTGCGACTTTTGTTCATCATCGAAGCGACTACTCAAACTCTGCTGAAGCTGATGGAAGAGAATCCAACGTTGAGCAATATTTTTCGCAACCACTGGTCGCACTTAGCAACCATCGATCCCAACACCAGCCAGATGTATCGTTTTAGCAAAGATCGATTTGTGCCATTTAGGCCAGATGCGGATGAATCCGGTCGGGAAGGACTCGCCACAGCGATGCAATCGCAAGATTGGTACCAAGACAAACGCGAGCATTTGCCGTTTGCTCTCATCCAAGGCTTGGAAAAATCCGGAAGTACACAAGCAACCGCGGCGGAGTCTTGCCAAATTGGAGTAAAGGAACTGCCAGAATGTTAATGGCTATTTGTGCATTGTTGGTCGTCGCTCCGCCGGCCGCCTTGGCGCTGAACATGGGGCTGTCTTTGCTATTGGGCTATCGACCCAGCGAGCGAAGACTCGCGTTGAGTACGCAGGCAACGGTCGTTCTCTCGTCAATTGCGGCAGCAACGTTACTTATCAACATGCTCCTGACCGACCAAGTGCAGTACACTTTGGATATTGGTCGTTGGGTCGATTTGCCGGTGGAACATTTTCATTTTTCCGTCAAATTCCTGTTCGACAGGCTTTCCATTCCCTTTGTGATTCTTTCATTGGTGCTTTGCGGAGTCATCAGCGCGTTTGCGAACCGCTATCTACACCGCGATGAAGGATACACTCGGTTCTTTTTGTTCTTCGTCATCTTTCTGCTGGGCATCGTCGTCACATCCGTTGCCGGTACGATTGAGACGATGTTTTTGGGGTGGGAGCTGGTCGGACTGTCTTCGGCCTTGTTGGTGGCGTTTTTTCACAATCGAGTGAACCCCGTTGCGAACGGACTACGCGTTTGGACCATTTATCGATTTGCGGACGGTGCTTTTCTCTTTGCCGCTTTGGTTTTGCACCACCTCACCGGCGGTGGCGATCTCAATCTGATGATGGGTTCCAAGCCGTGGCCTGAAAGCGCATGTGTTTTGGACTCCAGCCACGCATTAATCGTCGGCCTGCTGTTGTTGGTGGCTGCGGCCGGCAAGTCGGCGTTGGTGCCATTTTCTGGGTGGCTGCCACGAGCGATGGAGGGGCCAACTCCGTCAAGCGCCATATTCTATGGTGCGCTGTCGGTGCATTTGGGGGCGTATCTGCTGTTGCGAGTCGGTCCGATGCTCGAGCAATCGCCGACGCTCCAATGGATCATCATTGCCCTCGGCGGGATCACGGCCGTTTATGCCGGCTTGGTGGGGCGGGTCCAAACCGATGTAAAAAGCGCGCTAGCGTTCGCGTCGCTTTTGCAGGTCAGCATCATTGTGGTCGAGATTGGGTTTGGGCTGCGTTACCTGGCACTCATTCATATTATTGGTCATGCCTCGATGCGTTCGCTGCAACTGTTGCGAGCACCGTCGTTATTGCGCGACCATCGCCGACTCGAAGATAACATCGGCTACATGGAACGCACAAAAGAAACCACCCGATCAGACTCGGCACTGACTCCCCTGCGAATCTGGCGTTATCGATTTGCCATGGAACGTGGTTACTTGGACACGATTCTTGATGATTGGATCGCCACTCCATTTCTCAGACTCTTCCGATGGTTCGACGGATTGGAACGCCGCGTCGTAAAGTTCTTGTCGATTGGCGGTGGTCGGGCAGTTGCGAAAAAACCGAGTGAATCCGACGAAATGGAGGCGTCATGAACGGTTATTTGCATCTACCATGGCTCGAATTATCGATTGCCTGTCCGATTATTGCTGCGATCGTTTGTTGGCGCGTCAAGAACGAGAGCTTGGCGCGAAATATTGCCTTGATTGCCTGCCTACTCACGTTTTTGCTGACGTTCGGCGAGTGGTTCGACTTCATGACACTCGAGACATTTTCGGCGCAGGATAGCAACAGCGTCGTTTTTTTCTTGTTTGGTACCGAGTACTTCGTGATTGATGAGCTCACGGCACCGTTACTTTTTCGGGTGGCACTGCTTTTCGGATTGACAATCGCCGCGACGATGCGATCGAAGGCCAGTCGCTTCTCGGTTGTACGGACACTGCTGGCGGAAGCGATCATTTTGGCGGTGCTGAGTTGTTCCTCGACGCTGCTGCTGTGTTTGCTATTGGCGTTAAGCACGATCTTGCCCTGGTATGAAATGCGATTGCGAGGACATGATACCAGCGTCTTCTCGTTGTGTATGTCGCTCCACCTTGGCCTCATGTTCGTGGGCACTTTGTTGGTTTGGCTGGGGCATGGCCAACCGCTTCCCACGAATCTGGGGGCGGGCCTGTTGGTGCTTTCTGCCATGCTACGGGCGGGTATTTTTCCTGGACATTTCTGGATTGTCGATCTGTTTGAGAAATGCACTTTTGGAACGGCGATCCTTTTCGTCGCTCCGATGACGGGTGCGTACTTTGTCATGCGGCTCGTGTTGCCCGTGGTACCCATTTGGGCGTTGCATTGGATTGCGGTGTTGTCGTTGTCGACGGCGCTTTATGCGGCGGCGATGGCTTTGGTTCAAAGTGAAGCACGGCGGTTCTTTGCCTATCTTTTCATCAGCCAATCTTCGTTGGTCCTGGCGGGTCTTGAACTGGCCAATCCGATCGGAATGACGGGTGCGCTGTGCATCTGGTTGGAGATTGGTTTGTCGCTGGGCGGACTCGCGTTGACCTTGCGGGCCGTTGAATCGCGGATCGGGCGAATCTCGCTTGAACAATACCATGGCTTGTTCGACCAGATGCCACATCTAGGGTCGCTCTTCCTGTTCACGGGGTTGGCTTCCATTGGCTTTCCCGGCGGGCTGGCGTTTGTCGGAATGGAGCTGTTGGTCGAAGGCACCGTTGAGGTCTACCCGTTGGTGGGAACGATCATCGTTCTGGCGACGGCGATCAACGGCGTGGCATTGCTCCGAGCGTATTTTCGAATCTTCACGGGCACACGACATGTTGCGACGGTCTCGATTGCGGCTCGCCCCGCGGAAAGACTCGTAACCATCACGTTGAGTTTATTGATCTTGGCGATTGGGATCTGGCCTGGCTCAGCCATCCACTCGCGATATCACGCGGCCGAATCATTGCTGAAGATCCGTCAAGAATCCGGTATCGATCGAGGATCCGAATCCTCCGAGCCAGCGTCACATCCGCCATCGGATGAGTCCAAAAATTCGGCAAACCATTGAAGTTTCAAACAAGCCTAACAACCGAGGGAAAAACATGCCTGAATCAAAGAAACTGTCGCAAACGCTGCCGCGCGACTTGGTAGCGGGGCTCATTGTTTTTCTGGTGGCCCTGCCACTCTGTTTGGGAATTGCGCTGGCATCCGGTGCGCCGCTCTTTTCCGGACTGATTGCAGGGATTGTCGGTGGCATTGTTGTTGGAGCGCTGAGTGGCTCCAACACCAGTGTCTCTGGTCCTGCAGCAGGGCTTACCGCCGTTGTTGCTTCGCAAATTAGTTCGCTGGGATCCTTCGAGGCTTTTCTGTTAGCGGTCCTTTTTGCGGGAGTGGTTCAAGTAGGTCTGGGTTGCGCACGGGCCGGCGCGCTGTCGGCGTTTTTTCCGTCAAGCGTCATCAAGGGACTGTTGGCGGCGATTGGTGTGATCTTGATCATCAAGCAAACACCCTACCTGCTTGGTTACGACATGGTTCCCAAGACCACTAGCCATGGGCATTCGAACATTCTGGATCAGATCACAAAAATCTTCACTGGAGAAATCCACTGGGGGGCGCTGACTATCGGAGGGCTATCCATGGCCTTTCTGATTGTCTCCGACAAAATCAAAGCAATGAAGAACTCCCTAGTACCGGCACCCTTGGTCGTGGTCTTGTTAGGAGTCGCCCTCGGCATACTCTTCCAAAAGCTGGGCGGGCCTTGGGTTTTATCCGACGGACCCCGTTTTATGGTTAACGTACCGGTTTCGGATGGTCTTGGTGGCTTCATGAAACTGCTCGTCTTACCAGACTTTGGGCAATGGGCGAATCCTGCGATTTACGTCGCGGGTTTAACGATCGCCATTGTTGCATCGCTGGAGACGCTCCTAAATCTCGATGCGGTCGACAAGCTCGACAAGTACCAGCGATTGTCACCGCCGAATCGTGAGTTGTGGGCCCAAGGTGCCGGCAACATCGCCTGCGGGTTACTTGGTGGTTTGCCGGTCACCAGTGTGGTTATTCGCGGGTCCGTCAATGTGAATTCTGGTTCGTGTACAAAATTGTCAACAATCTTTCACGGTGTGCTGTTGTTCTCGTGTGTCCTGCTGATACCGGTTTATTTGAATATGATTCCGCTGGCATGTCTGGCGGCGATTCTATTGATGACGGGTTACAAGCTCGCTAGTCCCAAACTATTCAAGCACATGTGGAGTGACGGTCTCTCGCAATTTCTGCCGTTTGTTTGCACCCTTGTCGCCATCGTTGCGACGGACTTGTTGATTGGTATCGTGATTGGCATGGTGGTTAGCCTGCTCTTTATTTTGAAGAGTAACCTCTCGCAACCGGTTCGACAAATCAACGAACAACACGTGAGTGGTCCCGTGCGCAGGATCGAGTTAGCGAATCAAGTTAGCTTTCTCAATAAAGCGTCGCTCGAAAAAGCCTTACGCAGCATTCCTGAAGGCGGTGCCGCAATTCTTGACGCGCGCAGCACGGATTACATCGATCCAGACGTGCTCAGTTTCATCCGCGAGTTCAAAGAAGTTACCGCGCCGGCTCATGACATTCGCTTGAGTATGCAAGGTTTTCGCGAGCGTTATCAACTTGCTGACGATGTGCAATTTGTGGACTTCTCGCAGCGCGAAAATCGAGCGGACTTGAAACCAACGGACGTCTTGAAAATACTCCAGGATGGAAACGATCGCTTTTGTTCAGGACGTGGCCTCGATAGGAACGTGCAAAACTACGTGCATGCAGAGAAGAATGGATTGCAACCTTTGGCAGTTGTCTTTAGCGGCGTCGACGGCAGAGTCCCCGCCGAGCTCATTTTTGATCTTAGCCTGGGAGAACTAGTGACCGTCCGCTTGGCTGGTAATGTGATCGGTCCACGGGTCCTTGGTAGCTTGGAGTACGGATGTTTGGTCGGCGGAGCCAAACTGATCGTGATCATGGGGCACCGCAATTCCGGCATGGTCAAGTTAGCTCTGGAGGATGCAATGGCCAGGAAGGCGGACAATAACTTGTCGCCGAATTTGCGGGCCATTTTGGCGGAGATTCAGCAATCGATCGAACCGGGCGAATTGGAGTTGCTGCGGAGCGGCGACGAGTCGGCCAAGGAGCGTCTGGCCGACAAAGTTGTGCACCGCAATGTGCGACATACGGCCGAGCAGATTTTGTCGCAAAGTGCCATCATCAAGCGGCTCGTTGACGAAAACAAAATTGCGATGGTGGGAGCTGTGTTTAATTCCGAGGATGGACGTGTGGAGACGTTCGGAGCGGCCTAGCTAAGCTGGATCGAGGCCTAAACCGACCCGCTTTATCGGCTCCCAAAAGAGCTGGGTTAGCCCAATAACGCCAAGTTAAGGGTTCGACCAGCCTCTGGAGTTGGCCGTTTTGCCAAGCGTGGTTGGGCGGGAATCCGACCATCCACGTGTTAGAATCTAGTCGCTGGCTAAACGCCGCAACGGATGTTGCGAGACCACGCCATGGGACTGGAAACGGTTCAACTCCTTCGGAAGAAAAGGATTCGACAAATGACAATCACTCCCGCGCTGCTTCGATTGGTCCGCATGTTGGTGATGGCGCTGCTGTGGAGCGCTTCGCTCTCGCCGGCCGTGGTCTTCAGTGCAGCGGATCAACCCTTGCAAGTGTTTATCTTGGCTGGCCAGTCGAACATGCAGGGTCATGCGCATGTGCGGACGTTTCCCCACATCGGTATGGACCCCGCAACGGCACCTCTGTTGGCAGAAATGCAAAATGCCGACGGCACACCCAAGGTCTGCGACCGAGTTTGGATTTCATCGCTCGGCAGCGCGGACCGGGAACAGTTCGGTCGATTGACGACCGGTTATGGCGCTGCAGCCGGTGGTCCCAAGATTGGTCCCGAGTTCACCTTTGGGATTCGCATGAAACAACACGTTCAGGGGCCAATCCTTATCATCAAGACCGCGTGGGGTGGCAAGAGCTTGAACACGGATTTTCGATCACCAAGTGCCGGACCTTATGTTTTCGACGAGAAGCAACGGCAGCAATTTCAGAAACAAGGAAAAGACATCCCAGCCATCCAAGCTGAAAAAGACCAAGCGACCGGACAGTCGTATCGTCTGATGATCGAACACGTGAAGTCCGTACTGGCGGATATCAAGCGAGTGTATCCTGACTACGATCCGGCTCAAGGATACGAGTTGGCCGGCTTCGTTTGGTTTCAAGGTTGGAACGATATGGTGGATTCGGGCACCTATCCGAATCGCGATCAACCGGGCGGCTACGATGCCTACACCGATGCGATGGTTCACTTCATTCGCGATGTACGAAAAGACCTTCAAGCGCCTAAGCTGCCCTTTGTGATCGGCGTTTTGGGAGTGGGTGGTCCGGTCGAAGAGTACGGCCCGGATCAACAACGATACGAAGCGACTCACCGAAACTTTCGTCTGGCAATGGCTGCGCCAGCTCAACTGCCAGAATTCCAAGGAAATGTTGCGGCGGTGCTCACCGAGAAGTGTTGGGATCAAGAGTTGACCAAGTTGCGCGCCCAAGAAAACGTGATCCGACAGCAAGTGAAAAAGTTAGTCTCCGACGGCAAAATCGAATCCGCCGAAGAACGGGCAACCTTCGAGAAACTCCGGACGGAACAACTCTCCGACCGCGACCGCCAGATTCTGGACACCGGCATTTCGAATGCTGAATTTCATTACCTGGGCTCGGCGAAAATACTCGGCCGAATCGGGATCGAGTTTGCCGAAGCAATAGCCGCACTTCGAAAACAATGACGGCACGAGCCCAAATCCACGCGGGGCGGGGACCCGCTTTGCCCAATGGCTTCTAACGGATTCGCCACATGAAGTCGCCAAGCGAGTCGGTAGCTAAAGTGGGCCTGCGTTGAGCGAGATTGCGGTTAACAAGGGAGCGAACATACTCCCACTTCTTTCGACGCGAATCGCTATAATCCTGGCGGAGCATTCTTTCGATTTCGCGCGAGGTGATATCATGCAACGGTGGTTGGTGGCCTGGTTGGTTGTCTTGGGATTGTCGGGGGCGGTCGCAAACGGACAGACTCGAGAAGAAAAAGTTCGCAACGACAAACAGAAGATCGAAGCCGAGGGGTTTTGGATTTACAACGACCTGAAGACCGCCTTTGCTCGTGGGAAGCAGACAGGCAAACCGATCTTGGTGGTGCTTCGTTGTTTGCCGTGCGAAGAATGCGTGAAGTTGGATGACGACCTTATCGATCAAGACGAGATCTTGCGTCCGTTGCTCGAACAATTCATTTGCGCGCGACAAGTGGCTACCAATGGCTTGGACCTGTCACTGTTTCAATTCGACACGGATCAATCGTGGGCCATGTTTCTGTTCAACGCCGATGGCACGATCTACGGACGGTTTGGGACTCGCTCACATCGCACCGAGTGGAACGGGGATGTTTCGCTGCCGGGAATGGCGGAAGCGTTGATTGGCGCTTTGGAATTGCATTCCAATTACCCAGCCAACAAAGCCGCATTGGCGGGCAAACGCGGGCAGCCGGTCGAATTTGCGGCTCCGGAAAAATTCCCCAGCCTAGCCGGCAAGTACACCGATTCACTGGATTATTCGGGGAACGTCGTCCAGAGTTGCATTCACTGTCACCAAATCGGTGATGCGCAGCGTGATCTCTACATTTCACGCGGGCAACCGATTCCCGAAGAAGTGTTGTTCCCTTATCCACATCCCAAATCGATTGGCTTGATCCTAGATTCCGAAGCCCGAGCCAAGGTGCTACAAGTCGAAGAAAATTCCTGGGCCGAGCGGGCCGGCTTTGTCGCGGGCGATTCGATCAACCAAATGGCCGGGCAACCGTTGGTGTCAATTGCCGACGTGCAGTGGGTGCTACACAACGTACCGGCGAACGGTGGCCAAGTGACGGTGGAAGTCACTCGCAATCGTCAGCCGGTGAAACTGACATTAGATCTGCCTGAGGGCTGGCGCCGCGCGGGCGACCTGAGTTGGCGTTCGTCCTCGTGGGGCTTACGGCGAATTGCTACTGGCGGCCTCTTGTTGAAGCCCTTGGATGAGCAAATGCGACGCGAGCGAAAGCTTGGCGATCAGCAAATGGCCCTGCGCGTGGACCACGTTGGCCAATACGACGCCCACGCGGCCGGGAAGCACGCCGGTTTCCAGCAACACGATATCTTGGTGCAAGTAGACGGGCGTCGTGATCTGATGACGGAAGCGGCCGTGTTTTATCACCTCACCTCAACTCGCAAAGCGGGAGAAAAGGTGGACGTGACGGTCATGCGAGGCGACAAAGAGATCGAGCTGAAGCTGCCAATCCAAAATTAAACCCGGATCGCTTTAAAAGCGAATGGGCGTCAGAACGATGTTGCGGTACTCGACGGGGCCGTGGTCACCTTGGAGCATCAAAGGTCCAGGTTTTCCTTCGGCACTGTCGAGCGCACCGCCCGTGATTCCAGGGATCGTCTGGCGATCGATGATTCGTTCGCCGTTGAGTTCGATGCTGACGACCCGGCCGACCAAGCGTATCTTCACTTGTTGCCATTCGCCGGCGAGCTTCGCTGCGTTGAGACTCGGAGTCAAGTATCCGTAGACGCCGCCAATATAGTGGCTGTCCGCGTCCATGCCGTGATTGTCTTCGATCTGCACTTCATAGCGGCCGCGCAGATAGATGCCACTGTTGCTGCCTTTGGGGTAGCGGAACTCCAGGGACAGCTCAAAGTCGTTGTACGCCTCATCCGTAATCAAGTTGTTGCCCGGTTCGGCGTTGGTTAAAACGCCTGCGACGACCTTCCAACCATTTTTGACGTTGGCGTGTTGCACATGCCAACCGGTCAAATCCGATCCGTTTAAAAGCTGGATCGGTTCGCCCAGTTCCAGTGTGCCGCTGCGTTCCAACTTGGGGGCTCGGTGCGCGACCCAGGGCAGGGTGCCACCTTGGCCGTCCGTTACCACGCCTCGTAGGAGTTCGCCGTCCAGGGTCCCTTCGACGACGATCTCTTGCCGACTGCGTTCCCACTGAGGCGGTACCGCAAAGCGGAGATTGGTTCCATCGAACCGAATCTCCGCCACCGGTCGGGCACTGCCAAATTGACCAACATAGGAGCCAACCAACGTGCGGTACCCGGACCGTTTGATTTCGAACCACGACAGGTATTCGCCATCGGCCCCTTGGACCGTCAAGTCCCAGCGGCCCATGATCGGCTTGGGGTCGGGTTCCGCGTTATTTTCTTGCCCCAACACCGACTGGCTGAAAATAATGGTAGAAACCAACCACAGCAGACCACTTCGCAACAACATCGTCATGACACGTACGACTTTTCGAAAACGGGTTTGATGGACTACTTCTTTTCGGCCAAGGCTTTGGCTTCGATCATGAGTTTACCCAGATCCAAGGTTTCGCCATCTTTGATTTCGAATTCAACCTCACCGCGTTTGCCGGCGATCCCCTTGCCGTCTTGTTGCAGGTCCTTCATGTACCCACAACGCGAGTGCCAAAATTGGAAGCTCCATTTTCCAGCCGGAATTTTTTCGATCGAGAATTTTCCTTCGGCGTCGGTTACGGCAAAGTACGGGTCATCACGAATCAACATATAAGCGACCATCCATGGATGGATGTCGCACTTGACAACCGAGGGGACTTTGTCGTTTTTGTCAAACGTCACACTAATTTCGCTGTTGGGTGGCAAATTGAGATTCTTGGCGTTGTTGAAAGACGCCACGTTGCAATTGTGTCCGGCCGCGTCGCTGTTCTTCAACTTGACCGACTGGCCCGTACGAACGGCCAACGTGGCCGGAACAAACACGCACTTGTTGTTATCAAGTACGGCTTCTTCGGTCGGAGCCGCTTTCAGGTCCGGATGGACTTTGATTTCTTCGCGGGGCTTCAAAAACAACATGACAAACGCGCCCTGCAATTCGTTGTTCGCGCCAACGACCAGGCTTTGGTCGTAGATGACATTGCCATCGGCCAAACAAACCGCTTGGTCTTTATTGACGTCCGACTTCGCCGGGGCCGGAACGGCGCCATCGACAAAAATCTGTCCGGACAAAGTACCATATCCATCCTGACCAAAACCCGAGGCCAGCGAACCGACATTCATAAGGACGGCAGCGAAAACCGCAGCCAGAGTGGAACATTTCCACAATCGAGTTGCTTGAACAAGCATTGCATTCTTTCCAAAAGAGGGGAGTTGAGGTGGGAGTCGAATTATAGCCCAGCAGGGCCCAAAACTCAACGGTCCGGCGTTGGAGGGCTGCACGGCTTTGCAACTGGCTGACACGCTCCGTAGGCTGTCCGCTGCTTCCCTAAGAAACGGAGCTTTTGGCAGTTACCGTACAGGGTTTTGAAACTGCCTGTTCGATACATTTTGAGTTTTTCGTTCGTCATTAACCATTATTCATTCAACCGAGAGTCACAATGGGGCGATTTTCAGTTAACTTACCGGTATGGAGCTTCCGCCAGCACCGGTGGGACCCGCGAAGCCTGTGCCCGAACGGGCTCGAGGATCTTTCGTTCCCAGCGACGCATGTCGTTCGGCGGCCGGCTTAGTTAGCCCAAACGGCTCCCGAACCGGACCTTCCCCAAACACGGAACACGACCATGTTGCGACGAACCATCCTCAGCACCCGAAACACCGCCACCGGCGACCTATCGAACTATCCGCGGACCGGCATCAAGTCCAACACAGTCGTGATTGTTATCCTGTTGGTGCTGTTGGTCGGATTGCCGGTATGTACGTGCGGTGGTTGTGTTGCGACCATCTTTTTTGGCGTCAGTGCCGCGATGCAGGGCTCGGAACCGTACAAACGTGCGTTGGCCGAGGCCCAAAACAACGCCGAAGTACAGGAGTTACTGGGGGAACCGGTGGAGGCGGGTTACTTGGTAACCGGCTCGATCAACCTGAACAACGACGGCGGGGATTGCGACATCCAGATCCCGATCAGCGGTCCCAAAGGCAGTGGCACTTTGAGAATTCGGGGGACTCGCAACCGTGGAACCTGGGAGTACCAGGAGATTTCGGCGAGCATCCAAGGGAAGACGGTGGACTTGATGCAGTGAACCGGTAGACTTCGCGGCCCGTCCTTGGTTAGAATCGGGGTTCGCGCACGGAGCAAGCTGGATGGATGGCTGAGTCTGGTTTAAGGCACCGGTTTTGAAAACCGGCGTGGGGGTAACCTCACCGGGGGTTCGAATCCCTCTCCATCCGCTCGTCACACGTGCGACTTACGGGAATCGCCAACGAGGTTCAATCCAGCGGTTCCGCTTCATAAAAGTCCAAGGCCCGGTGGCCAGCAAGTTGAGGTTGGGAATGAATCGTTGTTTCTGGATGGTGGGTTGTTTGGCCCTGTTGGCGGTGCTGGGATGTGATAACAAACCTCAACAAGGAGAGGCCGACACTTCCAAGACCAAGTCTTTTGGCCCTGAAGGCATGAATACGTCAGGAATGGGGCGACCGGCCGACATCGAAAATATCAACCCCGTGATCGCGGTCAAGTTCATCGGCAAGCACAAGGGCGACGACCCCAAGCCTCGGCATTTGACGCTGGTGATGGCCGAAGCTCAAATGCACATGCCCGGTGGCAAGTTTTTGGACTTGGATACGTTGCGGATCGGATTTTATGTCAGCACGTTGGACGTCGATGCGACAGCCAGCGGCCTGAGTGCGGAGGAAGCCGTCAAGCTGCGTGACCATTTGAAAGGACCCGACTTCTTCAACGTCAAGCAGTACCCAACCGCCGAATTTGAAGCCAAGTCGATCAAGCTCAACGAAGACGGCACTGGCGAAATCGCTGGCAACTTCAAGATGTTGAACCAGTCCCAAGAAATGACGATCCCGGTGACTCACAACGCCGAAAAGAAGCTGTTGGAAGCAAAGTTTGAACTGGACCGAACCAAGTTCGGCATGAACTATGGCGTGGAAAACGTCGCCGAGATGGTCGAAGTTCAAATCAGCCTCGACGGCAGCAAAGGCTAGTGGCGCGGGATAGCTGGCATGGGCAATTTTGGCGTACCGTTCTATCGGGACGGGTTGCCGGAAATGTTGGCCAGTGGATGGCAGGGGTGTTGGATCGTTGAAAGTGCTGGCCTTGCCAGTCGGCACGCGAGTGTTACAATAGGACGCTCGCAACACGCGAAATCGTTGGCGCCTCCCAAGATCGCCAACGAATTTGGGTTCGTAGCTCAATTGGATAGAGCATCGGTCTTCGGAACCGAGGGTTGGGGGTTCGAATCCCTCCGAGCCTATTAAATAGACGTCGTTCATCGAGATGGAACGACCCAGTGGGCGAATTCTTGATTGCCTCGAGGTTGAGCCGACCATGCCCAGCCTTAGAAATGTGATAGAAGGCAACGACTCTGTTCTCGGCCGAGCCTTTGATTTTGCCGTCATTGGCCTGATTATCTTCTCCCACCTGACTTACTCGATCGAGACGCTTCCGAATCTATCCCCTGCCGTCACCCGAGTTCTTTGGTACCTCGAATTACTGACGGTGGTTGCTTTTACGACGGAATACGCCCTTCGCCTGATCGTCGCGGAAAACAAGCGTCGGTTTGTCTTCAGCTTTTTTGGGTTGATCGACCTAGTGCTTTGGAAAATCCGAAACTTAGCGTCTGGTAAAGGTGTCAGGAGTCAATTGTGCGAAGCACCCTTTGGGCCGTACCCAGGGCCAGCGCACTGTTTAGGCAAAATGGGGTTTTGGGGGAAGGGCAAATTTTGTAAATCGCATTTTTTCTTTGGAGAGAGAAAATGGCGAAACTTGAGATTGCCCGTCACTTTGAGGGCCTGACCGATCCGCGGATG
>JBGSJV010000054.1:0-34636 GCA_041741535.1 Pirellulaceae bacterium
TGGGGGGGCTCGGAGTTGGGTTCTAACTGTGAACCGTGAACACTTCACGTCGTAGTTGGTTGGATTCTCGCCGACCCGCGTTTCTTGCCAACTGGTTAAATTTTGATTCGATATCCGCCCTCGTTGCGTCGCGTTTGGCTCTTCGAATCGATATAATCTGAACGTGTTGAACGAACCAAGAGTACCGTGACAAGTGTTGAGCCATGTTGTTGAACAATTCCATATTGGCGAGTCCCTCGATCACTCGGGCGGTGCGCAACCTTGGACCTGAGGCACTAACCGAATCCAATTTATCCGCGCATGTTTGGCCGCTCTTTGATCGAGTTCGTCGGCGGTCGCTTGTGACGCCCGGTGACACCGCTGGTTCGCAAGGTGAAATTTATTTAGCCAATCATTCACTGGGCCGACCCTTGGACCAAGTTGCGGTTGATGTGCAAATCGCGCTGGACTTGTGGTACGAACATTTGGATGCTGCCTGGAGTCATCCGCAAGGCTGGTTGGCGGCCATCCAATATTTTCGGCAACAAGTAGCGGACTTGTTGGGTGCGGCCTCGTATCAATCGGTGGTGCCCAAAACGTCGGCTGGCCAAGGTCTTCGCGCTGTGCTCAACGCGTTGTCGGATCACGGGCGCGTGCCGACCATCGTGACGACGCGCGGTGAATTCGACAGCTGCGATGTTATCCTGAAAACTTATGTGCAAAAGGGTCGTGCGAAAGTTCGCTGGGTCGAGCCGGATACTCGCGAGCCGATCGATACTTACTCCGTGCAGGGCCTGATTGCGGCGTTGGATGCGCGAGTGGATTTGGTGCTTTGTTCGCAGGTCCTGTTTGCGACCGGCCAAGTCCTGGCGTGGATTCCCGATCTGGTTGCGGCAGCCCACCAAGTTGGCGCGAAGGTCATGGTCGATACCTATCATAGTTTCGGTGTATTGCCGCTGGAGTGGGAAGGATCGAATCGGCATTCCTTGGGTGGAGCCGATTTTTTGATCGGTGGTAGTTACAAGTACACCCGAGGTGGACCGGGAGCTTGTTGGTTGGCGATTCATCCGCGGCATCTAGATTCACAGAGCGACGCGGTTCGGCTGACGACATTGGACACCGGTTGGTTCGCGAAAGATGAACCGTTTGCGTATCAGCGACCTGATCCGCCGCTCATGGCGGAAGGCGGCGACGGCTGGTTGGAGTCGACTCCACCGGTGCTGACTGCGTACCAAGCGAACTCGGGGTTGCAGCTCTTGCGTGAAATGGGCGTGGGACGACTTCGCGACTACAACCTTCACCAGCAACAAGCACTTTGCGCGGCCATGAAATCCGTCGGCGTGGCGATGTATGAGCCCGAAGACTGGGAGTTGCGCGGGGCATTTGCGCTGCTTCCACATCCGCGAGCTACTGAACTAAGCCAACATCTCTGTCAGATGGGCCTCAACACCGACGCCCGCAACGGCTGCGTTCGCTTCGGTCCGGATTTGCTGACCACGCAAATCGAGATCGAAACCGCCGCACGGATCGTCCAACAAGCCATGTCCGAGCCGTTGCGTTAGCGACGTTCCATAGATCGCGTTAGGGGCGGCTACATTTTCGGATAGCTCCACTGTCGCGAATTACGCGGCCTGATGATTGCCCTCACGGAGAGACTCCCGATGTCGACACAAGCATATTGCAATTGCGGGTGGCTCGGGTTGTGTCTGAATGATCCGACCACGTCCGTGAAATACGATTCAGAATCTAATTCGTTCCATTTCGTTGGGAAGGATCATTCGCGCTTGAGGCTGTGTTATTGCCCAATGTGTGGCGGACAATTCCCCGACTCTAGTTTTCAGATCGACGTTCCCCTTGCACCCGTCGGAGAGCTTGAACGACTAAGAGCCCTTGTTGGTTGAATTCTGTTTCGACAATCAACATTCCGAGATTCGAGTCCTTCCGAAGCCACTGAATGCAAAACAACTGAAAGAACCCTTTGCCCGCCCACAACACGGCAGCATGCCAATCATCGGCGACTTGGATTGCTAGGGAATGAAAAAAAGGTGTCAGGACTCATTTTGGTGACCGACCGCGCGAACTACCTAAAAAAGAGTCCTGACACCTTTTTTACTACTTGGCCGCGTCGGACCATTATAGACGACGGAACAAACCGCTGATTATGAAAAACGCCATGGCCAAGAAGTAGAAGTAGTGGGCGATGCTGACCCGCGACGATTGAGGGGTGAGGTTCTCTTTGGCGGCCGCCGCGTCAAGCTTGCCTACCGTTTTCAAACAAGCTGGAGTCTCGTTCGACAAACGATATTCCGCTGGCTAGGCTTGATCGTAATGGATCACTTGTATCTGATCGGAATCGGGGTCGCGCAACCGCACGCTTAGTGCCGTTCGCCCCGCAATCGGAATCGAAGCTTGATAGCGACCCAGTCCCGTTTCCGCAACCAAGCCGGATTCAACTTGGCCGCTGGGGTCAAGCACCGCCAGTTCCCAATTCACTTTTGATTCCGGCACGCCGTTATGGTCCCGTTTGTTAATCGTCAAGTTCCATTGATTCCCGACGGCTTGCCCCGTGACAAACAAGCCATCACTATTTTTGGGGCGAATCAAACTACGCAAGACCTGGCCCCAGAACTTTCCGCAATCGCTCCATGCCAACCATTCGCCGCCCCATTTCTCCGACAAATCACTGGACCAGGCGACTCCCGTCCCGAGCCCAAAACGCCCAACCGCCAGCAGTGGATCGCCCGCTTCGCTAACCAACAAAACTTGAGCAGTTGGTTTGGCCTGCGTCAGCACGTAGCCCAAGACAAACGGTAGATCCGCGTCCTGAAATCCCGCTAGCGCGGTGTGGAACCCTGTCGGTACACAGCCCATCAAATCCTCTTTGATTGCGGACCGAGATGCTTGAATTGTTTCACTGGCAAAAATTTGTGGTACCGCGTTTGGGTCGTTCGTTTCGTAGTAGCGACCGCGACCAATTTCCGCGATGCGAGCCATGAGCGCTCGATCAGCATCGCCCAACGCAACTGTTGACACGGTGATACCACTATCGACCATCGCTTGTGTCAAACTCTCGTGGTCTTCGCCGGTTGTATGCCCATCACTCAAACAGATCATGTGCCGAATCTTCGCCGGCACTGTTTCCAACATGTCTCGTCCAACCAACATCGCAGGGTACATGCTGGTCCCACCGCCCGCCGCCAGTGTATCAATCGAACCATTGATCAAATCCCGTTCGACGGCCAACTTCATTTCACTGACAATCAATGGTTCGCTGTCAAACCCCACGACCGCAATCTGATCTCGTGGACTTAATAGCTCGACCGCCGACTTGGCTGCCTCCCGCGCCAAGGCCATTGGCAATCCCTCCATCGAACCCGACTTGTCGATCACCAAGACCATCGCCAGTGACGGCTTCTCTCGCTCTTTTTCGTAGCGAGAGACAAGCGGCAACACATCCTCGACCGGCGTGCGATGATACCCGCCCAAGCCAAAGCTATTCTCCGAGCCCAGCATCGCCAAGCCACCACCAAAATCAACGACGTACTGTTTGAGCAATTCCATTTGTCGCTGCGTTAGTGCCGTTGCCGGAATATCGGCGAGTACGACCGCGTCAAACGACAATAGATCGCCAATGGAGTCGGGCACCCCCAGTTTTCCGCGTACCTCCACCGAAAAATCTTGCTCTTGCAACGCTCGCAGGATTGGCCGCAACTGTTGCTCGTCCTGGTGTAAGAACAGAATCCTCGGCTGCCCACGAACGGTCAGCGTACAGGTTTGGGAGTTGTTGATCGGAAAATGATCTTCGGTTGTGACCAACTCGACTGTCCAGGGACTGGCCCCCGAAGTCACCATGTCGACATCAAAAAAGTACTGCTGTTTGCGGTTCGCTAGATACTGGATTTCTTGATCTTGCACCACAACGCCACGATGAACCATCCGCAACTTGCCTCGCCCATCGTGGTTGCTGCGTAGTCCAACCGTCATCCGGACAACTTCTCCGACATAAGCCCGTGACGAAGACGGCGTCAGTGATTCGATGGCGACTTCGGACTTGGTCAATGCCTTGAGGGGATTGAAGTAGACTTCGACGTGTTCCTCCCGCAGTTGTCGCAAAGCCGAATCCAACGACTCGGCCGTTTCTTGTCCATCGCTAAACAGGACCAGTCGTTTTACTTTCGCAGCCGGAAAATCTTGTCGCGCGCGCAAGGCCGCCGCTGCCAATCGCGATTCGCGTCGATAGCGATCGTCCGAGCCCGCTGTCTTCCAAGCCACCAACGATTCCCGCAACTTGGCCGCCGAATCAAAGCTTCGCACGCCATCCGCGACGCTGGCGATTGTCCAACTATCGTTGGGGCCCAAGTTTGCCGCAACTCGCTCGATTTCCGTTGTTGCTTCGATCGCCGAATCCAATTCGATCGATTGCGAAACATCCACCAAGAACACCACATGGACCTCGTGATGATCCAGTGACGCGAAAGGTCGGCACAACGCAACCAACAAACAGACAAATCCGCTCACACGAAGTCCAAACGTCAGCCATTGCTTCCAAGCCGGCGCATCCACCAAGCTTGTCGCAAAGGAATACAACCATGGCACAAGCAACAACAACCACCACATTGGCGTCCAGGTCAAAAGTTCCATGCTTAGCCTACCCACCTTCGATGATAGAGCATCGACTCAGACACGACGATCAAGATCGCGACCAAGGTCAGCCAAAAACCAGGCGACCAACTTCGCGTCAATGGCTCGGCGTTTTCCGGCAAAGGACTGGTCTGCAACGACGACTCGGTTGCGTCCAACAAGCTACAGCCCGCAATCCAAGTTTGCGTACCAAGATTCCATTGGTGAAAACCAAGATCACGAACAATGCCCACATCCTCGACGTGTTTCTCGACGACCTCACCCGACGGTAAAGTCCATCGGATCGCCGAGCCATCGTCTACAAAGAACTCGGCCAAGTGTCTTCCTACTGCGATTGTCGTTGGCTTGGGCTCGCCTTGCCCGCTCAAGTGCGTGGCCACCGAATAAACCATCACTGGGAACCAGGGGCTGAGAAAAAAGTCGGCCTCCGTTGGGTCGAAATTAGCCACGACAACCTTTCGCCCTCGGTCCGACACTCGATACAACAAAGGCGTTCCATCTTCCGACGTGACCAAGATTTCCGAGCCCGGCGGAGCCTTCAATCGCTTGGCCCCAACCCAAGCCATTGAAGTCGGCTCCCAATGCTTCACCAAAGGATGGTCCTCGTCCGCCACGGTCGCCAACGCGACGGCAAACGGGTCTCGCAAATCCAACCAATAAGGCGATTCCCCGGTTGGATTAAAAATCAGCATCGACGCCGAATCGGACGTCTCTGTTAACGCGACGGCTCCTTGTCCGATGACCACCGTCGCATCGGCCAATGGTACCAACCTCAACCAACGTTCCCCGGTCGAAAACGCCTGCACACTTTGATCGTAAAAAAAGCGGTCGTCACCCAACACACCGACATCCACCGGGACCAACGCCGGCAAATACGCGTATGCCTCGTTATCCGACACCAGCCCATCGGTTTGCTCCAAGCGGAAGAACCATCGGCCTTCCGCGGCATCCTCAATTCGAAATACTTCCGGCGAATTCAATCCCGGCTTGATCTCCAACGGGATCAACTTCTTCAAGTTTTCGTCCGAATCGTGATAGACGCCTAGATCAACAGTAATCGTCTCTTTGAACGAGGAGGTCACTTGCAAATAAACACCCACTGGCCAATTCGCTAAAGGCAGCCGCTGCATGTCACAAGCTACAATGCCCAAGTTGCCGTTGCCGTTGCCGCCTACTTGGATCCACTCCAGCCCGTCCGTCCCCGGGCTCGCTCCAAGACAGCCATCTGAGATCAATAAACGACGCAACAAAGGTGGTTGCGTTGCCGACGTGGCGGTCTCGGTTTTTCCGTCGTTCGTAACGACGGCCTTTGCATCGCGAACAAAGGACGCCAAACTTTGAGACGACGATGGCAACGCGGTCGCTGGAATCCGTTCAATCGCTTCCAATAGTTCGCGAGGGTTATCCGTCAAGTTCGAATAAAACACAACCTCGGTCGCAACCGCGGCGACGCTACACTTTTGGTTTCCATCCAACGCCTGAACGATTTCGTTAGCCGCTTGTTTGGCTAAATCTAATCGAGTTGTTCCGTTTTCGACGGCATTCATCGAAGCACTATTGTCGATCAACAACAACAACAAATCCTTCCGCGAGTCCCCGACCCAATAGGGCCGTGCGGCCGCCGCCACAGCCGCCAAAAAGACGATGACCAACAACAGCAGACTGAACAAATCTCGGAACCGCTCGAACAATGTCCGGGCCCGCCGTTCTTCGAGCACTTTTGCCCACAGAAACCAGGCCGTGGCCGGCTTCCGTGTCGGTCGGACTTTCAAAAAATAAATGGCGATCAGGGGTAGCAGAGCCACCAACCCCAACCACATCAACGGTGCAGCAAAACTCACGCGACCAATCCTCCCCGCCGCAAGATATCTTGAATCACATGATCAAAAGCCACCTCAGGCGTGGTTGATGCCAAACCAATACCGCGTCGGGCACAGCTGCGTTTGAGACCTTCGTTCCATTGTTGGACCGCCGTCTCGTACAGAGCCGCTTCACGCGAGGTGATGGTCAGTCGCCGCTGTTGCCCGGTCTCGACACATTCCAATTCAACATCGCCCTTCCACGCACACCGCGTATCGACTTCGTTTTGCACTTGCAAACAATAGACATCATGTTTGTGCCATTGGAGAAAACTCAGGCCTTCGTCAAACCCGCCTGGAAACAGGAAATCGGAAATCACGATCACAACTGCCCGGCGTCGGTAACGAGCCTGGAACAATTTGCAGGCGTTGTTAAAGTCCGTATCTCCGGGCTGAGTTTCCGCCGCTCCTAAACTGTGCAGTAGTGGCAGGACCGCACCTCGCCCACGTGATTGATCGAGCACCGATTGCAAGTTGTTGGTCAAACCATGGACCGCCAAACGATCCAAGTTGTTCAATGCGATGTAACCCAAAGCCGCCGCCAACTGCCGAGCATAGAGAAACTTGGTGGCCATCGACCGACTTGTATCCAACAATACGTGGATCGTCGCGTCTTCCTCGACCTCGAACAACTTGATGATCAGGTCATCAAATCGCGCGAAGACTCGCCAATCGATCGCGCGATAATCGGCTCCGAAATAGTATTCGGAGTAGTCGGCAAAAGTCACGCCGGTCCCACGCCGAACGCTCTTGCGGTCCGCTTGGAGCGAACCGTTGAGCACTTTGCGAGCCAGCAAGTACAACGAGTCCAGGCGACGAATAAAACTGGGGTCTGTAAACATCGAATCCATATTCAAGCTGAGTTGCTAGACTTTCTTTAGCACCGCCGCAATCACATCGTCCGTGCGAGTGCCTTCGGCTTCCCCTTCGAAACTCAGCAGAATCCGATGTCGCAACGCTGGGACCGCCATCGCTTGCACGTCCTCGACCGCGACGTGGAATCGGCCATCCAACAATGCTTTGGCCCGCGCCGCCGCCAAGATCGCTTGAGCCCCGCGTGGCGACGCACCGTAACGCACGTATTTCTTGGCCATATCCGGCGCGTTTGGATCGTTGGGATGTGTCGCGCGAACGATCCGAATCAGTTGATCTTGTACGGGTCGATCAACCGGGACCTCACGCAACAAGCGTCCCATCCGCAACAAGTCTTCACCACTGGCGACCGGAGTAATGGCCGGCGGCCGATTCGTGCTGGTGCGATTCAAGATCTCAAAAAAGTCCTCATGATTTGGCAGTTCCACAAACAGTTTGAAGAAGAACCGGTCCAATTGGGCTTCGGGCAACGGGAAGGTGCCGTCTTGTTCGATCGGGTTCTGAGTCGCCAACACAAAAAACGGCAACGACAATCGATGGGTCTGCCCAGCAACCGTCACCGACTTCTCTTGCATCGTTTCCAACAATGCGGATTGCGTCTTGGGCGTCGCGCGATTGATTTCATCGGCCAATAGAATGTTTGCAAAGACCGGACCAGGCTGAAACTCCAATTGTCGCCGACCATCCCGTTCCAACAACACTTGTGTGCCCACAATGTCCGCCGGCAAGAGATCAGGCGTGAACTGAATTCGCTGAAACTTTAGGTCCAAGGCCTGGCTAATGGTTTGCACAAGGGCGGTCTTCCCCAGCCCTGGCACGCCTTCCAAGAGCACATGGCCGCCGCAAACCACGGCGACCAGCACATCTTCAATAATGTCGTGTTGGCCCACGATAAACCGCGAGACTTCACTGCGAATCCTCTGAAACGTGGTGACAAAGTTCTCAACTTCAGCTTCCACGTTTTGTATTGCCAAATCTTCGGTCATCGGTGTCGACACGTAAAGTTTTCTCCCATTAAAGTAGTGAGCACTATTCCTCGCCCGAAGGTTGATTGCCCGGAGGCACGTCCTCCGTCGACTCGTCCGCTGCGGATTGATGGATCTGCAAAAAGTAATTCTTGACGCCGGCCTTGAGATCTTCTGGAATATCCTCACGTTCCACAAACGACTCGAATTGTCTTTGAAAATCTCGTTGAACCGCTTCGCCGGTGCGGCTGCTAACTCCCGTTCCGGAATCTGCCGATTGGATCTGAGTCAACGAGGGTCCTCGGCCGTGAATCCCTTGCAACCGTGACGTATGGCCCTTGGTTTCGGGGTTGTCTTTGGCCAAGCGTTGTCGATCACTGGTCCCGCGTCCAGCCTCACGCCCGCCCGGCTGATCACTTTCACCTTGCATTTGACCTTCCGCTTGTCCTTGGCTTCGACCCGGCATCCGTCCTTGGGCCTGTCCGAACTTTTGAGCCAAGGCGCGTAGTCGATCTTGGGCAGCTCGCTGTCGAGCCAATCGGCGCATTTGTTGCCCCATTTGATCCAATTTCTCGTTGATGCGCGCTTGAATTCGTTCTCCGTCGCCTTCCCTATCTTGCTCGTCGCCATCGGCCACTTCCAGCTCCTGCATGGCCTCTTCCCATTTGCGGACTTCTTCGTCCAATTCTTCCATCAGCTTGGCAAGTTCCCCATCCATTTCTTCCGCTTCATTTTCTGCCTCGTTTTGATCACCTTCTCGTCCCGGTTCTTGGAGTTGCAATTCATTGGGTTCACGCATTTTTCCATCGGGGTCCAAGTGCCGACGATTTTGGTCGCGATTATTCGAGCGATTCGGGTTTCGTGAATCACGGGTTTGGCCGGACTTTTCGCGAACCACGTCGCCCATGCGCTGCGAGGCCGCGCGCAGTTTCGCCAACTCCTTCTGCTTGTCCGATAACTTCATGCCGGGCTTCCGCTCCGAAGGCTTTAGTTTCAATTTGTCGAGTTCCTTGGCCGCTTTATCGAACTGTTTCTGTTTCAACAGGTCGGCCAGATCGCGGTTCATCGAGTCCTTCTTTAGTTCGGCAGCGGCTCGCTCCAACAACTGCTCGTCACGGCGATTCTGGAGAGCTTGCGCCGCCTGCTCGATCTTGCGTTCCAACTTTGCATATTGCCGCATGGCTTCACGCGGATCACCGGTGGCCTCAAGTTCTTTGACCCATTCGCGCAGATTATTTGCGTTGAGTAACTCTCGTTCATTTTCATCGGAGACCGCCAACTCCAGTTCGTCAATCAACTCCTTTAATTCTTCGTTGATTGAATCGGTGGATTCCAACAGTGCGCGGCGCAATTCTTCTTCAGCCACAATCGTCGGGCTCGGGCCCTTGAATGCGAGTGCCAGGGCCAACAGCGTCAAAACCAGTGTGGACCAAATCAACGCCGGTGCTGCCTGGAGCCGAATCGCTTGAATGGTTTGGTCGCCCAGTTTTTGTTCGGTTTGCCGAGCTTGCAAAGCGTAGAGCCCGTCGGTGAGCCCTTGATTCATGAAGTTTCGACAAGATCGCAACGAGTCCTTGAGCCCCAAGGTCTGGTCCGCGACATGAGCCGCTTGATCTTCATCAGCGCGCCAGAGGAACCAAAGGGTTACGGCCAGCAACACCACGGTGACCCCAGCGACCGGATAGACTCGCCAAGGAACCTGATAACCTTGAACAACGTATCCCAAGCCCATAACAACCACCGTGGCGGCCACCAGCAACAACGCCCACAGCAGGCCATGCAGGCCCGAGTGTCGATTCAATCGCCTTCGAACGCGTCGAATAAACTGCAACACGCTGTGCGACGAGTTCGGTTTTTTCTGATTCATCGGAGTGTTCCTTCGGTTCTCAGATTACCATATCAATCGATTTGTAACTCGGTTTTTAGTTGGGTGAGGCGTTGAGGGTTTTCGCCGTAGAGGTCGGTCGACTTCAGTTCGCTCAGCACCTGCTTCGCTTCATCGGCTTTCCCCAATTTGGACAACACCCAAGCCAATTCAACCTGCCGATTGGCAGTACCAGCGGTGCTCGCGCGACGCGATTCAGAAATTGCTCGTTGCAGACTGCCTTCAGCCGCCTCCCATTGCTCCAACTGCATCTGTCGATGTCCAATTTGACGCCAGATTTCTCCATCTATCGAATCGATCCGAGCCAACTCTGGCCCGACAACCATCAACTCTTCGGCCGAAAGAAGTTTTGTGGCTTCGATGGCATCAAGTCCGAATTTGGCAACACGGCATGATTCGCAGCTTTCCTTGACGCCATTTTGAAAATGGGCCGTACCCACTTCTGCTCCCGATTTGGTTAATCTCCAAATCGATTGCACGAGCTTTATCCGTTCCTCAGGACCTTGGTTCAGGAGTTCCGGTTTCATGCGCAATGCGATCTCCCACAGGTCGTCAATGTCGAGCTCGAGCGAAGTTCGTGAACCGAACAGACCCTGGCCGCGGCTCGGTTTTACCGATTTGATTATCTGATTAAATTCCTTTTCACGATCCTGAATCAGGTACCACAATTGCAAGAGTCCACGCAATTCCGTTGCGTGTGAATTATCAGATTTGAGTTGGAGTAGCTTGGGAGTCATAGACACTAACGTATCCGCGTCAATTTGCTCCATGCGAGCGGCAAGTTCGGTCGACAATAGTTCGGTCACGTGGTCCGACAAATACTCTTTCGCATAATAGTCTTCATCCAATTTGTCCATATCCGCCAGCATCGCGTCGAACCCATCGCATTCTCCACGTTGCAACTGAATAACGACACTAGTGACTAATAGACGCCGATTTCGCGAGAATAGCTCGTTGTCGCTCGTATGTTGCCAGATATCAAACGGTCTTAGATTACCGGCCGCTTCAGTGATGGCGGCAAGTATGCGTGGCGACAAATCCTTGTTCAAGGACAGTAACAATAATGCCAACAGCCGTTCATCACGCGAACTGAAGCTCAGGTCGGGAAATTGTCCTGCCAAATTCGCCAGTCGTTCTGCTCGACCAATGACCGGCCGCTTGGTCTCGTCATCGGTATCACGTAGAACCGAGACATACAATCGAACCAAAAACTTGGTGCCCGGATGATTGGCCAATCGAGTCAATTCGTCCAACTTACTTTCCAATTCCGAGTCAAACCGAATCGATAACTCTGAATTTTCTTCCTTCTTTCGTGCCTGAATCTCAGCGGAGTCAAATACATGAGCCAATTGGATGGAGTCCCAATTTCGATTCAACTGGGCCCATGCCAAGTTTGCGTAACCTAATCGCGTCAATTCCGCCACTATTTCAGGACTTTGTGACGCTCCACTAGCCGCGCGGACAACCGCCGTGACGCCTGCCGGGCGGCCCAATCGGTGGTAGAGACGAAGCGCTTGAATCAGATCTGGTTGCGAGTCGAACGAATATCCTCCGAAAAGATCCGCTGCCTGCTTTTCCAGAGCCATTGCAAATGGCAAGCTAATTTCTTTCAGCTGGTCTTCATCTTCCATTTGACTCAGGACTTTGATCACGGTTGTCATCCACGGCTTCATGTAATTGGGCGGATGATTCTTGAGCAAGCGTGTCAATAACTCCATACTCATCGTCAAGTCTGCTGTATCCAAAGGCAATTTCGACGACAACAGGGTGAGTGCGGCAACCGACCGCGACGTGGGACTCTGGGTTTCCGAACGCACGGTTGCCAACAAAGCCGTTCGAAGTTCATCGACATTGACGGTCGACTGTGTGTTCGCATTAACTTCCTGTTTTGAGATCGCTAACTGGGCCGCGATCCACCATTGCTGTGCTAGTGAGGGGTAGTTCGATTGGCTTCGCGCTTTTAGAGACCAGTCGACCACGGCTGTTAATTTGTCTCGATCAAATTCACTCGCAATCAGCGCCGACAAAAATAAGTAATGAAAGGAGGATACATCCGCTTCAGACGTCAACGTCGCCAGATTGTTCGAAATCGTATCCAACCCCTGACGTATTGCCTCGGCATCCTGTCCCTTCGTCACGGCTGCCAGTTCCGACACAAAACTTTCGGCAAGGTCACGGTCGACGATCGTCATTACATCCAATGCATCATGGTCTGAAGTGGTGGCCAACCAGGCGACCGCCGCGAAGGTAGCCAAGCCTTTCTTCGAAGTGGCTTGGCTCATCACTGGGTCGACAAATTGAGAGATTTCGACTTGGCGCCGTACACCGAGTTCCTTCGACGCGAGTTCTAGGAAGTGACGGAAAGCGAGGGCAAATTCTTTAGGCTTTTGATGCTCGATGAACAAGAGCAGGATACGTCCCGCATATTCACGGAATTCGTAGAAATCGCCACCGACGTCCAGATCTTTCAGCGACTTGGCCGCCATGAATTTCTCAAACTGTGCGGTCAAGTTCATGCCGCGACTTAACACCGCTTGAACTTCGGGGTCCACCGAATTGAAGTCGCTTCCCGACGAATAATACGATCCCAACGAAACGATTTCCTGGATCATGTTAACCAATTGGGTGATTTTTTCGTCCGGCAAAGCCGCCAAGTTGTCCAGGTCGACCTTCAAGACCTGATGAATGTCGCCTTCGCGGAAACTGCTACCGTTTGACTCAATCATCTTGATAAATAGCCGAGTCCCAAAGGTCGGTTCACGGTCCTTAAGGGCATTCAACAATTTCCGCCGAGTAACAAATGTCTCGCCACGCAGCCCGTACATTAGCGATCCCAAAACAGTTGATTGGCCAGTGGCGTCCAACGCAATTGGATCAAAGCGTTCGACACCGTTGAGAAATCCAGCTAAGTCCAAATAGGCGATTATTTTGTCGGCGTCGCGTTCTTGAACTAGGTACTGGGCGTATTCGTCGGCTCGATGACGAACGTACAGATGATCGTTGGCCTTGAACCGGGCGACTTCGATCATGATCGGTAAGCCTAGCTCGCTGAAAACTCCGAATCGCTCCAATGACGCAACATAGGCCGAATAGGCCGCCCCATCGCCGCGACCTGGCGGCAGGTTTGGTTTGTTGCCGTATTTTTCGATTAACGTACCTTGTTGCTCAGTTCCACCGCAAAGAGCTTCGGCATAGGCCGCAAGTGCTGTGGTGATGAAGGCGGGGCCAACGGATTTGCTGCGGTAGGCGACATATTTTCCAAACAACAGCCCAATCTGTTCCGCCCGATCCCACTGATTCTGCTCGCGCATCGAACGGGCCATCTCTAGCAACGCGGGCAACAGATCGACTTCCAATTTTCGATCTTGATAAATCTCCATAAACAGTTCCGAATAGTCCTCGGTATTTGCCGAACGTCTTTTCTTCTCTTCACTGGCGAATCCACCGAAAACCGACGCAAATTGGTCGGGCGGGGCTGTTTGTAGTTCGTACCGTCTCTGCAGTTCCGTGGCCAACTCTGTTCGGCGTGACGAACGGAGCATCTGGACAATCTCAGAAATTTGAGCCCGACTTTCCACGGAATTTTCAGCCGCCAATTGGCGACTGAGATATTGCACCGGTGTACGCATTGGCGTCGTGTGGCGTTCATCCGAGTCGTCGAAATATTCGTGTCTGTGAGCACTGGAATATCTCATTTGCGCTTGCATTTGCTGGATTGAAGCCTTTTGCAGTTGCCGAATAGACTGTGCCCCGCTACCGCCCGTTGCACCCCGAAAATTTGCCGAACGCTCCAACACCGTTTTGGCTAAGGCAACCGCTTGGATTGGGTCCACGTTTCCCTGCGCTTCGCGTAGGGCCAGCCAATGTGAAAAGGCTTCGCTCGCAGTTGGTGGAGACTGCAGCAGCAAATTGCTCAAACGATCATGAACGGCGATACGCCGTTCTCGAGCTTCCATCCGCTTTTTCTGCAAGTCTTGGAGTTCTGGCGTTGGCAAGTCGTCGCGGTTGAGTTCGAAGGCTCGGCCTGTCTGGTACAACGGTGCCAATTGACTCGACCATTGCTCAACGTCCTCATTGAGTTGTCCAAAGAGCGACCAGGTTTGGGCACCGGTTTCACCATTCGAATCGGTATCCGTGGGCGACGGTTTGGGCGTTGCTAATGAAGTCGCCCTAGTCAGAACCGGCCAAGCGGCTTCCAGCCACGCCGCATTCTCCGGTTTCTCTTGCGCATCTTGTTCGGCTCGTGCGAGCAAGTTCTCGATCAACTGGAGCCGTTGCTCGAATGTCAAAGGCAAACTGAGTGGTCCTGCCGTCATCTGTCCCAACAGAACGGGGCCGATCTCTCGAATCACTTTGGCATCAAAGCTGTCCAGCTCTTGAAGATGTTGGGCAAAATGCTCCGGGTTCTCTCGCAGTTTGATTAACAAACAGCGAAACCGCACTGCGGTTCGACCGGGGTTTGCATCAACGTATTTCTGATAGTAGGCGAGTGCCTGGGCACTGTCTCCAAACAACTCATGCGCAAACCCTAAGCTGTCGAGTTTGTCCGGTGATACCGCTGCCAAGTGTTCCAATAGTGCTTCGCTCAATTCAAGACTCTTGATCATGGAGACAAATTGCCGCAACTCGTAATCGTCTTCGTCTTGGAAAAATAGTGCCAGTCTTTGCTTGGCAAGGGAGTTGATGTCTTGGGTCAACAATCGGAATGCAGCATCTTTCTTGTCGTCACGCAGCAGTTCGACGATTCGTTCCGGTCCTCCCGAAATAGCATGAAACGGATTGCTCCCCATCGGGACAACGCGTCCGGCAACGCTTCCGGCCGCCGGATTGGATTGTGCCAACCGAGATTCCATGTCCCCCGCTTCTTCGTTGAGCTGAAGCGTTTCCATCGCCAACATAAGTTCCATGCTTTGAGCGTTTCCCAACTGGTGACGTCGGAGTCGAAGGGCTGCATTTCGGGCGGCTGCGACCAAGGGTTCTTGTGCGGGTTGATCCAATTCCGATGCCTTCCCATTCACGGCGACCGCCACGGTTGCCGAATCGATCAACTTGCGTTGGTCTGGCGATAACGGCAGTGCCGCCGAGCGTTCCAACATGGCAGCCGCGTCTAGCCAACGTTCTTGGTGAGTGGCCAAACTTGCAGCCAACAACAACGCATTCCAGTCCTGCGGGTTTGCTTCGAGAAAACTGGTCAGCGTACTTTGTAGCTCCGTGTAAGCCATGGCTCGGTCCAGGGAGCCCGATTCTTCCTGCATACGCCCCGACATCAATTGCAGGATTGCTTTGAGAAACGGGCGTGATGTTTGCTCGGCACTGTGATTCAGCCAGGTCAGAGTGGTTTCGCTCGTATCGGTTGGTGCGGACAGACCGGACCGCTCTTCAGTCCGCTGCAAGTGTTCGCTCAACACTTCAATCGCACTCGATATTTCCAAATATTGTGTTGGTGGAAACGGTAACAATGAAATCAGAGTTTCGTCGTAGCCGTAACGCGAATAAGGTGATCTAAATAAGTATGGAACGGCGGATTGATTTGTCGTATTCTTGGCGGCACGATCCATTTCGTGTTCGAGTATTTCGACCAACATCTTGGTCGACTTGGATCTCACGGCCGAAGCAATGACGATGTTGGTAAGATTGGAATTTGAGCCTAGATTGCTTGCTGTATCAACCTCGCGGTGCCACTGGGCAAACAATTCAGCGAGATTTCCTTGTAACCCGCGTACGTCGGCCGGTAAGTCCTCAGGATTTCTTCCGAGGAAATCGTACGCCGTTTGCATTAACAGGTAGTCGGAATCCTCGACTCTCTTTTCTTTGAGCGGCTTCAGCAGGTCACCTGCTTTGGACTTCAACGTGTCGGAGGCTGACTCCGGGGCCTTTTCGATGACTCGCAACACACACGCCAATGCAAGGCTTGGGTAATGCGGTTCGATCGAACTAATTGCCCGCACCAAGTTTTCGTCTTCCTGTGGAGCATCGTTTTCCAATGATAGAAAGGCATACAACAGCCAGAAGTCTTTCCGATTTGAGTAGCGTTCGATAAGCTTGTCGGATAGGTCCGGGGTCGAACGTCCGAAACTTCCCGAAGTCCCAATCAAGAGATCAAAATACAGATCGACATTGTCAAATCTGCCTGCTCCCATTTTTTGCATGATTGCCAACCGGTCATCTTCGACATCCTCGGCGTCCTGGTTCATGAAGACCAAGTGCCACAGGGCGTACTGTTGGCACGTTCGAGGATCTGACGGTAACATCAGAAATCGCCCTCCGAAGGACCTTTGCTCTTCGTGGGCCAATGGTTCGTCGTAGCGATACTGCAACTCATAAAACGTTTCGAGTGTTTTCGGCAGCCCGTACGAACTCAGCCCGTAGCGAGACCCCACGTTGATCCCCGACAAACCCGGTAGGTCATTGTCCACGGTCAACAGTTTTAAGAAGATCTCTTTTGCCGAATCGTTGGCCTCCAAGTGCTGTTCGATCACGCCCTGGATGTACGACAATCGCCAATCATCGGGCCAGCGAACGAGTTGCGGTTGCAACAACGCTCGGGCCACTTCCCACTGGTCCGCCTGCAACAACGAGTCGATCAAGATCTCGACATCGCGTGGGCTGATCCCAGAACTATTCAGCTGAGTTTGCAATAATTCCAGTCCTCGTTGCGTTTCGCCATAAGTGAAACTGGATTTCGCCAATTGGCGCGCGACCTTGCCGGACGGGTCCAACGGCAAGGCGCGCTGCAAAGTTTCCAACGAATCCTGCCAGTCCCCAGAGGCTTCTTCCAATCTTGCCGTCTCCAGCAACAGCTGCAGATTATCGGGCTGCTTGCGGCTGGCTTCCATCAGGACGGCGCGGCGATCCTCGTAGTTGTCCATTTCCCGATAGATCAACGCCAGCGACAGAAGCGGTTCAATCGATTCGGGATTGCTTTTTTGGCGTTCGCGAAACAAGGCGACCAACTCGTCCGTTTGACCCAATTCCGATTTAACGCGAGCCAACTGTTCGACCCATTGCAATCGCTCCGAGGGATCTTGAGTTTGTTCAAATTGTCGCCAATAGATTCGTTCGGCTTCGCGGGCTTGGCCGACGCTCATGTATTTTTCGGCCAACATCGTAGCTAGGTCGATGTCCTGCGGAAAGCGACGACTGGCTTGTCGCAAGACTCGCAGCGATTCTTCCTCGCGGTTCAGTCGTGACAATAGTTGAGCTTCCGTGACCCACGGCGTAACGTTCCCGGGTGAAGACTGTTTCCATTGGGCGACCCATGCCACGGCTTGTTCCGGTTGACCGTCCCGCATGTACAACTCGACCAGACGCTTCAAATGACCACTTTGGCGACCGCCGGGCAATTCAACCAGTTTTTTTGCAGTTTCTGCCGCTTTGGCCCAGTCTTGACGCATTGTCAGCAAACGAATTCGCTGAGTTCCCAATAGTTCCAAGTTTTTAGCCGGATCGTTGGTACCGTTTAATGCCGCCTCAAATTGCTCCAAGATTTGTTCAGCATTGGTTGAGTCGCCACCCAGTTCCATCAACTCGGACAAGAGGCATGCTGCCCCGATTCCATGGATTCGAATCGTTCCGTCACTTTGGAAGGTGTCGGTCTTCAAGGCATCTAACAACGTCGCAGGTTGCTCCATTCGTCGAAAGACAATCGTCGCCTGCGCAATCGTGTTTTCCACCTCGATCGCCGATTGGCTGACCATGGCCCGGCGCCGCAACCAAGGAACCGTGTCCGGGAATTGCTTCAAAGCAATCGCAGAGTCGATCAGTTGGCCGAGATAAATGGAGTCCGAATCAAACTCGGCCAAACGTCCCTGCAAGAGAGACAGAACCGCCGCATGTTCGTTGCGTTGGGCCAACAAGCGGGCCAGACGCAACAGATCTTGTTTGTCGGCACCAGCGGCCATTTTCAGCCAAAGTTGTATGGCGACCGCTTTATCGTTTCGTTGGTACAGCCAACTACCGTAGGCTTCGCGGGCCACCGCCGATTGAGCAAAACGTTCCAAGCACTCCACGTAAATTCGTCGCGTTTCATCGGTCAGTCCGAAGCCATCCAGCACTCGGGCCGCGCGAAGATAGGCGGCTTCACTGTTCCCTGACTTAGCCAAAAATTCTAGCACTGCAGTTTGGGCCAATGCATCTTGGCTACGTTTCTTCTGCAATTCCGCTAAAGCTATCGAAAGCTCGGCGTCCGTGGGAAATTGACCGATCAACGCCTCTTGCTGGGCAACGGCTCCATCCAAATTCCCGGCCTTGGCCAGCGCCGCAATCAGATTCTCCCGATTCGAGCGATCTCCGGGCGTCAATTCCACAATTTTTTGCAGAGCGGCGATTGCGTCGTCCGGTTGTCCAATTTCGGAAAGCGTTTTGGCCAAGCCTTTTTGCAAGGCCAATCGATCCGGCTCTGCCGCGAGTAGTTTTTCGAATTGTTCTTTTAGCCCGGTCAAATTGTCTTCCCGGCGGAACAGTTCGACGATCTGGGCAACCAATTCCCGTTCTAACCATGTATCGCGACCGACCCTTGGGAGAGTCTCGCCGTAGACTTGTAATGCTTCTGGTTGCTTGCCGGACCGTTGCAAGATATCGCCTTGTCGCATGCGACGCTTGACCAATTGATACGGATCTTTTGTGATTGCTAACAGTTTTTCGGTGGTGCCTAAGGCTTGCTCAAACAATCCTTCCCCAATCTGTTGCTCGACGATATCTTCCAACAACAATTCGTCCGATGGATTGGCGGCGATCAGCGTTTCCCAAGCCTGCTTCGCTTCGGTTAGACGCGCGCTCCGTACCAACAGCGAAGCTTGTTGTTTGGCAATGTTGAGCCCTAGTTCTTTGTCGGGACTCGAGGCGGCCGTTTGTAGTTCAGCCGCTTTTGCCAGATCTTGTAGCGCTGTATCAAAGTCAAGTGTCCGGGCGGCCACGGCGGCTTTTTCGAACCAAGTCGCCGCACTGCCAGGGTCGGTGGCCAAAGCTGTTTGGAACTGAGCCAGTGCTTTGACATCGTCGCCTTGCTTGGAGTAGAACAAGGCCAACAACACCTGATCATTAGTCTTGTGATGGGTATCAACTTGTTGTCGCAAGAATTGTTCCAGTTCTGCGATCGTCGAAAACTCGACCCAGGCATCAAAAAAGCGGTCGAACAGGAAGCCCGGCGCGGGGCGTCGTTGCAAGGCTTGATGGTAACGTAGTGCTTTAGCTTTTAGCTCTGCGTCGATCGCCGCCTCATCGCCCGATGAAGCTTCATCTTGGCACAACATCACGGCGGGAGCCGCTTCGACACGAGTTTCAAAAACCGACGTCGTTGGATGGAACGCGACAAGTCCAACGATTGCCACGACCAGAAACTTCGAAACAGAAAACGAGGCGAAAATGCAAAGCACACTTGCCAGCCGAACGGCCAACGGTTGCTGGATTTTCCAAGACATCATGGTAGCCCAATGAAAAGAGTAGATGAACAACGTGATAAAGTTGTTGGGAAGAGACCCCCACGTCGGCGCATGATAACCCCGTCGTATGTGCACCCTTCGTGATCGGCAATCGACCGCAGTCGATCACCGACCGGGTCGTATCATATCACAAAAAAACACACGATGTTTCCATTTTCTAGCGCGTCCAATCGAACCGACCAGAATAACTCCCACGGCTAAAGTTTAAGCCACGCCGTTGCCCGAGCGGGCATCGTTCTCGGACCACACCCGCCTCTACGGGAACACGAGTGCCCCGAGCCGAGTCCGCCGTCGAAATATTCGTCCAGGCCGAGTTGCCGCGAAAAAGACGTTGGGGCGACACATTGTTCCGTTCACCGGATCACAGTAGTCGTTCGGTGTTGGCCTAGTAAAACGAGTTGGTCGGTGGACCAATAGACGAAGGATCTGAGCCTCACACAACGGCCTTTGGTTGGCGGGCAAGTGGGCTGAGATGTCAGGGCCAAATAAGCTATCCGAGACATTCTGGCCCGAAAAATTGGTGAGTTTCTTCAGCGGTTTGAACCGATGTGACACAGTGACATTGAAGAATTCGCAGTTGTCGGTTCGGGGTTACGAGAATCTCCAACTAGGTCGCGACAGCCTTCCTGGCGTACAACCGTTCTTTGCGCACTCACGAACTCATCGCCAATTCGCGCAACTCTTCGATGACGGTCTCCATTGTCGGACGCATCTTTGGATCAAGCTCAATCATGGAACTAACCAAGCCGCGGTACTTGTGGGGAACCTCCATCGGGATCGAAGCGAGGAAATCAGGATCGGCAAGCAATCGGAAGACGGCGATCGGGTTTTCGGACGCGAGCGCTTGTCGGTTTGTCAACATTTCGACAAAGATCAATGCCAACGAAAACACATCGCTCGCGGGAGAAATTGATTCGCCAAAAACTTGTTCGGGAGACATGTAGGCTGGCGTCCCTGAAATCGAGCTCGTCACTTGCTGCGCCGATCGAGAGTTGTTGGAAATTGCCACGGGTACATATTCCGCGGTTTCGGTCATTTTCAGATCATTGCCCGCAGACAAATGGGGCGACGAAGAAGTTTGTGCAGCGAACTTTACAGTCGGTACCGTCAAATTCGCCAGTTTCGGAGCAAGCGAACGATCCTGATCCGCGGAGTGAGTCGGTAATCGTCCGCGGCGAGAATCGGCAAAGACGGAAGCCAATCCAAAATCCACGATCACCGGCTCGCCGTCATTTCGAAAAACGATATTTCCAGGCTTGAGATCCCGATGCACCAACCCTGCTGAGTGTGCGGCCGCCAGTCCAGATGCCAACTTCCGAGCGATCATCAAGAACTCGTGTTCCTCAAGCGTCGCTTGTAGGCATTTATCCAGCGACTGGCCTTCGAGGTATTCCATCACGATCGTCGGAATTCCGTCGATGACATCCACGTTATAAATTCTGCAAACGTTCGGATGATTCACCCCTGCAGCAGCGCGGGCCTCGGACAACAGTCGTGATTCAGCTTCACTTAGGTTCTTATGAAAGACCTTGAGTGCGACGGGCCGCTGCAGCCGAAGATCGAAAGCCCGCAATACCACACCGAACGAACCCCTGCCCAACTCCGCTTCAATCTTATAATGCCCAAGCACTCGTCCCGCCGTGAGAAGAGCGGCAACATCCAACACTCCGTCAGCCGACGACCAATTCGCTGGACATAAACCACCGGCGTTAAGTGCCTCCAGGACATGCAATATTCCGTCGACATTTCTACCAACACTCAAATCGTAGATTGCGGAATACCTCAGGGTTCCATTTGGGTCGATAAGAAAAACGCCGCGGTTAGGCAAGTCGGCTGCATCGTGCCAAACATTATAAAGTTTACAGACTTGGCCATCGATATCGGAAGCCAACGCGAATCGCAATCCACTCACACCCCCCTGCGAAGTTGGCGTTTGCATCCACTCACGATGGGACTCTAGTGAATCAATGCTCACGCCAAGTGGCGTGCAGTTGTATTGCAGAAATGACTCCAATCGCGCACTGAATGAAGTCAACTCGGTGGGGCACACAAACGAGAAATCTCGCGGGTAAAACAGCAATACCAACCAGCGACCGTAAAAGTCTTCCGATCGCACCGTGATCTCACCCAACTCGGGTCCGATCGCCGGAAGAGTAAATTTCGGTGCCGCATGACCAACTTGGATTGGTGAGCGAATCATTTGCTTGGTTCCAGAATAAAATCGTCGTCGTAGCCCGTGTCGCCGCACGGAACATTCCCCGATCTGGTTTGAAACCGAGTCTGCTCGACCAACGAGTGCTCCGATTGTACCGCAAAACAGAACATTCCATGTCCGCTCTGATGGTTCTTTTCCGGTGGCTAACCAGTCAACGCTGCTGGCAGGACGTGTGTCACTCTATTGGAATGCGCTATTTCGTCCGATCGAATCGGTTGAATTGACGGGTAGTTCGGTCATTGAATATTGTATCTTGCGCGAGATATTGGGACGGGCGTTTCGTTCCGAAAAATCGCGAGACAATCGCTCGCGTGGTAAGACTCAATCACAATGACGGCATGCTGCTTATGTACCCCCGACTCGCTATCGGAGCAATTGAGCGAACTGTCCTGCAAAGACAAAAATGACGACAAAGGGTGTGGTGAGCAGTAAGGTGGTGATGCAAAGCCAATGGGACCCGCGAAACCGAGCGATTGCGAGCAAGCTTGGGACAATTCCAATGATCGCTAAGTACAGCAACCAGGACCAGAAGTGCAAGCGATAGGCTCTGCGATAAAACGTCATTTGTTCATCCCAGACACCGGTTTGCCACCAATTCAGCAACAAGGTCCCACAGCAAACTATCGTTATCCCTCCCGAAATCGCGCAAACCAGTTGAGTGGAATGAGCCAACAGGCTGTCTTTGCCAAACAGCAACGAGCACAGAATCGATGTCATGGAGCAAGCCAAGATTATCCAGACTTGAGTTAGGACTAGTGAATGCAGCAACAGATTTCCTAGAGCCCCATGGATAAGCACGCCAATGATCGAACAAAACAAGTTTATCGGAATCGCCAATGCCAAGCAGCGTCGCACAGAAGGAGTTGCCATCTCAATCGGCGCCACTTGGAGCTTCTCGTTTGGTGGTTCGTACGGGTTCAGCATGGACTCGTGCAACCTCTGGCTTTGGGAAAAGGAGACGAATATCTCCGGACGGTAACACAAAGGATCTTCCTAATCCAGCAGGTCTACCAGGCGACTTGCTCCACGCACCCCACGTCCAGTGAACGCTGATCAAAAAAATCCCTGCCTTCGCATCCGCGATGGCAGGGATTGGAGGTTTTTGCAGGCAACCGCGTTGGCTGATTAGCCGTGGCGGATGGCGGCTTGGGCTGCGGCCAGACGTGCGATCGGCACGCGGAATGGCGAGCAGCTGACGTAATCCAAACCGGCTCGGTGACAGAAATCCACCGATTCCGGATCACCACCGTGTTCACCACAAATGCCCAGCTTCAGATCCTTCCGAGCAGCGCGGCCTTTGGTTACTGCCATTTGGACCAATTGACCGACACCGGTTTGGTCCAACGACACAAACGGATCGATCGGCAACAGTTCCTTCGACAGGTAATCGGGCAAGAACGTCCCGATATCGTCGCGGCTAAATCCAAATGTCATCTGCGTCAAGTCGTTGGTTCCGAAGCTGAAGAACTCGGCCTCGCCTGCGATCTGATCGGCCGTCAATGCGGCACGTGGGATTTCGATCATCGTGCCGATCAAGATGTCCAACTTGTCAGTAAACTTCTTGGCTGCTTTGACGGCTTCGATGGTTTCGGCGACTTTGTTCTTGAGCAAGCGAAGTTCTTCCACCATACCTACCAACGGGATCATGATTTCTGGCTTGGCCACGATACCCTTCTTCTGGCAATTGATCGCCGCTTCGACAATGGCGGTCACTTGCATTTCCAGAATTTCGGGGTAGGTCACGCACAAACGGCAGCCACGATGGCCCAGCATCGGGTTCATTTCGTGCAATTGATCCACACGAGCCTTCACGTCCGCGGGCTTGACGCCCAACATGTCGGCCATTTCCTTTTGGGCCTTCGGTTCGTTCGGCAAGAATTCGTGGAGCGGTGGATCCAACAAACGAACGGTAACCGGCAGACCGTCCATCGCCTTAAAAATGCCCTCGAAGTCCTTGCGTTGGTATGGCAACAATTTTGCCAAAGCCTTGCGGCGATCTTCTTCTTTGTCGGCCAAGATCATTTCGCGCATCGCGGCAATACGATCTTCTTCAAAGAACATGTGCTCGGTGCGGCACAAGCCGATCCCTTGGGCACCAAACGATCGAGCCTTCTTGGCATCGTTCGGCGAATCAGCATTGGTGCGTACTCCCAAACGGCGATACTTGTCGGCCCATTCCATCACCGTGGAAAAATTGCCCGACAGGGTCGGCGTTTGCGTTTCAACGGAACCTTCCATGACTTCGCCAGTCGTCCCGTCGATGCTCAAGACATCCTTTTGACCATAAGACTTGCCGTTGACGGTGATCTTGCCGGCCTTCTCGTTGATTTGGATTTCGCCAGCGCCTACAACGCAGCAACGACCCCAACCGCGAGCGACCACGGCCGCGTGACTGGTCATCCCACCAGTGCTGGTCAAAATCCCAGCCGCCTTGTGCATGCCGTCCACGTCCTCCGGGCTGGTCTCTTTGCGGACCAAAAGTACTTTTTCACCAGCTTCTGCCCGGCGAACGGCTTCTTCGGCGGTGAACGCCAAAGCGCCGACTGCCGCTCCCGGCGAGGCTGGCAAGCCTTTGGTCACAACCGTCGCCGACTTGCGAGCCGATGGATTGAAGCTAGGCAACAACAACTGGTTCAAGTCGTTGGCTGGAATTCGCAAGACGGCCTTCTTCTCATCGATCAACTTCTCAGCGACCATTTCGCAAGCGATTCGTACCGCAGCGGCACCGGTTCGCTTGCCCGTTCGAGTTTGCAGCATGTACAACTTGCCACGTTCGATCGTGAACTCGATGTCTTGCATCTCTTTGTAGTGGGCTTCCAAGATGTCCTTGATCTTCATCAACTCTTCGTAAACATCTTTGTTCCACTTCTTCATTTCGGCGGTCGGCTGCGGGGTCCGAATACCGGCCACCACGTCTTCACCCTGAGCATTGATTAGGAACTCGCCGTAGAATTTGTTTTCGCCAGTCGACGGGTTACGAGTAAACGCCACACCGGTACCTGAGTCGGCACCCATGTTGCCGTAGACCATCGACTGAACGTTGACGGCCGTTCCCAGCAGTCCGCGAATGTTTTCGATTTCGCGGTACTTCACGGCCTTGTCCGAATCCCAGCTCTTGAACACGGCTTCGATTGCCAATTCCAACTGGACGTTTGGATCTTGTGGGAACGCCTTGCCCGTGTGCTTTTTGTACACGTCTTTGTAGGCTTGAACCAATTCTTGAAGACCTTCGGCTGGTACATCCGTGTCCAAGCTGACCTTGTACTTCTTCTTGATTTGGTCGAATGCGTGTTCGAAGTGTTCGTGATCCACTCCCATCACGACGTCACCAAACATGTTGACCACGCGGCGATACGCGTCATAAGCGAAACGCGGATTGCCCGTGGCCTTGGCCAAACCTTGAACCGATTGATCGGTAAGGCCCAAGTTCAAAATCGTGTTCATCATGCCCGGCATACTAACGGCAGCACCGGAGCGAACGGAAACCAACAGTGGGTCGTTGTTGTCGCCGAACTTCTTGCCCAGTTCTTTTTCCAAGGTCTTGATATGCTTGCCGACTTCTTCCATCAAGCCTTCAGGCAGCTTGTGTTTGGCTTTGACGTAGGCGTCGCAGCATTCGGTCGTGATCGTGAATCCCGGCGGAACCGGCAGACCAATCGAGGTCATTTCGGCCAAGTTGATGCCCTTACCACCCAGCAAGGCTTTGGTCAGACCCTTGCCTTCCGTTTTGGTGGCTCCGAAGTAATAGACCATTTTTCCAGGTTTGGCCGCCGCTTTTGCCATTCGTCAATAACCTCAAAAGAGTGAAAGTTGTGGGAAAGTGCATTCTTGCCCAGCCCGGAAATGTAACAATGCCCGGGAAAATCGTCAATGACTTCGCCATCCCAACAACCGTTCGAATCGAAGCAAGCCCGTGCCGTGCCGACTGCCCCCGCTCTTGCCGCGGTCGATGGGCAAGATCTTGCGACCTCTAAGAACGCACCGCGCAAGAGAGATTGCATGGAGGTACAGGCGAGAAACCGCCGCAAAAGATTGGGATGACGTAGAACCCAGGCGGAGCCCAAAACCATCGCGAATCCAGTGGTCCCCTTGTGAATCGCACCGAGCGAGATTGGGATGACGCGGACAAAGAGTCCAGTCCCGGAGCCCAGACATTTGTCGCCTCTGCTCCTGCTCCCGGGGGCAGCCGTTTGGGCCAGTCGATTAGACGATCACAGCGGTGCCGGAGATTGCGACCATCAACATGCCGTTGGCTTGCCCCAGGACCTCATAATCGATGTCCACCCCGACGACGGCGTTCGCTCCACGCTCGGCGGCCCGTTGCTCCATCTCGGCGATTGCAGCCGACCGAGCGTCGTTTAGGACCTGTTCGTAACTGGCGGTGCGACCACCGACGATGTCGCGGATCCCGGCAAAAAAATCGCGAAACAGATTTGCGCCCATGATGGCTTCGCCGGTAACAATCCCCAAATACTGTTTGATTGGGTGGCCTTCAATCGTTGGAGTCGTGGTGGTGAGCATACATGGTCTCCTTTATTCGCTGGTTTTGTCTTCGTCGTGTTTGTCGTTTACTTGCATTACCGTTCAACGAAGAACGGTCGTAGGCGCCTTCCCTACGCCGCACCCATCAAACGACGCTCGCCTTTCAAGGATCGGCGGACACGCACGGAGTGTGTCTGCTACTTATTGAACGGCATTGCGTTTACTCGGTGGCGTCCAATCCCACGAGGGCCAGCAACTTGAGGGCATTCGTTGTGGGTGTGATGCCAGGTCGCATCAGGTAATCAAATGTCATCGTTTGCTTGCCGTCGATCTCGACAAAGGATTCTTTGAAGTGCACGATGTCCAGGTTTCCCGCCAACTCCGGAACATCGGGCAATTGCAAGTCATGTGTCGAAATCGCGCCGATGGCTTTGCGAGCCAACAACTGTTGGATCACGCGAGTAACCGCGATCTGGCGCTCTTGCGAATTGGTCCCCTGGAGGATTTCGTCCAACAAGTAGACATATTGGATACCAACTCCGGTGGTAAAATCCCGCGAGCGATCCACGATTTGTTTTAATCGTCGAAGTTCGGACATGAAGAAACTCACGCCGTCGGCCAGCGAATCCGCCACACGCATGCTGGTGCCGATTTCCACGGCCGGCATGCGAAACGACGTGGCGTCGACCGGCGCGCCCATTCGCCCCAAGATCAGATTCGCGCCAACGGCTCGCAGATAGGTGCTTTTGCCGGACATGTTCGAGCCTGTCACGACCAAGGACTTGCCCCACGGCCCCAACGAAACCGGATTGGCGACCGAACCGGGGCCCAAGAGCGGGTGCCCCATTTTCTGGCCGACCACTGCTGGTTGCCGTTGAGACGCGGGAACCAATTCGGGAAACACCCAAGTGGGATGATCAAAGCGACACTGGGCCAAGACCGCCAAAGCTTCCAATTCACCAAGCGAATCAAACCAACCAAAAAGTTGTTTGCCCCAACGCAGTCTCCACTTTTCTAAGGCTGCCAAGACATGCAGGTCCCACAAAAATGCAAACTGGACCACGACATAAAAAATAAACGTCACACCGCTCCGCAGATTCCCCAACATGCTCCACAACAGCAACTGTTTCATCGCCGCTCGGTGGGCTGATGGTCCATTCGAGTCGGCCGTTTGTGCGGTGACGCGGCGTTGCAGCCCGTCGATCATTTCGGTGCGGATTGGGATGGTGGCAATCATCTCCAGCAGATGCTCATACTGCCGCACATCTTCCGCGCGTGAGGAAACTTGACGGAAAATTTCGTGTACCGGAGCGGCGGTTGCGACGCTGACCAAGAAATTGAACAAGATCAAACCGAAGAGGCTTGTCCCCAGCCACGACGGCGAAATCCACCCCATAGCGCCGGCCGTCAAAATTAGTACCAATAAGACCGCGGACACGCGAGCAACCGTGATCATCGTGTTCAGCCATGTCGAAGGTGGCGGTCCCGCCGCCCAAGCCATGATCGTCGCGGGACTCGAGACCGGACTGACACTGCCCCAACAACTCAGCAAGAACTCGTGACGCCAGGAGTCGGCGTCTGCCAAGGCCTTGACACTTTCTTGTCGTTTCTTCGTTTCGTCCAGCGAAGTCGCTTGCAGCATCCACTGATGCAACATCGCTTGCCCAGAAGGCGTCCGAGCCAAATTCAACAATCGCCAGAGCGACTTCTCGCCTTCCAAATCCAGGTCCGTAATGGTGACCCGGTCAAGTTTGGGATGCGAGGATTCTTTCGCACGACCGCCGAGTCCCGGGATGGGCTGCTTGTCATCGGCCCACGACAATGGATTGGAGATATTGGGCCAATCCCGTTTGATCCGAGCCAACCCTTGACGAAAAAACGCCAATTGCAGGGAGACTCGAATGCGTCGATTGTCGAAGACGCCGTGATAGATGACAAAGAACAGAAACACCACGGCCACGACGGCAAACAGGCTCCACCAAAATTGGGGCGTGTCCCGGTATTGAAAAAACGCAGCGAAAAAGCAAAACGCGGCCCCCAGGAACGTCAGTCCCCGAGCCAACCCGCTCCAGCCACAGCGTTGGTTCAGACTGGCCAACTCTGTTTGCAGGCGATTAACTTGTTCGTGATAAAAGGCAACAGGATCAGGAACCAAGGTCGTCATCCTTCGGCGATTGCAGGCCGCCCGAGGAGAACCGTTCCGCTCCGACTGATCCCTGACACCATTCGCCGTTTGCCCAGAGTTTATACCCCAAGGGGGCTAACTCTAATAGCCGGATAGTTCGGTCGCTCGGCGGACCCGGTCGATCCCGATCATGAAGGCCGCAGTTCGCAGCGAAACCTTGTGCTCGGTGCTCATCTGCCAAACGTCCTCGAACGCCGACGACAGTACATTGTCCAAGTTTTGTCGGACTCGGTTCAGGTCCCAGACGTAGTACTGGCGGTTCTGGACCCATTCGAAATAGCTGACGGTCACGCCGCCCGCATTCGCCAAAATATCGGGCAGGACCAAAACTTTGTTCGCTTCAAAAACGTCGTCCGCCTCGGGCGAAACCGGACCATTGGCACCCTCGACAATAATCTGGGCCTTGATCGTATGAGCGTTGGAGGCGTTGATCACGTTCCCGAGGGCTGCTGGGACGAGCATCTCGACATCCAATGCCAGCAGTTCCTCGTTGGTAATGATTTCTGCGTCGCCAAAGCCTTGCAGGGTCCGATGCTGCAAGACGTGCTTCAACGCAGCCGGGATATCCAGCCCATTGGGGTTGTAATAGGCGCCGGACAAATCGCTGATGGCCACAACTTTGAAGTCGGACTCGTGCAACAATTTCGCCGCATGCGTCCCGACGTTACCAAATCCTTGGATTGCCACGCGAGTGTCTTTGGGGAATCGTCCCAATCGTTGCAAAACCTTGAAGGCCAAGATTCCCAAGCCACGTCCGGTCGCTTCTTCGCGGCCTTTGGATCCGTAATGCTCGACCGGTTTCCCAGTAATGACTGCTGGGTTAAATCCGTGATATTTTTCCCATTGATTGCGAATCCAGGACATGACGGTGGAATTGGTTCCCATGTCGGGAGCCGGGATATCGACGTCCGGCCCAATGATCTCGTGAATCTGGTCGATGAACTTCCGAGTGATCCGTTCCAGTTCCTTGATGCTCAACTTGCGCGGGTCGATGCAGATGCCACCTTTTGCGCCACCATAGGGAATATTGACAACCGCCGTTTTCCAGGTCATCAAGGAGGCTAAAGCGCGGACTTCGTCCAAATCCACTTCCCAGTGATACCGCAAGCCGCCCTTCATGGGGCCGCGCGCGTTGTTGTGCTGGACGCGGAAGCCAATCAGCGTTTCCAAACGGCCGTCGTCCATCTCCACTGGAACTTCGACCTGGACTTCCCGCTTGCAGGTGACGAGCAGCCGGCGCATGGAGTCATTCATCTCCAAGTGGTCCGCTGCTTTGTTGAAATATTTCTCGACCGCCTCAAAAGCCTTCATGGAATGTCCTCAGGAATACGCTCGCCGTAGGGAACTTTCGTCCACAACAAAATATCGCTAGGGAGCAGACTCGTACATACGGGGTTGGTCGATACTTCGGTCCACCTTCTGGCGAACGCGGTGGATGTCGTGGGGACAGTCACCGTAAGGAGCGGGGACAGTCACCGTACGGCGTGGGGACAGTCACCGTAGGCCGCGAATGTCGTGGGGACAGTCAACATAGGCGAAGGGGACAGGCACCGTTGCGGGGATGTCGTGGGGACAGTGACCGTAGGCGTGGGACGTAGAGCGTGGGGACAGTCAACAAAGGCGAAGGGGACAATCACCGTTGCAGTCCGACCAAGTTCTGGCGAACGTAGCTACTCTTCCACGTGCGAACGACGGACGTTTGGACGCCGTGACTTTACAACTTGAAATTAAAGGTGTGAGCCAAATACCGGGCCAAACGATTGCCGACGGTACGATAACCCACGTGAATCCTCGCAACGCCGGTTAGGTCCTTCGCCATCAGGTTATCCGGGTTTTCCAACGGAGCGATCACCAAATATTTGGCGGAAACCGGTTTGAACCGACCTCCCTCGGTGGCGATCGATTCGACCGGGCCTCCCTTTGGAGAAGCCATTTGTGTAGGGATTACTTGCAGCGAGTCCACCGCCACCTCGTCGATCCGGGTTCGAAACACTTGATTCGGAAACTGGGCCAGCCAAACTTTGACGTCTTGACCGACTCGAGTGAATTCGACTTCTTCCTGGTCGACCAAAATCATGGCTTGCCATTTTTCGCGCGCTGGGGCAATGTGGGCCACCAGTGTTTGTTCGGCGAGCATGGCGCGACCGTTCGCGGACTCTAAGGGATCACCCACCAGAGTCGGCAAGCGTTCGGCGTCCGGGCCCGGCGGTTCGATGCGCGCCGCCGGGATCAGCCAACCCGTTTGGGGAGCCTTGACTTGGAGCGAGTCGATTCGGCGTTGGTAGTCGTTCAGTTGTTCCCGATCGTTCTCCATTTGCACGAGCGTGCTTTCACGCACCAAGTTGGACATCTGATCCAAGGAAACCAGTCGATCGAGTTCTTGGATCCGGTTTTCCGATTGAGTCAACTTATTGGCCGCCACAACTCGTTGTTGTTCCAGATCGTAGTTTGTTAACCGAATGATTGGATCGCCAGCCTGAACGGGTTGGTACTTCTGAACGGTCACCTGGTGCAGCAACCCGGGCGTTTCGACGTAAACGTTGACCATGTTGGCGGGCTGCACGTACAAAGGCATGTCCACATAATGTGGCAGTGGGATCAACAGAATACCCACGACCACGGCCACGACGATCCCCATCGTCGCCATCACTCGCCAAGGTTTCACGGTTTCGACCTTTCCTGGAATCTTGAAGAAACGCACCAACTGGATCGCCGGGTACACGACTAACCCGACCAGCGAAAACGCGGCCAGCAACTGACTTAAAATCTTGAGCCCGTACGGCTCCAACAAGTTGTAGAGAAACCAAAACACAGTAAAGGTCAGGACCCAGCGATAGATCCCAGCGGCCACGCTGTACAGGACAAACCAGGCAACGTGTGTTTGCGGCAAGAAAGGATCTCGCGGCACGGGCAAGCCCAAGCACCACTTGTTGATGACCCCTTGCAATAACTTGGTCGCTTTTTGCCGCAAGTTAGGGATTTCCAACCAATCGGCCAAGATGTAGTAGCCATCAAACCGAAGCAGCGGATTCAGGTTGAACAAGATCGTACTGACACCGCATACAAAGATCAGATTCAGCGCCATCGAGTTGATAAAGCCGGGTTGCGAGGAGCACCAGACGATCATTGCCACAGCCGCCAGTGCCAATTCCACATACATCCCAGCAGCTGAAATGAAGATGCGTTTCCATTTCGAGGGAATCATCCACGAATCGGAGACATTGCAATACAAACACGGTGCTAGAACCAACAGCATCACACCCATCTCGTGGCATTGGCCACCGAAGCGGCGGCAGGCCAAGCCATGCCCTAGTTCGTGCAGGACCTTGGTAACGGCCAATGTCACGGCGAGCCAGAACCAATTCTGAACCGCAAAAAATTGTTCGAAACTGGGGAGACGCTGTTGCAGGTGCTCGAACTGGACGAGACCAATGATCGACGCCACGCAACTTAGGACCAAGACACCGAACATCGCGGCGGGCGAAAAGAACCAATCGGTCCATGGCGCCAAGCGATCCAAAATTCGTCCCGGATCGAACCCAGGAAATCGATACGACAATAGGTTGGCCAATTGTCCCCAGCGTTCCTGCCGTTCTTGTTTCTGTCGTCGTTGCCACAACTGACGACCTTGCTCGGGACTGTCCGCGATCACAAGTCCACTGCGAAACAACATGCCCAAGAACTGCTGGAGTTCACCCGACAAGATCTTTTGTGGTGCAAAACGTCGTTGAAATTCCTGCTGCAGCCCTTCGGCCGATACCTGACCAGTGAGTGATTGCAGCAACCAATACTCTTCTTCTTGGAACCGAAAATACTGCAGCGTCAACGGATCTTTGACCAACCAATAGTCACCGCCCTGGTACCGTTGGCGCGAACAGATCAGGTCCTGACGCACCCGAACGCGCAGCGGACGTTGGGCAGTGGAGGCATCGTCGGGGACCGTCGTGCGAGGCATACTACTTGGTGTTCCACATCAACAACAGGGAATAATTCAAGTCGTTCGATTTTTGTCCCTGAGGTGTACTATCGTGTCGATTGATGACGCCCACCTTGAGGCTAGTCCGAGTCTCTTCGTCGATCAGCAGTTGCCAGCCGGCATCGGTGATCATACGAAAGTCGCCAAAGTCGGTCCAATTCGGATACAGGTCGTTGGTTAGGTATAGATTCTGACGATCCGTTAGTTTGTGTTTGAAGTCGAGACCCAAAACTAATTCTGGCTTCCACTCGTCATTTGGTCCGCCAAATTCTCGCGATGTACCCAAACCAGTTCGAGTTTTTAAGGTGGTCGTGTCATTGTCTATAAAGCGGTAACCAAGACCGGTTGCCATCGTCAAGCGAAAGTCAAAGGCCTGAAACCGATCATACTCCAGCATGCCTTCCGTAAAAATCGACCAGCGCGATTCACCCAACAAGTATTCGTTGCGGGTTCGAAATAGCGCAAAGTCCCGAATCACGATGTTGTTGTTCGAAGCTTGCGCGTAGTTCAGATCCAAAGTGGTGATCCGACTTTCCAAAGTTCGCGTCAGTTTGAGTGCGGTCGAAAGATTGAAGTTGGTGGCATTTCCTTCCGCGCCATTGAGTCCCAATTCGTAGCTAGCACCCCAGCCAGAATTCCAGTCGGACGACCACATTTCGACTTCACTCTCGTAAAGCTCGGTCACCAACGGAATGCTCGGGAAGATGGACTCGGAGCGAGCCGCCGTGTGGCATAAGGGGAACATTAGAAAGTAGCTCAACGCTACCAACCCAATCGACCTAAACTGCATAAAGTAGACCCTGTTGCGCGTATATCAAAACGGAATCCCGTCCGGCGAACCGTAGCAATCTGCCCCCAAACTCACAAGAGAGAAATTGAGATAGACGCATTTGCAGCGACATCTATAATTCGCGGTGGCGTGACGTGATCACGCCTCGGATATGGATCGAGATTTCCGCGAAATGGCAACCAGGACGGTTGCGATTGTTTTTGTTGCCGTTGCGGCGGCCACCACAAGGATGTGTCCACTTTGAAATCACAGCCCCCCGTCGTTTCGATCGTGGTTCCTGTCCACAACGAGTTGGAGAACCTGCCCCGACTACACGCCGAAGTCTGTCAAGCACTTGATGGCCGGTCTTCCTCGTTTGAACTAATCCTGGTGGACGATGGATCGACCGACGGTTCGGTCGAGGTTATCAAACAATTGGTCTCGCAGGACTCCCGAGTCAAATCGGTAATTCTCCGCCGCAATTTTGGGCAGACGGCCGCGATGCAAGCCGGGATCGATCACGCCCAAGGAGACGTGATCGTGACGTTGGACGGCGACCTCCAAAACGACCCGGCCGACATTCCGATGATGCTGGAGACGATTGACCAAGGTTACGACTTGGTGCACGGTTGGCGGAAACAGCGACAAGATTATTTCTTGAGTCGGCGTTTGCCTTCACGCTTGGCGAATTGGTTAATTTCCCGGACGACGAAATTTCCGATTCACGACTTGGGTTGCACGCTAAAAGCAATTCGACGGGGGATCGCGAGCGAACTCAACTTGTATGGCGAAATGCACCGTTTTATTCCCATCTTGGCACATCTCCGTGGGGCGCGATGTTGCGAAGTGGTCACGCACCATCGACCGCGAATTCATGGCAAGACCAAGTATGGGTTGGACCGCACCTTTCGAGTCGTGTTGGATCTATTGACGGTCTGGTACATGCAACGCTTCTTAGCTTCGCCGATGAAATTGTTTGGCGGGATTGGAATCGTGACGTTTTTAGTAAGCCTGCTGTGTTGCGGCGGTTGTGTCTTTATGAAACTGTTCAGTGATTTCGACATTACCGGCAACCCCCTGTTCTTGTTGTCGGCGATCAGTGGTTTGGCCAGTATCCAGTTCTTTAGTTTGGGACTATTGGGCGAAGTTGGCACACGGACGTATTTTCATTCTGCCGCCCGAACGAGTTACGCCGTTCGCGAAACGTGTGGTTGGGACTCGCATAGCCGCGAAACGCTCCAGTTTCGGGCACGTTCGAATGCGGCTTAGGCGATCCTTCGCCAGAGGATTTGGCTTTGGCAAAGTCAAATTTTTAGGTCGCGTCTGGTAAAGGTGTCACGAGTCAATTGCCGCAACGTCCCATCGGG